>NZ_JBHTFO010000018.1:0-923037 GCF_042666275.1 Paenibacillus sp. GCM10028914
TTTATCTGCTTCGGGGATGAGAATCCCAAAGGTTCGTCGGAGCATCAAGATCGTTAGGAATACTTCTCAGTCTCGAACGAAGAGAGAGTATCCCCTACGGGTCACCACTATTTTTACTAAGCAGCATTATTATGGAGGCTTAGCTCAGCTGGGAGAGCATCTGCCTTACAAGCAGAGGGTCAGCGGTTCGATCCCGTTAGCCTCCACCATATACACCTTTTAATGACGCGGGGTGGAGCAGTTCGGTAGCTCGTCGGGCTCATAACCCGAAGGTCACAGGTTCAAATCCTGTCCCCGCAACCAATTAATTTTCTACATAGTTATGGAACTGTGGTGTAGAGGCCTAACATGCCTGCCTGTCACGCAGGAGATCGCGGGTTCGAATCCCGTCAGTTCCGCCACTTATGAATTAGCATCAAGAATGAGAATCCACAAAGGATTTATCGGAGCAAATGTTTTCCATCATTTTCATGCATTCATGAGCCATTAGCTCAGTTGGTAGAGCACCTGACTTTTAATCAGGGTGTCGAAGGTTCGAGTCCTTCATGGCTCACCATCTTTGCTCAATTAGTAATTACCATCATAAATTTTTGCGGACGTGGCTCAGCGGTAGAGCATCGCCTTGCCAAGGCGAGGGTCGCGGGTTCGATTCCCGTCGTCCGCTCCATATATGCGCCCTTAGCTCAGCTGGATAGAGCGTTTGACTACGAATCAAAAGGCCGGGAGTTCGAATCTCTCAGGGCGCGCCATTTTATTTATAGAAAAATGTAGATGGTCTGATCCTCTAATAAGAGGTTGTTTTTATTTTAAGCCGGTGTGGCGGAATTGGCAGACGCGCGCGACTCAAAATCGTGAGGGAAACCGTGGGGGTTCGAGTCCCTTCACCGGCATTATAGCTTTACTGGAAAACACACAGAAGTATAATCCAGTGTGTTTTTTTATTGGGGAATTTGTCTTACTGCGGTTGGATGATTCCTTCTAATACCAATTGTTTACGAAGTCTTTTATATCTCAAAAACACTATCGTATGCATCAGATTTTTGCTATAATCTTAATATTGTGTTTTCGGGACGTAGCTCAGCTTGGTAGAGCACCTGGTTTGGGACCAGGGGGTCGCATGTTCAAATCGTGTCGTCCCGATTGTTAAATAATCCATTGATCAGATCCATTCTGATTAATGGATTTTTTTATTGTCTTTTATAATTTATGGACAGGCCTTATAAAGTGTTTTGAATAAATGGATAAAGTATAGGCCAAACTATGAAAAACATTAGACAGAAGGGGATCAACTTGAGTGTT
Organism: Paenibacillus sp. GCM10028914; assembly: GCF_042666275.1. NCBI lineage: Bacteria > Bacillati > Bacillota > Bacilli > Caryophanales > Paenibacillaceae > Paenibacillus > Paenibacillus sp. GCM10028914. The sequence goes on from NZ_JBHTFO010000018.1 coordinate 1,300, forward strand.
TTCCGGATGAAAAAACAATTCAAAAAAAGATGGAAACGTTGGCGGCGAGCTGTTTGGTCCAGTGCTCTATTTTTAATCATAGGAGGTCTGCTCCTGGCAGGTCAGACTTTACCTGAACAAATGAAACAGCTTTTAACTCAGATGACCGATGGTTCGCCTATTGCTATAGAGACGCTAAATTATTTGCAAGACAATGATGAAGAGTTAGGTGAACAACGTGTATTTATGCAGCAATTGAATGACTCCCAAGGAAATATGAAAGTCCATTTACGAACTTCATATGTGTGCGGTGTGGAGGAACAGGTTATCGGTAGTCTTGATGCCGACAGCATCTATACGCTGCTGAATAATAATCCTTCATGGAAGGGAAAAATTGATGCGAGCGGTGAAGTGTGGCTAGAGGAAACAGTGACGGATGATCTGTCGCCAGCGTGTAAGGAACAAGCTTATATGAGCGTAGATGCGAATGGGAACCTTACACTATTTGATGGTCCACCACAAGAAGAGAAGGTTCTGAGAACTTTTTTTCAGTTAGATATTGATTCGATGGAGTCCTCTTTACCTAAGGATGTATTAAAACAGCTTCAAGACGGTATACGTATTCAGGATATAGACGAGTATAACAGTGTTTTATCGACATTCAGTGATTATGCGAGAGATTTGGCGGAAAATGTAATGAAAGCTCATTAAATACAGTTGGATCACTTGTGTTTAGAGATTAATGAGATAAATATGTGCTCGAATTTTAGGAGATGCCTATGGCATCTCCTTTTTGACGTTAATTAGCGTTAGGGAATGAATGGATCAAAGTTTTTCCTCAATTGATGCTCATCTTTTGTTATAATGGGTAGAACGATACATATGTTCGCTTTAAGAGGAGAGATTTGGTTTGCGGATTATGGGAATTGACCCCGGGATTGCTATTGTTGGTTTCGGATTTGTAGATAAGGTAGGTAGTAAAGTAACACCCGTTCAATATGGATGCATTCAGACTGAAGCACATACTCCTGATGAGGATCGCTTGAAATATGTGTATGAAGCTATGGTGCAATTGATTGATAAGTATCAACCGGAAGCTGTTGCATTTGAGAAATTGTTCTTTAACCGGAATGTAACAACAGCGATGTCCGTCTCACAAGCGCGTGGAGTGCTTATTTTGGCCGCAGCGCAGCGAGGGCTACCAATTGCCGAGTATACACCTATGCAGGTTAAACAGGCGATTGTAGGGTACGGAAAAGCCGAGAAAAAACAGGTGCAAGAAATGGTGCGAATGTTCTTGAAGCTACAAGCTGTTCCCAAGCCTGATGATGTGGCGGATGCACTGGCTGTTGCCATTTGTCATGCCCATTCGTATACTCTTAATTCTAAGTTAAATGAGGTACTTCGAAAATGATAGATTTTTTAAGAGGACAGCTTGTCCATATGGAGAATGAATATATAGTTCTTGACGTCCAGGGAGTAGGATATCGGGTTTTTTGTCCGAATCCGTATGCTTTTGCTAAAATTGAAGGTCCAGTTACAATATTTACTCATCATCATGTGCGTGAAGATGCTATGCTACTGTTCGGTTTTGCGACAAGAGAAGAACAGATGTTATTTCGAAAGCTTATTGAGGTATCAGGTATTGGTCCGCGTGTAGCGCTCGGAATATTGGGCGGCGGCTCACCGGATCATGTCGTTACAGCGATTTACCAAGAGAACATTGCGTTTCTTACGAAGCTGCCGGGCATCGGTAAAAAGACAGCACAGCGCATGATACTGGACTTAAAGGATAAACTCGAGGGCTTCAGCAGTGCTGCATATGCTACAGGGTTATTTGCGGTGAATGAAATTGAGCCGGATGACAGCGCAGGGTGGGCGGAAGCCCGCGAGGGATTGAAAGCACTCGGTTATACAGATAGTGAGCTGGATAAGGTATGGCTCAAGATTAAGGATAAGATAGCAGGAGAATCCGTAGATGTTATTATGAAAAAGGCACTACAATTGTTATTTGCCGGTTAAGATTTGGTTGTTGAAAGGAGCTATTAAATATGGATGACCGTATCATAACGGCTAATTTAATGATGGAGGATCAGGCTGTGGAGCTTAGTCTGCGTCCCCGTTATTTAGCAGAATATATAGGCCAGAATCAGGTTAAGGAAAACCTCAAGATATATATTGAAGCAGCAAAAATGCGTAAAGAGGCACTGGATCATGTGCTCTTGTATGGACCGCCAGGTCTCGGTAAAACAACGCTTGCTAACATTATAGCGAATGAGATGGGGGTGAACTTACGGACCACATCCGGACCTGCAATAGAGCGTCCTGGAGATTTAGCAGCCCTTTTGACGAATCTTCAAGAGGGAGATGTGCTGTTCATCGACGAAATCCATCGTCTGCACCGTACGGTTGAGGAAGTAATGTACCCTGCTATGGAGGATTTCGCACTGGATATTATGATTGGCAAGGGCCCTAGTGCACGTTCCGTAAGGCTAGATCTACCTCCATTTACATTGATCGGGGCAACCACCCGGGCCGGTCTACTGTCCGCACCACTGCGAGACCGTTTTGGTGTTGTAAGCCGACTAGAGTTTTATACTGTCGATGAGTTAGCTTATATCGTCTCTCGAGGCGCTGATATTTTTGGAATTCAGATACTAGGAGAGGCAGCCACGGAGATAGCGCTGCGTTCCAGGGGGACACCTCGGATTGCCAACCGTCTTTTAAAACGGGTGCGTGATTATGCGCAAGTTCGTGGTGACGGTATGATAACGCCTGATATTGCAGGGGAAGCTCTGAAAATGCTGCAGGTGGATCCAATGGGGCTTGATTTAGTAGATCATAAAATGCTTAATGCAATGATTCACAGCTTCCGGGGTGGTCCGGTTGGACTTGATACCATAGCTGCTACAATTGGCGAAGAGAGTCAGACCATAGAAGATGTGTATGAGCCATATTTACTCCAGATTGGTTTCCTTCAGCGGACGCCAAGGGGGCGTATTGTCACTCCGGCTGCATACAACCATTTGGGAATCCCGTTTCCTGAGGATCGCCGATAGTCTAATCGCAGATTGAGGATATTTAATACAAGCCACATGACTTATTCGTCATTCTTACTAGCAGGAGGAAATAACTGATGACAAAGAGTTGGAAGCAAAATATTAGATCATGGTGTACAAAAGGTTTGCTCGCGATTATCGTTGCCGGGACTGTGTGGCAAGCACCGGCGGTTCATGCCGCTGCTCCTTCACTGGATACAATAAGAGTTGCAATGTTTCTAGATTTGGGAAGTAAGTATAAGTCAACGACCCCCGCTGTAACAGTAAATTCGAGTGAAAATTTGAACGTCTCCATTATTACAGCTAATGGCACAGAAGGAATGGTCTCCATTCCGGCTGCAGAACAAGTTCGTCTAAGTGTAGATTCATATCGTGTGAAGGTGCTGGAGACCAAGGATTGGAAGACCGCATCTGAGGCAGCCAAGAAGCTTGAAGCAACATCAGACAAGCCAATTCTGTTCATGTCTTCTTCAAATTCAGGGGATGTATATCAGCTGTACACGGGCATGTATGCTACGGAGAATGCTGCAAAAGAAGCTGTAGCGAGAACTTCAAAAACAGTTTCTGCTTATCTGGGGGGTCAAACTCCAGCTGTAAAGGGTTCTTTGTATCTTACAGCAGGACAGTTTGCATCAGAGGCTGCTGCCGAGAAAGTCCGCAAGACATTCGCGAATGCGGGAATTGATGCTGTTAATGTTAAGCTACCCTCAACTGGGGGGGCTAGTTATTCTGTATGGGTTGGTGAAGCTGCAAATTCAGCAGATCTAGCGGCTGTAAAAACTGCTGCTAAAGCAGTATCGTCTGTGCCCTTAAATGAAGTAGATACAAGTACTGCAGGAATCATCTTAAAACAGGATGTGGGGCTTAATTTAGCTCAAGCACAGCCGGTTACTCACTATATGCTTGCTGGCAGTACGTCTAAACTGTGGATCGAAGGAACAGGTGCAGGTATTCAAGTTAAAGAGCGCTCTGAACGGACATATAGAGGTGCGATCGAGATCGGTTCAAAAAATGGACAACTCTATCTAGTTAATGAATTACCATTTGAGCAGTATTTGTATTCGGTGGTAGGTGCGGAAGTCCCTTCTTCTTGGGGAAGCGAAGCACTGAAAGCTCAAGCGGTTGCTGCACGGAGCTATGCCTTATACCAAGGAAAGAAGTTTGAAGTAGCTCATGTAGTAGATACCGTGTTAAGTCAAGCTTATAACGGAATCGGTTCGGAAAAAGGAAGTGTTACACAGGCAGTTGATGCTACACAAGGCGAAGTATTGATGAGCAATAACAGACTGGTTGAAGCTGTTTTTTCATCCAATAGTGGAGGAATGACAGCAGATCCTTCTGAAGTGTGGAATAGTGCCAATGATTTGTTTGCAGCGGTGGAAAGCCCTGGTGATAAGTCTGCTCAGGCTTCCCTGAAGCAGTGGTATTACATACTTTTGCCGAATGGAGTAGCGGGTTATGTCCGAGAGGATAATGTTAAGGAGACAGGCAGTTCTACAGCAGCAGGCCTTCCGCTAATGACCGTAACTTCGTCGAGCACCAATATTAGACCGTTGCCGCTTATCCAATCGACTGTAAAACCATTGGCTCAAATGAATCCAGGAGATACGGCCGTTATATTGGATAAGGTGAATGAATCTAACAGTTATGAATGGATTCGTGGACCTTATACATCCGCCGAGTTGCTTGCTTCTTTGAATGGTAAGACGAGTTCAACTCTGCCTTCAACGATCAATACGTTGGAAGTGACTAAGAGAGGGCCATCAGGAAGAGCGACGGAAGTACAGGCTAATGGTCAAGTATTGAGTGTTAAATATCCGGATATGTTCCGTTCCGCCTTTAAAGGACTACCAAGCACAATGTTTGATATTGAACCTACTGGAAGTTATACTGTATTGAGCGCTAACGGTGATGTATCCACCCTTTCAGGCAGTCAAAATATCTCTGTTATATCAGCAAGCGGAGTACAAAGTACTTCGGGTGCAGGCTCTGTTGTGATGAATGCAAATGGGAAGGCAAGAGTCATAGATAAGACAGCCGGATTCAAATTTACGGGAAAAGGCAATGGTCATGGACTCGGTCTTTCACAATGGGGAGCCAAGGGGATGGCTGATGAAGGGTATGATTATAAGGCAATTTTGCAACACTATTACCGCAACTCCACTATACTTAAGGACTGACCAGAATGAATGTAGATTTGTATGATTTTGAACTACCAGAACATTTGATTGCTCAAACACCATTGCTTGACCGTACAGCTTCTAGACTGCTTACAGTCAATAAAGAGAGTGGCGAGATATCCCATCAAGTGTTCGGAGATATTATTAACGATCTGCGGCCAGGCGATACGCTGGTGCTCAACGATACAAAAGTAATACCCGCCCGACTTTTTGGAGTTAAAGAAGATACCGGTGCGAAAGCGGAAGTGCTTCTGCTCAAAAATCTTGAAGGCGACCGCTGGGAAGCACTTGTAAAGCCCGGAAAGAGGCTGAAAAAGGGTAGTGTCATAACATTTGGTGAAGGAAAACTGCGTGCACTCATTGAAGAAGAAGGTGACCTAGGTGCACGCACGCTCTCCTTCTCCTATGATGGAATCTTTCAGGAGATATTAGACTCTCTTGGTCAAATGCCATTGCCTCCTTATATTAAGGAGAAACTGGATGATCGTGACCGTTACCAGACCGTTTACGCCAAGCATGAAGGATCAGCAGCAGCACCGACTGCAGGGCTGCATTTTACAGAAGAACTACTTGATCGTATTCGTGAACGTGGCGTGGATATTGCTTTTATAACGCTTCATGTTGGCCTTGGTACTTTCCGTCCGATGTCGGTTGATCGTGTAGAAGATCATGTTATGCATGAAGAATATTACATGATGTCACAGGAAACAGCAGATCTGTTGAATGAGACGAAACGTAGAGGTGGACGAGTTGTCGCAGTTGGGACCACCTCTTGCAGAACATTAGAGACGGTAGGTAACCAGTGTCAAAACGGAATGCTGAAAGAGAGCAGTGGCTGGACGAGTATTTTTATATACCCAGGGTATGAGTTCAAAGTGGTGGATGCACTAATAACAAACTTCCATCTACCCAAGTCCACACTTGTTATGCTTGTCAGCGCTTTGGCTGGAAGGGATCACATACTCGAAGCTTATAAAGAAGCGGTTGAGCGAGAATATCGATTCTTTAGCTTTGGAGACGCGATGTTTATTTATTAATTTCGGAGGTTTATCAAAATGGCAGCAGCTATCACCTATGAACATATCAAGACATGCAAGCAATCGGGTGCAAGACTCGGTCGCGTGCATACACCACACGGTGTAATTGAGACACCCACCTTTATGCCGGTGGGAACACTGGCAACAGTTAAGACCATGAGTCCTGAAGAACTAAAAGCGATGGATGCTCAGATTATTTTGAGTAACACGTATCATTTGTTTCTAAGACCAGGACATGATGTTGTTAAAGAAGCAGGCGGTTTGCATAAATTTATGAACTGGGATCGTCCGATCTTAACGGATAGTGGGGGTTTTCAGGTATTTAGTTTGGCAGAAATGAGAAAAATAACAGAAGAAGGCGTTAACTTCCGTTCTCATCTGAATGGAGATAAGCTGTTTATTTCTCCAGAAGTAGCTATGGAAATTCAAAATGCGCTCGGCTCAGATATTATGATGGCATTTGATGAATGCCCTCCATATCCAGCAGAGTACGATTATGTAAAAAAATCAACGGAACGTACTTCACGTTGGGCTGAACGTTGCTTGAAGAGTCATGCACGTCCGCATGATCAAGCCCTGTTCGCTATTGTTCAAGGGGGCATGTACGAAGATCTGCGCCGTCAGAGCGCGCGTGATTTGACTTCCATGGACTTTCCGGGTTATGCTATCGGAGGACTTAGTGTGGGAGAATCCAAGCAGTTAATGTACGAAGTGCTGGATTACACGGTACCCCTGCTTCCGGACAATAAACCGCGTTACCTGATGGGGGTCGGCTCGCCTGATGCGCTTTTGGAAGGCTCTATCAGAGGTGTGGACATGTTCGATTGTGTGCTTCCAACGCGGATTGCCCGCAACGGAACAACGATGACAAGTCAAGGCCGTCTTGTCGTTCGAAACGCCAAGTATGCGAGAGATTTTGGACCACTTGATCCGGAATGTGATTGCTATACATGCCGTAATTACTCACGAGCTTATCTGCGTCACTTGATTAAGAGTGATGAAACGTTTGGGCTAAGGCTTACAACGTATCATAATCTTCATTTCCTTCTTAATCTAATGCGTAATGTGCGGCAAAGCATTAGGGAAGATCGTCTGCTTGATTTCCGCGATGAGTTTTTCGAAAAGTATGGTTTGCATGATAATGAAAAAGGGTTTTAAAATTGTAAAACCATCATGGGAAGTCCATGAAGGGGGGGGAAAGAAATGTTTGATATTGCAGCTGCGCAAACAACAGGAAGTGGTGGAATTCTCGGTTTAATTCTACCTTTCGTATTGATGTTCGTCATCTTCTACTTTCTGCTTATCCGTCCACAGCAGAAGAAACAGAAGACTCGTACTGCTATGCTTAACGCGTTGAAAAAAGGTGATAAGGTAGTAACGATCGGTGGCCTTCACGGTACGATTGTAGAGATCACCGACGATGTGGTGGTATTGAAAGTGAATGATGTCACGAAACTGACATTTGATCGCAGTTCAATCAGCCACAGCACTAATGAGTAATAGCTCATTGTGCAACTTAGTGTGTAACTAAAGAAAAGCCTAGTTCCTATTCGGAACCAGGCTTTTTTTCGTTTGCTGTCAGGCTTGTCATACATTTTTACCTGTGACTTTTCTGTTTGTGGAGGAAGTTGCTTTTTCATGTGTCAGTCTTCCTAGATAAATACCTAAGGTTGACGCTAGTATACCTAGACAAACTCCAGCGATCATATCAGAAACCCAGTGAATACCTAAGTAAAAAATACTGAAAATGATCAAGGCAGCACTTATACCGGTAATGATTGCCCAACGTTTATTTCCAGATCTGAATGCGAGAATAGCCATTGTAACAGATAAGGATGTATGAAGACTTGGGAAGCAATTGTTAAGACCGGATAATGGCCGATATACGCTTTCGAAGTTCGGAAATACTTCAAGCATATAGAAAGTTACTCCTGCTGGCTGGTAGGACCATATTTCATTTACCGGAAATAGTAAGAAGAAGGGAATAGCCATCGCATAGTTAATCAGGATTGCATAACAAGTGGCATACACCAGAGTTTTGTTATGTTGAATCAGATATACTCCGATAGATCCGATAATCAGTGCTTGAAACACAAGCAGGTAAAAAAAAGCGAGAATTGGAGTTAGCCAAGTACTGTGAAAAAACTCCTGCACATGTTTTACAATAAAGCCTTCCCACTGGAAAATCATAGGCGTGAAATCCTTCAAATAGTTGAAGTGCTCTTGTTCAAACTGCAGTTCGTATTTATTAAGTATCAGAATACCCGCCATCGCTGTAAATAGTATTAAGAAACGAGGAACTGTAATTAATTCTCTGACAAGGGCGAACAGTGCTTTAAATGGATTGTTAAGGGTACCGGCCCACAGAAGCACGATCACATTAAGTGTAGTGAAAAAGGCTATGGTATTCATGGATTGGTATAACAATGAAACAAAGTCCTCCTCTTTCCTAATCAATAAACACAATGTTATCAGTGTACCACAATTTGAGGAAAGAGAAATAACAATTTATTTACGTAAATTCACACCAAACATTCCACCGATGGCTCCACCGAATAATACTGTACCTATAAGTGTAAAATCACTGAATGATAAAGAACTGTCCAAAGCTAAAAAGCCTATAACAATGAGCATAATGCCATACAAAAGGCCTGTTAGACATCCGTAGTACCAACCCTTATTACCCGCCCGTTTACCGCTTACAATCCCACCAAATGCAGCGGCAATTCCATGGATGAGGAAGGTGTACAAGAATAAATCCTCCTCTGAGAGATTGCTCGCCCATAAAAGCAGTGACAGCGCTAGAGCCCCGAGGAACATCCACATGAAAGAATACAGCAGTCCAGAGAGAATAGGACTGTTGATTCTTAAGGAGAAAACGCGCCTAATTGGTTCCAATAAATCAACTCCTTTACTAAGCTTCAATTATTACTCATTGTATGGTCAAGCCTTCAGGGTTAGTACTATCAAGTCTTCAAAATGATTACCATTAATTAATCATGAACTACCGAATGGAATAAGGAGTCAGGGGTAGAATACCAATACCGTGAATTTGTCCAATCAGCTGGGAGGGAATCATTTTGACCACGCACATCACACTCCTTATTCTCCGGACAATTTTAATGTACGGGGTGACTTTCTCAACCATGCGTATTATGGGAAAAAGAGAAATCGGAAAACTATCAATTTTTGACTTAGTTATCTCCATCATGATTGCTGAAATGGCCGTCTTTGTACTTGAAGATGTCAATAAACCACTACTTGACGGGCTCATTCCGATTGCTGTCCTCGTTACAATTCAGGTTGGACTTGCTTATTTGGGGCTAAAAAGTCGGAGGGTGAGATTGCTGGCGGACGGTAAACCAAGCATTATTATCGCTAAAGGAAATCTTAATCGCAAAGAGATGAGTAAACTGCGCTACAACTTAGACGATTTAATGCAGCAACTTAGAGGTAAAGATATCTCGAGTCTTGCAGATGTTGAATTTGCTATTCTCGAAACATCTGGACAATTGACAGTAATTCCTAAAGAGCCATCTGAGAGCACAGACGTCAACAGTTTAAGAAACACATCGAACCAAACTAAACAAGATTCAGATCAAAGTTCAAACCGAGCCTTAAAAAAGGACAGCAGCAACCGAATTGAGATACCGTACAATAAAATAACTTATGAGGGATTACCTATTCCATTAATTCTGGATGGGAAGGTATTGGACGAGAATTTGACACTCATTGATAAGACGAGATTTTGGCTGAAAAATGAAATTCAAAAGAAAGGAGCAAAAGACTTTAAAGAAGTTTTCTTATGCTCCATCGATCATAAAGGAAGATTATACGTCGATCGTAACCGTTCTCTATAGCGTAGAATTATTCGTTTATCGATTGAACCATTTCCCTATCACCGGCATCCGCACGAGGTCACGAAAAGTTACGAGTTTCGTCATAAAAACGACGATAATATATAAGAATACACCTGCTCCTGCTGCGGTTAGAAATTGAAGCCAAGGGATATTCAAGAATGGAAAGTGCTGATAACTCATTAAAACGGCGGCGCCCATAATAAGCATAACTGCTGCTGTTTTGATAAAGTCTATTAGTTTGAATCGGAAACCGATTAATCGGGAGATGCTGTACCCGTGAAGCATTGTCACAGCGATACTGTTTACAATGATAGCAATGACTGCTCCTTTAATACCAAATGCGGGATTAGAGGATAAGTATAAGATTAGGCATATTTTGATTAGAGCACCGACCAGTGTATTCATTAATGCTCTGCCAGGACGATCTAGCGCCTGCAGGGCAGCTTGGAGCGGTGCCTGTACATAAAGAAACAATGCAAACGGGGCCATAATCTTAAGCATGCTGCTAATGTCTGTGTTGTTATATAGCATTAGACATAACGGTTCTGCCAAGATGTACATGATAACGGCAAAAGGTGCTCCGGTTACAAATGCGAGTCGAAGGGCTTGGTTCATCCGTTTATGGATCGTAACCATATCCTTTCTAGCTGCTGCCTCCGATAGGGAAGGGACCAGTGCTACAGCGAGAGACATCGTAATGGCTCCTGGCAGGAGTAACAGTGGGATGACCATGCCTTGCAGAGCACCATACTGAGCTGTTGCTACAGAGGTGGCGATACCAGCGATGGCCAAACTTCGAGCAGTTATGATGGATTCCAGCAGATAGGAGATGGAACCGACCATTTTTCCACCTGTAACTGGAATGGCGATTCCCAGTAGACGTTTAAGTATACCGCGATTCTGATTTTGTAAAGGTTTGGGTATAGCTTGCGGCTCCTGCTCTTTCAGTACCGGGATTAATTTACGTCTTTCATCTCGGGAATATTGCCAGAGTAAAACGAACATTCCAAGAAGCTCTCCAACAGCTGTTCCGAGCATGGCTCCAGCGGCTCCATAAGCCAGTCCTTTTGGCATAAGAAGGTGTGCAAACCAGAGCATACACACAATTCTAACGATAGTTTCAATGATGGATGATGCTGCGGAAGGAACCATGTTTTGCTTACCTTGAAAATATCCCCGATACACTGCGGAGACGGCAATGATTATAATCATAGGTGTCATGCTGACAAAGGTTTGATAAACCCGCTCATCAGGCAGAATGACACTTGTAACCCATGGAGCGAGCAAGAGACTGAGAAGCATAAACAGCGTGCCAAGTGTCAGGGTCAGAGTCAAGCTTGTACGTAGGATGCGCCTAGAGTAGTCGCTATTTCCAGAGCCTTCTGCTTCAGCTACCATTTTTGCAATGGCTAGAGGTATACCGCCAGTAATGATTGTGACTAAAACGATAAAAAATGGGTAACCGAGCTGATAAATACCGACTCCCTCTGGCCCGATAATTCGTGGCAGAGCAATCCGAGGTATGAATCCGAGCAGCCGATTAATAATACCGGCTGCTAATAGAATGATGGTACCTTTGATAAAAGACTGCTTGTTCAATGCTCATCCCACTCCCTGGTAAAAAAGAATCCATAACGCCCTATTGATATGGATATGCCTAACATGTCCAATCTGATGCTTTACTTTTTTGTAAAGAGCATGATATGAAAAGAAGGGAATGATGTGTTGTTAGTCGAATGTAGAGTTTTGAGGTAACAAGAGGAGGCAACGAAGATGGGATTAGAATCGATGAGTGACGAAGAATTGACCGCCACGATTGAAATGATCTGTTCCAGCAAGGTTGAAGAATTTCGCATGATAGGTTACGAATATGTCACTACCGATGATATTTGGAGATGCGTGAGTAGTAAATATGAGAAGAAGGGTATTCCTCCCCTTCATCAACTGGTAAACGATGTGTTATCTTTGAAAGCAACTAGTTTGATGAATTATATGACAATATCAGCATATAAGGGATCTCCTTTCGATTAATCGAGGGTTGATCCTTTTTTTGCTCATTTTTCGGATATTTTAACCAAATCGACAATTAATGATAAATTGACTGGATTTTGAGGCATGGCTATAATAGGAATATTGAGAATAGAAAGGGGAACTAGGGACGGCATGAAGAGAATCATCAGTTTCATCGTTACCGTACTCGTGGTCACCGGTATCATGGCTGTATCGAGCCCGGGGTTGTTAAAAGACGTTCGTTTAGGTTTGGATCTTAAGGGCGGCTTTGAAATCCTGTATGAGGCAGAGCCATTGATTGAAGGTCAGCAGGTTACAAAAGAAGCCCTGCAGGAAACCGCAAAAAGCTTACAGAAACGTGCAGACGCTATGGGAACGACCGAACCGGAAGTAACACCGGAAGGAACTAACCGAATTCGACTGAAGGTCGCCGGTGTAACCGACGAGGCAGAGGTCCGCAAGACGATGAAAGAACCAGCAAACCTTACGTTCCGAAGCAACGACGGATGTAAAGAGGGAGAAGAGTTCTGTAAGATTGAGCTTCGTGGTGACGATTTTGTAGAAAATGGCGCTTCCGTTGTTTATGATTCTTTGAATCAGCCAATGATCGACATCAAGGTTAGAGATAAAGCGAAGTTTGCTGAAATCACAGAACGTCTTCTTGGACAAGAGCTTGCCATCTTTATGGATGACGAATTGTTGTCTGCTCCAACGGTACAAGCTGTTTTGACAGATGGATCAGCACAAATCACAGGATCATATTCCCTTGATGAGGCGAAAAAGATTCGTGATACGATTAACCTAGGTGCACTCCCGCTGAAACTGACTGAGAAATACTCTCAAAGTGTAGGCGCAACATTGGGTATGGAGTCTCTTACTAAGACATTGCAGGCGGGATTGATTGCTTCCGCGGCTATTCTGATCTTTATGATTGGTATGTATCGTATTCCAGGTTTACTTGCAAGTTTTGCACTTATTGTGCACACTTGGTTACTTATTCTGATATTTGTTTTGGCTGACTTTACACTGACATTGCCGGGGATCGCAGCATTTATTCTGGGTATCGGGATGGCAGTTGACGCTAACATTATCACCTACGAACGTATACGGGAAGAAATGCGTAGTGGAAAGAGCATTGCCTCATCTGTTAAAGCGGGTGGTAAGAACTCATTCCGTACGATCATGGATTCTAACATAACGACGATTATTGTAGCTGGGGTTATGTTTGCGTTTGGTACGGGTGCTGTTAAAGGATTTGCACTTGTCCTTATCTTGGAGATTATCGTTAGTATTGCGACGAACGTATACTTCTCCCGCTTCTTGCTCAATTTGCTTGTTAAGATGGGTTGGGCTAGCAAGCCGAAGCATTTCGGGGTAAAGGAGAGTGACATTCGTGCGCTTTAAAAATTTTGATTATGTAGGTGCCAGTCGGTACTTCTATACGTTTTCGATTATTCTTACCATCGTGGGCGCGATCTGCCTTGCTGCTCTCGGTCTGAATTATGGTGTTGACTTCCGTTCAGGTTCCAATGTGGATATCACAACATCCAAACAGCTCACAGTAGAGCAACTTGAACCGATTCTGAAGGAAGCTGGTATTGAAGAAGCAAGCATCACCCCGGGGAATGACCGGGTTAACATCCGACTCAGTCAGGTGCTCACTGAACCACAGGACCAAGCATTAAAAGCGGGTGTTCACAAACTGGACGAGTCTGCCTCGTTTGAAGTGAATACCGTTGACCCTGAAATGGCAAAAGAGCTCGGACGAAATGCAGTTTATGCGGTATTATTGTCATGTGTCGGGATCATCATTTACGTCAGCATTCGCTTTGAATGGCGGTTTGCCATTGCGGCAATTGTCGCACTATTGCATGATGCTTTTGTCGTGATCAGTATTTTCTCGATCTTCCGTTTGGAAGTTGATTTGACTTTCATTATCGCAATTTTGACAATCATCGGTTATTCGATTAATGATACCATCGTTATCTTTGACCGTATCCGTGAAAATCTGCGGTTTGCTAAAATTAAGAAGTATTCTGATCTTGTTGAATTGGTTAATCGGAGTTTGTCTCAAACCATTGCCCGTTCATTATATACCGCCCTGTCGGTATTCCTTGCAGCGTTCTTCATGCTCATCTTAGGTGGAGAATCGATTCAAATGTTCTCATTGGCAATCGTGATTGGTTTGTTATTCGGTGCTTATTCTTCGATCTTTATCGCGAGCCCGCTTTGGCTCTTGCTGAAAGGTAAAAATGCAGCAAAGCCTAAAGCTCCAAAGCCAGCGAAATCAGATATTTAGAATCATCGTAAGGTAAGTTTCACAAGGATAGCTAAACACTACTATTCATGTAGAAAGCCGCGTCGTAGGCGACGCGGCTTTCTAAGTTACAGGCGTATGCGTTACAGAGCATAGCTGAGGGGGGCCTCATGTGAATAACAAACGATTGTCTCATACGGACACAGCCGTTTGGATCGGAATCATAAGCGATTTTACTGTAGCTATAGGCAAAGGAGCCGTCGGCTATTTTTCCGGTAGCATAGCTCTTATGGGCGATGCACTGCATTCAACTGCCAATGCTGCTACACTGCTTGCGGACCGCCTGCCATGGTTTGAAGGATGGAAATCATCAAGCCGCAAAGGAATGAGAGCTTCGCTACCACCTGCTGTACCTTTTATGCCTATCTTATTTTCGGTAATGATATTAATGGGCGGTCTTCAAATCGCTATCTCATCCGTGAGGAATCTTTTAAAGGAAACATCCGAGTCTTCTGGTGAGCTGGTACTTGTAGCTGTATTAATATCGCTTTTTGTAAATGAGGCTGTTTTTCAATACCAGTATCGTCTGTCCAAGTCTAAAACAGATCGACAATTTATGCTTTATTCAGAGAATCACCGTTACGGCTTATATTCTTTATTGATTGTTCTGGTCGGGCTGTTTTTATCCAAGATTGGATCTAACTATGAGGTGCCGGCTTTGCTGCACATGGATTCAATAGCAGCTCTTATCGTGTCAGGGCTAGTATTACGAAAAGGTTGTTTACTTATCATTCGCTCTCTGAAGGGTGCGCCTTTAGAAAAGCCTCAGCATGATCATTTTGCAGATTATATGGATACGATTCAAAGGGTCCATGGGGTCATTACAATCGAAGATATAAAGGTGCAAGAGCATGGACAATTGCGTCAGGATCAGGTTAACCTTGATGTGAAAGTCAGTGTGAATCCACGCATAACAGTTTGGGAAGCCCATGAGATAGCAGATCGAATTCGCAAGCTGTTGTTGCATCGCTTTGTACATGTAACAGAAGCGAACGTAAATGTAGTTCCTTATGTACCTGGCTATCCATACAAATCGAATTACGATTTGATGGACAACGATCTGCCAACACTACCACAGTGATTTTACATCAAGACAGGCAAGAACGGTACTGAAGCGAGAAGAAAGGTGAACTATTGTGCTATATTCCAAGTATGAATGGCGAATGCTATCTACTGATGAAGAGATGTCTGGCCAACTAGCAGAGGAACTATCGGTATCTCCTTTGCTAGCTTCACTAATGACTGCTAGAGGCATTACCTCTCCTGAGGAAGGGGAGCTATTTCTGAACGGGACATTTGAATTGACACATGATCCGTTCTTAATGCTCGGTATGAATGAAGCGGTCTCCCGGATCCGAAAGGCGATCGAAGAACATGAGCATATTTTGATATATGGGGATTATGATGCTGACGGTGTGTCCAGCACTTCCTTGATGATACAACTAATGCGCTATCTCGGTGCTTCATATGATATTTATATACCTCATCGTTCTAACGAGGGGTATGGACTTCATAATCATGCGCTCGATTGGGCCCACCAACAAGGTGTATCCCTAGTAATAACCGTAGACACAGGTATAAGTGCAGTTGAACAAATCGCTTATGCCAACGAACTTGGTATGGATGTCATTGTTACGGATCATCATGAGCCTCCGGAACAACTTCCAGATGCTTATGCTCTGATTAACCCGAAGATATCCACATGTCCTTATCCCTTTAAAGGATTGGCGGGTGTAGGGGTTGCTTACAAGTTAGCGCAGGCACTTGTGGGTACGCCTCCGCTGGAATGGCTCGAAATTGTAGCTATCGGAACGATTGCAGATCTTATGCCACTGACCGACGAGAATCGCATTCTGGTGAAAAAAGGTCTGGAGTCGATGAGGAAGACCCGTTTTATCGGAATCCGAGCACTGCTTGAGGTTGGAGGAGTAAATGTAGAGCAGGTAAGTGCTCTTAATGTAGCTTTTGCTATGGCTCCACGAATTAATGCGAGCGGTCGATTAGATCATGCTGGAAGAGCTGTAACACTTTTAACGACAGATGATCAGGATGAAGCAGAACGGCTAGCTTGGGAGCTTGATGCTCTGAATAAGAACCGACAGCAAGTTGTGGAACAAATTGTTCAAGAATCGATGCAGATGATACAAAGTCGCTGGGGATATGATAAACTTCCGCCAGTCATCGTTCTGGCAGGAGAAGGCTGGAATGTAGGTGTGGTAGGAATCGTAGCCTCTAAAATACTGGAGCGTTTCTATAGACCTGTTATTGTACTCGGGATTGATCCGGAGACCGGTAATTGTAAAGGCTCAGCCCGTTCTATCCCTGGGTTTGATATTTACGAGGCGCTGCACTCCTGTAAGGAGCTTATGCATCATTTTGGCGGACATCCTGCTGCTGCAGGTATGAGTTTGCATACGGAACAGTTGGAAGAGTTCGAAAGAAGCTTATGTTCATTTGCAGATAATGTATTGAGTGATGAACACTTTATCCCTGTTTATCAAGCTGATCTGGAGTGCTCTGTTTCAGATGTTCCACTGAAGGTGATTGATGAATTAGAGGCGCTTGGACCTTATGGAATGTCTAATCCGGTTCCCAAAATGATCTTTCGTGGTATGGAAGTAATAGATGTACGTAAGATGGGCAAAGAGAGCAAACATTTAAAGTTGCGTTTCGAGCAGAATGGTAACCAACTTGAAGCCATTGCTTTTGGTTTAGGCCACCTCGCGGATGTACTTCCAGAAGGGACGAAGGTCGATGTGCTGGGTGAGCTATCTGTCAATGAATGGAACGGAAATCGAAAGCCTCAGCTTATGATTCAAGACATGAGTGTACCTTATCAGCAGGTTTTTGACTACCGCGGAGTGAATGATCCGATTCAGGAGTTAGAGCGGCTGAGAGAGGCACTGGAACCTCACTTACACTGTCCAGCGTCCCGATCAGGAATCGTATTAGCAGAGAATTCCCAAGATGCTATAAAAAGTCATTTGTATGAAATGTCCCTTTGGGTATATGATAGGAATGCTGGCATTTTGCCGATGAATGAAGTCGCAGAAAAAGGCGGCTGTGAGCCCATTTCAGTGTTGTTTGTTCTAGACGTACCGGAGACACCGGGACAGCTTGATGCATTGCTGTCGACGTTTCGCTCCGTGCCGAATATATTTTTGCTGCATCCGGTCCGTAGCAAGCGGGATTCACTACAAATACCGACTCGGGATCAATTTAAAAAGCTCTATATCATGCTTGCCAGCTTATGCTCGAAGCCTGTTTCTGAAGAGAAAGTAATTGCTCAGATGCAGAGATCGTCAGCACTTTCGCAGCGTATGCTTGGCAAAGTGCTTGATGTATTCGAAGAGTTGGTATTTATTAAGCGTGCTGAAGGAATGATTACCTTCATAACAAAACCGGAAAAAAAACCGCTCGATGCATCCCTTCATTTCAGGGAGCTGAATGAGCTAGCAGAAATGGAGCAGCATTTGCTACATGCAAGCACTGAGCAACTAACTCATTGGATGATGGCCCGAACGAAAGGTGTATCGTAAACGGTATTACTGACTTAGGAGGAGATTTTATTGGATTTTAAAGACTATATTCGTGTCATTCCGGATTTTCCACAACCAGGAATCAGCTTCAAAGATATTACGACATTACTTAAGAACGGCGAAGCTTATCGGAGTTCAATCAATGAACTGAAAAAGATGGTTGAGCATCTGAAAATTGATGTTATCGCTGGTCCTGAAGCTCGTGGATTTGTGGTAGGCGCTCCACTAGCTTACGCATTAGGCGTTGGCTTTACTCCAATTCGTAAGAGTGGCAAACTGCCGTATGAAACAATCGAAGCAGGATACGATTTGGAGTATGGTAAAGACAAGCTGGCTATGCATGTTGATGCTATTGAAAAAGGACAGAACGTTCTTATAGCAGACGATTTGCTTGCTACAGGTGGAACGATTGCTACATCAGTAGATTTGGTCCGTCAATTGGGCGGTAATGTGGTTGGAGCGGCCTTTATGATTGAGCTTACAGAGCTTAATGGTCGTGATAAGCTGCAGGGAATCGATGTATTTACACTTATGCACTACGAGTAAGAATAACGTCTTATATGAGCGGATTTTCCCGGGAAATAATAAAGAATAAGCCCTCCGGCGCAAGTTACCGAAGGGCTTATTCTTTTATGTCTTATCGTTTATTTTTCAGCAGCGGGTTGCTTGTCCGCTTTTTCATTCGAAAGACCGAGAATGTCGAATAGTTTAAACAGGATTGCTAGAACCATACCGACGATGGTTGCAAGTGCCATACCCTTAAGTTCTACGTTACCGAGTTTGAAAGTAATACCACTAACTCCGACAACGAATACAAGTGAAGCGAGTAGCATATTACTTGCTTTGGAAAAGTCGACGCGTTGCTCAACAAAGATACGAAGACCGGAAGCTGCAATTACACCGAACAACAGCAATGAGACGCCTCCCATAACGGGTTCTGGTATGTTTGCGACAATAGCAGAGAACGTACCCGAGAAAGACAGCAGGATTGCAATGACGGCTGCTCCGCCAATAACTCGAACAGAGTATACCTTGGTCAGTGCCATAACACCGATGTTCTCTCCATAAGTCGTATTTGGTGTTGAACCTACAAAGCCAGACAGGATTGTGGAAATACCGTTCCCTAGGAGAGAACGATGAAGTCCTGGGTCCTTTGAAAGATCTTTACCAACGATATTACTTGTTACAAGCAGGTGACCAATATGCTCCACGATCACGACTAAGGCAACCGGAATGATTGTGAAAACGGCCGCCCAATCGAATACTGGTGTCGTCATATGAGGAGCCGAAAAGAAGCTTGCTTCTTTAATGTTTTCAACTTTCACAACACCGAATGCAAAGGATAATGCATAGCCTGTAACGATACCGATCAGAATATGAATAATTTTAGGGAATCCGCGGAATAGAATAGAACCCAAAACAGTTACACCTAAAGTGATTAAGGAAATTGTAATGGTGGTAGGATCGATGGACCAGTTGGCTGCTTCAGCCGGATCGGTTGGAGGAAGGAATCCTGCCATTCTAGCTGCGACCGGAACAATTTCCAGACCAATCATTGCGATGACTGCACCCATGACAGCTGGTGGGAATGCAAAATCAATCCAGCGGGTACCGGCATACTTGACGATTAATGCGACGATACAAAAGATAATCCCAGTTACAATAAAGGCTCCAAGCGCTTTACCATAATTATCGCCCGGATTTCCGTTGATAACAATGCTGACCGGTGCGATGAAGGCGAAGCTAGAACCAAGATAAGCAGGGATCTTTCCTTTACATAACAATATGTAGAGCAGTGTGCCAATTCCGTTCATCAGCAGGATCATACCTGGATCCACACCGAATATATTCGGCACAAGCACCGTGCTTCCGAACATGGCGAACAAATGTTGCAGACTTAGTAGAAAGCCTGGGCCAAACGGAAGCTTTTCATTTACTTGAATTTCACGTTGCAAACCAAATCACTCCTCTAGGACTTTTTTATCATACCGACCGTACGTTACATGATCTTTAATAGATTAAATACAATCGATTATTTTTTCAATAACATTTTTTTGTGATTCGGCATAAAATGCATCCCTGTAAAAATTTGGTGGTCAACTGCGTTGAAGCCCGAAGTAATGCGTGTTTACTAAGGGTGCAGTGTTGACGTGAACCGTTGTAAGCGTCATAATGATAGGAAACATTCGATGAGGGAACCTGCATGTTTTAAAGCGGGTTCCATTTTATATAGAAAGGGAAGAGAAGGATTAAGAATGGGCATAGAGCGATTACTTGAGAAGGCTGGCGCCTATATTAAAGAACCCGATCTTCTCCGTATTCAGGAAGCTTATGAATTTGCGGAGCAAGCCCACCATGGGCAAGTGCGGAAATCGGGAGAACCATATATTCTTCATCCGCTCGCGGTAGCTGAAATTGTTGTTAATATGCAAATGGACACGCTGTCTATTATTGCTGCGCTGCTGCATGATGTCGTTGAAGATACAACGGTTTCCCTAGAGCAAATCCGCGATAAGTTCGGCGATACATGCGCTATGTTGGTGGATGGGTTAACCAAGCTGGAACGAATTAAGTTTGGTTCTAAGGAAGAACAGCAGAACGAGAACTACCGTAAAATGTTTATTGCGATGGCACGGGATATTCGTGTAATCGTTATTAAACTGGCAGACCGTCTTCATAATATGCGAACACTTAAGTATCAGTCCGAAGAAAGTCAGCGCCGTATTTCACATGAAACGCTGGAAATCTTTTGCCCTATTGCACATCGGCTCGGTATTTCAGCGATTAAGTGGGAGATGGAGGATATTGCACTTCGTTATCTGAATCCCCAGCAGTATTACCGCATTGCGAATCTTATGCATAAGAAGCGTGCTGAACGCGAGCAGTACATCGACAATGTTATTGGGCGTATTCAGGAAAAATTGGACGAAATGGGTATTGAAGCTGATTTGTCCGGTAGACCGAAACATATTTACAGTGTGTATAATAAAATGTCTGTTAAAAATAAACAGTTCAACGAGATCTATGACCTACTTGCAATTCGGATCATTGTTGATAATATCAAAGACTGTTATGCGACATTAGGTATTATTCACACGTTGTGGAAACCGATGCCAGGTCGATTTAAAGATTATATTGCTATGCCAAAAGCGAATATGTACCAGTCTCTCCATACGACTGTGGTTGGACCGAATGGCGAGCCGACAGAAGTTCAGATTCGAACCGTTGAGATGCACCGGACTGCTGAATTTGGTATTGCGGCCCACTGGGCCTATAAGGAAGGTTCCGGAGCGGGTGATTTTGATAATAAAATGACCTTTTTCCGTGAGATTCTAGAACTTCAGCATGAAGCTAAAGATGCTTCTGAATTTGTAGAATCACTCAAAATGGACTTCTTCTCCGATTTGGTGTTTGTGTTCACGCCAAAAGGAGAAGTGATTGAGCTCCCAGCGGGATCAGTTCCACTGGATTTTGCTTATCGAATTCATACGGAGGTTGGTAACCGGACGATCGGGGCTAAGGTAAACGGACGAATTGTTCCTCTAGATCACCAATTGAAAACGGGGGATATCATTGAAATCCTGACTTCTAAACATTCTTATGGACCTAGCCAGGACTGGTTGAAGATCGCACAATCCTCCCATGCCAGAAGTAAAATTAAACAATGGTTTAAGAAAGAGAAGCGGGAAGAGAATGTCGAGAAGGGCCGTGACATGGTTGAACGTGAGTTGAAGCGTCTCGGTGTTGAACCTTCCGATTGGATGGGCGACGATAAGATGATGGAGGCATGTAAGAAATTTGCCTTCAACGATATTGAGGATATGCTCTCTGCTGTTGGTTTCGGAGGAATTACAGCTGCTCAGATTTGTACCCGCTTGACAGAGAAGCTCCGCAAAGAGAAGGAGCAAGAGGAAGCAAGTCTGCTTGAGCTGACTTCTGAAATGAAGGAGATAAAGGCGCCACCTGAGAAGCGGAGTCGTCCGACTAACGGTGTGTGTGTTAAAGGCATTGACAACTTGCTCGTTCGTTTTGCCAGATGCTGCAATCCGGTTCCAGGGGATGACATCGTTGGCTATGTTACACGTGGACGTGGTGTATCCGTGCATCGATCTGATTGCCCGAACTTGCCTGCAACGGGTGATGGTGAGGAATCTGCACGTGTTATTGAGGTTGAATGGGAATCATCGATTGAAGCCAATTACAGTGTCGATATTGAAGTGACTGGACATGATCGCAACGGACTTCTTAATGAAGTGCTTCAAGCTGTATCGGAAAGCAAAACGAATATTTCTGCTGTGACAGGTCGTTCGGATAAGAACAAGATGGCTATGATTCACATGACAATTTTGATCCGCAATACCGATCATCTTCAGTCGGTAGTAGAGCGCATTAAACGAGTGAAGGACGTCTATACTGTTCACCGAATTATGCAGTGATTGATTTCACTGAGATGAAGTGTCATACGGTTTATCGCCGTGTTCCACAATAACTACGCGGACTGGCTTACCTAATAAGGGGAGGCTGTCCGCGATTTTTTATGTTAAGGAGTCTGATATCATGAAAGTTGTTATTCAGAGATGTAAGAATGCCCAAGTGACAGTTCATGAAGAAGTTGTAGGAGCCATTGGGGAAGGACTTATGGTGTTAGTGGGCGTTACTCATGAAGACGAAGAGAAGGATGCAAAATACCTGGCTGATAAAGTGGCGGGGTTAAGAATATTTGAGGATGAGCAAGAAAAGATGAATTTCAGCGTACTTGATATCGGTGGAGCTATTCTATCCGTTTCTCAATTTACGCTCTACGGAGATTGTCGCAAAGGAAAACGTCCTAACTTCATGGCAGCGGCTAGACCGGAGCAGGCAGAAAAGCTGTACGAAGCGTTCAATCGTGAGTTGGCTGCAAAAGGTCTTCAAGTGGAAACCGGAGTGTTCGGGGCAATGATGGATGTGTCGTTAACGAACTCGGGCCCGGTAACCATCATTATCGATAGTCGTAATTGAAAGAGGATAAACGCATAAGATGAAGATAACCTGGACATGCTGTGAAACAGAGATGTTTGCTTACATCACGGTATAAAGGAGTTATTGTTTATGCGAATATCCCCTAAGTTTGCTAATTGTAATACTTTATCTCTCATCAAGTCTGGCTCTGTCAGAGAGACAGAGAGCCTAAGTCGATCCATTGTACTGCCTGTAGATCCGTTATGGAAGATGGACGTGAAAGCCAGTGAGCGGGTGTACTTACCAAGAAGATGAAGAATGAACACCAATATATTATACAAATGAATATATTGAAGCACTCATTAGAAATTCAAGGGTATGAAAGAATCCCTGCATTTTAAATGAGTGTTTTTTTTCACGATTTAAATCAAACTAAACAGTTAAAGACATTGTTATTCCATATATGGTATGAGCAGACTTCTGCACAATTTGAAGGAGGGATGATGTGTTAAAGTGGAAAATATACTTTTTCGCGCTACTTGTCTTACTGGTTACATTGACAGGATGCTCATCCCCGGATCAATTGAAGGAAAATGAATACATAGCAAAAACTGATTTTCCATATATGTATCGAGGTAGTATGTATGGGACTGGAGTGGCTTTCAGTGATCAGGGATATTATTTTTTGAATGGAAATTATCTTTATTACATGGATCGTCAAGGCACAAATCCTGTTCTTTTGGACAATCGACCTGATAACGGTTGCTTAAAGAAAGAAAGAGGTACCAATTGCAATGCATATGTTTCAAAGAGACACAAATCACAATCAGTTTTATTGCAGTTTTATAAAGATTATGTATACACTATTGAATCTACAGATGATGGAAGTGGGAGATCTGGAATATATGAATTGGTTAGACGGAATCCAGATGGAAGTAAGCGGAAAGTAATGAGGTCCTTCTCACATGGCTTGATGAAAGAAGCTGCTATTCATCGGGGCTATTTTTATTATTTGGTAGTGGATTATAATGAGGGAATGAGACAAACTCACCAACTTCTTCGGTTACCGCTTGATAAATTATCCCGTGAACCAGAAATAATATATAAGAAAGAGAATGAAGATGTAGAAGGATCTGGGGTTTTTCGAATGTTTGTCTATGGGTCACAGATTTACATCGATGAGAATACGGAGGATCGTTGGCGTATGCTCCGCTATGATCTTAACGATGCAAGTGTATCTGCAATATGGGAACGAAATGATGGATCACATCCTATAATCCAAGCAATTCATGGACAAAATATATACTTTAGCTATAGATATTTAAATGCAGATGCTCTTTGGGATTGGTTGGACGAAAGATCATTGAAATTCTACTCCTCTGAGTTAGATGGTAATAATATTCAAGAAACAGATATTCCTTCAGCACCAATCTTTCCTGCATTATACACGGATGACCGCTATACTTATGTTCATGGTGACGAGATAGCCATATATAAAAATGATAAATTGCTTCAGAAGGTGGATGTGTCTATTTACCCGGTAACTAAAAGCTTAACTACCGGTGATGAGAGATTTATGTTTTTGTTTTTCATAACAGATGACCTGCTCAATATTCACTTTCTAGATAAGAATGAAATCGAGTCAGGGACTGCAAAATTTAAACCATTGATAGAAACTCCGTTTGAACCTTAAGGTGATAACTTAACTGCGATATGCAAGGACATCCGCCAATTGGCGGTTTTTTTTGTTAAATAAGGATTAGTTTAAGCAAATCCATTGTTATAAAAAAAGCACAACAGGGTAATAAGATGCTAAGGATAACTTGAAAGGAGACTGAACATCATGAGTAAAGTAGCTTTTCTACTAGCAGATCAATTTGAAGATTCAGAGATGCAAGTTCCTTATGAGGAAGTAAAGAAAGCCGGACATCAGGCTGACATCATCGGGCTGAAAAAAGGCCAGGAAGTAAAGGGGAAACAAGGTAAAGTAACCTATACAACAGATAAAGCTATTGCTGACGTAAGTGTTCAGGACTATGATGCGGTGGTTATTCCAGGCGGATCTTCTCCGGAAAATTTGCGACTGGATTCCCATATTCTAAAGTTCGTAACCGAAGCTGACAAGGCAAGCAAGCCGATTGCTTCCATTTGTCATGGTCCGCAAATTTTGGCCAGTGCCGACCTATTGAAGGGTCGTACTATTACATCTTACCCACCACTTCAAGATGATATGGTAAATGCGGGTGCCAATTTTAAGGATGAGGAAGTTATTGTTGACCGCAATTTTATCACTTCACGTACACCGAAGGATGAACCAGCCTTTGTACGTGAGCTGCTGAAAGTGCTGTAATAATTACTTTTTCAGGTTAGAACTTGTTCATGCAACACCGGATTTTCAACATGGTTTTGAAAAAAAGGAGGAATGGACATGTCTAAACAAATTCAAGCATATTTCAGAACAGAGAGTGAAGCGGAGGGAGCAAGAACAACGCTTCAGACGTACAGTATTGATCATTTGGAAGTTGGACAACTCCATGAGAACCTTGGCAGAAGTACGAACATCATCGTTCCTCTCGTGCCGTGGAATATTACAGGCGTAGGGGGAACTGCTCCTGGTTCGGGAGCTGCTGGTGGCGCGGCGGTCGCTCCGGGTGCGGTTTTAGGAACGAAAGACCTGCCGGGTACAGAGCGTTCGGAGGATCTCCCAGAGCCTGAACGTGATGAATGGGTAGATCGTGCTGACTTAACTGATTCGGATTATGATAATCTGAAGTATGTTTTGTCAGGAAAGGTAAATGACGCGGATTATGACGAAATTGTTCAAGTGCTGCGGAAAAACAATGCATATGTTGAGCGTTTTGAATAATTCATAAGCAAATAAGTTTTTGACTAAAGCCTCTGGCAGATCCTGCACTGGATTCCGCCAGAGGCTTTCTGGCACAGTTTAGGATACCGCTTTCACGCTTGTAATATAACTGTAATGTTTGTTTCATGATTCCTTAATATAAGCTGTTTATAATAACAGCATGACCCCCTTTTTTTATATAATGTTTTGGACCTACAACATCGGTTTGTAGGTTTTTTTCTTTTTTTTAGCGGATTTTGTGGAAGTTTCTTGACTTTAGTGCGGCGGTTCATTACAATCTAAAAATATAATGTTTTGGGTAAGATATAAATTATAGATACTGATTTGATGACGGGACCAAGTACTCCATCCCCACAAGATCCAGAGAGGAACCCCTTTGGCTGTAAGGATTCCCTTGATGAGTGGACGAATGACCTCCCCGAGAACAGACGGCGAAACATTACCTGTGTTGCAACAGGTAGATGAATGTAGTAGCCGCTCTGCGCCACCGAGCGTTAACCGGTTTGAAGCGGAGTTATCCAAACAACTTGATCGCATGATGATCATGATGGATGAATCCGGAATGTGGGTGGCACCACGGGAGATAATGTTGATAACAATCTCTCGTCCCTGTTGTTGTATTTACAACACGGGGACGAGAGATTTTTTGGTTTTGCTAGAAACAAGCATACATTAAGTCAGTTTAGAGTTGAAGTAAGTTGGTAGGACTAATGGAGGGATGAACGATGGCGAATATCAAGTTTGAGAAACCGACAGGTACACAGGACTTTTTGCCAGGTACCGTCGAGAAATGGCAGTTTGTTGAAGAGAAGGCACGAGATTTGTGTCGTCGCTATAACTATCGTGAAATTCGCACACCTCTGTTCGAGCAGACCTCGCTGTTTGAGCGTGGCGTTGGTGAGACAACGGACATAGTTGAAAAGGAAATGTACACCTTTATGGATAAAGGTGACCGCAGCATGACACTGCGTCCGGAAGGAACAGCTGGTGTTGTTCGTGCTTTTGTGCAGAACAAATTATACGGTGAGCCTGATGTTACAAAGCTGTATTATATCGCTCCAATGTTTCGTTACGAGCGACCGCAGGCAGGACGCTATCGTCAATTCCACCAGTTTGGTGTTGAGGTATTTGGAGCAGCTGACCCGGCAATCGATGCGGAGGTTATTGCACTTGGTTATTCCTTCACGAAAGAACTGGGTCTTCAAGGTGTGAAGGTAGAGATCAATTCAGTCGGAACGCCAGAAGTTCGAGCGGCTTATCGGGATCGACTATTGTCCTTCCTTACACCGATGAGAGAAAACCTGTGTTCAGATTGTCAGTCCCGGATGGAGCGTAATCCACTGCGTGTACTGGACTGCAAGAAGGATCAGGACAAGTTCGATGGGGCACCTTCGATTCTTGATAGTCTGGATGAAGAGTGCAGCACCCATTTTGAAAAGGTAAAGGGATACCTGGACGCTATGGGAGTGGATTACGTAATCAATCCACGTCTTGTTCGTGGCCTCGATTATTACACTCACACGGCATTTGAATTTAAGGCACAAGGCATTGGAGCCATTGACACTGTAGGTGGCGGCGGCCGGTTTAATGGCTTAGTGGAACAATTCGGTGGACCAGATCAACCGGGAATCGGCTTTGGGATTGGTCTTGAGCGGATCATGTTGATTCTTGAGCATCAAAACATTGAGCTGAACGCGGTTAAGCCGCTGGATGTCTATCTTGTAGCACTGGGTGAAGCGGCTGAAGAGGAAGTGACGAAGCTGATCTACCGTCTGCGCAGCGCGGGCTTCTCAGCAGAACGTGACTATCTTGGTCGGAAGATGAAAGCCCAGATGAAATCAGCTGACCGTCTCCAGGCCCGTTATACGGCTATCCTTGGAGATGATGAGCTTGCTCGTGGAGAAATTGCTCTGAAATCAATGGAAACTGGCGAGCAACGTACCGTAAAGCTGGAAGACTTGCATAAGGAAATAGGTTAGCCTGCCATATTTGGCTTAATTATAAATAAAAGGGGTATGATGGAATCATGAAAAGGACGCATCATTGCGGTCAATTAACGACCGCCAACATTGGAGAAACCGTTACGTTAAACGGCTGGGTACAGACTCGCCGTGACTTGGGAGGCGTACTCTTCATCGATCTTCGCGACCGCAGCGGAATTATGCAGGTTGTATTTAACCCGGATTTTTCAGGTGATGCTTTGGCAATCGCCGATAAGGTTCGCTCAGAATATGTAATCGCCGTATCTGGTAAAGTCGTACAGCGTGCTGCTGAAACCATTAATCCTAACCTTCCTACAGGAGAGATTGAAGTTCAGGTTACGGAAATCGAAGTATTGAATGCGGCAAAAACTCCTCCGTTCTTCATTGAAGATGGTGTGGAAGTGGATGAGCAGCTTCGTCTGAAGTACCGTTATCTCGACTTGCGCCGCCCAGAAATGCAGCAGACACTCATGCTTCGTTCTAAAGCGTCCAAAATATTCCGTGATTTCCTTGACGAAGAAGGCTTTGTGGATGTTGAAACTCCGATCCTGACAAAGAGCTCACCAGAAGGTGCACGTGACTATCTGGTACCAAGCCGAGTTCACCAAGGCGAATTCTTTGCACTGCCGCAATCCCCGCAAATTTATAAGCAGCTCTTGATGGTAAGTGGTTTAGAACGTTACTACCAGATCGCTCGTTGTTTCCGCGATGAGGATCTTCGTGCAGACCGTCAGCCAGAATTTACACAGGTCGACATTGAGACTTCCTTCATGGAGCGCGACGACCTGCTTAACATGATGGAGAAGCTAATGGTTCGTCTGTTCAAAGAAACGATTGGCGTAGAGCTTGCGACACCATTCCAGCGCATCAGCTATGCTGACGCTATGGGCAAATACGGATCCGATAAGCCGGACCTTCGCTTTGGTCTTGAATTGATCGAAATGAACGATATCGTTGCTACGAGTGGTGTGAAAGTATTCGCGTCAGTTATCGAAAAAGGCGGCGAAGTGAAGTGTCTTAACGCGAAAGGCTGCGGTACTTGGACACGTAAAGAGATCGATGACCTCGGTCCATACGCTGCTCGATATGGAGCAAAAGGTCTTGCTTGGATTCAAGTGAAAGAGGGAGAGTTCAAAGGACCTATCGTGAAATTCTTTACCGAGCAGGAGATTGAAGCGATCAAAGAACGTACCGGGGCAGAAGATGGAGACTTGCTGTTATTCTCTGCAGACAACAAAAAGGTTGTCGCAGATGTGCTCGGCGCACTTCGTCTTAAGATTGGCCGCCAGCTTGGCTTGATCAATGACAATGAATTCAAGTTTGCTTGGGTTCTCGATTTCCCTCTCTTAAGCTATGACGAAGAGCAAAAACGCTATGTGGCAGAGCACCATCCGTTCACTCGTCCAAATGACGATGATCTGGAACTGCTCGATACAGATCCACTTGCGGTTCGTGCGCAGGCATATGACA
Organism: Paenibacillus sp. GCM10028914; assembly: GCF_042666275.1. NCBI lineage: Bacteria > Bacillati > Bacillota > Bacilli > Caryophanales > Paenibacillaceae > Paenibacillus > Paenibacillus sp. GCM10028914. Next base: position 30,540 of record NZ_JBHTFO010000018.1, read on the forward strand.
TTGTATTGAATGGATATGAAGTGGGCGGCGGTTCCATGCGTATTTATAAGCGTGATATTCAAGAAAAAATGTTTGCGGCTCTTGGACTATCTCCTGAGGTAGCGAATGAGAAATTCGGATACTTGCTGGATGCTTTCGAATACGGTACTCCACCGCATGGCGGAATCGCCTTCGGTTTAGACCGTCTGGTTATGCTTCTTGCAGGACGGAACAACTTGCGTGAGACGATTGCATTCCCAAAAACAGCAAGTGCTACGGACTTGCTTATGAATGCTCCTTCTTCAGTAGATGGAGGACAGTTAGAGCAGCTTCATATTAAGCTTGCGAAAAAACCGGGTGAAGATAAAAAGTAATAAATTATAAATTATTGGGGGAAACGGCTGCATTCCAGCCGTTTCTTGCCTGTTAGGAGGTATTTAAGATGCTGCATCAGTTTTCTCGTACTGAGCTTGCTATCGGACCTGAAGGCCTTGAGGTTATGAAGAACAGTACAGTGGCCGTTCTTGGGATCGGCGGGGTAGGATCGATGGCGGTGGAGGCACTTGCCCGTACCGGAGTCGGACGTATCATCCTGATTGATAAAGATGTTGTAGATATCACAAACATAAATCGCCAGATTCATGCTTTGACAACAACAGTAGGTCAGAAGAAAGCAGATTTGATGGTTGAGCGTGTGAAACTGATCAATCCGGAATGTGAAGCGATTGCACTTAATATGTTCTACACAGATGAAACATACGAAGAATTGTTCAAATACGATCTGGATTACGTGCTCGATGCTTCGGATACGATCATTTATAAGATTCATCTGATCAAGGAATGTTTAAAACGCGGCATACCGATGATTTCCAGTATGGGAGCCGCTAACAAAATGGACCCAACTAAGTTCCAGGTAGCCGATATTTCTAAGACATCGATGGATCCAATTGCACGGGTCGTTCGTACGAAGCTTCGGAAGGAAGGTATTAAGAAGGGGGTTAAAGTTGTGTTCTCGCTTGAAGAACCAATGAAGCCCCGTCAGGATGTTACGGACAAGATCGTACCTGAAAATGCACCTGAAATTCGGAAGGCCAAACAGCCACCTGCAAGTAATGCGTTCGTACCCCCGGTTGTAGGACTGATTATGGTCAGCGTTACTGTAAAAGAATTGCTTGAAAGAGCGGGTCTTTCCTCGTAATAGCTACTAATTTATACAACTGAGAAGCTAAAGCTAGAGATGTAGGGAGCAGAGGAAATGCTCTGGATTTCTAGATGAAATGGAAAAACGCAGTGTTCGTGATCAGACGGACCTGCGTTTTTCTGTCTCAAATTTTAATAAGGTACAGGGTAAGCATCTACAAGACAGGTGACCTGTAATATTTCAAGTTTCCTTACTATTGTTATGGCAACGGTACTATGGAGGCTTTTTTCATTCAATGTTCTTTCAAATGAATCATACCCTTCAATTTCTTCCCCATCGATCTCCACTATAATATCTTCAGGTTTAATTCCAGCGACTGCAGCCACCGAACCTTTCTCCACCTTTAAAACTCTAGTACCTTTACCTTCTTCTTTTGTTGCATGTGTGATGCCAATCCATACCTTCCAAAATTTATCGCGATGATCAGTACCTGTTTCATAAACACTTTTCAGATTTTCTAAGAATTGACTTGTACCGAACAACATGTTTTCTCTTGTAGCTTGATTCATTTCACCAATAAAGGAAGACTGATATTCAATACTTACCAGAACACCATGATCAACTTTTTCTAAGGAAGTAATCGTATTAAAATCCCCATCTAGGCTCTGAAGTACAAAGCGTTTCATGGACTCTATTTCTGTAAATATACCTTCAGATGTTGCCCCCCAGCCATGATTCATATAACCTCTTCCACCGATACGAAAGTCTATCTCGGCATTTTTTGTATACCAACGGTTTAAATGCTCTGGATTAGTCAGTGCATCCCAAACTTGTTTCAGAGGCGCATGAATAATAATTTCTCTCTTTATAGAATCCTTAATCTTGTTCATCTCGAAACTCTCCTTTTTCAACATAAGTTTTTAGACTTAACAGCTGATCATCAAGTAGTTTTTCGAAGTACTGAAGCATTTCATGGTAAGCAGCTTGGAGAACGTCATAGTTTAATGAATAGATACGATACTTCCCATTCAAGCTTTCTGTAATCATTCTTTCTTCCAATAAAATATTCAAATGCTTCTTAATGGCTGGTTGAGAGATTTCAAATGCATCGACTATTTCCTTTTGGGTTTTATCTCCTTGTTGGAGCATACTTAATATACGTCGCCTAGTTGAATCACCTAATGCTCGATAAACATCTGGCATGATCATTCCCTCACTTATAACATATAACCTTAAGGTTATATATAATATAAGAACAGGCGGAAATGATGTCAAGAATTTTTTGGTAATAATAGGATGAGGCTGATCACGTAAACCACCGGCTCTTAATGTTTGTAGTATATTGGTGCGAGGTGTGCTACAATGAATATCCTTTTTGTGTCAATGACATGAATTTGGTTTACACATAAATTGATTTCTTAGGAGGTAACTGAATTTGACGGACTCTTTTCAAAGTGCCTATCAAGAAGAGAAGCAGAGACTAGAAGAAGCCATTGCAGAGATTAACAAGCAGCTTAAGCGGCTGCAGGATATTCCTGTTTATACGGGGCATGATTTTACAGAACAAGTACTCGAAGCAGGGCGCGAGGAAAGACGGCAGGCTTTGAGAAAAGGTCAGCCAGAGCCCTATTTTGGAAGATTGGATTTTCAGGAGAACGGAAAACCGGAGCCAACCCCGCTCTATATAGGAAAGGTCGGTTTTGACCGGGAAGAAGCCGGAGAGCATCCCATGGTTATCGATTGGCGGGCACCGGTAGCCAGCATGTTCTATTCCTTTACGGGGGGAAATGATCCTGCCTCATATGAAGCGCCTGAAGGAATCGTTGAAGGTCTGGTGTATTTGAAGCGAAACGTGGTTATCCGTAAGCAGATTCTTGAGCGCGTATCTGATGCGTATAATCGTGATGGCGGAGGACTTGCGGTATCAGATGAGTTCCTCGTATACCGGCTAGGAGAGAATAAAGATAACAGGCTTCGGGATATTGTATCTACGATTCAAGCGGAGCAGGATAAGATAATCCGCGCGGCCAAGAATACAGCGCTGATCATTCAAGGGGTTGCAGGAAGTGGTAAGACAACCGTCGCACTCCATCGATTGGCTTTTTTATTGTATCAATATAAAGAGCAGGTTTCTGCGGAGAAAATGATTATATTTGCGCCGAACCATATGTTCCTGGACTACATATCCGATGTACTTCCTGAACTCGGTGTGGGGGATATTCAGCAACGAACTTTTGCGGATTGGGCTTCCAATCTCTTGGATATTAATATGACGAACAGCGATACATCCGATACGCTTTCTTATTGGTTCGAGACACCGCTGGGGCAAGGGACACCAGATATCGATGACGATGTACGGGGGCGTTATAAAGGCTCTTTAAGATTGATGAAACTGATCGAGCGCTGTGTTGAATCGTTAGAAACGATCGCCTTGCCCGAGGGCGACTTCTCTCCTTGGGATGGATCAGTATTACGGCGGGAAACGATCGAAGAATGGTTCAATGAGGAATATAAACCATACCCTCTAGCTAAGCGCAAAGAGCGTGTACTTGCCAGACTGCATCGTTGGGTGGAAATGGAGCTGAAGAAGTCTCCAGCCCATCTGCTCAAGGAACGAAAGAAGAAAGCTTCACAGCGTGAGAAATCTTATTCAGGAAAGTGGCCGAAATTTGATCCACTGGTGCTGTATAAGCAGCTATTTGGTGCTTCAAAGACAAGTGTGCTATGGCCTAAGGAGCTGGAGTCCGAGATCCCAGAAGAAGTGTTGAAGCTAACCCGTAAAGATTTGAAGAACAATATTATCCGTGAAGAGGACCTGACACCTTTACTGTACTTCCACTGTCTCATGAATGAGATTACGGGAGAACAGCGGTTTGATCATATCGTCATCGATGAGGCCCAGGATTTTTCCCCATTCCAGGTTGCACTGCTTGATAAGTTCGTGAGGGGGCATTCTTTTACGATCTTAGGGGATTTATCGCAGGGGATTCATGCGTATCGCGGTATTCATGCTTGGGAAGAGATGAGCTCCCTGTTCGATGAAGAGAACAGAGCGTATTTTGCATTGACGCGAAGCTACCGCTCAACGATGGAGATTATCGAATTTGCAAATGGGATTCTTGAAAGAGGTGTAGCCAGCGACCTGCTCGCTGTACCCGTATTCCGGAGCGGAGATGCGGTAAGGCTGATACCTTATTCGGGGGCAAATAACCGTGAAGAGGATCTTCGCCGCGCGTTGCGTCATTTGATCTCCAAGGGGAATTACCGGACTGTATCCATCTTGACTCGTACACTTCGTGAAGCGGAGGAATTGCATGGATTATTGTCTGAGGAATGGCCTGAGCTTCATCTGATTGATGGAAGCAAGCAGACCTATCAAGGTGGTTTGTCTGTACTACCGGTTTATCTGTCCAAAGGGCTTGAGTTTGACGCTGTCATCGTAGCGGATGCAGATCGTGATCATTATGCTGAAAAAGCATGGGATGCCAAGATTATGTACGTTGGCTGTACCCGTGCCCTTCATGAGCTTTGGTTGCTGCATGGTGAACAGCTTCCGTCGTATGTCGTTCCGCAGCAGCCTGAAATTGCAGTTGAAGGTTGGCCGGAAGGCGTTTAAGTTTGAAATATATATATTTTCAAGTGAGTGAACAGCATACAAAAGAAATTTAGCTATTTTTGAAAGAGGCCGGTGGTGTAGACAACCATCGGCTCTTCGTTTTGTATTAGACCTAATTGTTGATAGGACTCACCTAAACTGTCTATAAATCGATAGAGTGTAATGCCAATTAATAAGACTAGTGCGATAAGGACGATAATCATCGTTGTTCGTCTTTTCATGTCGTTAATTCTCCCTGTCTTCATTTTGGATTGGTTTTATACTTAGATGGACTCTTACACATGTATGTTTGATTATTAGAACGAGTTCGTTGTCTAAAAGGTTTGGGTTTCAATAGAATTATTGCTTTTCTGGCAGTGGCGAAGTGAATATCAGATTGTGATATGATAAGTAGAGCAAATTAAGGATCATGAGCACGAACGTGATTCAGGCAAGGATGTGGAATGATGGATTTATTCTCTCTCGGTCGTGAAGAGGATCGCGATTCCCGGCTTCTGGCTGACCGGATGCGTCCTTCGAACCTCGATGAATATATTGGACAAGAACATATTATAGGGCCAGGCAAACTGCTCCGGCGCGCAATAGAAGCGGATCAGGTGTCGTCCATTTTACTATATGGTCCGCCGGGCTGTGGTAAAACAACGCTTGCTCATATTATTTCGAAGCATACACAAGGCCAATTCGTCCGACTGAATGCGGTGGAAGCTTCTGTGAAGGAAGTGCGTGAGGTGATTGAACAAGCTCATAGTAACAAATCTCTGTACGGTACCAAAACCATTCTGTTTCTAGATGAGGTACATCGGTTTAACAGCTCGCGGCAGGATGCCCTATTACCTGCAGTTGAGAAGGGCACAATCATCTTTATCGGTGCTACTACGGAAAATCCGTTTCATTATGTAAACGGGGCCCTTATGAGCCGTTCGACATTGTTTCAGTTACATCCTCTAACGAGAGAACACTCCCGAATTGCGATGCAGCGAGCGCTCCAAGACAAGGAACGAGGGCTTGGGTTTATGCAGCTACAGGTGGAGGAGGATGCTTTGGAGCACATCGCCTCCATGGCGAACGGTGATATTAGAAGGGCATTAAATGCGCTCGAATTGGCAGCATTGACAACGCCGCCGGATGCGGAAGGAACGGTCCATATTACACTGGAGGTTGCCGAAGAATCAATTCGGCGTCCAACCGTCCGGGCGGATGAATCAACCCAATATGACGTGTTATCCGCTTTTCATAAAAGTATTCGCGGCTCCAGCGATGCAGCGCTTTTTTGGTTTCTATATGCGGTTGAGAAGCTGGGGATGGATCCGATGGTATTCATTCGTCGATTAATTGCCGCCAGCAGTGAAGATATCGGTCTTGCGAATCCACAAGCGATGGTACAAGCCGTCAGCGCATTGGATGCCTACCGTCATAACGGATGGCCTGAAGCCAAGCTTAACATTGCACAGGCGATTCTTTTTGCTGTGGAAAGTCCGAAATCAAATGCCGTATATACGGCTATTTCCCGAGCAACGTCCGCTATTGAGGAGTTTACATCTGCAGAGGTTCCGCTTCACTTACGAGACACTCATTATCAAGGTGCCGCTCAATTAGGGCACAAAGGATACATGTACCCTCATGATTATCCCGGACATTATGTCAAGCAGGATTACCTGCCTAAGGAGCTTGCGCGTCGAGTGTTCTACCAGGCGACCGAGCAGGGGAACGAGGCTAAAATTTCTCATAACCAGCGCTTGCGCAGGGATAATAAATAATGAACGTTTTATGATACGGAAGTGGAAGGGAATTTTATGGGCAGAAATTTACTTTTCGTAGGTGCAGGAGGATTTATCGGAACATTATGCCGTTATGGCGTTAGTAAGATGATACCACTTCCTGATAGTGGTTTTCCGCAAGCGATTTTACTCATCAATCTGGCAGGATGCTTGTTCCTCGGATGGTTCTTGACTTACTGTTTACGTTCCACGATGATATCAGCGGAGACTCGTTTGTTTCTGGGAACCGGATTTACAGGTGCGTTTACCACATTCTCTACCTTTACGGTCGACACTGTCGAATTGTTTAGAAATGGTCAGATGCTGACGGCTTGGCTCTACGTGATGCTTAGTGTGTTCGGTGGATTGATTATGGCTTTTATTGGGGTTTCGTTAGGACGGAGAATGGGTGCAACACAAGAAGGTGAGACATCATGATCGTATGGATAGGAATAGGTGGTATCGTCGGAGCGGTTTCTCGTTACGGTATTGGGATATGGGTAGGAAAGAGAGTAGGATCTTCCTTCCCATGGGCAACGCTTCTTGTCAATTTGGTGGGTTCCCTTTTGCTGGGTATATTGGTCGGTACTGCTGAGCGTATGCCTGAAATGGTATATGGTTTATTAGGAACAGGTTTTTGCGGAGCCTTTACGACCTTTTCAACTTTTGGGTACGAAGCTATTACTTTGGCAGTGAATAAACACTATGTGCAAGCTCTGATTTATGTTATCACCTCCGTATTACTCGGGCTTGCGGGTGCTTCAATAGGAATTATGTTAACTATATAGAGCGTCTAGGTCTATCAAGGGAATACGAATTGCAGAGGTTAATGGGGAGGACAATAGTATGCAAAAACAGAAATTTGTAGTTTTAATATTATCTGTTGGTCTGCTGCTGAGCGGATGTGGCGCTGAAAAAGCTCAGGAGCCTGCCCATACGAAACAAGAATCAGAGACGGAGGCTACTCATGAACACGGCTCACAGTCTCAACTTGCGAATGGGGATATTCAGGAGATTACTGCCTCTGTTAAGGAGTTGCCAACATTTTTGAATGATAAAAGTCAAGAGCTTCGGACAATATACGCTCTTGCTGCTCAGGTTAAGGATGTGCTCCAATGGATTCCATGCTATTGTGGATGCGGTGAAAGCGCTGGTCATGAGAACAATCTGAACTGTTTCATTGATGAAGTTAAGGAAGACGGCAGTGTTGTTTGGGATGATCATGGTACGCGCTGTGGTGTTTGTCTAGATATTGCCGTAGAATCTGCGAAACTGAAAAGTGAAGGGAAAAGCCTGAGCGAAATCCGAACTTTGATCGATGAGAAGTACAAGACAGGATTTGCGAAACCTACTCCTACACCTATGCCAACCGAAGCTAATTAAAGTGCTATGATATTTGTTACAGTTAAAATCTATATATTGTTATATCTTTTGATATGACAACTACATATAGTGCTAAATGGTGATCGGATGGATCCGATCTTAAATGGGAATCCGGTGTGAATCCGGAGCGGTCCCGCCACTGTAACAGGTACTTGTGGAGAACAAGGAAGAGTTTAGCCTCTCCAAAAATGTACGGAAGCCAGATACCAGCCATTTTGACGACACTGTATTGCCTACGGTTGATAGGAAAGTGTTTCAATAGGACGGGGATCCGGTCTGATTGGATTTATACCGATTCTTTATTGAAGCATGCATTCCGCAGACTTGCGGAATCATGCTTCTTTTCATTTCGTCTTAATTATAGGAGGAAAATAATGAAGGTAATTAAAAGAGATGGTACTCAGGTAGAGTTTGAAGTTAAGAGAATTATTAGTGCAGTGGATAAAGCTTTTGCGGCTGCGGAAGGAAAGGTTCAGCCTGATGCTTCAACCCAGATTGGTGAAATGGTGAAAGCCGAAATAGCGAGTGTGAATCAAATTTCGGTAGAAGAAATACAAGATCTTGTTATTCAGTACCTAAAGAAGATCGGATTTGAAAGCACTGCTAAAGCATATAAAGAATACCGTGAGGCCCGGGACCTGGAAAGAATGAAGCGCGGTGAACTGTATAAAATTAGTAACGATGTGATTGGTACGAAAGATATGGACCTGCTCAGGGAAAATGCCAACTTGAACGGAGAATCCTTTAGTGGCAAAATGAGCCGAATCGGTTCGGAATACGCGAAATGGATGGCTAAATCATTCGTACTACCGACTGAACTGAATGAGGCTGTAAAAAACGGATATGTATATGTGCATGATTTAGATCAATATGCATTAGGGACCACCAACTGTATCTTTATTCCGTTTGACCGGTTGCTTGCTAACGGATTTAACACCGGAAATGGTTCCGTGCGTTCACCACAGAGTATCATGACTGCCATGGCTCTTGTCGCGATTATATTCCAGTCCCAACAGAACAGCCAATTCGGCGGGGTATCCGCTAATAAGATTGATTGGGACTTGGCACCGTATGTAGGCCGATCTTTCCGTAAACATTTTAGAAAAGGGCTGACCTATCTGGGTGAAGTGGATCAGGATCAAACGTATGAGTTTTCAGAAGAAGAATTGGTGATGGATAATAAGCAGCTTCGAGAACAATTTCCACGTACTTATGATTTCGCCTATGAAGAAACTGTAAACGAAACGAATCAGGCTGCAGAATCTTTAATCCATAATTTAAATACGATGAGTAGCCGAGCAGGGGGGCAAATTCCGTTTACATCGTTAAATTACGGAATGTGTACTTCTTCGGAAGGGCGCTTGGTTTCTCATGCGTTGCTTAATGCAACGATGAAAGGGCTAGGCCGCGGGGAAACACCGATCTTTCCACAGCATATTTTCCAGTGCAAACATGGCGTCAATCAATCGCAAGGTGATCCTAACTATGATTTGTTTCTTAAAGCAATTGAGTGCTCTAGTCGCCGGTTATACCCGAACTTCGTCAATGTGGATGCATCATTCAATCTTCCCTATTATGATCCCGAAGACCCTGACACCATTATTGCAACGATGGGATGCCGTACACGTACGATCTCAGATCGTTTTGGCAGAAATCGGCTGAGCGGAAAAGGAAATCTGTCCTTTAACACGATTAATCTGGTGCGGCTTGGAATTGAAAATGGTATCGCGACTCATCAGCGGCAAGAACCAGATTTGAAAGGTTTTTATGAAAACCTCGACCAGTATATGAGAATCGCAGTAGAAGGTCTGGTCCATCGTTATGGAATTCAAGCCAAGCAACCCGCTAAAGCTTCTGATTTTATGATGCGTGAAGGCGTATGGGAGGGCGGAGAGAAACTGGCACCGGACGATGAGGTAGCAGATCTCTTGAAGCATGGTTCGCTCGCGCTTGGTTTTATTGGACTTGCAGAATGTTTGAAAGCTTTAACAGGATACCATCATGGAGAAGACGAAAATTCAAGAGCACTGGGCTTTGAAATCATTAGCCGCATGCGTGCTTATTGCGATGAGATGAGTGAGTTATACAATTTGAACATTACGCTCTTTGCAACACCTGCAGAAGGTCTATCCGGAAAATTCACGAAAATAGACCAACGCACTTATGGTTGTATTCCAGGCGTAACGGACAGAGAGTATTACACAAATTCATTCCACATTCCGGTGTATCATCCTGTAGCTGCTTTTCAGAAAATTGGATGGGAAGCACCATTTCACAGTCTTTGTAATGCAGGTGCCATATCGTATGTAGAGCTGGATGGAAATGCCCGTCAAAATACAGCTGCATTCCAGAGTATTGTTCAGTACGCGCTTAAACAGGACATGGGTTATTTCTCGGTCAACCATCCATTAGACCGCTGTCCAGTGTGTGACTATGAAGGCATTATTGGGACATCTTGCCCTGAGTGTGGAGTGGATGAGGAGACGGTCATTTTTCAACGCTTGCGCAGAGTAACTGGTTATTTAACCGGCAACTATACAGAACGTTTCAATTCTGCTAAGCAGGCGGAAGTCAAAGATCGGGTTAAACATCGATGAATCTATGCGGGTTTATTCCAGAAAGTATTAATGAAGGCAAGGGTGTTCGAGCAGTATTGTTCATCAGCGGTTGCCGGCATGCGTGTCCAGGTTGTTTTAATAAGGAATCTTGGGATTTTGAAGCAGGAGAACCTTTCACGAATGAACTGAAAACACAAATACTGCAGGAAATTGCCAATAATCCGTTAATTGATGGAGTTACGTTATGTGGAGGCGATCCTTTCTTCTCTGCGGAGGAATGTGCTCTCTTTGTATCGGAATTTAGGGCATGCTGTCCGGATAAGAATGTATGGGCCTATACCGGATACACCTTTGAAGCTCTAATGAGGCAGCCGAAGCTCAGAGAGCTCGCGCTGATGTGTGATGTCATCGTTGATGGTCGGTTTAACGAGCAGGAGAAAGATACATCTTTGCCTTTTAGAGGCAGTCGGAATCAGAGAATCGTCGATGTTGCTCTTAGTGTAGAAAAAAATTGCGTCATTGAAGTCGATCTATCTTAACGCGATAACTAAAAAGGCATGGCCCTCAAGCTCGGCGGAGCTGAAAGGGTCATGCCTTTTTATATCAGAGATATTGTTTAATACGGTACTTTCTCCGCATATTCAATCGTTCCGCCGCCAAGACATTCTTCGCCTTGGTAGAACACAACGGCTTGTCCTGGAGTAATGGCTTTCTGTGGATTGTTAAATGCCACATGAACAGTTCCATCTTCTCTAGGAGTGACTGTAACTTGCTGATCCGGTTGACGGTAGCGGAATTTTGCTGTGCAAGTAAAGGAATCATTGGGCATAGCTTCCTTACCTACAATCCAGTTGATCCCGGAGGCGATCAAGCCAGTGGAGTACAGGCTTGGATGATCTCCTTGTACGACATATAGAATGTTTTTTTGCAAATCTTTGTCCGCAACAAACCAAGGTTCGCCGGAACCAGATCCACCAATGCCGAGTCCTTGACGCTGTCCAAGGGTATAATACATGAGACCGTCATGGCGACCTTTGACTTCACCTGTTACAACATCGACCATATCTCCGCCTTGGGCAGGCAGGTATTGGCTCAGGAATTCTTTGAAATTCCGTTCACCGATGAAACATACACCGGTGCTGTCTTTTTTCTTGGCCGTATAAAGGCCGGCTTCTTCGGCCAGACGACGAACTTCCGGTTTAGGAAGGTGCCCGATCGGGAACATTGCTTTTGAAAGCTGTTCTTGATTCAGTGCGTTCAGGAAGTAGGTTTGATCTTTGTTATTGTCCACTCCACGAAGGAGGTGCAGTTTACCATCTTCCTCAATGACACGAGCGTAGTGCCCTGTTGCAACATAATCTGCTCCGAGATCCAGAGCCTTGTTTAAGAATTCACCGAACTTAATTTCCCGGTTACACATGACATCTGGATTTGGTGTTCTTCCGGCCTTATATTCATCAAGAAAATAGGAAAATACTTTATCAAAGTATTCCTTTTCGAAATTGACGGTATAGTAGGGAATATCGAGCTGTTCACATACACGGCGGACATCTTCAGCGTCCTCTTCAGCAGTGCAGTAACCGAGTTCATCGGTGTCGTCCCAGTTCTTCATAAAGATCCCGATCACATCATACCCCTGCTGCTTGAGCAGCAGTGCTGTTACGGAGGAATCGACGCCTCCTGACATGCCGACAACGATACGGGTGCTTTGTTTATCTTTTGACATCGTTATCACCATTTTCGTATTGATTTGTGCCCATGGAGGTATTTTATCACAACCTGGCATACTTCACACGCCTTGGTTTTGTCCACTCCTGGTGAACATTTTTTTAAAATAGGTGTGTATTATTACCCATAGGGGCTGTGGTTATGTTACCATATACAAAGGGCATTGATCGGAATAGGGAGAATATGCTGCTTTTCCTTATGATTCCGGCGATTAGCGCCTTATTTCCGCCTCAAACCAACAAATCAGATGAGAAATGTTATATATAAAATTTCGAGAGAGGTGTCCCCTTTGAAGATTTCAACTAAAGGAAGATATGGATTGACGATTATGATGGAGCTTGCCTCCAGATTTGGTGAAGGACCTACTTCACTCAAAAGCATAGCTGAGAAAAATCAGTTATCTGAGCACTACCTTGAGCAATTGATTGCGCCACTTAGAAATGCAGGTCTTGTGAAGAGTATTCGTGGTGCTTACGGTGGATATATCTTGTCACGTGAGCCTGTAAGTATTACAGCAGGAGATGTTATCCGTGTTCTGGAAGGACCAATTTCTCCAGTCGATTTTACGGAAGAGGACGATCCTGCTAAACGTGATCTATGGCTGCGAATACGGGATAGTATTGCTGAAGTACTCGATTCCACCACACTTGATAATCTGATCAACTACCAAGAACAGTCCGCAGCGGACAATTACATGTTCTATATTTAAGGTGATAATGATGACATCGATATATTTGGACCACGCGGCTTCAACTCCGGTTCATCCGGAAGTAGCAGAAGAGATGTTACGGGTTATGACAAGTCAGTATGGCAATGCTTCAAGCGTTCATTCCTATGGCCGAGAAGCTAAGAAGATGGTGAGTGGAGCGCGGGATAAAATTGCGACCCTATTGGGGTGTTTGCCAGATGAAGTGGTGTTCACCGCTGGCGGAACAGAGAGTGATAATTTGGCAATCTTCGGAACACTCGAAGCGCTTGGACTTCAAGGTAAACATGTGATCACTTCTGCAATTGAACATCACGCGGTACTTCATACCTGTGAAGAACTTGAGAAGAGAGGCTGTGAGGTCACTTATTTGCCAGTAGACAGTATGGGTCGTATCTCTTTAGATGAGATTGCAAATGCAATTGGAGATAACACTGTTCTGATCACCGTGATGTTTGGCAATAATGAAATAGGCACCGTGCAGCCAATCCGAGAGATTGGCGAGCTTGCCCGTAGTAAAGGGATTGTTTTTCATACCGATGCTGTTCAGGCACTTGGTTCTGAGCACATTTCCTGTAAGGAATTCCCGGTGGACCTTTGGAGCTTTTCTTCTCATAAGATTAACGGTCCTCAAGGTATAGGGATGCTTGTTGTGAAACGGGGGCAATCTTTATATCCCCGTTTGTTTGGAGGATTACAGGAGAAGAAGCGACGGGCAGGAACTGAAAATATTGCCGGAATCGTTGGCTTTGCTAAAGCTGTACAATTGGCTGTTGAAGGACTAGATGAACGAAGAGCACATTATTTTATGCTTCGAGAGACGTTTGTTCAAAGTCTTGTTCATGAAATCGGACAAGACGCTTTTGTGATAAATGGACACCCCGATTATTTCATGCCCCATATTATAAATATCAGCTTTCCTGGAGTAAGTACGGAAACGATGTTAATGAACCTCGATATGGAAGGAATCGCAGCTGCCAGCGGCTCAGCTTGTACCTCAGGATCACTGGAAATTTCGCATGTTCTCAAGGCAATGAATCTTTCTGAAAAACTTTTACGTTCAGCGATTCGTTTTAGTTTTGGTTTGGGTAATACTAGTCAAGAAATGGAGTATACTGCCCGAAAAATTGGAACCATCCTTAATCGCTTGCGTAAATAAAAATTAAGGGATTTCTCTTGATATGGATTAGGGGGTATGATTTCTTCCATTTCATCCTTTGAAAACACCCAAGGTCACATAACATATGCTGACCTAGTTGTTTTCTAAATCTTTAAGGATGGGGAGGTGTCCAAGTATCATGAAGCTTCAAGAAATGATTGGACTGGCTGTATTCGACGTGGAGAATGGCAAGGAAATTGGCAAAATCCACGATTTTATACTAGATGAAAATTGGTTGATAATCGGGCTCGAAATCGAAGGTAAAGCTCTTTTTTCTTCTCATGTGAAAACCGTATCATGGGAAGATATTGAGGCCTACGGGGAAGATGCAGTAATGATCCGGAGTGTAGAGGCTGTACAGAAAACGGACCCTGACAATATACCATTTACGTACCTTTTGGGACGACGGAAATTGAAAGAAATGCAAGTGATCACGGAGGACGGTATTATGCTCGGACGGATCTCCGATGTTTATTTTGAGCAAGAAAAGGGCAATACAATACTAGGATTGGAAATTTCCGACGGTTTTGTATCAGATTTATTAGAAGGTCGCAAATGGCTACCTTGTACAACGGAAATGGCGATCGGAGAGAGTGCTGTTATGGTACCTCCCATGAGCGAACAGCGTCTAGAAAAAGCCATTAATTCTGTGAACGGATAGGGTGAAAATAGAATATGAAATGTCCAAATTGTAGTTCGAAAGATATTGGGAAAATCGGTTCTCATCAATTTTACTGTTGGGGATGCTTTATTGAACTGACGGTCAATGGTGAGAAGATGTCTGTCTACCAGGTTGAGGAAGACGGTACACTTAGCTCGCTGGATGATTTGTTTTTCGGTGAAGAATTCCAGCAGGATTTCCCTCCTATGCACGCATCCACTTAATTTTTGCGTACATAGATATGTATTCACAAAAGGCTCACAATTTCAGTCTTTATGGCTGAAAGGTGAGTCTTTTATTGTTGTTTGAATCAACGGAAACTGATGTCATCCAAGAATGTAAGATTAATTTATTGAGCTCGTACATATACTTACAGGGTAAGCTAGTCCGAAAGGAGAGAATGCCCTGTGGAACAGATGACAGCAAATAAGTGGTTCCGTTTCATGATATGGCTAATACTCGGACTTATTGCCCTCTATTTTGTGTGGTTATTAAGGCCATTATTTCTGGATGTGTATCGCTTCTTGAAAGCCATTCTTGCCCCGTTTCTGGTGGCTATGATCATATCTTATGTGTTGAACCCTATTGTATGCATGCTGTCTGACCGTAAAGTTCCTAGAAGCATTGCGGTGCTTCTCATATATGCCGTCTTTTTAACTTGTCTTGCCGTTATCCTGATCAATATGATTCCAATGCTGATTCGTCAGCTTGAGGAGCTAAATGAACATCTGCCTGAATTTACAGTGCAGGCCCAAAGTTTGATGACCAATCTTGACAGTAAATTGTTGCCCTCAGGTGTTCGAACGGGAATGAACAGCTGGCTCTATACTTTGGAAACGCGTCTGGCAAATGGGATATCCGGTCTTATGGATCATATTGGAACAGCAATTAATATGTTGTTTAATGTGTTTATTGTTCCTTTTTTGATCTTTTACATATTAAAAGATTTCGAAGTGTTTCAGCGTACTGCAGTGTCGCATCTGCCCCGTAACCGAAGAAAAGCCATCGTTGCCCTGCTAAAAGAGATTGATACTGCCCTTGGAAATTATATACGTGGTCAATTTCTAGTCTGTTTGATCATTGGGGTGTTCGCATATATCGGATATGTATTAATCGGGATGCCTTATGCTCTACTGCTGGCAAGTGTTGTGGCAGTCTTTAATATTGTGCCTTATATAGGTCCGTTTCTGGGGGCTGCTCCTGCACTTCTAATGGCCACGACGATCTCTTGGAAAATGGTGCTGTTTGTCGGATTGGTCAATCTAGTCTGCCAGTTGCTTGAGAGTAATGTTATCTCACCTCAAGTGGTAGGCAGAAAACTGCATTTGCATCCGCTGCTAATCATATTTGCCTTGTTAGTTGGGGGACAACTGGCAGGGACGGTCGGGCTCATTTTGGCAGTTCCTGTTTTCGCCGTTCTCAAAGTATTGCTTCAGCATTTTTTTACTTATTATGTGAGACGTAAAAGCGGCTGATTTGTATCATTCCGTCACGCATTGACAGATAGTTTAGGCATAGATATACTTGAAAATATTAAAGTCTATATGAATTGAAATCGATGAGGAAATAAAGTAGGCTGGTGCTCCTTTCCCAGAGAACAGGTTCCTTCGGAAATGAACTTCCGGATGGCTGCGAGAACCTGAAAGTGTCGCGAGTTGAAAGCTGATTTCCGAGTGTGAGACAAACTCACCGGGTGGTCCCCGTTATGAAACCGATACAAGGCGATCGCTTTATGAATCGAAGGACGATGTACTTTACGTTCCAGATCCCATACGGCTGATAACCAGGGTGGTACCGCGAGACAATCGTCCCTGATATATTCAGGGGCTTTTTTGTGTTCGGACTGGAATCAATGGGGCCGAAACGATATTGAAATTGGAGGCTATAATCATGAAAGCTAGTGAAATCCGTTCTAAATGGTTAGAGTTTTTTGCAGAAAAAGGCCATAAAATCGAACCTAGTGCTTCTCTCGTTCCTCACAATGATCCGTCGCTATTGTGGATTAATGCGGGTATGGCACCACTTAAGGCATATTTTGATGGACGTGTGAAGCCTGATAATCCACGCCTTGCGAACTCCCAAAAATGTATTCGTACGAACGATATTGAAAATGTCGGAAAAACGCGTCGTCACCACACATTTTTCGAAATGCTCGGAAACTTCTCTATCGGAGATTACTTCAAAGAAGAAGTTATTACCTGGGCATGGGAGTTCTTGACAGACAAGAAATGGATCGGATTTGACCCAGAGCGTCTGTCGGTGACTGTGTATCCTGAAGATGAGGAAGCTTTCAAGCTGTGGAATGAAAAAATCGGTTTGCCAGAAAGCCGCATTATTAAGCTGGAAGATAACTTTTGGGATATTGGCGAAGGCCCTTGTGGACCATGTACGGAAATTTTCTATGACCGAGGCGAAGCTTATGGAAATGACCCGTCTGATCCTGAATTGTATCCTGGTGGAGAGAATGAGCGTTACTTAGAGGTATGGAACCTTGTGTTCTCCCAATTTAATCATAATAAGGATGGCAGCTATACGCCGCTTCCGAATAAGAACATTGATACAGGAGCTGGACTTGAACGTTTCGCTTCGATTTTGCAGAATGTGGATTCGAACTTCGACACGGATTTGTTCCAACCTTTGATTCAGGAAACGGCTGCGCTCGCTAACGTTAAATATAACGATAAGCCGGAATATGATGTAGCACTCAAAGTAATTGCGGACCATATTCGTACAGTTGTTTTTGCTGTAGGAGATGGTGTACTGCCTTCTAATGAAGGACGCGGTTATGTTATTCGTCGTTTGCTTCGCCGCGCAGTTCGTTACGGTAAGATACTTGGCCTCGATAAACCGTTTATGTACACATTAACGAAGACCGTTGGGGACATCATGGGTGTATATTATCCAGAAGTGTTGGAAAAACGTGAATTCATTGAAAAAGTTATCGCTACAGAGGAAGAACAGTTCCACAAGACGCTGTCTGATGGATTGAATATTCTCGCGGATATTAGTGCTCAGGCCAAAGAACAAGGCAAGACCCAAATCAGCGGAAACGATGCATTTAAATTATATGATACGTATGGATTCCCGCTTGATTTGACTGAAGACTACGCTTCAGAGCATGGTCTTTCCGTTGACCGTGAAGGCTTTGATATCGCTATGAAGGAACAGCGTGACCGCGCTCGTGCAGCCCGCCAAGATACAGAAAGCATGAAAGTACAGGGCGGTGTACTCTCTGATTACACGGTTAAAACTGAATTTGTTGGTTATAATGACATCGTTAAACAATCCAAAGTATTGGCTATTGTCGTGGATGGACAATTTGTAGATCATGTTGGCGAAGGTCAGACATGCCAGGTGATATTGGATTCAACACCATTCTATGCTGAGAGCGGTGGACAGGTAAGTGACCAGGGTGTGCTTGAGAGCAACTCTGTACTTGCTAGAGTAGAAGGATTGTTCAAAGCACCTCATGGACAACATGTTCATCTTGTAACGGTGGAGTCCGGCGAATTGAAAGTGAACGATATTGTCAAATCGGAAGTTGACCGTGAAAAGCGTCTTGATATCATCAAAAACCATACGGCAACTCACCTTCTCCATAAGGCACTGAAGGAAGTCCTTGGTGAGCATGTTAATCAGGCAGGTTCCCTTGTTGAACCGCAGCGTTTACGCTTTGACTTTTCTCATTTTGGTAGTATTTCTCCAGAAGAACTGTCTCAGATTGAGCAACGTGTTAACGAGCAAATTTGGAAAGGTACGGCAGTTGTTATTGAGAACAAGTCGATTGATGAAGCTAAAGCGATGGGGGCAATGGCCCTGTTTGGTGAAAAATATGGAGATATCGTAAGAGTTGTTCAAGTGGGCGATTACAGCCTCGAACTTTGCGGTGGCTGCCATGTAGACAACACTTCACAGATTGGTATCTTTAAACTTCTGGGCGAAAGCGGAATTGGTTCCGGTGTACGCCGGATTGAAGCCGTGACAGGCCGTTTTGCATATGAATTTTTGGAAGGTCAGCTAGATCTGCTAAGACAATCAGCTGGACTACTCAAGAGCAACTTGAACGATGTACCTAAACGGATTGAAGCACTGAACCAACAGGTTAAAGAGCTTGGCCGCGTGAATGAATCACTGCAAGGAAAGCTAAGTGCGATAGAAGCAGGTCAACTTACAGACCAGGTTGTTACAGCTGGAAATACTCAGCTCCTGGCTGCAGAGGTACAAGCAAGCAGCATGGACGCTCTTCGTACCATTGCTGATGAGTTGAAAGGCAAGCTTCCAGAGGCTGTGATTGTCCTTGGAGCCGTGTCTGGGGACAAAGTGAATTTTGTTGTTGCTGTACCGCAGGAACTTGTGAAAAAAGGGCTTCATGCGGGTAAATTAGTTAAAGAAGTAGCAGCTGTTTGCGGTGGCGGCGGTGGTGGTCGTCCGGATATGGCGCAGGCTGGCGGTAAGGATCCTTCCAAAATCAAGGAGGCTCTGAAACGCGCTGAAGAGCTAGTTTCACAAAACGTATAAGTTTTGCCTATAATTTTTCACTTCAGATTTCCTTACCGGTTGAGGAATATGTTATGATAGAGGTAGATCAAGCTGGTAAATATTTATTCGACGAAGCATGTTTTAAACATGTTCTTCGAAGAAGCGAGGTGTCACACATGGACTCCATGGATAAGACTGTAAAGTTCAATGTAATAGGTGATGAGAAGGAGGCTTCCCCTCGGGACATTATTTTGTCAGTATACGACTCATTGGTTGAGAAAGAGTATAATCCAATCAATCAGATTGTCGGTTATCTGTTGTCCGGGGATCCGGCTTATATACCTCGGCACAACAATGCCAGAAGTTTGATCAGGAAGAAAGAACGTGATGAATTGATTGAAGAACTGGTCCGGTTCTACTTAGCCAGTCACCGTTAGGAGTGCAAGGATGAAGATCATGGGATTAGATTACGGGGATCGCCGAATCGGTGTTGCTCTAAGCGATGTATTTGGATGGACGGCTCAAGGGCTCGAAGTCATTGATCGTCGCCGTGAGGGCATGGAGTTGGAGCGGATCACTGCCCTGGTGAAAGAGCATGAGGTGGGTGAAATAGTGGTTGGTCTGCCCAAAAATATGAACGGCACGATTGGTCCCCGGGGGGAAATCTGCATGGAATTCGCAGAACTATTGCGAGAGTCCCTGTGCTTACCCGTTCACCTTTGGGATGAACGGCTTTCTACCGTATCCGCTGAACGGACACTGCTGGAAGCCGATGTCAGCCGAAAGAAGCGCAAGCAGGTCGTAGATAAAATGGCTGCAAGCTTGATTTTGCAAAACTACTTGGATTCTAAAAGGTAAAGGTGAGGGTGATAACAGATGGCAAATGAACATATCGGCATTGAAGAGGAACCGGAAATTATTTATATTCCCGATGATGAAGGCAATGAAGAGGAATTTGAGGTCATCATGAAATTTGAAGTTGATGGCTCAGATGCAAAGTACATGATGGTCGTTCCTGTGGAATCTTCTGATGATGAGACAGATGAGGTTTATGCTTTCCGTTTCGAAGAAGACGGTGATGAACTAAAATTGTACATGATCGAAGACGATGAAGAGTGGAGTATTGTTGAAGAAACATTCAACACGCTTGTAGAAGAGCTTGACGGGAGTAATGGTAATGACTGATTTCTCTGTAGAACAAGTGGTATGGACCCAGACGCTGAAAGAGGCTTTCGGCGAAAGTGTAGAGCTTCAAGATGAGAAGGGACACACGATGGTTTACGATATTGCTGCTGAGTTTGAAGTGAATGGTCAAGGGTATGCAATTTTGGTACAGCCGGATCGTCAGGATGAGGAATATGAAGTTCTTCGTATCGTTAAAGCGGATGATGGTAGTCTGGAACTCGCTACTATTGACGATGATGATGAATGGGAGAACGTTTCCGAACTTTATGATGAACTCACATTTCCGGAAGAAGACGAAGACTGATTGTATTAGTTTTCATTAAAACCCCAATTTCAAATGAAGTACTGGAAAGGGCGGAGCAGTCCGTCCTTTTTGGTTGTGAAGGAGATGAATACGTGAAGAAACTGGCCATAGCGATTTTGGTGCTGATCATTATTGCTGGCGGTGCTATGTTTTACGCTTGGAACGGCATGAAACCAGTCGCAAGCTCGGAGACTCCTGTCGAGTTTACGATTGAATCCGGGATGAGAACCGTTCAAATCGCTGATCTTCTTGAAGAAAAGGGACTTATTAAGAATGCCCTGTTATTTAAAGGCTATTTGAAGATGAAAAACGAAGGTAGTCGCTTTATGGCTGGTACTTATGAGGCGAAGCCAGGTGTAACCTATGACGAGTTGATATCGATGCTTAACAACGGGGATGTTAAACCGGAAGAGATGATACGCTTTACCATTCCGGAAGGATACACGATACTTCAAATGGCAGAGACTATTTCTAATGAGAGTGGTTTGGATGCCGAGGAGTTTGTGAAACTGGCGGATCAATCGACAGGCTGGGATGTGTCTATCGTAAATGAAATTCCAAAAGATGAAGAGCTTAGACATTTTTTAGAGGGATATTTATTTCCTGCAACGTATGAAATCCCTAAAGATAGCACAGAACAGGATGTTATCCAGATGATGCTTGCTCAAATGGAGAAAAGGCTGGATGAAATCCCTGATTGGAAAAACCTTCTTGAGCAGCGAGGTCTGACGCTGCATGAACTGCTCACAGTTGCCTCATTAGTTGAGCGTGAGGTTGTGGTTGATAAGGAACGGGCACTGGTGGCAGGTGTTATCTATAACCGTCTTGAAGAAGATATGAAGCTGGAGATTGATGCGACAGTCCAATATCTTTTGGACAAGCCGAAGGAACGTCTGTTGTATAAGGATCTAGAGGTGGACAATCCTTATAACACATACCGGAACAAAGGGCTTCCACCAGGACCGATCTCGAGTCCAAGCATTGCTTCTATTAAGGCAGCGCTAAATCCTGAGCCTTCGGAATATTTCTTCTATGTAACGAAGAAGGATGGTACGCAGGAGCACCTGTTTGCTAAGACCTATAAGGAACATCTACAAAACATCGAGAAAAGTAAGGAAATGGCGAAATAGCAATAGGGGGAACGTGTAATGTGTAATAAACCTGAGCTTCTGGTAGCCGCGGGAACTCTAGAGGATATACAAGCTTATTTGGAAGCTGGTGCAGATGCCATACTGGTTGGCAACGACCGCTTTGGTATGAGATTACCTGGAAGCATGACGCTTGAAGAAATCCGTAAAGCTACTGACATGGTCCATGAAGTTGACGGTAAGCTCTACGTAAGTTTGAACAATTTAATGACAAATGAGCTTCTTGAAGAGCTTACGGAGTATGTTAAAGCGCTAGGAGAAATCGGTGTGGATGCAGTGGAATTTAATGATCCGTCCGTTTTATCCGCGGTAAAGTCATTTGCTCCTGAGATTAAGCTTCACTGGAATGCTGAAATGACATCAACAAACTATTCGACATCCAATTATTGGGGACGCAAAGGTGCGACTCGTGTAATACTAGCCCGCGAATTAAATATGGATGAAATTACTGAGATGAAACCGAATCTTGAGATTGAAGCACAGGTTCAGGTTCATGGAATGACAAATATTTACCATTCCAAGCGGCGGCTAGTAAATAGTTATATGCTTCATCAAGGACGGCCGGTGAATGAAGGCAGTTTGGGTAAGGAACGTGGTCTGTTTCTAATCGAAGCGGAGCGTGCAGATGAAAAATACCCAATTTATGAAGATGTGAATGGTACGCATATTATGAGTTCCGATGATATTTGTATTTTGGAAGATCTTCATCTGCTAATGGAGGCTGGTATCGATAGTTTTAAAATCGAGACCTTGCTAAAGCCCCGTCACTATAATGTAGCTGTTATTCATGCCTACCGTAAAGCTATTGATATGTATGCGGCCGACCCCGATTCATACGCTTATAGTGAAGAATGGCTGAGTGAGGTTCGTAAGCTTCAGGATCCAGAAAGGGAACTTTCTTTCGGATTCTTTTACAAGGAACAAGTTTATTAAGATTTTCTTTAAGAGTAATAAGAATGAACTTCTTTAGTTCAGTCGGTAAAAATAAGGAGTGAACAAAGATGGCAGCTAAGGTTCAGCCAACTTATAAAGGCAAGCGTTATCGTTTGGAAAAGCCGGAGCTGCTCGCACCGGCTGGGAATTTGGAAAAATTGAAGTTTGCAGTCCATTATGGAGCCGATGCAGTTTATATCGGTGGACAAAAATATGGATTGCGTTCAAATGCTGACAATTTTAGCTTTGAAGAAATGCGAGAAGGCGTAGAATTTGCTAAAAAATATGGAGCAAAGGTGTTTGTTGCAACAAACATCTATGTCCATAATGAAGATATCGAAGGAATAGAAGATTACTTGCGTAATCTGCATGAAGTGGGAATAGCTGCGATTATTGCAGCGGACCCAGCAATCATTGAAGTGGCTCAGCGTACAGTTCCTGACCTTGAGGTTCATCTGAGCACACAGCAATCGACACTGAATTGGCAAGCCGTTAAGTTTTGGAAGGAAGAAGGGCTCCCACGTGTTGTTCTTGGCCGTGAGACGAGTCTTGAGGAAATTGCCCAGATTAAAAATCATGTGGATATTGAAATCGAAGCATTTATCCATGGAGCGATGTGTTCTTCTTTTTCTGGACGATGCGTTCTTTCTAATCACTTTACAGATCGTGACTCCAACCGCGGCGGTTGTTGCCAATCATGTCGCTGGAAATATGATTTGTTTGAAGATGCAAGAGAGGAAAACTGGGTATCTGAAGAACAGACAGAACTGGCTCAAGAAGCGCCACTACCTTCATCATTTAAACCAGGAGTAACTCAGATTCCATTGTTCCAAACCGAGGATAACCCATTCACAATGGGATCTAAGGATCTGTGCATGCTTGAGCATATTCCAGACTTAATCGAAGTAGGCATTGACAGTTTTAAGATTGAAGGACGGATGAAATCCATCCATTATGTAGCTACAGTGGTCAATGTCTATCGTCAAGCTATCGATTCCTATATGGCTGATCCCGATAATTATGAACTGAAGCCAGAATGGCTTGAAGAACTTAATAAAGCTGCAAACCGTCCGCTTAATACAGGTTTCTTCTACGATACGCCTGACCATGAGGATCATATTTATGAGCCAGAAGATAAGGCTGTTCCATATGATTTTGCTGGCTTGGTTATGGATTACGATGCTGAGAGTGGTACGGCGCTGATTCAGCAGCGCAATCATTTTAAACCTGGACAAGAAATTGAATTTTTCGGTCCTGATGGTACTTTCTTTAAGCAGGTGGTTGGTACGATTATGGATGAGAAAGGTAACGAGCTGGATGCAGCTCGCCATCCGCTTCAATTGATTCGTATGAAGGTGGAACAACCGGTTAAGTATTTTGATATGATGCGTAAACGTAAATAATAACTGAAAATAGGTATATTAGCCTTGCATTAAAAGGAATCCAGAACCCCAACGGGGGTCTGGATTCCTTTTTTGTGACAAAGAAACTAGGTCGTTTGAATTATTTTTTTGTAAAAACCCAAAGGAAATCATACCCAAATGTCGAAATACAAAGTAAGGGTTCAAAAAATGATTTGTGGTGGGTGAACAGCAATGGGAGAGGTTGAAGAACAGAATAGAAATTCTAAGGAGAAAAAAGTGAAGAAACCTAAGAAACTGAAAGAACAGAATAAAATGAATGCGATTGCATCAGGATCGAAGGGGGATCGTCCGGGTGCAATCCAATGGAGTGAATTGCTAAAAAAAGATAATTTAATGAAGTTTAACCCCGCCAATTCGGTTGGTGTACGGCTATTCTTAATATTTTTTGTAGCAATTGTTACATTTGTTGTGGTTCTGGGTTTAATGTCATACAGTAAGGCGAAAGATACGATTAAGAAAAATGCAGCAAATGCTAACCAACAAACGATTATCCAAACCTCTGAAAAGATAGACATTATTCTGGGCAAATATGATAATCTTGGCAGGCAAATTTTTTATGATAAAGACATACAGACGCTCTTAACAAACATTAATAGGAATAAGTTAAGCGACTATGAGAAGTTTTCTACCGAAAAGGATATCCGTGACAGACTATCAAGTCAGATTACAACAGATGAGAATATTAAGTCGATTTATATCATTTCACCTACAAAAGAATCTATGATCTCCGCGGGAAATACAACGAAGGACTTAGAAGGTATGGTTTCGGAATCATGGATGGAAAGTATTAAAAAAGGATCAAAAACGGTTTGGGTGCCAACTCAAACAGACAACTCAGGCTCTCACTTTTCTATTGCCCGTTCTCTTAGTTCAATGAACAATCTAAATGACGTTTATATCTTCGTAATTGAGCTCAAAGCATCGGTAATTAATGAACAATTACGTGATATTAGTCTTGGTGCAGATGGCCGGCTTGAGCTTGTTGCAAGAGATGGTTCAATTATTTCGGCTAACGATGGGAAACTCGAAGGCACGAAGTCAGTTATGTCATTCATGAACAAAGAGCCTGAAGACAATAAAACCAACAGCTTCACAGCTAAAGATGAGAATGGAAAAGATGTACTGGCGGTCTATAATACACTTTCACTCAATGATTGGAGACTGGTCGGTGCTATACAGACTGAGGAGTTAACCAAAGATGCCGATGGTATCCTGCTAATAACTTTATGGGCAGCTATAGCTGATGCTGTTATCGCTATCTTGATTGGTATTTGGATGGTGCGTATGATTGCTCGTCCGCTCGGAGAGCTTAACTCGCTTATGAAGGAAGGGGCGAAGGGCAATCTGAATGTGCGGACATCACATCAATCTAAGGATGAGATCGGTCAACTTTCAGCGAGTTTTAATGAAATGATGGGCCAAATTACGGACCTGGTTCAGCAGACAAACAATACAGCCCAAGAGGTATTGAATACAGCAACGGAGTTGAGTGATGCATCTAGGAAGACGGCATTATCTGCGAAGGAAATTGCTGTAGCTACTGAAGAAATTGCGAATGGTGCGAGCAGCTTGGCTGTGGAGGCTGAACGTGGAAGCGACCTTACAGGGAATATCGCGAAGCAAATGCAAGTAGTTGTTGATGCAAACGATGAAATGGGTAAATCTGCCCGCCACGTTGAAAGATCTAGTGAACGTGGGACAAAACATCTGAATGATCTGTTGGATAAAACACATCAGACAGAGGATATGACACGTGCTATGATGCGGAAGGTCGATGGGCTGAAAGAAACAACATCTTCTGTTGTGAAGGTACTTGATGTACTGCAGAATATTACAAAACAGACAAACATTTTGTCACTCAATGCTACCATTGAGGCAGCTCGTGCGGGTGCAGCTGGCCGTGGATTTATGGTAGTTGCTGATGAAATTCGTCAGTTAGCAGACCAATCACGCCAATCCATCGATATGGTTAGCCAGATAACGGATCGCATTATGACAGAAATGAATGAAACCGTAAGCGTGCTTGTTGATGCGAATCCGCTGTTTAAAGCTCAGATGGATTCCGTTAAGGAAACCAATGATATATTCGAATCAGTTCAGCAGCAGATGGACGAATTTATCAAAAAACTTGATTCGGTTACTCAATCTATTGAGGGGTTGAATCAATCACAGAATGTTCTTTCCGAAGCTATGGGGAATGTCAGCGCTGTAGCCGAAGAGTCTTCCGCTACTTCCGAAGAGGTTGCTTCTCTAAGTAATGAGCAACAGAGTGTTAGCAATCAACTCGTCAATTTGTCTAGTAAGCTTGAGAATGTTTCTAATGAATTAAAAGCAACACTTTCTCGTTTCACTCTATAAATTTCTTCTTAAAGACTTGTTTCTCCTGAATGGGAGAAACAAGTTTTTTTGTTTGCTCATCTGGATTTGCGATTGTGACAAAGACTGACGGGGAATGCTTATATGAAAAGGACGATAGAGGAGGGGGATAAATGCTGGTCAACCGACAAAAACGTATATTTCTCGGATGGATGATATTAGCTTTATTAATAATCGTGTTGGTCTGTCGTCTAGCATGGATTCAATTTGTTATGAAAAATCTAAAACCTCCTGGTAGTAGCCATACACTATTAGAGACATCATTATTGCAACGTGAACGCGGCATTGTACTTGATAGTGGCAGAGGACATTTCTTGGACCGAAATGGTTTGCCGTTGACAGGTAAACTGATATGGTCTGCTGTATTGTTCCCTCTTCATTCTGAAAAAGAAAATATATCTGAGGAGACTTATTTCAAGCTGGCTCATATATTAGATACGGATACGAAAAAATTAAAAGAAACCTGGACTAGTTTGAAGGAACCTATGCTTTGGCATGCTCAAGGATCTTCCATTCCGCTTGCACTGAATGATGCACAGATTGCAACCATTACGGAAATGAATTCTCCAAGAATTCAGGTGCTTCCATATGAGCAAAGATACGGTGATCAAGAATCAGGAATGCAGTGGCTTGGCTTCATATCGGGACAACGTAAAGAGAATTTGTTCTTTCGAGATTACGAGGGGGTAAAGGGAACGAGTGGGCTTGAACGAACGTTGGATTCACTTTTGCAAGGTGTAGGACCTACGGTAGTCTATTATCCTATCGACGGTAAAAATCAAGTAATTCAGGATATGAAACCGATGGTGAAAGCAGGCAGCAATCCGTATTATCCCTTAAAAGTAACAACAACGGTAGATGTACGGCTGCAAAAAAATATTGAGAAGCTTACCGAAGAAGCGGGAATGAAGAAAGGAGCTGTGGTTGTATTAGATACGCGGAATAGTGATGTACTAGCCATGGTCTCTCGCCCTTTTTATAATCCGGAGCAAATACATCCTGAAGCGGGAGAGTGGGGGAATAGAGCGATCAAGGGCGCAGTACCCGGCTCGATATTCAAAATAGTTACAGCTGCAGCTGCATTAGAAAATGAGCTTACCTCTAGTAAAGAAACTTTTTACTGTGGCGGAGAGTATGGAAAATACGGCCTTTCATGCTGGAAAAAAGGCGGACATGGAACGATGAATTTACGCCAAGGTTTCGTTCATTCCTGTAATGTTGTTTTTGCTGAATTAGCGGAACGATTAACCTCGAATCAAATCCAAGATACTGCCCTAAAGCTAGGATTAGGCAGGACTGTAGGCTGGCAAGCACACGATGTACTCGGTCTCCCTATATTGAGACCATTCGATCATGAAGAGAGCGGGAAGGTATTTACTGAATCTTCAAATCCTTTGGATGCTGGCGCCAGAGTTCAGACTGCTATCGGACAGAGAGACGCACTGGTTACACCTCTTCAGGCGGCTAATCTAATTGTAACTTTGCTCCATGACGGAGAAGTGATAAGGCCGAGAATTGTGAACCATATCTCCTATGCAAACGGGCAACATATGAAAACTTTAGATCCGTTAAGAGAAACAAACATTAAGAGAGGTATTTCCCGGGAAACTGCTCGTGATCTTCTGAATTGGATGGAAGAAGTCGTGCTTAAAGGTACGGGAAGTTCCCTTAAGCATTCAGTATGGCAAGTAGCAGGCAAATCGGGGACTGCCGAGACTATAGTAAAGGGCCGTCCCCGAAACAATCAATGGTTTGTCGGGTACGGCCCTGTGGAACAACCGCGATATGCGGTATCAGTTCTTGTGGAGGAGGTAACCCCCAATAGCAAGCATCAAGCAACTAAATTATTTGGTCAGGTCATGGATTTGTTGTCTTCTTTTGAATCCTCCGAAGGTTGATGAGGCACTGGATTCATCTCAAAAGGAGACACCTCGAATTCTTCTTTAGGCAGTGTAATCCACTTTTGAAGATAGCCTTGCTGAAGCAGTTCTTTAAGCAGAATTACAAGAATTGGTGTTAGAATAAGACCTGCTACTCCAAAAATGGAGAGTGAGATAATCATGAATGAAAGCATTAGAAATGCCGAGGATACACCAATGGATTGACCTGCTATTTTTGGCTCGAGCAACTGACGAGTTACCATGACTACAGCTAGAAGGAGAATTAACCCTACTGCAAGGCTAGCGTTCCCAATAACAAAAAGGTAAATAATCCATGGAATAAAAATAACCGGTACTCCCAAAAGTGGCAGGATATCAAAAGCTGCACTGACGAGAGCTAACGAGAGTGCATTCCCAGTCCCGAGAATGAGTAAACCTATGTATACAAGTACAAACGTAAGGGTAACTAGCTTGAGCTGAGCTTTCAAATAAGCACCAATCGCTTTAAATACATGATTTTTCAAGAAAAGAAAGGTCACTTTCAGTGTCTTGGGTGTCTTTTCTTTAGCAATCCTCCGCCAGTTACCGATTTCAGAGCTCAGGAAAAAGGCTAGAATAATCGCAACACCAAAATTAGCAATAAAGGTAGTGAATGAACCCATAAATCCGACCATGTAACGGAGAAGCTCGCCTAGTGCAGCCTGGGCAAAGTTCGTAATATCTTGGAAGTATTCATTTATCCGGGTAGTCATGTCTGGTGGAAGGGCGTCCAGCTTTGTTTGTAGATAGATTGTTAAGGCTAGGAACTGTTCTTGGAGGGTTTGTGTATAATACGGTAGGTTATCCTGCAACTGTATGAATTGTGACACGATAAGAGCTCCTGCACCGAATAAAACCCCTGAAATGATTAATAGAAATAGAAGTACTGCGATGGCTGCGGAAAATGTTTTTGGGACACCTCGACGGTGAAAGAACATAGCGACCGGCTCGATAAGTAAAAATACCAAAAAGGATAAAAAGACTGGTGCGGCAATCTGATACAGCTTGCTAAAGGCATACATAATCAGGTACACCGTAAGTACAATCATAGCAATATCGAAGAATGTCCTCCAATATTTTTTGTATAGCGGAAGCATTGTTTATCATCGGCTCCTTTTAATTTATAATTGTTACTATTGTACATGATTTGTGAAAAAAACGCCTATTTCTTTATTCGCTATGATAAAATAATAAATAGTGTATTGCCACAGAAATAGAGAAGAAGCGGGGAGTTGGCATGCAGACATTACTGCTTTGGTTATTTTATCTTTCATCTTTTTATGCCTTTATTCCTGGGCTTATTACCCGGATTTTTGGTTTTCGTGTGTTTCGTAGAGGTGTTGGAAAACATGAATTCGCTCTAACATTTGATGACGGGCCAGATCCTGTGTATACACCTATGCTGCTAGATCTTTTGAAACGATATGACATGAAGGCAACTTTTTTTCTGGTGGGTTCCCATGCTGAGAAACATCCGGATGTAGTCAGACGAATCCATGCAGAAGGCCATCTGATTGGAATTCATAATTACGTTCATAAAACGAACTGGCTCATGCGACCCAAAACGGTTCGAATGCAATTAAAGCGGACGGATGACATTATTTATAATACAACGGGGGAACATCCGAGCTTTTATCGACCTCCGTGGGGAATCGTAAATTTATTTGATTTTGCTAAAAATAGCGGTTACCGAATTGTATTATGGTCATCTATGTTCGGAGATTGGCGAAGTAAAATCGGCTCTGATAAGCTGGCTAAGCGTATGCTTCGAAAGCTTAATCCTGGAGAAGTCATGCTTCTACACGATTGTGGTAATACGATGGGAGCGAATGCCGATGCGCCGGAGCAAATGTTAATTGCGCTGGAGCAGGTACTTGATGAAGCAAAACTTAGAAACCTTCGAAGTGTTCGGATTGATGAAATGATCAAACTTGATAAGAAATCGAATAATGTAAAAATATCGTTACTGAAACGATTTGTAGTTTCTCTATGGCTCTTGTGGGAAAAGGCATTTCATGTCTTGTTTCGACTGGAAACAGTATCTCGGAATGATCCTATGCTTCATTTTCGCGCTAGACCATATCAAGGCAAGACAGTGGTGATGGACGATGGTTCACGTCTTGAAAAGGGAGATCAGGTATTGGAGCTTCACTTTGATAATAAGAAGCTGTTTCATATCGGCAGTCGATCCCGTTCAGAAATGCAACTTGCCATTCAGATGATTCGGGCAGTTCAAAAGGATCTTCCAACTCTGGCTAATATGGTAATTGAACGACCCGAATATAAGGATGTTAAAGGTTTATACGGGGTGACAATGATTTCTCGTGGACCTGAGCAATTTGGCTTTCATGTTCAAGATCTTCCGTCAGGGCTATTTGCAAGTTCTACACGCATTTATCTTAAAATTCTATTGAGCGTTATTCATCCTAAGGGACAATCCCGTCTGAAACAAGGAAGTCAGATGCTGGAACCCAAATTGCTTATGATGCCAGTGGATGTGTTAATTGAGCGATATGCTGAGAAACCGAGCAGGCCATACCATGCTGTAGATAAAGACAGAGTAGATGAGCAAGAAATAAGTAACCTGCCTGTAACGGGCACATCTCAAGGATTGTCATCCTGAAGATTTAATCTACATGAATAGTGTTTTATGAACGTCTGATTAACATAAAAAGAAGGCACCCCACGTCCAACGAATGGACCATATGGGCTGCCTTCTTTTTTGTTTATATAAATTAGATCTTAAGTACGCCACCGGAGCTAGCATTCGTAACGAGCTTGGAATAACGAGCAAGATATCCTGTTTTCACTTTAGGTTCGAACTCTTTCCAGCCTGTACGTCTCTTCGCCATTTCCTCATCACTTACCTCGAGTTGAATGACACGGTTGTTCAGATCCAGCTCGATGATGTCTCCATCTTCAACGAAAGCGATAGGTCCGCCTTCAGCAGCTTCTGGAGAAATATGGCCGATGCTGATTCCGCGGGAAGCTCCAGAGAAGCGACCGTCAGTGATCAGGCCAACTTTAGCTCCAAGACCCATACCGGCAATCTGTGAAGTCGGAGCCAGCATTTCCGGCATTCCTGGTCCACCTTTAGGACCTTCATAACGAATGACAACGACATGTCCTTCTTTAACTTTACCATTTGCAATGCCTTCCAGAGCCTCTTCTTGAGAGTTAAAGCAGATAGCAGGCCCTTTATGGTATCCGCCAACGGATGGATCAACCGCACCGACTTTAATGATGGATCCTTCTGGTGCCAGGTTACCGTATAGGACGGCAAGACCTCCACGTTCGGAGTAAGGATTATCAAGTGTATGAATAACATTGGTGTCCTGAATTTCACATCCCGCTACATTTTCAGCAAGCGTCTTGCCTGAAACGGTGATGCAATCCCCAAACAGCGCACCTGGTTTTTTCAAAAGTTCATGAAGTACTGCGCTGACGCCACCGGCACTATGCACGTCCTCAATAAAGTAATCAGAAGCAGGAGCAAGCTTAGAAAGATAAGGTATACGCTCTGCAACTTCGTTAATTCGCTCTAGAGGGTAGTCGATACCAGCTTCATGAGCGAGGGCTAAAGTATGAAGAACAGTATTCGTGGAGCCGCCCATTGCCATATCAAGTGCAAATGCATTATCGATAGCTTCACGTGTAACAATATCACGCGGTTTAAGATCCATTTCGATGAGTTTCATAAGCTGCTTAGCTGATTGTCTTACGAAATCTCTTCGCTCATCTGCAACGGCAAGAATTGTACCATTACCAGGGAGGGCAAGACCTAATGCTTCTGAAAGACAGTTCATGGAGTTTGCGGTGAACATGCCAGAGCATGATCCGCATGTAGGGCATCCATACTGTTCTAGTTCGAGAAGCTCATCATCATTAATCTTTCCAACTTGATGGGCCCCAACGCCTTCAAATACGGAAGTCAGAGACAGTCTACGACCTTTACTGTCTACACCAGCTTTCATTGGCCCACCGCTGACAACGATCGTTGGGATGTTGACACGCAAAGCACCCATAAGCATACCTGGTGTAATCTTGTCACAGTTTGGAATACAAACCATACCGTCGAACCAGTGTGCAGAAACTACAGTTTCCAGGGAATCCGCGATAATTTCACGACTCGGCAAGGAATAGCGCATACCAATGTGTCCCATAGCGATTCCATCATCAACCCCGATGGTGTTAAATTCGAACGGTACACCGCCAGCTTCGCGTATTGCTTCTTTAACGATTTTACCGAATTCCTGAAGATGTACGTGACCCGGAACGATATCGATATAAGAGTTACATACTGCAATAAACGGTTTACCGAAGTCTTCTTCTTTAACGCCGGCGGCACGCAGCAAGCTGCGGTGCGGTGCCCGATCAAAACCTTTTTTAATCATGTCTGAACGCATTTTTTTTGCTGTCATGATGTCGGTTCCCCCCAGATCTCTCAAATATTTGATTTGCTGATACTTTATCGCGGTTCACCGGCAAAGTAGCCGGGTAACCATAATGGACGTTTCGGTTTTATATGAGTCTATCACAAAAAGGTATGTTTTTCTATACGATTTCAAGAGAGGAATGGGCTGGGAGGGCATCATGTATAACATAAAGAGGTCTGACCCTTATCCTAGGGACAGACCTCAATGTTATGGGTAGATATTATTTCTTTCCACCTTTACGTCCAATTTCTTGGTAAAATTCACGATCATGATTACGGGAAGTTGCTTCGCCGCCTTTTTGTCCGATTTCTTGATAGAAATCACGGCTATGATTATTAGATGTGGCTTGTCCGCCTTTTTTACCTATTTCCTGATAAAATTCGCGGTTATGTTTTTTGGCGGTAGCCTCCCCACCTAGACGACCGGCTTCTTCTCTGGACATTTTTCCGGGTTTAGTATTACGTGCCATAACAAATCACTCCTTCTCAGTCGCTTTTTGCTGTACGCAAGACTTACTTACCACAGCAAACTTGTAATGAAACAAGTAAATTGACTAAAGATTGGTAATTTTATGGTGTTATCTTACAAAAAAACGACGCATTGGTAGGTTTTCCATTCGAATAATTCCTTCAACAGATGGTTCAATAATCGGTTTGAAGAGTCGTCTACAAGCAGGTTGAGCAAGCAGGATCGTGCATAGTATCGCTCCAAAGATCAGAAGAACAGCCCCATAAGTATTCGTAATCGACTCATGAAGTTGGCTATAATCAGCGATCCTAATAATGAATCCGTGAAGTAAGAACACATATAATGTACGACGGCCAAGATCTGTTATACGCCCTATAGCCATGGGTACGAAAGCGAGAAATGCAATTGATGCAATCAATTGTAAAGCGTAGGTGGCTATCCGGAACACGCCAGCATACCAGACTTCATGACCAAGTTGAGCATAGGTCATGCTACCGTAAAGCCATCCAGCTGATAAATTGCTGCCCCAAAGACTGAACAGGGCAAGTAAGAGAATCGACACAAAGGCAGAAGTAGCTTTAATCCAAGGCTTAAAGCGTAGTAGGAATGTCTCGAACGAAAAATGATAACCCACTATAAAAAACGGGAAGAACACAAACGTGCGGCTGATGCTTAACCAAACCCCATCTACAGGTAAGTATCCAGCGAGTACACCAAGGATTACGGCAATTAAAATTTGCTGTTTTGCCGTTAGTCTCTTTGCGAACATGAGCATTAAACGCCAGCATGCATGGCTGAACAGAAACCAAAGAAGCAGATACGGAGTGAAGAAAGAACGATGTTGATCAGCTACATGAAAAATGGTTGCATCCAATAATGAATATAAACTTTGAAATATGACATACTGCATGCCGATTTGCATTAGTACATGACGGCCTGTTTTTCCTGCCAACGACGTTTTAGCAAAATATCCGGTAACGAGAACGAATAAAGGCATGTGAAATGAAAAAATCCATAAGTATAGCGTGTTAAGACTGTCCATGCGGGTAATTAATGGTTCGATTGCATTTCCAACAAACACGGTGATTATTAATAGAAAGCGAAGGTTGAGAAAGAAGGTTTCGCCCTTCTGCTCTATCGTGTGGTTCATGGTTTCCCTCCATGGCCCTGTTATTGAAAGAATGGGGCCTCTCTATATTGAGAATGTCTTTGATCATTGAGTTATTTTCATTTACAATTTTAAATTACTCCTATTAAGGTTTTTATTAGGTGATAAAAATCACAAGGTGCCACGATGCTAACGCTTTCAAATGTGTCGAAGTGTCGACGATCGGGAATTACTTGAATTGCAATCCAATTCTCATATTTTAGAGAGGAAAAAGGAGACATTTTTATTTAGAAAGAGTATTATCGAATAAAAAGGGAGGGATTATACTTGCCAATCATTCAGGTCAATGGACGCTCATCCCCATGCCGTGCGGTGTTGTTCGATAAAGATGGTACATTGCTTCATTTTATGGCTATCTGGGGCGGCTGGGCTAATTATGTTCTGCGGTTCATGGAAGAGCGTCTTGCGCTTATGGGAGCAAGTTTTATCCTACCTAAACATAAAATTCTCGGGACAGTTCACGCACCTGATGGGTCAGTAATGGATTATGATGTTCAAGGGCCGCTGGCTATGGGGAGTGTGGAACAAACGAACGGAATTCTGGCTTGGCAGTTGTATGCTGCTGGTATGCCTTGGAATGAAGCGATCTTACAAGTAGGTCAAATTACGAAAAATGCGATGTATCAAATACGACAGGAAAAACCGGCCTTCCCTATGCCGGGACTGACAACATTTTTGCAGGCTTGTAAAGAAGCCTCTATAGAGATGGCAGTTGTGACTTCGGATAATACCTCAGCTGCTCTGGAGCATTTGGAGTGGATGGGGATAAGGCCTTACTTTTCAGTGGTTATAGGGCATGATCAGGTGAAGAACGGGAAACCGCACCCTGATATGGTTGAAATTGCGTGTAGAAAGCTTGGAATAGAACCTCAGGAATCGGTTGTTATCGGTGATAGTAACGGGGATATGCAAATGGCTAGGCAAGCTGGTTCGGCTTTAGCCATTGGGATCTATCAAGGAGAAGGAAAGTATAAGCATCTAATTGATGCCGACGTTGTCATCTCGGATTATAATGACATTAAAGTAAGGTAATAGTTTCGTTATTTTATGGCTTTGTACGGAGGTGCATGGAGTGGAGAATAAGGAAAAGGTCGAAAGATTAGCTACTTGGATAGAGGCAAGTGATTATATCGTTTTTTTTGGTGGAGCAGGCACTTCGACAGAAAGTGGTATTCCTGATTTCAGGTCTGCTGCTGGACTCTATCAAACAGAGCAGCATTCTCCGTACCCTCCGGAGGAATTGCTTAGTTATACGTTTTTTATGGAGCATCCTGAAGTGTTTTTTGATTTTTATCGTAGTAAAATGCTTCATCCTCACGCGAAGCCGAACGGCTGTCATAACCTGCTAGCCAGACTGGAGCAGGAAGGCAAGCTAAAGGCTGTCATTACACAGAACATAGATGGTTTACATCAGACGGCTGGAAGTACAGAGGTTTTTGAACTTCATGGCTCTATTTATCGTAATTATTGCATGGATTGCTCACGGTTTTATTCTTTACAAGAGATCATGGCGATCCAAGAGATTGTTCCTCGGTGTTTGGATTGCAATGGCATTATTAAGCCAGATGTCGTCTTATATGAAGAAGAATTAGACCAACAAGTTCTGACCCGCTCGGTCCAGGAAATTTCAACAGCAGATTTGTTGATTATTGGAGGTACTTCGCTTACGGTGCATCCGGCAGCGGAACTGGTGACCTTTTTTCATGGAAGTAAAGTAGCTTTGCTTAATGCAGATCCGACTCCTTACGATCATCGTGCTGGACTGCTTATCGCAGACCGTATAGGAAAGATCATGACAGAGGTTACTAACCTGCTTCACCCTAATCTTTAGTTTGGGAATATTGCTTATAGAATTATCTTGTAATCGTTTTCTTGTCAAAGGCGGTTTATACAAGCTAAAATAAACAATATTATAATTCATGCATTTTCAGAGAGGCAGGGATCGCAAGTGACATATGTAGCAAGCGAAGACCGCTATGAAGTAATGAAATATAACCGCTCCGGGCGTTCAGGTTTAAAACTGCCGGCTATTTCCCTTGGACTATGGCATAATTTCGGCGGTAATGATGCGTATGAGAACGGTAGGAGCATGATCACACGGGCATTCGATCTTGGGATCACTCATTTTGACTTAGCTAATAATT
This sequence comes from Paenibacillus sp. GCM10028914, assembly GCF_042666275.1. Lineage (NCBI taxonomy): Bacteria > Bacillati > Bacillota > Bacilli > Caryophanales > Paenibacillaceae > Paenibacillus > Paenibacillus sp. GCM10028914. Next base: position 67,212 of record NZ_JBHTFO010000018.1, read on the forward strand.
ATGGGCCGCCTGCGGGATCGGCTGAAGAAACATTTGGCAAAGTGTTGTCACGGGATTTAAAACCATATCGTGATGAGCTGGTTATCTCCTCAAAGGCCGGATACTATATGTGGCCTGGACCTTATGGAGAATGGGGTTCACGTAAATATATGATTTCCAGTTTAGATCAAAGCTTAAAACGGATGGGACTGGATTACGTCGATATTTTTTATTCACACCGCATGGATCCTGATACTCCACTAGAAGAGACGATGATGGCACTGGATCATATTGTACGTTCAGGCAAAGCGCTTTATGTGGGGATATCTAACTACTCGCCCGAGAAGACGCAAGAGGCTATTACCATTCTGAAGAACCTTGGTACACCACTATTAATTCACCAACCGAGCTACTCCATGCTGAACCGTTCGATTGAAAATGGTTTGCTTGATGTACTTGAAGAGAATGGTGTAGGCAGTATTGCTTTTACGCCGCTGGCACAAGGGATGTTAACGAATAAATACTTGAACGGTATACCGAATGATTCTCGTGCTGCAAGTCCTTCGGTGTTCCTGAACGAGAACAATATTACACCGGAAATGCTTCGGAAAATTCGTGCTTTGAACCAGATGGCAGCAGCTCGCGGTCAAAGTCTGGCTCAGTTCGCACTAGCTTGGGCGCTGCGTGGTGGCCGTATAACCTCTGCTCTAATTGGAGCGAGTAAGGTTAGCCAGATAGAAGATAATGTGGCTGCACTGAACAACCTTGAATTCTCGAAGGAAGAACTCGACCGTATTGAGACTATTCTTAAAACTGAAAATGAAGGATAATAGCAAGTTTGTCAATTAAAGAGATACAGATCTAGTAGCCCGCTTTCCTATATGAGAAAGCGGGCTGTTTTTATTTACTGAGATGATTATGCGACGACGATGCGCCTATAATATCTCTTCGATAACTTGTTGGAGACTGACCGCAGAAGCGTTTGAACTGCCTTGAAAAATAAAGAGGATCCGTTAAACCAACCGACGCCGATACTTGCTCAACCGAAAGCTCGGGACGTTCACGAAGCAGTCGTTTGGCCTGATCGATTCTTAGTTTCAACAAATATGTCACGGGTGAGATACCTGTTTCCTTTTTAAAAATGCGAGACAAGTATGCTCGGTTATACCCAAGGCTTGTGCACATCTGTTCAATGGAGACAGGGTGTGCATATTGGGAAGTCATATAATTGATCATTTGTTTAACCGTTCGCTGGACCTGAGGCTCCGCAATAGTTAGCTGAAGAGGAGTACTAGTATGATTCATAATTTCAGCCCATATGAGATGCAGGTACCCAATTGCAGCCGTATGGGAACTTTCCTCTTTCGTATGAAAACGTTCCTGAATATGATGTATATAAGCTGGAACGTTACTTGTTTCAGTTGTATGAAGGACGGGGCAGTTCGGAAGAAAGCCAGCAGAATTCACTAAATCATGACTGGCCTCCCCTGAGAAGGCGACCCACCGATATCTCCACGGATCTGTGTGGTTAGATACATAGCTAACTAATTGATCCGGATGTATGAGGAAGCAGTCACCGGGCCCCAGATTATAAATCTCACTTTCAGTGCGGAATGTACCGTACCCAGATTCTATGGCGTGTAATAAGTAATAGTCATAAATTTTCGGTCCTAATGCATGATCTGGCTTGGTCTGGCTTTCGCCAGCAAATAGCACATTCAGCTTGCCTGAATCTGGAACAATTGGACTGGAGGCTACGGAATAACTTTCCTTTACGCTCATGGGTAAACCTTCCTTTTTATAGGATGTTTGACTTGGAAGAATGAAATTATATTACTTCCAGTTTACAGCGTAAGGTCACATTTATCCATATGTATCACACAAGACTGCATTACTCTATTCTTAGGAATCTTTTATACTAGGGATATCAGAACTACCATATGTACAGGATGGAGTGATTAACGGATGAATACAGAACAACTTACAAAGAAGTTCATGGAGAAATATGGTGACAACAAACATTCATACCGGGTGTTTAATGCACCAGGACGCGTCAATCTGATTGGCGAGCATTTGGATTATAACGGAGGCTATGTTCTTCCGGCAGCTCTTGAATTCGGTACAACCCTAGTTATTAGAGAACGTGATGACAAACAGATTTCTTTCGCCTCAACTAATATGTCTTATGAAGTTGTAGGTTCAATTAAAGATGATTTTAATAGTAAAAGCGATCAATGGACTGACTATCCGGTAGGAGTAATTAAGGAACTAGAGAAGATCGGAAAATCACTGACGAAAGGTTATGACCTCCTTTATCACGGCGATATCCCTAACGGGGCTGGCTTATCCTCTTCAGCTTCGCTTGAAGTTGTAACCGCTTATGCATTGCTTTCCATGGAAGGACATGAGACAGACACTGTGGAAATTGCGAAGCTGTCACAAAAGGCTGAGAACCTGTTTGTCGGCGTAAACTCTGGCATTATGGATCAGTTCGCAGTGGCAAACGGGCGCAAAGACCATGCTATTCTGCTAATGTGCGATACGCTGGAATACGAACTGGTTCCTTTCCAGACCGGATCATACAAAATTGTGATTGCAAATACGAACAAACGCAGAGGACTAGTAGACTCTAAGTATAATGAGCGCCGAAGCGAGTGTGATCAGGCACTTGAGATTTTACAAAAAGAAATCCCTGCACTTCAATATTTGGCCCAGCTGTCTCCTGACCAATTCAAAACGCTGCAAGACAGTATTTTGAATGAGACGGTTAGACGGCGTGCACAGCATGTTGTGGAAGAAAATCAACGGGTACTTGATTCGGTTAATGCATTGAAGAACGGTGATCTTGAGGCATTCGGGCAGTACATGAATCAATCTCATGATTCTTTACGCTATCTTTATGAAGTAACTGGAGATGAACTGGATGCAATGGTGGAAGAATTCCAACGTGAGTCAGGAACTCTAGGAGCTCGGATGACGGGGGCAGGTTTCGGCGGCTGTACAGTTGCGCTGGTACATGAAGATGAGGTTGATAAAGTTATTAAGGCGGTCGGAGGGGGCTACGAAACTAGAACCGGCCTCAAACCAGATTTTTATGTGTGCGGTGTTGGACATGGTGTGCATGAAATAAAGGAGGAGATTTAAGATGGCAATTCTAGTTACCGGCGGTGCCGGATATATCGGGTCTCATACTGTAGCTGAGCTTCTTGATCGGGGTGAGGAAGTTGTTGTGATGGACAGTCTGGAAACGGGACATCGTGAAGCACTGCTTGGAGGAAAGCTTTATGAAGGAGATCTTCGCGACAAGGCGCTTTTGAAAAAGCTATTCAGTGAAAATGATATTGATGCCGTTATTCATTTTGCTGCTAATTCTCTCGTCGGAGAAAGCATGAAGGATCCGGTAAAATACTATGACAACAATGTATACGGTACGCTGTGTTTATTAGAAGCAATGAATGAAGCTGGAGTTAAGAAGATCGTATTTTCTTCCACAGCTGCAACGTATGGTGAGCCGGAGAAAGTTCCAATTGATGAGAATGACCGCACCCAGCCGACGAATGTTTACGGCGAGACGAAATTGATGATGGAGAGAATGATGTCCTGGTTCGATAAGGTGCTTGGTATTAAATATGTATCATTAAGATATTTTAATGCAGCAGGCTCCCACGCTAGTGGCAAAATTGGTGAGGATCACCGTCCGGAAAGCCATCTAATTCCTCTGGTATTAATGACTGCATTGAAGCAGCGTGAGCATATTTCCGTGTTCGGTGATGATTACCCAACAGCTGATGGCACCTGTATTCGCGATTATATCCATGTAAGTGATCTGGCTGATGCTCATATGCGTGCCGTCGATTATCTGCGCCGTGGTGAGGATAGCAACGTGTTCAACTTGGGGAATGGCCTCGGCTTCTCGGTTAAAGAAGTCATAGAAACTTCGAAACAAGTAACAGGTGTAGATATTCCGGTTGTGATGGAAGCACGGCGTGCTGGGGATCCAGCAGTTCTTGTCGCTTCATCTGAGAAAGCTCGTAATGTGCTTGGATGGAACCCTTCTCGCAACAAACTGGAGGATATCATCGAGAGTGCCTGGAGATGGCATAACAGTCACCCGCAAGGGTATGGCGAGAACTAAGGGGGACATTAAGGTGGAAAATCAGACAGCAAGAACTCCCGAAATGGATGAAGCGCTGCATGCGATTGAGCGTTTAGTATTGTTTGCTTTGCGAAAGGGACTGATCCAAGAGGCGGATTATGACTACAGCCGCAACTTATTATTGGAGGATTTCGGTTTCAGTGAGCCATTTGCAGGTCAAATTAATGATTTGCCGGTTGAAGGACCACAGCAACTGCTGGATATTTTGATCGATTATGCTGCTGAAAATGGTCTCATCCCTGAGAATACGGACACGTATCGAGATCTGCTTGATGCTAAAATTATGGGGCGTTTGATGGCGCGTCCATCCGAAGTCGTCCATGCTTTCCGCAAGACGGAACAGGAGCAAGGAATCGAAGCGGCAACGAACGATTTTTATAACTTGTGCATCGATTCTAACTATATTCGTATGGACCGGATATCCAAGAATGAGTATTGGAAGCATGAGAGCTCTTACGGAGATATCGAAATCACGATTAACCTTTCAAAACCGGAAAAAAGTCCGAAGGAAATCGCTATGGCTAAGCTGCTTCCTCCACCTGTATATCCGAAATGTCAATTATGCCGTGAGAATGTTGGGTATGCTGGACGGATCAATCACCCAGCTAGACAGAATCTAAGAGTGATTCCGCTAGAATTGAATAAGGAGAAATGGCTGTTCCAATACTCTCCTTATGTGTACTATAACGAGCATTGTATTGTATTCCATCATGATCATATTCCAATGAAGTTAACGAAAGATACACTTGCTCGTTTACTTGGATTTGTGGATGCTTATCCACACTATTTCCTCGGTTCGAATGCTGACCTGCCGATTGTGGGCGGCTCCATTCTTACACATGATCATTTTCAGGGAGGACGGCATACTTTCCCGATTCAGAAAGCACCGAAGGTGGCCGGGTTCATTCATGATAAATATAAGGATGTTTCAGTCAGTATAGTGAACTGGCCGATGTCGGTGATCCGTTTATCTTCAAAGAACAGCAGTAACCTACTTGAATGTGCTAATGATATTTATGAGGCATGGAAAGGGTACAGTGACCCGTCGGTTGATATCGAAGCTTATAGCGAGGTTGAAGGAGAGCAAGTTCGTCACAACACAGTTACTCCTATCGCACGCCGGAATGCTGATGGCGGTTATGAGATGGACCTGGTTCTTCGTAATAATCGGACGAACGAGCAGTACCCAGAGGGGATTTTTCATCCTCACCGTGAAATGCATCATATCAAGAAAGAGAATATTGGTCTGATTGAAGTGATGGGTCTGGCAATCCTGCCGGGACGACTTAAATTAGAGTTAGAACAAATTGGAGATATTCTAGCCGGAGATACTGCCTTATACCAAGCTGCCCAATCAGAAGGGGATGCACTGAGAGTTCATCTTGATTGGATTGAACAGTTGAAAGAGCGTACGAATAACAATATTTCAAAAGATGATGCGATGGATTTGATCCGAAGCGAAGTCGGAACTATTTTCACAACAATTCTAGAACAAGCTGGTGTTTATAAGCATACGGAGGATGGCAGGGAAGCGTTCTGTCGTTTCCTGACAAGTATGGGATATTTGCCAGAGTAAAGCATAATTATGTGAACTTATATCATTCCTTATCAGTCGTAGTTTCCAACTGGAAATTGCGGCTGTTTTGTTTTGAGAGAACAGGGTAGTATAATTAAAATGTTATTATTATTATAAATAATTAATGGAGGTTGGAAAACGTATGGGGCCCTTTGAATTTTATAATCCGACCAAATTAATTTTTGGCAAAGGTAAATTGGACGCGCTGAAGACTGAAGTGCCAAAGTATGGGCAAAAAGTGCTTTTGGTGTATGGTGGAGGCAGCATTAAACGCAGTGGTCTTTATGATGAGATCATGTCATCACTCGGAGAAATCGGAGCAGAAGTAACTGAACTTAGCGGTGTTGAACCAAATCCGCGGCTCTCTACGGTTCACCGAGGAGTTGATCTGTGTCATAAACATCATATTGAACTGATTCTTGCGGTTGGCGGAGGCAGCGTTCTTGATTGCTCTAAGGCAATTGCTGTCGGTGCTAAGTACGAAGGTGATATGTGGGACTTTGTCGAACGTAAAGCTACTCCGAAGGATGCTTTGCCTCTAGGCACCGTACTGACAATGGCGGCTACTGGCTCAGAAATGAACGGTGGATCTGTTATTACGAATGAGGTGACGAAGGAAAAACTGGGTTGGGGCAGCATATTTGCTAACCCGAAATTTTCGATATTAGACCCTGTACATACATTCACTTTGCCCAAAGATCAAACGGTATACGGCATGGTGGATATCATGTCACATGTTCTGGAGCACTATTTCCACTTGGATACGAATACACCGATTCAAGATGGTTTTTGTGAAACAATCCTAAGGACAGTTGTCGAGACTGCACCACAGCTTATTGAAGATTTAGAAAATTTCGAACTCCGTGAGACGATTATGTACTGTGGTACGATGGCGCTAAACGGGATGATCAATATGGGGCTGCGTGGTGACTGGGCAACGCATAATATTGAACATGCTGTATCTGCTGTGTATGATATTCCTCATGGTGGAGGACTAGCGATACTATTCCCGAATTGGATGAAATACAATATCGATGTGAATCCAGAGCGCTTTAAGCGTTTGGCAGTTAATGTTTTTGGTATTGATCCTGCAGGTAAGACGGATAAGGAAGCTGGTCTCGAAGGAATTCAGGCTCTGCGTGATTTCTGGACTTCGATCGGTGCTCCTAGTACTCTTGCAGATTATGATATCGATGGAAGCGATATTGAAGTAATGGCGGATAAAGCAGTGAAATTCGGACCATTCGGAAACTTCCGTAAATTACAGCGAGAAGATGTTGTTGAAATCTACACAATGTCTCTCTAACAACGGCTGATGAAGAGCCTGCTTAGTGTAACTAGGCAGGCTTTTTGTTGTTTATTTCCAATCTAATCACATATACATAGGAAGATATTTGAAACGAAGTTAAACTTTCATACGTATTAATTGTTATATACAGTAAGGAGATACGAAGGAGGAAGCAACATGGAGGCGCTGTTTTGGGGATGTTTAGTCGGGGGCGTATTGTTCGCCATCGTGACAGTGTTACTCGGAGATGTTTTAAGCGGAGCTCTCGATGGAATGCTGGATTTTCTCTCGGTTGACTTTTTTAAACCGGTTGTTCTTGCCGCTGGAGTCACTGTTTTTGGAGGGGCGGGCATTATGCTCGAAAGATATACCGATTTATCCTCAATGCCGCAAGTGATTCTGTCTCTGCTCACCGCAATTCTGATATCGATAGCTGTATACTTTGGCTATGTGCGACCGATGGAGAATAGTGAAAACTCAACGGGTTTCTCTATCAAGGAGATGGCTGGACGAATCGGTGAGGTGACAGTTCCAGTACCTGCACAAGGCTATGGTGAAGTTATGGTAAAGGTAGGAGCAGGTAACACGCTACATATTGCCTCCAGCTTTGACAAAAAGCCTGTTGCCACAGGGGTCCGGGTAGTTATCGTGGATGTGGCTGAAGGTATCCTAAGAGTATCCGAACTGGAAGAACGAAAGGGAGATGATTAAGAACATGCCTGAATTTTTAGTTATTCCGTCTATTGTTGTAGGGGTTATTATCGTATTAGGGTTAGCTTTCTGGGCCCGTTACAAAACTGTTAGTCCGGATGAAGCGATGATTGTAACGGGATCTTTCCTAGGAAGCAAGCATATTTCAGATGATGAATCTGGCCGTAAGATCAAAATCGTCCGAGGTGGCGGAGCATTTATTTTACCGGTATTTCAACGCTCAGAATTCGTTTCTCTCTTATCACATAAGCTAGATGTGATGACACCGGAAGTATATACGGAGCAAGGTGTTCCAGTTATGGCAGACGGTGTAGCCATCATTAAAGTTGGTAGTTCTATTGAAGATGTAGCAACGGCTGCTGAGCAGTTTATGGGCAAACCGATTGAAGCACTGAAAGGCGAAGCCCAAGAAGTACTTGAAGGACATTTACGTGCGATTCTTGGATCTATGACCGTTGAGGAAGTGTACAGAAACCGTGATAAATTTGCTCAGGAAGTTCAAGGTGTAGCCGCACGTGATTTGAAGAAAATGGGGCTTCAGATCGTCTCCTTCACAATTAAAGATGTCCGTGATAAACATGGATATTTAGAAGCGCTTGGTAAACCGCGTATTGCAACCGTAAAGCGTGATGCTGAAATAGCCGAGGCAGAAGCGGTTCGGGATGCTCGTATTCAAAAGGCTCGTGCGGAAGAAGAGGGACAGAAAGCAGAGCTTTTGCGAGATACGAACATTGCTGAGGCAGCAAAAGAGAAGGAACTGAAAGTTGCTTCGTTTAAAAAGGATCAGGATACGGCGAAAGCCGAAGCCGATCAGGCTTATCATATTCAAGAGGCTCGTGCTAAGCAAACCATGGTAGAAGAGCAAATGAAAGTAGAACTCGTTCGGAAAGAGCGTGAGATTGACCTTCAAGATAAGGAAATCATGGTAAGACAGAAGCAATATGACGCTGAAGTGAAGAAGAAAGCAGATGCTGATCGTTATGCGGTTGAACAGGCTGCAGAAGCGGATAAAGCTCGTAGAATGCGTGAAGCAGATGCACTCCAATATTCCATCGAAACGCAGGCCAAAGCATCTGCGGAACAGAAACGACTTGATGGATTAGCAGTGGCTGATGCGGAACGTGCTAAAGGTACAGCAGAAGCAGAAGTTATTCGTCTGCGCGGTCTAGCTGAAGCGGAAGCCAAAGAAAAGCTGGCCGAAGCATTCAAAAATTATGGAGAGGCTGCGGTCCTCGATATTATTGTACAAATGCTGCCTGAGCTCGCAGGTAAAATCGCTGCACCGATCTCGGCTATTGATAAGCTGACGGTTGTTGATACGGGGAAAGGCGATGGAGCAGGAGCGGCACGGGTAAGCAATTATGTGACAGAACTGATGTCAACTGCACCGGAAATGCTAAAAAGTGTATCTGGCATCGACGTTGAACAGCTTATTCAAAATCTGACGAAAAGCCCTGCAGCACGAGTTCATAAGCCGATTACTGTGGAATCGGAACCTGTGGCGATGGAAGTCGGTGTAACTAAGGAAACCGAATAAATAATGTTAGGCAGCCCTGGTATATTATACTGGGTTGCCTTTTTTGCTGATTGAGTGGTTATCTGTTAATATTAGCGGGTAGATGTGTTATTAAAAGAGGTGCGTGATGTGAGCAGCCTACAGGTGGCTAAAGTATTAAATAATAATGTAATTATTGCTAAACATCCAGAGCATGATGAGGTCGTTATTATTGGTAAGGGAATTGGGTTCAATCGTAAAACGAAAGATTTGATCCCTCTATCCGCTGTGGAAAAAATGTTTATTTTGACCAAGCCTGAGGAACAGGAACAATATAAACAGCTCGTTCCACAGATTGATGAACCATTGATTGAAGCCATGAATGACATTATTCTTCATGCTTCTAAGTCGGGTTGTGGACCGTTGAATGAGCACATACACATCGCTTTAACCGATCATATTGCTTTTGCCATTAAACGGCATGCTCAGGGGCTTATAATTCATAATCCATTTTTGTATGAGACGAAGGAGTTATATCCTGAAGAATATAAAATGGCTGAATATGCGGTAGAAACCATTAAGAAACGACTTGGTGTGGATCTGGGTGAAGAAGAGGCTGGTTTCATTGCACTTCACTTTCATAGTGCGCTGACAAATCAGCATATTTCTGAGGTGAGAAAGTATTCTGTCCTTGTGTCTGACCTTGTTCAAGTGGTTGAAGATAAGCTGGAATATGTCATCCCTAGAGATTCGCTTGATTATTCTAGATTAATAACGCATTTGCGGTTTGCTCTGGAAAGAGTGCGCCGCGGAGAAGCGGTGGAAGAAACGGATTCACTTGATAGTCTCCTTAAACGTGAGTATCCAGAAATGTATGCTCTAGCTTGGAAGCTGACTAAAATGATGGAGCAACGTTTGAAAAAACCAATCTATGCTGCGGAAGCAGGATATTTGACGATTCATCTGCAGCGACTTGCTCAAAGGAAAGAGCAAAATGAATAATTGATGAAGATCCAAGAGATATGGTTAAAGTGCTTGAAAACCGAAAAAATGAGTGTTATAATACGATTCAGTAATTTAGCAGAACTTCAAATCAACGTGTGACTGATTCGATCAGGCATGAGTGTATAACAGGACATTTTTGGTTGTTTCTATGCTTTTATGGGTAATCTAATCCATGAAGATTTAGAATAACCGAAATCCTGGCGTATGCTCATGCCTTTTTTTTCGGTTTAAGGTTTTGCTACTCACCAAGCTCATACATCTAGAGAAAAAGGAGAAATACTATGTTTAAAAGGCTTTTTGGGGTCTTGCAGAGAGTCGGGAAAGCTCTCATGCTACCAGTTGCCATCCTGCCAGCAGCAGGATTACTACTAGGGCTTGGGAACATGCTGGTCAACCCTGACTTCCTTCAATATGTATCATGGCTAAATGCCCCTTGGGTTCAGTCGGTTGCAACTGTAATGATGAACGCAGGCCAGATCGTATTTACGAATTTGTCCTTGCTGTTTGCCGTCGGTGTTGCTGTCGGTTTGGCTGGGGGAGAAGGAGTCGCAGGTCTAGCAGCGATTATCGGTTACCTGGTAATGAATGTAACTATGGGTACCATTCTAGGTGTTACTCCATCGATGATCGGTTCCGACAATGCTTATGCTAGTGTACTTGGTATCCCTACACTCGCAACAGGGGTGTTCGGCGGTATAATCGTCGGTGTTTTGGCAGCGAGTATGTATCGAAGATTTTACAATATCGAACTGCCGTCGTATTTAGGTTTCTTCGCTGGTAAGCGGTTTGTACCGATTATGACAGCAGCTACTTCAGTTCTGTTGGGCTTGCTGATGACAATCATCTGGCCGCCAATTCAATCCGGGCTGAATACAGCTTCCCACTTCATGCTGGAGCAGAATCTGACACTCTCGGCGTTTATTTTCGGTGTTGTGGAGCGGGGATTAATTCCGTTTGGATTACATCACATTTTCTATTCACCGTTCTGGTTTGAGTTCGGAGATTATGTGAATCAGGCGGGACAGCTTGTACGCGGAGACCAGAATATTTTCATGGCTCAGCTTCGAGATGGTGTGGAATTTACCGCAGGTACCTTCATGACTGGTAAGTTTCCGTTTATGATGTTTGGTCTTCCAGCAGCAGCACTTGCGATTTATCATGAGGCTAGACCGGAGAATAAGAAACTTATTGCCGGTATTATGGGCTCAGCAGCTCTTACCTCTTTCTTGACAGGGATTACAGAGCCGCTTGAATTCTCATTCCTCTTTGTTGCACCGCTTCTGTTTGCGGTTCATGCGGTGTTTGCGGGTCTTTCTTTCATGACCATGCACATTTTGGGTACAAAGATTGGTATGACGTTCTCCGGTGGTTTGATTGACTATGTGATCTTTGGTGTAATTCCGAATCGGACCCCATGGTGGAATGTCATCATTGTCGGTTTGATAATGGCGGTAATTTACTACTTCGGATTCCGATTTATTATTCGTAAGTTCAATCTTAGAACTCCAGGACGTGAAGAGCCGACTGAGAATGAGGAAAGCTCAAATTCAGGAGGAAATAGCAAGAATGAGCTTCCATTTAACATCTTGACTGCACTTGGTGGACAGACAAACATTGCGCATCTAGATGCTTGTATTACACGTCTCCGGGTTGAGGTTAAGGATAAGAATAATGTGGATAAAGCTCGTTTAAAACAACTTGGTGCTTCTGGAGTACTAGAGGTGGGGAACAATATCCAAGCGATTTTTGGTACCCGATCCGATACCATTAAATCACAGATTCAGGATATTATTTCGGGTAAAACGCCTACTCCGTCTAATTCGGAACCTTCTAAGGAAACCGCGATCGAGGAGCCGGCAGTTGTAGAGCAACAGGCGGCACAAGATGGTGATGCTGTTATCCTTGAAGATATCGTCTCTCCAGTAAACGGAGAACTGATGGATATTTCGAATGTACCGGATCCGGTGTTCGCGGAGCGAATGACAGGTGACGGATTTGCGGTTCTGCCGCATGACGGAAAAATTGCCTCCCCAGTATACGGTAAAGTATTTAATGTCTTCCCAAGCAAACACGCGATCGGCATTATGTCGGATGGCGGAAAAGAAGTGCTTGTTCATATAGGTGTCAATACTGTTAAGTTAAAGGGACAAGGATTTAAAGTTCTTGTTAACGAGGGAGACCTTGTGTCAGCCGGCCAGCCGATTATGGAGGTGGATCTTGAGTATGTGAAGGAGCATGCGAAATCCATAATTTCTCCAGTCATCTTCTCGAATCTACCTGAGGGAGTTTCGGTGAAGCTGAATAAAACGGGTGTTGTTAAAGCGGGAGAACCCAATATTATTACAATTAAATAAATTGGGTAATTTTATTAAAAAGAAGAAAGAGGATGATAAACATGCAAAAAACATTCAGAATTATCGACGAAGATGGAATCCACGCACGTCCAGCAACAGCATTGGTGAACACAGCTAATAAATTTAAAGATACAGAGTCTTTCGCAGAAGCAAATGGTAAAAAAGTTACTTTGAAATCCATCCTGGGTGTTCTATCTTTGGGATTGGAACAAGGTGATACACTTACACTGATCTCGGAAGGAGCAAGTGAAAACGAGGCACTTACTGCACTTTCTGAAGTGATGATTAACGAAGGGCTGGGAGAAATCAATGAATAACATTAAGGGAATCGCGGCATCGGCGGGTATTGCCATTGCGCGTGCATTTACCTTAGAGCATCCTGATTATACGGTTACTTATCAGCAGACTGATGATGTGAATCGTGAAATCTCCAAACTGGATGCAGCACTTGATCAATCCAAAGCAGAACTGGAAGCAATCAAGGAGCGCACACGGCAGGAGATGGGGGAGAAAAAGGCTGAGATTTTCGAATCTCACCTTTTGATCCTTGAAGATCCTGAGCTGATTAGTCCTGTGAAGGACAAAATCGCCGCTGAATCGGTAACCGCTGAGTATGCTCTAAACGAAACAGCAACACAATTTATTCAGATGTTTGAGACAATGAAGAGTGCATATCTGCAAGAAAGAGCAGCAGATATGCGTGATGTAACGAAACGAATTCTTAAGCATCTTCTTGGTTTGAATCATGTAAGTCCATCAGAAATCAGTGAAGAGGTAATTGTTATTGCTGAAGATTTGACTCCGTCAGATACAGCACAATTGAATCGCACTTATGTTAAAGGCTTCACAACAAATATTGGTGGACGTACTTCACATTCAGCGATCATGGCACGCTCTCTTGAAATTCCTGCCGTAGTGGGAACGAAGAATGTTCTTTCCTTAGTAAAAGCAGGCGACCTTGTTATCGTGGATGGTCTGGAAGGTAATGTACTGATCAATCCTTCCGAAGAGATCGTAGCGGAATACAAAGCGAAGCAGGAAGCGTATGCTAAGCAGGTTGAGGAATGGAGAAAGCTGCGCAGTGAACCGACAGTTTCGAAAGATGGAGTTCATGTGGAACTGGCTGCTAATATCGGCACACCGAACGATGTGGCAGGTGTACTGGATAATGGCGGAGAAGGCGTTGGCCTTTACCGTACAGAGTTCTTGTACATGGATCGTGATAAACTTCCATCTGAAGAGGTTCAGTATAATGCGTACAAAACTGTACTTGAGAAAATGGAAGGTAAACCAGTTGTAGTACGTACGCTTGATATCGGCGGCGACAAAGAGTTGCCTTACCTTGATTTACCTAAGGAGATGAATCCGTTCCTTGGATTCCGTGCGGTTCGTCTCTGTCTGGAGCGTCAAGACATTTTCAGAACTCAGCTTCGTGCGTTGCTTCGTGCAAGTGTTCATGGCAACTTGCGAATCATGTTCCCGATGATCGCTACGCTAGGTGAATTCCGTGAAGCTAAGGCGCTTCTTGAAGAAGAGAAAGCGAAGTTAATTGCTGAAGGAACAGCCGTATCGGAGAACATTCAGCTTGGTATTATGGTGGAGATTCCATCAACAGCTGTGATGGCTGACCAGTTCGCGAAAGAAGTAGACTTCTTCAGTATCGGAACCAACGATCTGATTCAGTATACGATGGCTGCTGACCGTATGAATGAACGGGTATCTTATCTGTATCAGCCATACAATCCGGCTATTCTTCGTTTAGTAAAAATGGTTATTGACGCTGCTCATCGTGAAGGCCGTTGGGCAGGTATGTGTGGTGAGATGGCAGGCGATACAACTGCGATTCCTCTTCTGCTTGGTCTCGGTCTCGATGAATTTAGTATGAGTGCCACTTCAATCCTTCCTGCTCGTAGCCAAATCTCTCGCTTGTCCCGTGCGGATATGCAGGAACTGGCTGCAAAAGCGCTTGATATGCGCACAGCAGAGGAAGTTGTTGAGCTGGTGAATAAAGCAACTGCCGAGTAATACTAGGCTAGTTAATATTTCAAGTTTCGGACAAGTTATGAAGCGTATTTTTCAGAGCATCCGTCTATTATAGACGGGTGCTCTTTTTATTTTTATATGGGTGTTTATAACCAGATTTATTATGATTAATGATTATGTATCTCCTCTAATATTCCGATATTAGTAGTGTACACACCCATACCGACTGGCGCCAACAAGCATATACTGAAAGTATAGGCGATTTATCAGCCCGAGAGGTCTGTCTTATGAATCAGGCGCCAATACTATTAAATGAATCCATTTTAAAAGTGACGGTGATAATGATGAATATGGACACGATCAACAATATTAAGAATATGAAATTAGGAGTAACCTATAGTAAAGACCGAAGTGTATTCAGCTTATGGGCTCCAACAGCGTCTTCAGTATTCCTTGTACTGTATGAGGATGCAGGAACATATGATGAGCGAGGGTTCGTCACGAATCATGATGGTGGTTATGAGATCCAAATGAATCGTGAAGACGACGGATTATGGAGGATCACGGTCACCGAGAATACAAACAATAAATATTATATGTACAAAATTGAACATGAAGCCGGCGAATATCGTTATGCCATAGATCCTTATGCAACAGCTGTGTCTGTAAATGGTTGTCGTGGAGCTATCGTTGATCCGGAGGCCTGCAATCCACAAGATTGGGATCGGGATGAGCGACCACCATTCATTCAGCCTACAGATGCCGTATTGTATGAGCTTCATGTACGTGATTTCTCTATTTCATCTGATTCTGGAATGAAGTATAAGGGGAAATACAAAGCTTTTACGGAAACTGGGCTTAAAGATGAAAACGGAAACAGTTTAGGCATTGATCATTTGGCTGAATTAGGTGTAACCCATGTGCATTTGTTGCCTATATTTGATTTTAAAACGGTCAATGAGATGGATAACGAACAAGCATACAACTGGGGATATGATCCGCAAAATTACAATGTGCCAGAAGGTTCCTATGCAACCGATCCGACGAAACCGGAGATTCGAATTCTTGAGTGTAAAGAAATGATACATGCGCTTCATAAGAAGGGTATTAGAGTAATTATGGATGTCGTCTATAACCACACTTATACGGTGGATGATGGACCGTTCGAACCGGTTGTTCCAGGCTATTTCTATCGCAGAAACGGAAATGGTGAATTGTCTAATGGTTCCGGTGTTGGAAATGAATTGGCAACGGAAAAGTCAATGGTACGGAAATTTATTAAGGATTCTCTTCGATATTGGGCTGAGGAATATCATATTGATGGTTTCAGATTTGACCTAATGGCATTGATGGATACAACCACGATTTATGAAATTGTAGACGAGCTGCGGAGTGAAGTAGATCCGAAGATATTAATATACGGTGAGCCTTGGACAGGTGGAGATAGTCCGTTGCACAACAAGACCGTGAAAGGAACACAGCGGGGAAAAGGATTTGCTGTATTTAACGATCATTTCCGTCATGCGATAAAAGGGGATAACGATGGAGGCGGTAAGGGGTTTGCTACGGGAGAAATATGGTGTGAAGGCGCTATAGCAGAGGGGATGATGGGCTCGATTCACGATTTTGCAGAACATGCCTCTGAGACCGTCAACTATGTAACAGTACACGATAATTTGAACCTGTGGGATAAAGTGCTTACTTCGTTAGGAATGGGTCAACAAGCAGGATTGATGCATCTGAATAATGGATCCCCTGTCAGTGGAGGAGATCTTTTAGAAGAATTGTCTAATTGCCAGCCATACTTTGCGGTTTCTGAAGATGAAGTGATGGAATCCGAACCTGTGAGAAGATCGCTTCTTGCGAATGGTATCGTGTTATTATCGCAAGGTATTCCTCTAATTCATGCGGGTGATGAGCTGCTTAGAAGTAAGTATGGTGATCATAACAGTTACCGGAGCGGCGATGCTATTAACGGGATTCGTTGGGAGAATAAAGGAAGATTTCTACCAGTCTTTCAGTATTATAAAGGATTGCTCCAATTGAGACGCTTGCATCCGGCGTTTAGAATGAATAATCGTGCTCAAATAGAAGAGCATATGGAAATTATTCGCTGCGGAGATCAGTTAATAGCTTATCGTTTGAATAACCACGCTAATGAAGATGTTTGGAGTGATATTGTTGTTATTGTTAACGGTAGCTACCATGAATCGATCATGGATCTACCTGCATCACCCTATGGTTGGAATGTCGTAGTGAATGATAGAATGGCTGGAATAGAAACACTTATGATTGTAGATACTTCGGAGATCAACGTTCCGGGTTTATCCATAATGGTGCTGCGGGCTGATAAGCAGCGTCCGAAGAGAAATGTAGTGAAGATCGAATTGGAATATGAACGCGAAGATCAAAATTATGATGGCTGGAACTTATGGGTATGGGGAACTGGTATTAAGGATGGGCAGATTGATTTTACGCAAAAAGAGGATGGTAGAGTTACAGCAGTTATTTACACTGAAGCTGACATGAAACGGATTGGTTGTATTGTTCGATTAAACGAATGGGAGGCTAGAGAGTGGGAGCAAGATCGTTTCATTATATTGCCGCCCGGCGAGAAACAGCTCAAGATCAAAGTGATCAGTGGAAGTGGTGAGTGGCGCTCACATTCTGATATGGCTAGTTAATACAAAATAGAGCCTGCCGATAAAATCGGCAGGCTCTATTTATATATTTATTAGAGAGGGGGGTAATTATAATTACCCTACTTAGTAGAGATTAAACAGATTGCGAAAATATTAAATTGATTAGCAACCAATGAATTAGGGTAAAAGTAGATAGACTTTGTTTCGTAGAAGGAGGATGTTAATTATGACGTCAAAAGGAAACAACGTTCAACTAAATGCAGATATTCGCAACGAATTCACACGAGCTTCCCGCCGAAGAATACGACAAAACGGTGGGATTCCCGCAGTTGTATACGGCTCGGACACTGAAAGTATTCCGGTATCCGTTAATTTAAAGGAAACAACTAAGCTGCTTCACACGGGACGCTCCGAGGTTTTTGATTTGCAAATTCAGGGTTCGGACTCCGTTCCTGTACTGATTAAAGATATTCAGAAACGGGATGGAAATGTAGTGCATGTCGATTTCCTGCATATATCTATGAATAAATCTGTACGTGTTAAGATTGCACTAGATTATCAAGGAACGGCAAAAGGCACGAAAACAGGCGGGATTTTGCAAATTCAAGAAACAGAACTTGAAGTTGAAGGGTTGCCTGGTGATCTTCCTACAACGATTGAAATAGATGTTTCTGAGCTGGAGGTTGGTGACAAGCTTACGGTCGCAGATATCAAGCTTCCAACGGAGATTACATTACATGCTACAGGTGAAGAAGTTTTGGCATCTGTTATCATACCACGTGCAGTAGAAGCTGCTGAAACAGATACTGTGGATGAAGAGACCGATAAAGAAGCTAATGAAACAGAAGATCAAGAATAATATGAATAAAAAGCCTTCCGTACAAACGGAGGGCTTTTTTATATTGGCTAGAAATTTCGTTTTATAATACTATCTTCCCATCCAGCCTCCATCAACACAAAGAACATGACCGTTTATGTAGTCTGCAGCGGAAGAAGCTAGAAATACAGCAGGACCTCCAATATCCTCAGGTGTACCCCAGCGTCCAGCGGGAATTCGTTCTGTTATAGACTGCTTTCGAGCAGGATCTTGGCGTATTTGTTCTGTGTTATCTGTCTCGATGTAACCAGGAGCAATACCGTTTACTTGAACACCGCTGTCAGCCCATTCATTGGCGAATGCCTTCGTTAATCCAGCAACACCATGCTTACTAGCGGTATATCCAGGGACGTTGATGCCACCTTGATAAGAGAGCATAGAGCAAATATTGATTATTTTTCCGCTACGTCTTTCAAGCATATGACGTCCGGCAATCTGAGACAGAAGGTATACACTATTCAGATTGAGATCAATTACATCAAACCAATCCTGAGCACTATGATCTTTTGCTGGTGTTCTCCGAATGATCCCAGCATTATTGACGAGAATATCAATATGACCAGTTAATGCTAAGGCTTGATCGAAGGTTTCTTGAAGCTTGGAATGATCGCTTAAATCAACAATAATTTCAGATGCTTGTCTGCCAAGATCTCGGACGCTCTGTGCGGTGTCTTTACTTGTGCTGAAGGAGACGGAGACGATATCCGCACCTGCTGCTGCCAAAGCTTTAGCAATACCTTGACCAAGTCCGCGGGCTGCCCCGGTAACCAATGCCGTTTTCCCTGTTAGATCAAAGCTGTTCATCGTAGACAACACCTCTCATATTTATATGATTATGATCAATTATAAATTAGCGGGGCATTTCAATAGTTATATCTGCATTATGGAAGAGCTCCGCTGTCTCTTTAGATAGTCCCCGATCCGTAATGATTGCAGTCAGCTCATCGAGTGCGGCAAATGTCCGCAGTGCAGTTTGACCGAATTTATGATGATGAGCTACTGCAAACACTTCACGTGAAGTACTGACAAGTGCTTTTTTGAAATCGATTAGATCTCCGGTATAGATAGACAGACCATGTTCTAAATGAACCCCGGTTGCTGAAACGAAAGCTTTCTGGATATTTAATTGTCTCACATACTCCACTGCTTCAGGCCCTGCAAGCATATTCCGGACTCGATACCCTCCAGGAACAACAAGGCGGATATGATTTTTAGCAGCCAGCTCACTGATGATATACACATCGTTTGTTATGACTGTTAACGGCTCATTTGGAAGCAAACGTGCAATTTCAAGAGTAGTGCTGCCTCCGTCCAGCGCGATTATATCATCGGGATGAATGTGAAGTAGTGCCAGTTTGGCAATCTCGTTCTTTTCTCCGGCGTGTTTCGTTAGCGGTTCTTTCGAAGGAAGAATGCCGAATTGATCTTTTTGGGCAAGCATAGCCCCTCCATGAATTCGGACAATCAGTCCTTGTTCCTCCAGTTTCGTCAGATCCTCGCGGATTGTCTTTCCAGTAACCTGAAGCTTGTCGCTGAGTTCCGCTACCGTAACTTCCTTATGTGTAAGCAACAGCTCCATGATGTTTTCGTATCGTCTTATAGGGTTCATTTATTTCATCTCTTCCGTTTGTTGGATTGCTTTTATTTTAAGTCATGCATGGATACTGGGTCCATATCGTCGTATCTTTTATTATCGCCTGCCATGCCCCAGATAAAGGTATAGTTGCTCGTTCCTACACCGCTGTGGATGGACCAACTTGGAGAAATAACCGCCTGCTCGTTTCTCATCACAATGTGGCGTGTTTCTGAAGGCTGTCCCATTAAATGGAACACAACAGCATCCTCTGGCAGATCGAAATACATATAAGCTTCCATTCGACGCGGATGTGTGTGTGCAGGCATAGTATTCCACATGTTCCCGGTTTTCAGCAACGTCATTCCCATGACAAGCTGTGCGCTTTGGATACCATTCTGGTGGATAAATCGATAAATGACACGATCATTTGAATTTTTAATATCGCCAAGTGCACTGGAATCTACTTCTTCCAAGGTTGCCTTTGATGTCGGAAACTCTTTGTGAGCCGGTGCTGAATTCAAATAAAATTTTGCAGGTTGCTGTGCATCGGTACTTTTGAAAATAACTTCTCGTGTACCCATACTCACGTACAGGCATTCTTTATGGCCGAGTAAGTATTCCACTCCGTCCGCAATAACTGATCCTTGTCCTCCAACGTTGATGATTCCAAGCTCTCTACGCTCTAGAAAGTAGGTAACGCCGATTTCTTTCAAATCTATCTCCAGTTTAACTTCCTCGTTAACAGGAGCAGCGCCTCCAACGATGAATCGATCTTCGTGGGTGAGTACCAGTTCCAGCTTATCTGGAGTAAACAGAGTAGGGATATGAAATTCCTTACGTAGCCGCTCTGTGTCGAATTGTTTGACCTCATTGGGATGCGAAGCATAACGTCGTTCCATATTATTTTAATCTCCTTCACCATGTAGTCATGAACAAATGACGTTCATATATGTTCAAGTTACTCCATTTTGGTTCAAACTACAAGCATTTGGGAGAAAATAAACCTATATTTCTTTTTTTCTAAACAAATGACTAATATCATTTTGATTTTTACGTTTTATGAAATGACAAGTTTCGGGGGAAACTTATTAGAGACAAACATCAGTTGGATGGGGAGGATCCCGCTCACGGAAGGGATGAGTATTATTGAGATTAGGGTGGCGCTTTGTTATGGCTGTCGTTGTAACTTTGGGTCTAATTATAGGCGGCACATACAGTTCTTTGGAACAATGGGTTATAAATGACTGGATATCAGCAGCAAATGTTGACGTTCTTCGAATCGCCCATCGTGGTGCATCTGGATACGCACCGGAAAATACGATGGCTGCATTCGAACAAGCTTATCATATGGGGGCAGATATGATTGAACTAGATGTTCAACTTAGTAGCGATGGACAAGTTGTCGTTATTCATGATACTAAAGTGAATCGAACAAGCAGCGGTAAGGGGCATGTTCAGAATATGACATTGAATCAGCTTAAACAGTTGGATGCAGGTTCATGGTACAGTTCCAAATTTCGTACACAACAAATCCCGACACTGGATGATGTACTTCAGAGATTTGGTGGGAAAATCCCTTTGTTAATTGAGCTGAAAACATCAGCAGTTAATCCTGGAATTGAACAAAAAACGGCTGAACTTATACATAAATATGTACGAGATCAATCCTGGGCTATAAATGGGATTATTATTCAGTCTTTTGATGTCCAATCACTTCGGAAATTTCATGAGATTTTACCGGAAATACCGCTATCTGTCCTGATATCCAGATCATCCGAGCTGAAGAATGGACGATTAAGTGAGTTCGCCGAGTTTGTACAATATTTAAGTATCTCTCGTCATGTGGTAACCGAAGCGCATGTTCGAATGATTCAGGATGCAGGTATGAAGGTGTTTGTGTGGGATGTAAGACATCTACTTGATATTCCACCATTACTGAATGCTAAAGTGAATGGAATCATTACGGATTACCCAGATATAGTCCCGACACATATGTATGAGCAGTTTTGAGATGTGATAGCCTATTGCAGCGGCGAGTAGGCATTATTAAAAGCATTGTAATCTCAAAAAAGGACTGCACCCTTTTCATTACGATGAAATAAGGGACAGTCCTTTCTATTTATTTGCGTGAAATTGGAGAGATGACGATAGAGGCATCTGGATCTATGATCTTCACGATTGTTTTCAATCGGATCAATTCCAACAGATGAATGTGATACAGCAGGTGCTCAGATTGTTGGACCTTCGTTCTTGCAAGCTGTTTGAATATTTGATTCTCTATGTCTTGCGAATGAAAGCTACGAATGATGACTTCTCGCTTTAAAGAAAAACCTGTGGTAGCTAAGTGAGCCGCTTCTAGAGCAAGCAAACAGGCAACTGCAGAATACATTGCTTGTTCCAAACCTAGGAGCAAGCCTGCTATGGATAGGATGACAACATTGATAACAATACGGGAATGAGATAGGTTAAATTTATTAATGATTACCATAACTGAAGGTGGTAGTTTAGTGAAGTGGACTAGCATATCAAGGACAGCACCGTGTTGAATACAGATACCGATGCCAAGCCCAAGAAAGATTCCGCCAAGTGCGGCTGCTGCGGCTCCTCCTTCAATCAGTGGAGGAAGAGGGTGTAGAAGTAGGGAGCAGAATGAGAATACAGTAAGTGCAGCTGCGGCTCTCATAGCTGGATGGCGGTTCGGTTGTCGGAACATAAAAATAACCAAGGGCATATTAAGCATAAAGAGAAACATGCCAGTGTGTAGACCAGTTATCTGTGAGGCTAATGCAGAAATGCCAGTAACTCCTCCAGCAATAAAGCCGTTGGGTACCAAAAACATATCTAGACCAAAAGATGCGATTAAGCTCCCGAGAATCACCATTAACAAGGGTCTCCGTTGAGGATTTGTAGAAGGCTTATGTGTTTCGTCCAGATGGGGTAACGATTGATTAGGATTAGGCACTAGTACCCACTCCTCCTTTCTGAATGTCAGAAATGGAGACGATGACATAAGGGGATCACCCTACTGTAAAACTGATTAACTTCATCATATCATATAATGGAATTGATCTCTAAATAAGATCAATAACTTTGTGGCAAACGAGCGAATTAATTCAAATATAAAACAGCGATTCCCAAATAATCTGAGAATCGCTGTCTAAATGTTATTTTCGTTTTCGTACCTATGAAGGGTTAGGACATTCATTAATGGCCGTGGAGATTATTGCCCTTCGGATGACTTGTCTGAGTTCTTCAATTCTTCTTCGTCCTTGTTTTCCAAAATGCCTGTGACCACATCGTCCAGCATATCTGTGGCTGCTTGATCCGGATGGTCTGGTTCTGGAATCGGGTCAACTCCTGGAAATCGGCCGTCAAATTTAGGTTTGTTTTCACTCATGATATGCTCAGTCCTTTCCGGCTATATTTTGGCACAAAGCTGGTCGTTATATGTAACGAATAAACCAGTTGGAGATGTATGAATCATGAATTTAGCGGTTTAAAGGTGAAACGGATACCCTGTTTTGACGTAATAGAACTGAAGTAGATGCTTACGGGGGAAAGGAGTGATTCCATGAGTTTTATGGATAAATTTAAGGCTGGGGTTGCCGAGGCAGGAAGCAAAGCCAAAACGCTGGTGGAGATCAATCGAATAAAATTGCAAAATACCAGCAAGAAGAATGAGATAGAACAGCAGTATCAAGAAATCGGCAAGCTTGTTTTCGATTCAGCTGAAAAAGGAGACTGGCCGCTTACGAAGGAGCAGCTGGAACCTCAGATCAACCATATTGTTCAGCTAAAATGGGAGATCGAACAAAACCTACAGTTAATTAAAAATCTCACAGATGTAAAAACCTGCAAATCGTGCGGGAATCAAGTGTCTATCAATGATAGGTTTTGCTCGAAGTGCGGATATACTTTTGAAATAGAACACGAATCAATCCAAGTTATTGAAGAGAGTAGTAATTCCGATCCTAATAGGACGATTGACCATGTTTCAGATGGGCAGAGCAAGAAGGACGAGTAGATAATGAAAGTAAATAGGGGCCGCATATTATGTATAACTAATATGCGGCTTTTTTTTCGTGCTTTGATCCACAATATTTTGAACAAATAAGATTTTGTACTCTATGTTATTAAAAAATAAAAGATTATAATGGTGTTTAACAATGGAGGGAGTGATTGTGCCTATGAAGGGAAAGAGAAAAACACGTGTGTTTTTTGTTATTTTTGTAATCGCTTTCTTGATTTCTTCAGGGTGCGGCTATATTAAAAATCAAGTTAGTAGTAAGAAGACTAGTACCAAGCTGTATGCCGATAACATAAGTATTGTCATATCGAATCTAGGTATGACGTTTCCTTCAGGAATGGACGAGAACGACAATCGTTACCTAAATTATATTGAGGAGAGTATCGGGATTGATATACAGGTCTCAACACCGCCGCCTGAAGTGTATGATGAAAAGCTTGATGTGATTATGTCTTCGGGGAACTTACCGGATATGCTGCATGCTTATGAGCCTGTCTGGTTCAGTAATTATACGAAAGAAGGAGCGTTTATGCCGCTCGATGATTTGATAGAGAAGTATGGTCCTAATCTGAAGGAGAAAATTCCAGCAGAGGCATGGGACAGAGTGCGGTACGGCGGGAAAATATATGCGATCCCAAGCCTCAATGAGGTTAGTGGTGTAGAGCTTATGTATGCGAGAAAAGATTGGCTTGACCGACTCGGCCTCAAGAATCCTGTTACGCTGGATGAGTACTACGAGGTGATCCGGGCGTTCACCGAGGATGATCCAGATGGCAATGGTCTAGATGATACTGTTGGTTTAACGTTTACATCAAATCTAGGGAGGTCGGCGCCGTTCTTCGGGGCTTTCGGTATACAACTGGATGCTTGGTTTGAGCGTGACGGGAAGCTTGTGAATGGAAGGATTCTACCTGAGACGAAAGAAGCACTTGCTTATCTTGCCCGTTTGTATAAGGAAGGCTTATTAGATCGGGAATTCCCCTTAAATTTGCAAAATAACTTATATGAGAAAATTGAAAATGGAAGGGTGGGGCTATTCTCTGCGACCTGGTATGACACCCGCGGGCCTATAGCCGACAATATGAAGAAGGATCCGAATGCACGCTGGGTCGCCTTGGAGTATCCGACAGGACCGGCTGGACTAAAGGGGGTCTATGATAAAGACATTATTCGCGGCTACAACGTAATTCCAGCAGGCTCTGAACATGCTAAATCTGTGATCCAATTGCTTGATTTCATTGCGAGTGACTATAGAAATTTGAAATTGGGCTTCGAAAATGAAATCTGGAAATGGGAGAACGGTAAGATGATTACAGACTTTGAAATGCATGACACACATTTATACCGAGGTATCTATCAATCTCTGGTGGATGTGCCGGATCCTCTTGTGTCCAAGGAAAGACTCGATTCACTCGGAGATTTTCATTTGTATGACAATTTAGAGATGATTAAGAAAAATGTAATTAAAAATCAATTCTACGGAGTACCTACCCCAGCGATGAATAAGTACAACAAGAAGCTGGACAGCCTAAATGACATTTTTACCAAAATTATTATGGGTATTGAGCCTGTTGATGCCTTTGATCGTTATGTAGAGCGCTGGAAACAAGAGGGTGGGGACGAGATCACGAAGGAAGTGAATGAATGGTACGTCTCTAAAAATGACACCGGCCTTCTTGGGGGAGAGATGAAATGAATAATCTGGTGCGCAGGGTTACGGAACGATTCTCACAAAATATTCAAACCAGATTAACGGGGTACTTCCTGCTTATTCTTCTCCCTCTTGTGATCGTCAGCTTGTTTGCCGTTGAAAGATCACGTGATATTTTGTATGAACAAGCGGTGGAGAGGACGGAATTAGCACTTGCATCCGCACTGAACCACTTTGATCTGGCACTACAAAATGTAGAGGAGATTTCAACGTTGATCGCTGCAGATCCCGGGATGAATGAGCTGCTTAACAAAAACAGTTCAGGTTTCTCAACGGACTCGATCATGGATTTCTCGAACATTTTGGAGCAGCTAACGAACTCAGTTTCCGTTAATCGATTTGTATCTCAAATCTCGATATATCATCAAGCTTCTAATATGTTCGTCTCAACTAATTTTGGCGGACGAAAACTAACTTCCGAACCGCAGCAGGCATGGCTGGTTGAATCAGCTAGAAGTAATGGTACGGGCATTTCCTATATTATGTCTGATTATCCTGTAGCTGATGGGTTATCTTTCGGGAAAATGACGAGAACCGACACCATTTCTTTAATTCGTGCGATGGATTTATATAATCCGGAACGACAGTCCAATTTATTGATCGTAAGTTTCAATAAGAGTAAACTGCTGAATATTCTCAAAACTCTCCTTCCTTCTGATAACAGTAGAGTATCGCTGATGAATGAGAAGGGAGAGGTCATCATTGAAACAGGGAAAGACGATGTAGGAGATGGATTATCTGATTATGAAATGGAAGTAACGAAAGATTCGGATTACTCTTCGTGGAAGCTTGCCTTGGTTCAACCGAAAAATGAGTTGTACGAAAAAAATGATCAGCTTCGGTTATATACTTTTACGATTATCGGGATCAGTATTGTACTTGCCATGATTATTTCATGGGTTGTATACAGTGGGATTGCTTCTCCCGTCCTCAAATTATCCAAAGGAATGAAGAGGCTGAGTCATGGCGAAATGAACGTACATATCGAAAATAAAAGAAAGGATGAATTCGGCTTTCTTATTCAGTCTTTTAACAGAATGGTCTCTGTTCAGAAGCATTTAATTGAAGACCATTATGAGCAGCAGCTTCGTTTGACAACAACAGAGCTGAAATTTTTGCAATCTCAGATTAATCCGCACTTTCTTTATAATACGCTTGATTCGATATATTGGACGGCGAAGAACTATGAGGCGGAAGAGATCAGCGAGATGGTCATGAATCTGTCGAAGTTCTTTCGCCTAAGTCTGAATAAAGGTAGAGAAGTGTTTTCCATTGAGGAAAGTGTGATGCACCTTCATTATTACATTCGGATTCAGCAGCTACGCTTTCTGGATAGCTTTACGGTGGAGTATCAAATTGAAGAGGAAAGTAAAGGGGTTCCCATTCTAAAATTACTGCTTCAACCTTTAGTGGAAAATGCAATCATACACGGTATGGAGGGGAAATCCTCAGACGGTAAACTTATCATATCCAGCAGGATTGTTCAGCAGAAATATGTGGTTATCAGTGTCCAAGATAACGGTCAGGGAATGGAAGAAGATCGATTAAGATATATTCAGGATGAGCTTAATCGGATGGGATTACGAAGCTTTCCATCTCTTTCACAAGATGAAGAAAATGTTAGGGATCTCTTTGGACTGCGCAATGTATTTACAAGAATGAGACTATATTATGGGGACGAATCTGATATCACGATCGACAGTACGCCGGGAACGGGAACCATAGTTACGATTACAATTCCGCTTGATTGCTGCATGAAATGATGGAAGGAGAATCTCTATGAATTTGATGATTGTAGAAGATGAGCCTCGCCTGCGTAATTCGCTAGCTTACAATATCCCCTGGGATGATCATGGGATCGAAATTGTAGGACTGGCATCCAATGGGGTGGAGGCACTGCAACTTGCGGAACGTAAAATGCCCGACATGATGCTGGTCGATGTACAAATGCCGGAGATGGATGGATTGACACTCATTAGGAAGCTTAATGAGCTTCAGTCTGGGAGATCCTTAATAAAGACGATCATTTTGAGCGGGCATGATAATTTTGAGTTTGCTCAGGACGCCATGGAGTACGGAGTGTCGAAATATTTGCTTAAACCAGCGGGAGAGATGGACATATTGAACGCGGTTTTGGAAGCGAGAGATCAGCTTCGTCGTGATCTTGAGCAGTGGAGAATGACGTCTGAACTGGAACGTAAATGGAAGGATAACCTTCCGAATTTGCAGAACAATTTTATGATGAATTGGGTGCGCGGAAGGTATACGAACCATGAAGTGTTGGCCAAGTGCAGAGAACTATACATCGACATTGAAGAAGATGCGCAGCTCGCGGTCGTAGTTGTAAGCCTAGATCCGATATCTGATGAAGATACAAGATTCGGAGCTGCGGATTCAGAGTTGCTCCAATTTACAATTCAATGCTTGGCTAACGAATTTATGTCTCCATCTTTTTGCAAAGTATGTGCGGATCCGGAGCATGATTTGTTACTTGTTTTTATGGCGGAACCTCTTCGAGACTCTAAGGAATTTATGATACATATTAACAGTACCGTCGTAAAGCTGTTGTCTCAGACAAAGGAGATATTGAAGTTGACAGCAAGCGCGGGCATTAGTGCTGGAGCAGGCGGGATTTCTGATATGAGTCACATGTATTCACAAGCCGTTCGAGCATTGCAGGATCGGGTTGTATATGGTCATGATATTGCTATTCCTTACCGGGAAACACCAAGTACCGATGGATTAGATATGTCAGGTTTATCACAGCTGGAGAAGCAGTTTGAGATTGCGCTTGAAACAGCCGATGAGGACCGTGCGATGAGTGTCTTAACCCAATTATGGGAAGAGGGATTTTCGCAGTCTGAATCATCTGAGGATTTCCATGAAAGCGTGTTGTACATGAACAGTTTGTTCACTCGAATTATTTTGAAGCAAGGCTGGAAGATCAGGCATGTTGTGGAGGAGGACTTTATTTATTTTCAAAATATCAAGCTTTTGAATACTAAAATGGTAACCTGGTCATGGCTGATGAGAACGGTTCACAATATTACGACTTATATGAGGAAACAGCGCAAATCAACAAGCCACCAGGTGGTAAAAGAGATTTTGTCCCTTATTGATCAAGAGATTGATCAAGAAATTACACTGCATACGGTAGCGGATCGCCTATATGTGAATTCCTCTTACCTCAGCAGGTTGTTTAAGCAAGAGATGGGGATAGCTTTTTCTACTTACGTATTGGAGCAGAAGATGGAAAGAGCTAAGCAGGTTTTACAGGAAGGCAATAAGGTGTATGATGCGGCCCGTTTGGTCGGGTATCGTGATGTCAGTTATTTTACAAAGGTGTTTCGTAAATATTGGGGCGTGAATCCCGGAGAATTTAAATCGTAATGATGATTTGAGTTGTAAAAATGAGAAGAAGGACATCCAAGCTGGTCTGTTAGCAGATCATATGGGTGTCTTTTTTTTATAGTTTGGATTGGAAAGTGCACAAATTACCAAAAAAAGTAATGGTTGTCGCCTGTTATGAAATCGTTTTCAAAATTAAAATCTTAAGTATCAAACAAACTCATTCCAAGTGAAAAGAGGGTGGAAGTATATGAAGTCTAGAACAAATAAGCTGCCTTCTAGAGGTGGATATTGGCCGCGCTTATGGTCAGATATATGGAAGGAATGGGACTTATATTTGTTGCTTGTACCAGGGATTCTGTTCATTTTGTTGTTTAAGTATACACCGATGTACGGGATCGTTATTGCTTTTAAAGACTTCAATATATTTACAGGATTTGCGGATAGTCCCTGGGTGGGGTGGAAGCATTTCGAAAAGTTATTTACCTCACCGGATTTTGCATTAGTCTTCAAAAATACGGTTATTATCAGTCTGCTCAAAATATTGATTCTATTTCCTCTACCAATCGTTATCGCTCTAATGCTCAATGAGATGAAGAAAATGATCTTTAAACGAACGATTCAGACGGTAATCTATCTTCCACACTTCTTGTCATGGGTTATCGTAAGCGGGTTGTTTATTGATTTGTTATCGACGAATGGCGGGCTTGTCAATAAATTGCTTGTCTCCCTTAATCTCGAGCCCATAGCATTCTTTCTGGACAACAGCGTGTTCCGCAGTGTTCTAGTTACTTCCGCGGGATGGAAAGAAACAGGCTGGAGCACCATCGTATATCTTGCTGCGTTTAGTACGATCGATCCGGTACTTTATGAGGCTGCCAAGATTGACGGAGCCGGTAAATGGAAGCAACTCTGGCATATTACGCTCCCGGGCATTGCGCCGATTATCATTTTGATGTTCATCCTGCGCCTTGGAAACATACTCGAAGCTGGTACCGAACAGATTCTTGTCATGTACAATCCGGTTGTTTATAAAGTTTCGGATGTTATAGGCACTTACGTATACAGACAGGGGCTAGGTAATCAGGATTATAGCTTTACAACGGCAGTTGGGCTGTTCGAAGCGATCATATCTTTTACATTAGTCATTGTTGGCAACTCTTTAAGCAAAAAGTATCTGCAGCGCGGAATCTGGTAAGGAAGGAGGGACCAAGTTATGAATCACAATCATGTCTTGCAGAAAAGAGGCAGACCAGAGACACAAGGGGGGATCAAATCCTCTATCGGTGAAAAGTGCTTTGCCATCTTTAATTACTGCTTTTTTATCATTATGGGATGCACAACACTTATTCCTTTTGTTAATTTGATTGCGAAATCAATGAGCAGTGAGGAAGCGGTCATCTCAGGCCGAGTAGGGCTTCTACCTGTTGGGGTCCAATTTGAAACTTATAAATATGTACTGCAGGACTCGATGTTTCTATCGTCGCTCAGAACGTCAGTGCTCCTCACGATCGTTGGTACCCTTCTTAGTCTTTCGTTGACAACACTAACGGCTTATCCGTTATCCAAAATTAGACTTAGAGGGAGAAAGTGGTTCCTCCTAATGTTCATATTTACCATGCTATTCAGCGGCGGATTGATTCCTACCTATTTGCTAATGCAAAACTTGAACCTGGTCAATACGTTCGGGGTACTGTTTTTACCGGCGATGGTTAATGTGTTTAACATGCTTATTATCAAAAATCACTTTGAAGGTTTGCCTGATTCACTTGAAGAATCCGCGAAGCTGGACGGAGCAGGCAATATTCGAATCTTGATTCATATCATGCTGCCGCTATCTCTTCCGGTGATGGCCACCATTGGACTTTTCTTTGCTGTTGCGTTCTGGAATGATTTCTTTGCCGCCATGATCTATATTACGAATCCAGAGTTGAAGCCATTGCAGCTCTACTTGAAGGAGTTAATCGTATCTTCCAGCGGTGATTTTCTGAAAAATAACGTGGATGCGGCGATTAACACAACCCCACAATCCATCCAGGCATCATCGATTCTTCTCGCCACCTTGCCGATCCTGCTCGTGTATCCTTTCTTGCAGAAATATTTCGTTAAGGGTGTACTCGTAGGTTCTGTTAAAGGCTAAGACGTAACACTTTTTAAAGGCGGTGATGCTCCGGCTATGTAGTGGTTTATTCGCGAACTTATTCATTTATCGAGGAGGGTATAAGATGAGAAAAAAATCAGCGATGCTTGCCGTTCTATTAGGATTAAGTTTAGCCATTTCGGGTTGTGGAGGTGGCACCACACCAAAGGCAGATCCAGCACCGGAAAACGCGACAAAAGAGCCTGCGGGTGAAGTGAAAAAAGATGATGTTAAGCCGCAAATACGAATGATCATGCAATACGGAGTATTTGATCCGAGTAAAGAATTCACAAGTCAATTAATTACGGAGAAGACAGGTTATGATGTCAAATACGAAATGCTCCCCGCAGAGAACGCTGATGAAAAATTGAATTTATTAGTAGCGAATAAAGAAGAGTTTGATGTCATGAAACTCAATTCCGCCCAATTTTATAGTCTTGCCACAGCTGGAGCACTGGAGCCTATCGATGAGTTGCTTGAAGCTCATGGGAGTAATATTAATAAGGCGATAAAGCCTGCGTCTTGGGGAAGTGCGACCATTGATGGGAAAAAATATGCACTTCCTGAAGTGGGATCAGGCATAGCTGTAGGTGAAGAGCTCGTTGTGCGTCAAGATTGGTTGGATGAGCTGGGACTTGCGGCTCCAACGAACGCGGATGAACTGTATACCGTTCTTAAGACAATTAAAGAGAAGAAAAATATTATCCCGCTCACTGGAAGTAAGGATTCAATCTATGGAGATATTGCCACCACCTTTGGTATATTGACGGATTGGAAGGACGTTGATGGCCAGCTCGTTCATAAAGCTGAACTTCCTGAAATGAAAGAATTTATAGCTTATATGAATAAGCTTTATACTGAAGGTTTGCTTGATACTGAGATGCCTATTAATACCGCGGCGAAAGCGATTGAGAAATTCGCAAGTGGAAAAGCGGCTATTTACAAGCTGGCTTGGTGGAATGCTGGAAGTACGATCTCAGCACTCGAGAAGAATTTCCCTGATGCTAAGGTGTCTATTATTCCTTATCTGAAAGGGAAGGACGGTAAAGCAGTGGTTGGTGCTAACGCCAATACGAGCTGGTTTATCGCCATTCCGAAAGCGTCGAAGAATAAGGAAGAAGCAATGAAGTTCTTGAATGCGAAGCTTGAGCCAGAAACGTTTAAAGAACTCGCGATTGGAAAAGAAGGTGTCCATCATGAAGTGAAAGATGGCAAGTACTATCCAATCTTGCCTAAATTCAATGATGACCTGGGCAACGGTAGCAGTTTCTTGACCGGGGTTGACGAAGAGATGTATCCGACTTATTGGCAAGCTCGTGTTCGTAAAGATCCAGTGCTGCAAATGTATTTCGAAACATTCCAGAAAAATGCAGAAGGTATTATTGTAGTCGACCCAATGTCACCTGCACCACCGATTGAAGCAGTTTCTAAAAACACATTGAAGCTCAGAACTCTCCTAGATGACAATGTGCTTAAGTTTATTACAGGTTCAGAACCACTTGAGAATTATGATAAATTCCTTGAGCAGTGGAGAGCTGAGGGAGGAGCAGATATGGTTAAGGCAGCGAATGAATGGTATCAAACCGTTAAATAACAATGAAGCTTCTTGGAAAAAGCAGTTGCATGTGCAGCTGCTTTTTTTTTCAAAATGAATCAACTAACTGAAAGAGGGGAGTGTACTGAGAATGGATCTCCGGAGCACAGACCGCCTATTGGTAGGACAGACTGAACTATCTGCAGTCCCACTAAATGCGGTGCACGACAATTCAGAACGAAATGAAGATTACATCGAAGTTGAGGCTGCTCCAGTCGACATCACGATCGGTGTTCAGGGATTACGAAAGAGATTAAGTTACGTGGATCAAGATATAACTGGAATTTCAGATGTCCTTGCTTTGTTTACAAGGGATTACGCCGCATCTATGACCATTCCTAAGAATAATGTAGCCGTTCAAGTCGATGAGAATAACCGTATCTTATTGGTGGTAAATCCTTCTATCGATGGCAAGCCTCCAGTCTGGAAGGGGCCTATAGTCCTAGATATTCCAGAAGGCGGTTATGTACTGATGGCGCAAGATAACAGTTATGCGGAGAATGATATTAAGCGGTTTTTGGCTGAACAATTCAGAACAGGTGATATTATTAAACTCCGTAGAAATGGAGAAGTGGTATCTGTCAAAGATTTAATGAGTGGCAGTGACCTTATAACGAAGTTAGTAGTGGATAATGCACCGATGTATACTGTCTCCGAAAGTGAAACGTCCGTAACCGGGAGAATTGTTAATATAGAGGATCCGGCGGCGATCAAACTTATGGTCAATGATATAGAAATTCCGTTTGGTGACGATGGATCCTTTACGTATTCTTATTCACTTCGAGCAGGGACGAATTATATTGATGTAACTGTACTTAAATATGGTATCGAGCAGGATAATCGCAGCATCGTGGTTTTTAATAGACCCGAATTCAACCCGCACGAAGGTGTGATTTTATGGGTTGATCAAGCAGCCAATGCGAAAAATTTCAAAAGCAGCAATCATGTACGAGAGCTTCTAGAACAAGCAAAAAAGCGCGGTATTACATCCGTTGTGTTCGTTGTGAAGGGTGTAGAAGGATACGTTTCGTATAAAAAGAATGATCTAACAGGTCGTCCTTATGTTAGCGAGATTAAAGCGCCGCAAAAAGCCGGAGCGAGTCCCAACTTGGATCTGCTTCAAGAGTTTATCACACACGGACATGCGCTCGGATTAAAAGTTCACGCAGCGATCAATGATTTTGCTGAAGGGTCTATTGTTCATCAGGAATTTGCTGTGCTTAATGATCATCTGGACTGGGAAGAGCGTGTTCATATTGCAGAAGACAAGGGGGAAATCAAACGACTCCGCGAAAGTGCTAAGCAGGGAGCGGTCGCGTTTGTTAATCCTGCGAATGATGAGGTCAGACGGTACGAGCTGAAAATGTTTGAAGAAGTTATTAAGAATTATGAAGTGGATGGAGTCGTCCATGACCGTGGTCGTTATGATAACGAAGGGGCGGATTTCAGCGATGAAACACGTATTAAGTTTGAACAGTTCTTATTGAAGAGAAATAAGCAGTTAGTTCAATGGCCTAATGATATTTTCTACTATGATGATAATGTACGTATTAAAGGGCCTTTAATTCAAGATTGGTGGGAATTCAGAGCAGGAACGATCAAGAGCTTTTTCAGTGAGGTAAAAGAGCTCGTCGATTCCTATGAAGCTGAAAGTGGTAGAAAAATTGAAGTTTCCTCCTATGTGGGGTCCTGGTATGAAACATACTATTTAAATGGTGTGAACTGGGGCAGTACAAACTTCCGTTTTGATCCCCGGCTTGGTCTGTTAGATGAGTCAGTGTACACACCTGAGTATTATGACACTGGTTATATTGAGTATTTAGATTTTCTGATGATTGGTGCTTATCAGACGACCAGTCAAGAGGTCAAGAAGTACATTACACTCGGTAATATCGTAACGAACGGGGAAATACCTCTGTATACGGGCATTGCCTTAACGAATGTACAGACACCTGTCATGCAGCGCGAAGTATTTCAAGCTGGACTTCATACGACTAATGGGTTAATGCTGTTTGATGCTTCTCAGATCAACTGGCCTAGTGTTACAGCGGCACTTCAGGACCGTGAATGAATCAATCTGCGATGCTACAAGCGAACGGGAATTTGGCGGCGTCTATTGTACTATCTCCTGGTTTGAACAGAGGAAAGGGGTGTCCTGGGTCAGCAGACCTTATAGGACACCCCTCTATTGTTTTGTCTTGCTTGATTCATAGACATCGCTTACCTTAGACGGGATATATGGATGGCCACTGCAGTTCAATGCCCTCTTGAGTCAGTCTCTGCTGAAATTGTGCCAGTTCTGTTTCATCATTTCGAACGGCTGTAGGACTGAGGTTTCGATCCAGACAATAGCTAACACAGTATCCAGCAGCTTCACCAATATTCCATTCCACCGGATGAAGCCTATAACAACCATTTGTGATATGGGTAACGCCGATGTTTTTGCTGGCGGCGAGTACATTGGTTACCCGTTTCGGAATCAGACTGCCGAGCGGAATCTGAAACGGCAGTGAAGAAATATCGATATAAGGTTTACCGGCTGTACTTGGATGCAGGTCGATGCGATAACAACCAATGCCAACGGAATCGTAGAAAGTCTCTGCCTTTCCACTAGGCCGACTGGCCGTAGATACATGTTGTTCCAAAACCGTAAACTCTGCCTGAATACGTCTTGATTCACGTATGTATGGGTACTTGGCTAAACCGTCCTCGGTACCCACCACATCAGGACGTAACCGCAGTCCGGGATAACCCAGTTTGCCGTCTGGACGCGGTGCTTCGGTCTGTAACCAATAGAGCAGTGAGAGGCTAAGCTGCTTAGCGTTATACAGATGACGATCTCGTTCTTCCTCGCTAACATCGATCACTGACCCTAACCAATAGTCGTTCTGCGGCCAATTGACGAGTGATATCGGACTTTGGAAGGTTCCTTCTTTAAAGTGCAAAGGATTGAGGATTTGCCGATATTTAAACAACGAAAATTTATCCGTGTCCGGAAAAATCTCATATCTCACAGGCTCCATCGTCGCGGGTTTCACACCACTAAGGCTTAGCAGATGATCCGGCCAAAAGTCGGGTTTATAATCACGCCAAAATTCATATTGCTCCGGCTTTTCAATAGTATGGTCTTCATCCGGCATATAATCCACTGCAAAACAATAGGTAAAGCCTTGCATATCCATTGGGAGTGCTTCCCCATCAACAGCATGAGGCTCGCCGGTTTGTGCCTTCGATTCAGCACCAGTAACATACTCGATGCCTGCTGTAGGCAGTAGATCACCACATTCAGTTGCATCCAAAAAGAAAGGAGCATGTAAAACGACTCTATCATCATGTTTCAGACTTTTGACAGTTACGCTGATGACCTGATCACCATCAACCTCGGCTTTGTCCAAAACATACTCATGCATAATCTTTAATCTTCCACTGTGTATATAAGGAGCGAGCATATCATGCAGCACGGCTAGAGCTGTGCGGGGCTCATGACACAAACGACTGACAGTTCCACTTCCCGGATTTAGCGAGGTATCTGCTCTGGCATCAGCGGTCAAAGGGAAATTTCTGCTGTAATATTGCCTAACACCTTCACGAAAATCTCGGTAGCTTTGCGTACACCCAAATGATTCAATCCATGGATGCTCATCAGGAGGTACTGCTTGGCTTGTTAGCTGACCGCCGATCCAATCTGTCTCTTCGGTCATAATAACTTTTTTTCCTGACTTGGCAGCAGCGAGTGCCGCTGCGGTTCCTCCGGTGCCGCCTCCAATAATAACAACATCTGCATGCAGTTCTTTTACCATCCAGCAAACTCTCCTTTTAGCTTGATAGGATAAAGATCTGTCCTCCTTCTATACCAAGGCTAAAGACTTAGCCTCGAATTGGAATACTATCTTTATTGTAAAAGTTCATATGTTTGAAATGAACGGTAGGCAGGTGACCATTTTTGGTAAAATGATGCTTTATTGGACTAAGTTCTAATTTTCCAGTGAAGGAATTGTAATTCGAATGTTTGTCCCGTAATCGGGCTCACTTTCGATTTGGACACCGTAGGATGATCCGTATAATAACTGGATTCGATTATGGACGTTGTCGATACCGATACCAGACAGATGTTGCCGCTTTTGATCATGTACTCGATTCTCTAGAGCATACATCCCGACCCCGTCATCGATAACCTCGATAATCAAGATATCTTCCTGTTTACGAATAAAAATATGAATGTTCCCGTTTGGTCTGCCAGGAAAGGCGTGGAAGAAGGCGTTTTCCACAAAAGGTTGGATGGTGAGTTTCGGAACCAGCAGATGCAAACAATCTTCATCGACTTCATAATGCACTCGAATCTGATCACCATAACGGATTTGCTTAATAAAAACAAAATGCTTCAAGGTTTCAATTTCTTCCTCGACCGTAACACGGTCCTCTGTTGAACCGAGTGTACTCTGGAGTATGGAGATGAGGCTGTTAATGGTCTCATCTACCTGATCGGTACGATTCATTTTGGCCAAGTATTTAATAGAACTTAACGTATTGTATAGAAAGTGCGGATTAATTTGCATTTGCAGAGCATTTAGATCTGCTTTCCTGCGCTCCTGCTGTTCGAATACAAGCTTTTCAGTGTATTGATCAATGACCTTAATGAAACGATTGTAAGCTTTTGTTAAGACATTGGTCTCATAGCTGCCATCTTCCTGTAATGGTTGATGCTTTAAATTGTCACCAGTAGAAGCTTGCATCGTCTTTACCAGCTTATCCAGAGGACGGGTGATCCGGCGGCTCAGAGAATAGACGAACAACATGCTTATGATCAGGATAAAGAGGACTACCTTCAATATTTCAGACGAGATTT
The DNA here is from genome assembly GCF_042666275.1 of Paenibacillus sp. GCM10028914. Lineage (NCBI taxonomy): Bacteria > Bacillati > Bacillota > Bacilli > Caryophanales > Paenibacillaceae > Paenibacillus > Paenibacillus sp. GCM10028914. The sequence goes on from NZ_JBHTFO010000018.1 coordinate 104,520, forward strand.
TGTAGAGTGGAGCAAACGCTGTAAGCTGATCGATCTCTTCAACAAGGTAGGCATCGTATTCCGGCAAAAAGTAAGAAATATAAGTCTCTTTATTCTCCATATCAGACCATATTCCATCCTGTTTATGAGACGTGCTTTCCGCTACGGCGAGCAGCTCTGTATCCTTCGTGCTGATATGCTCCTTGGTACTGCTGGATAGTACGGTACCATCCGCGGCAATAAGTGAAATATGAACACCGTCCGATATATAAGGTTTATATTTCCGGTAAATATTTTGTTCATCCATGACCACAGCAACATAACCGTACATATGGTTGTTGCTTGTTTCAATTAACGGCTTGACAGCAAATAAGTAATTTTCGTAGGGGACCGACTCTGAGAATAGATCGAGACTGCTGTAATATTGAATCCGATTATGAACTTGTCCGTCCTTGTTCATGAACATAGATATGAAATCCTGAGGAATCTTATCCCATTTCAGCGAGTTGCTCGAATAATGCCGTCCTCCTTCACCGGGGATGCCGGATACGATGATGTGGGAATTTTCCGGGCTAAGATAATCCTTGTAAAGATCCATGTATCTTCCGAGCGCAATGACAAGATTGATCTGCTCTAGGGAGGTATCTGCAGGCTTAGTAATGTAATCTTTAAACTCCGAACTGCGATTGACCTGGAGCATGGTATTAACTACCTGATCGTTATAGTCCAGCAGATCATTCTTCATCAGGTTCATATTGGCGGAAGCGCTTCGTACAACCTGCTCCAGCAAAATCCGTTCCGAAATGTAGGAGGAGGCAAGCATTAATAATATAGAAATGATAATGATGCTGGATACCATCAATACAAGAATTTTGATGAAGATACTATTCTTTCGTAGCATGATATTCACCTGTCTTTATTGTGGGATATGATTGCGGTACTCTACAGGAGTCATGCCGGTCATTTTTTTGAACACCTTAGAAAAATAATTATGATCCGAGAATCCGGTTAACTGGCTGATTTGGGAGACTGACAATCCATGGTTATGCAGCAATTGTTTTGCTTTATCGGTCCGAACCCGGTTGATATATGTCGTCAGGTTTTCATTGGTTCGTTGCTTGAAATAAGATGACAAATAGCTGTAATTCATGTGGAACTTGTCTGCGAGTTCGGATAATGAAAGTTCCTTCGCATAATTTAGGTTCACGTATTCGTATATCTGATGGAGAATGACCGATTGAGGATCTGTATGTGCCGTTATGGATTGTAGATCGTTTAAAAATTGCAGTTGAACCTCTTCCAATTCGTCCAGGTCAAAAGCAAGGTCAATTCTCTTAAAGAGTTTTAGTTTAGAAGAACTTAACCCTGATAAAGGCTGATTCATTTGTTCTAGCGTACTTATCGCATAGTAGATTATATTTTGACACAAACGTTTTAGACTGTACTCTTCATAAGCTTGTGTCGATCTTAAGTCTGCAAAAAAAGCTTGGGATTGAACTGCAGCCTCGTCGATGGCATGTGACCGGAGTGCTGATGTGAATTTCGCTTGGTCAAAAGGTATGGCATCGCTCTCAAGTTTGATTTCATTCTGAAATACACAATGCCGGCCAGCGAAATATAACAGCTTACCTAAATAGGGTATTAACTGTTCGTGCTCTGCCTGAACCCTGGACATACTTCTAAATTCGCCTGATACAACAAATTTGATATAGGTAAGCGATTTCAAAGCGTTTGCTGTAAACTGCTCTAGACTAATCTCCACATCAATCGTTTGATCTTCATGATAGTTAACCATCAAGAGGCACTCATTTTTCAAAAATACACATATATAATTGAAGGAGTTAAGGTGAACCTGTGCCAGTTCGAGCATGACCTGCTCCACTTGAGCTTGTGTCCAGTTGGTCCTGGATAACAGGATACCTGTGCTGGCTATGGCCATACGAAAATGTTCATTAGGAAACTGCTCATTCCATTCTGACCAATCATAATCGCTCTCTTGATCGTTTTGCATACCTGTGCTAAGCAGCTGTCCGAGCTTTAATGCAGGATCGGGCTTTTTAGACTGCGCTTCTAACGAATTAGGAGATATCCCGCTGCAAAGAGATTGGATTAAGGAGATTAGATCAGGGGCCGTTACCTTGGGTTTTAGCAGATAATCGGTGACCCCGTATTTGAATACTTCCCGAACATAGTCGAATTCGCTGTAACTGCTCAGTACGACCACTTTTATATCAGGATAATGCATACGTATCATTTTGGTGAGTTCGACACCATCCATGACTGGCATGACAATATCGGTAATCACAACATGAGGGTGAGCTTTATCGATGGTATCCAGAGCTTCTTGACCATTAGAAGCCTCAGCTACAATCTCGATTCCATATTCATTCCAGTTACATAGATGTATAATTCCTGTACGTAGGATGCTTTCATCATCTACGATCATTACGCGGTAAGCCATAGAGTTTTCATTCATGATGGGTAACACCTCGTAGCAAATTCTATTTTCTTCATCATATAACAATCCATAATAAAAACATAATAGTTCAGAACAGTTGTCAAAATATACAAAAATAAATGCTAGAATCCGAAAATTTTACTAATAAACCGTTTTCAAGACTAGATAGAAACAAAATTTATACTAAATGAAAGAGAATAAAGCTTATACAGAGCAGTCCTAACTTTCTTACAATAAGAGAGCATCATATAAAGCGTTTACAACAATAGAAAAAAGGGGTTGTATAGCATGAGAAGAAAGAAGTTTCTTTCTGTATTATTACTAGTTACGATGATGACTTCGCTTTTGGCAGCATGTGGATCATCAGATACGGATTCGAGTAAAGGCGCAGACGCAAGTCAAGGAGAAGGATCGAAGAAAAAAGTGGTGGCATGGGCGTGGGATCCTTCCTTTAACGGTGCTGCTTTGAAAATTGCGGAAGAATTGTATAAGAAGGAAAATCCGGACTTTGAGCTGGAAGTGGTTGATATGGCGAAAGCGGATTTGGAGCAAAAGCTGAATACAAACCTGGCTGCCGGAGTTAAAGACGGACTTCCCGACATTATTCTGGTCAACGATCCAAATATCCAGAAGTATGTAACGGCATACCCGAATACATTTGCTGATTTTACGGATAAAGTAGACTTCACACAATTTTCGCCTTACAAAGTGGATGCACTTCGCATTGACGATAAAATTTATGGTGTTCCATTCGATATCGGGGTAACAGGTATGTTCTATCGTTCCGATTACTTGGAGCAAGCTGGTTATACAGAAAAAGATCTAGAGAATATTACATGGGATCAATATATTGAAATCGGGAAAGTAGTGAAAGAAAAGACTGGGAAGTACATGGCTACAATCAATCCGAATGATGAAGCTTTAACGTCTATTCTTTTGCAATCCGCAGGCTCTTGGTACATTACTCCAGAGAATAAAGGTAACTTCGTAAATAACCCGGCAATGGCTGAAACACTTCGTGTTTACAAAGCGATTGCTGATTCTGGAATCGCTAAACCGGTAACTGGCTGGAGCGAATTCGTAGGAAGCTTCAATGCAGGGGATGTAGCGACAGTTGTGTCCGGGGTATGGCAGGTGTCTTCCATCATGGATGCGAAGGACCAAAGCGGTAAATGGAAGGTAGCGCCGATTCCTAGATTGGAAGTTGAAGGTGGCGTGAACGCTTCGAACGAAGGTGGATCTAGCTGGTTCGTGTTAGATGGTTCTGCGAACAAGGACTTGGCAATGGATTTCTTGGCTAAAACAATCGGTGGTAGCAGTGAGTTCTATGAGCGTTTCTTGAAAGAAAACGGCGGTGTTGGTTCGTACATTCCATCGTTCTCTAGTGAAGTTTATAGTGAGAAATCGGAATTTTTCGGTGGACAAGCTATTTACAGTGATTTCACGGATTGGTCTAAAGAAGTACCAGGCATCACGCTAGGTATGTATACACAAGAAGCCAAAGATGCGCTGAAGAACGAACTGCCGAATATACTGCAAGGTGCAGATTTGACACAAAGCTTGGCTAACATTCAGAAATTATTTGAACAACAGGTGCAATAAATAAAAAGTTAGCGGGTGGTAATCCATGGAACGCAAATGGAATAAATCATCGCTGATGGGATGGCAGTTTGTCGCTATCCCTTCAGCGCTTATCTTGTTATTCAGTTTCTATCCGATGTTTCAATCTTTACTGTTGTCCTTTCAGTCCGGCAAAGGGACTGTATATAACTATGTAGGCATCGACAACTACGTTCGTTTATTCTCTGATCCTATGTTTAAGCAGGCCGTACTTAATACATTACTGTATCTTATCGTCCAAGTACCGATCATGCTTATGCTTGGCTTGGTTATCGCACATTTGCTGAATAACCCGAAGCTGCGTTTTAAAGGTTTTTATCGTACAGCTATATTCCTTCCGTGTGTAACATCACTCGTATCGTATGCGGTACTGTTTAAGAGTATTTTTGCAGTAGATGGTATTTTAAACAAAATGCTGATGTCGATACATGTGATTCAAGAACCTGTGGCCTGGCTCATGGATCCAGTCTGGGCACGTGTAGTTATTATTGCAGCAATTACATGGCGTTGGACTGGTTATAATATGATATTTTATCTTTCAGCGATGCAAAATATTGACCCTAGTGTTTACGAGGCAGCATCAATTGATGGAGCGTCAAAGACACGTCAGTTCTTTAGCATTACTGTTCCGATGTTAAAACCGATTCTATTGTTTACCGCTATTATTTCAACCAACGGTACACTTCAATTATTCGATGAAGTTGTGAACATTACGAATGGTGGACCGGGGAATTCGACCATGACCATTTCGCAGTATATTTATAATCTATCCTTTGTTTATACGCCGAACTTTGGTTATGCCGCAACGGTATCCTATGCGATCGTATTCATGGTAGCTGTGCTTGCGCTGCTGCAGCTAAAAGTAGGAGGTGAGAAACGATGAGACAACTGCGTACTATGTTTGTTCATCTGTTTCTGATCATTGCTTCGATCGTATCCTTATTTCCATTCTTATGGATGCTGATGGGGATGACGAACAGTTCCTCTGATATATTAAAAGGGAAATTTGGTTTTGGTTCGATGTTAATGGATAACGTTCATAAGCTGTTGGATATGACCAGCCTAGGGGCTGCATTCTGGAACTCTTCCCTTATTGCGATTGTGGGTACAATCGCAACGTTGTTCTTAAGCTCTATGGCTGGATACGGCTTTGAAGTCTATCAATCTAAGGGTAAAAATCGGTTGTTCGGATTGCTTCTGCTCTCGATGATGATGCCATTTGCTGCGGTTATGATTCCGTTGTTCCGTATGTTTAGCCAAATGGGACTGCTGAATACACCGATCGCGGTCATGCTGCCTTCGATTACAACGGCATTTATGATATTTTTCTTCCTACAGAATACAAAGTCGTTTCCACGTGAGTTGCTGCAGGCCGGTCGGGTGGACGGATTGAGTGAGTGGAAGTTGTTCACTAGAATCTATATGCCAACGATGAAGCCTACCTATGCAGCGGCAGCAATTATTACTTTTATGAACTATTGGAACAGCTTCTTGTGGCCGCTCATCGCATTACAGACGCAAGACAAGAAGACATTGCCGCTCGTAGTTTCATCACTTGCGTCATCCTATAATCCTGATTATGGAATTATTATGGTAGCAATTGTGATCACAACATTGCCGTCTGTTCTCATCTTCTTCTTGCTACAAAAACAATTTGTACAAGGTATGCTTGGTTCTGTGAAGTAAACGTAGAGGTGATTTAGAATGAAAACCAATTTTAGGGATCGACTGCTGCATGGCGCTGACTATAATCCCGAGCAGTGGCTACATGATCCTGAGGTGTTTAAGCAAGATCTTGATTTAATGCAAAAGTCAGGCAGTAATGTGATGTCCATTGGAATGTTCTCTTGGGCGATGCTTGAACCGGAAGAGGGAAAGTTCCAGTTCGAGTGGATGGATGAGGTCATTGATAGACTGTATGAACATGGCGTATCGGTGTTCTTGTCCACGCCTTCGGGAGCACGTCCTGCTTGGCTTGCACAAAAATATCCTGAAGTGCTAAGAGTAAGTGCAAATAGACAACGCAATCTGTTTGGTGCTCGGCATAATCACTGCTACACCTCGCCGGTGTACCGCCAAAAAATTCAGGAGATTAACAGACGATTGGCGGAACGTTATGCTAAACATCCTGCTGTGAAGCTATGGCATCTCTCGAATGAATATGGTGGTGAATGCCACTGTGACTTATGCCAAGCTGCGTTTCGAGGCTGGCTTCAGCAGAAATACGGGACGATCGATCATTTGAATGAGCAGTGGTGGACTACGTTCTGGAGCCATAAGTACACTGATTGGTCGCAAATTGATTCGCCAGCACCTCATGGAGAGAATGCGGTTCATGGGATGAATCTCGATTGGAAGCGGTTTGTTTCGGACCAGACACTGGATTTCATGCAGCATGAAATTCAAGCATTGAAGGTGAGTCATCCGGAAATCCCGGTCACAACGAACTTCATGTACTATTTCGATGGATTGAACTATTTTAAATTTAAGGATAGCGTAGACATTGTTTCTTGGGATAACTACCCGACATGGCACAAGAAGGACGATATCGACATTGCAATCGATACTGCCATGTGGCATGACATGATGCGTTCGATTAAACGTCAGCCGTTTCTATTGATGGAAAGCTCACCGAGTAGTACGAACTGGCAAAGTGTATCGAAGCTTAAGAAGCCAGGTATGCATATCTTGTCTTCTATGCAGGCTGTTGCACACGGCTCAAACTCCGTACAGTATTTCCAGTGGCGGAAAAGCCGCGGCTCAAGTGAGAAATTCCACGGTGCAGTTGTCTCTCATGACGGAAGTCCAAATACGCGTGTATTCCAGGAAGTAAGCCAGCTTGGAAGTTTATTGGCTGAGCTGTCCGGTGTTGCAAGTACGGAAATGGACGCTGAGGTTGCCGTCGTCTATGACTGGGAGAATAAATGGGCTATTGAGGATTCTCAGGGGCCACGAAATATAGGTATGGGTTACAAGGAAGAAGTTCAAGCCCATTACCGCGCTTTATTGGAGCAAGGGCTTACTGTGGACTTTGTGGATATGGAATGTGATATTGACAACTATAAGCTCGTGGTCGCCCCGATGCTTTATATGCAGCGGGCCGGTTTTGAGCAAAAGCTGCGCCATTTTGTCGAGCAGGGCGGTACACTTGTAATGACATACTGGAGCGGCATTGTGAATGAGAACGATCTTGTTCATTTGGGTGACGCGCCGCATCAGTTAACAGATATTGCGGGTGTTATTAGTGAAGAGATCGACGGCCTATACGATCATGAGCACAATAGTGGTCGGGTTACTCAGCAGTTGGAGGGACAAGCATTAGCGGGAGAGTATACCTGCAGTATGCTGTGTGATCAGATTCATCTACAAGGTGCGGAAGTATTAATGACGTATACCGATGATTTTTATGCTGGTAATCCCGTCGTGACTCGTAATCAATATGGCTCAGGTCAAACGTATTATATCGGCAGTCATTTTGAACAGAAATTTTACGATGACTTGTATCTTGACCTAATGCAGCAGCTCACTCTAAAGCGTGCAGTTGATGTCGATATGCCCGAAGGGGTATATGTTACGACACGTGAAAATACGGAAGAACAATATCTCTTTGTGCAGAACTTTACGTCTGAGGCTAAGTCTATTCCAGCTTTAGGAGCGGAATGGTCTGCGGTTACTCGAGATACAGATTTGAACGATGAGTGGACGGCAGCGCCGTTCGAGGTTTTGGTAGCGAAGCGTAGTTTGGCGTAGTATTAGGTGCATTCTTAAAAATACCACCAAAGATCAAATTGATCCTTGGTGGTATTTCCATTTGAGATGAATACTTTCAACTACTTACCTACTGCAGAATTTGACGGGCAATTTCTGCTAGATCCATAATGTCGATCTTTCCGTCTTTATTGATGTCCGCATGTTTATGTTGTGCCCAGTCTGGATCACTCGATGTCTTGCCGTACTTCGCTGCGACGATTGCCAAGTCACCAATACTCACAGTGCCATCCCCATTAATGTCTCCCGAGATGCCTGGTTCAGTCGCTTCGATGTCGATCGCGATCGTTAAGCCAGCCACGCTCGTTTCGACACCTTGGTCATTGGCAACGATGGCTTCTGATACAGCAATACTTCCGGTTTCCTGCTGAGTGACAGCTTTGGCTTTGAAAGTTAATTCAAGTACTTTCATATCTCTGGTAACGACAAGATCGGCACCTTGACTGGCTACGATCAATCGGATTTTACCGTCTTCCTGCACGGTCTCCAGAATGCCAATTCCATCTACAACTGACGTTGCTGCAATAAATTCAAAACGATCAGCGTCATACGCGATTCGGATATCTTGGGCATAAATCGATTGTGATAATCCCTTAAGTCCAAAGTAGGCGGTGAATGGTTGCTCTGAAGCAACCGAAGGAGGTCCGGTTAGAGTAGTCTGAGGTGTCATTGTCGCCTCTTCCTCAATCAGCTTGGCATCAGCCCAGATGGCACGATCAAACCAATTGTTATCCCCTCCGTCATTAATAACAAGCTTGAGTTCTTTAACGCCTTCAACACTGACATTTACTTCTTGTGTTTTGTTATCCGTTGATTTCATCAGTCCACTGTCGAATTGCTTCGTGCCGTCAGTCCAAACCTCGAATGATATCGTGCCGACTCCAGGAGGGTTCCCTCTAAAGTCATCGTTTCCGACAATGGCTTTGAAAGTTTTGTACGGACGGTCTAGATTATAAACAATAGTGGACTTGGAATTGGCCCAAAGACCTTTTTTATAAACAATATCATTCAGCTTTAGGTCATAACCTTCATGTCCTTGATCTCTCTTTACAGACTGCCAACCACTAGTAGCACTTACCCATGGTAAATCGCTAAGATAATAAGTCAGCGGTTCTCCGTAGATATCAATGGAGAGGTACTGGCTCCAATCATTAGTGTACTGAATTTGAAGTTTGATCTTACCTTCAGGGAGAGCGAGGAGATAACTTTTCTTAATGGTCAATTGCTTCCCGCTGATCTCGTAATCACGTCCGCTTACCAGGGTTTGATCTCCATTTTTAATCGCGACGAAGGTGTTTTCATTGTCTACCATGTTGACCTTAATATCAGACTGCGCGTTTTTGTTGTAAGCGATAGAATCTGTTTCAATGGATGAATTAGCTTTTATTTTCAGCATGACAATGCCATGGGCTGGAACCGTAACGGAGTAAGACTCGTCAAATACTCCCTTGTCCTTATGTTCCCATAAATCGCGTACAGAAGCGGAACCATTTATTCCAACGTCTTTCCAATCGACCTTCATCTGAGCTGCTGAATTTCCGCGGTTGAATAAAGCGACTGCCTTGGTTGTAGGGTCCTGAAGCTGCTTCATCCAAACCTCTTGGTAGCCATTTTTCACAGCGCGTGTCCCTTGAATGCCTAGCGGATCTTGATTCACAGCGATGACTTCTTTATTCGTTAAAATGGACTTGGTCTGCTCAGACATGGTTCTGAGATCATTGCCCGCAATTAATGGGGAAGCCATGATCGCCCACATGCTGAAATGGGATTTGTCCTCTTCATAGGTCATGCCGTTACCAACTTGCAACATATCCATATGATTGAAATGTCCTGGACCTGCATATTTTGCAAGATTAGCATTCAAATCAATGATGTGGGTTATGGAAATGAAATTCGGAGCGATATCGCCAGAAACTCTCCATTGTGATGCAATATTAGTTACCCATGCTCCAGGAAATGCCCAGTTACAGACTTCATAAATGACATCTTTGGAGAGGGTATCCAAAATATTTTTAATGTCTGTATATTCTGTTTGCGGATCGAGCTTTTGCTTCTGACCACCGCACCAGTCCACCTTCACAAAATCATATCCCCATGTATTCACAAAAGTTTCAAAGTCCGTTTGCCGGTATCCATAACTTCCACCACCCTCTGGGAAATTAGGATCATTGTCATAAATCGCAGCACATCTAATCGTTCCTGCATCTGTATAAATGCCCGCCTTTAATCCCTTGGAGTGGATGTAGTCGGCTAATGCTTTCATCCCGCTTGGAAATTTAGAGTTGGGCTGCAGTACACCGTTCTGATCGCGTCTGCCAACGTAACCATCATCAAGGTTCACGTAGCTATATCCGGCATCCTTAAGTCCGCTACTCACCATCGCATCGGCCTGTTCTCGAATAAGCTGCTCGTTAATATTGATACGAAATGCATTCCAGCTTGACCAGCCCATAATAGGCGTCTGGCCAGGTCGTGATTCGGCTGTAGCAGCTGCCTTTGGAGATTGCTGTACAGCTTCTCCTGTATCTCCGTAAGCGGTTTGAACCTGCAGACCAGTTAACTGAACCAGTAGCATAATCGCTGCGAATAGCGAAATTCTATGCTTTGGTAAAAACACCTTCATTATTTAATTCTCCTCTCTAATCGTGTTTTTGTGCTGAGACAAATTAATGTTTGCTTAAATGAGTACCTCATCTAAGTATTTTTTGTAAGATCACCCCCGCTCTTTTAGTGAAGCAAGTATTTTATGAAAGTCCGATTATTAAATTATGAGATAATTCCACAACAAAAAGATTCTAATATTCTGCTGTCTTCTATGAAAATTCTCATGAGATGGTGATTGATGAGTAAACCCCATCTTAATCGGATTGGATGGTGAAAATTTGAGCGTAGTTTCTGACGTACATGCACTTCTGGGCCATTGCCTACATACAATGAACAGACTAGAACCGAGCGCGATAATAAGGCCGGTTGCATTGAATTCTGCAGGAGGTGTCCCCTGTGCCTGGACTGTTTACCGCAATTGCGTTGTTCATTAAAGAGCTTAGTCTGCTTGTGTCGTATGTGAAAAACAATGCGTTTCCCCAGCCTCTGACCGAAGAGGAGGAATCGAAACATCTGCAGCAAATGGCGGAAGGTGACCCGAACTCACGCAACAAGCTTATTGAGCATAACCTTCGGCTGGTGGCCCATATTGTCAAAAAATTTGATAATACTGGTGAGGATCTGGAAGACTTGATTTCGATCGGCACGATCGGTCTTATTAAGGCTATCGAGAGTTTTCGGCCTAATAAAGGTACGAAGCTCGCGACTTTTGCCGCGCGGTGTATAGAGAACGAGATACTTATGCATTTGCGTTCCTTAAAGAAGACCCGTAAGGATGTTTCTCTGCATGATCCGATCGGAACGGACAAAGAGGGGAATGAAATCACCCTCATCGATATTCTTGGCTCTGAGGCTGATGACATCGTGGAGGCCGTGCAATTAAAGATTGAGAAGAGTAAGATTTATCGGAATCTCGACATATTGGATGATCGTGAGAAGGAAGTTGTTATTGGCCGTTTCGGTCTTGAGACGGGGGGAGAGGAACGGACGCAGCGGGAGATTGCGAAGGAACTCGGTATCTCGCGCAGCTATGTGTCGCGGATTGAGAAGCGGGCACTGATGAAGCTGTATCATGAGTTTTATAAAACGAAGCGATAGGGATGAAATGAAAAGCTGATGTTGGGGTTATAACTAATGTCAGCTTTTTGTTTGTATATAAAGATCTAGTAGAACGAGCAGATCATAGTACCGATATGAATACCAATTTAAAATCGTTTAGATAATTAAATGGAATATAATGATACAAATCATCACGAATGTTATAATGACTTAAATTATATTAAAAGAAGTGTGATAACCATTGCGGAACCTATGGAAAATACTCTCCTCAATAATTGTAAGCGCTTTATTATGTTCCTGTACATCATCGATTAGTAATGAAACAGACAAGTTACTAGAGGCTCCAATTTTGCAGAAAGCGGTCATTCATTTTTCAGTATCGAATGATAGATTAACCCCTTCTATGATTTCGGAATTCGAAAAGAATAATCCAACCATTAGCATTCAGCGCGTAGATCCTAAGCAGTACTACATGTTGAATCATGAAAAATCGATTGAACAGTTAGATATAATCTCGATTTCAGTTGAAGATTTCCCTTACTATGTTGGACAAGGTTTAGCGATGAATTTATCTCCTTATATGAATAAGAACCCCTTATTTGCAGAGGAATTAATCTCACCTGATTTAAGTTTTTTGAAGTTTGAAAATAAAGCTCAGGGGAAAGGCGAATATTTTGGATTTCTTAATGGATGGTTTCCGGGCTATATTCTTTTATTTAATAAGTCACTGTTTGATGCAGCTGGAGTAGATTATTTGGATAGTGACCAGCCAATGACATGGAATCAATTACTTGAGCTTGCTCAGAAATTAACGATTAAGAAAGATGGACAGCTAGAGCAGTACAGTTTTGGAATCGCCGGCCAAAAGACAATGATAGATCTTCCATTGTATTTGTTACAAATGGAGCAGCTAGGAAAAACACCATGGTATGATCAACACAATAAGGCTGATTTCACAAGTGATGAATCGAAAACCATTTTTGAATATTGGAACAAAGCATTACAAGCTAATCTCGGTCCTAATCTTATGAACCAAGTAACGGAAATGCCAGAACAATTATTTTTGGACAATCGGTTAGCTATACTGATGGTTGATTATGGATTTGCTATGCAAATGGAGCAAAGCAAAGGAGAGCTTTCTAATTATGGCATTGCTCCTACGCCAGTATTTGAAAATGGGAAAAGTATTCACCCTATATTAACAAAAAGCGCAGCAATTATTCAGGCCAAGACCAAGTATCCTAACGAGGCATGGAAAGTATTTGAATGGTTTTTTACTGGAGAGCATACACAACAATGGGTAATGAATGGCAATGAACTGCCTGTATTTAAAGCAGATTTGGACAAACTGCCTCAATCGACAGAGTGGACTAAGCAGGTTGCGGAATATTATCAATCTATAATCCCGTATAGCCGTTCAGTTCTGGATTTTAATCCTCATTTACCTGTTGGTGTAGTGAATAATATTTTTGATAAATACTTGGTGCCTGTCTATTTCGGAAAGTCCGAGTTTAAGATGATGTTGTATTCTATTACGCAGGATGTAAATTTTCAAATTGAAAACAGTAGACAATACGAAATCAAAAAGTAAAAAAGGTGAAGATAAATGTTGAACATGCTTATTGTAGATGATGAGGCTGATATTCGGGAAAGTTTAGCGATGTATAATTGGTCTCAATCAGGGATCAAGCTATCTGCTACCGTTCAGCATGGAATAGAAGCCCTTCAATGGATTGAAGAGAACCATATTGATTTGCTCATTACTGATATTCGAATGCCGATTATGGATGGATTAGAATTAGTGAAAAGAGTTAGAGCTTTTGATCCATATATTAAAATTATTGTCTTATCAGGCTTTGATGATTTTGATTACGCTCGGACTTGTATCCGCTATGGTGTATCCGAATATTTACTAAAACCAATTGATCGGATGAAGCTGATCGAAGCTATTGATAGATTGAAAACTATATTTCTACAAGAAGAGGAGCGGGAAGAAAGAAATCGCTTATTAGAGAAACGTTCTAATTTTTTGATTCGTAGTTTACGTAGAGGATTCTTGGATCGATTATTAACGAAACCGCTGTCTGTTTATGAAATTGAAGATGGATGTTTGTCGAGTGAAATGATTCTAGAGGGCAACTCATTTGTTGTCATACTTATTCGCATAGACCAAGCAGTATTGAATCGTCACATATACACGGAGAGTGAATGGAAATTAATTACTTTTACATTAGAGAATATTATTACAGAACTATGGGATGATGAAGGTCATGGCTATCAGTTTATTAATAGGGATAACAACTATTGTTACTTAATTACCGCCGAGCATAGTCCTTTATTCGAGTTGCTTAAGCAAATAAGAAAGCAATTGTATCGTTTCCGGGGGTTATTTCGCAGCACTCTATCTTTCGCAATTGGACAGCCTGTTACCTCCGTTGCTGATATCTACCTATCCAGGCAAAAAGCGGACAAACGGATGTTGGAGCTAGATGAAGATAGTTTTGAACTTTTGAATGAGCATGACCTCATGCTACAGAATACACATCGACCAAGCCATCAATCAAAGAATATTTCTGGATCAAGTCAAAATATTGTGAATAAAGCAAAAGGGTATATCTATCATAATTGTCATCGAGCGATTACACTTTCTGAAGTTGCACAGGCTATTCATGTGAATAGCAGTTATCTAAGTCACTTATTCTCTGAGGTTACAGGAAATACGTATGTATACTATCTCACCGCTTGTAGAACGGAAAAAGCTAAGGAACTGCTTGAGAATTCTCACTATAAGATATATGAAATTGGTGAATTAGTAGGATTTAGGAATCCGCGGTATTTCAGCAGTATTTTTCGTAAACTAACAGGGATGACACCAAATGAATATCGCAATCAACGAGGAACCTAAATAGATGAGAAAACGAATGGTCGTCTACTCACTTATCATTTCTTTTATGATTCAACTCGTTATTGGCTGGAACACTTTTCATAACCTGTTGACAACAAATAAAGATCTCACTATTCAAACCAGCAAAGAGTTGATTCAGCAAACCAGTAACAATTTAACGACTTATTTTCAAGACTTGGATGCTTTAGCATCTTTGCTTCGAACGTCTAACATCTCCGATTATTCTAGACTGTATTGGAATATGCACGGAGGAGCTGTTGTGAATGAAAAAGGAGAGATGGTCAATCATTTATTGAATGAACTCTCATTGCAAGAGAATTGGGTAGAAAAAATTTTTATTCTCGGAAGAAATAATAATCAATCGAATTTCAGTAAGGTGATCGGGGAGGAAGGCTGGTCTAGCGAGGGATTACCTTCAATTGATGATTTAATGGAGTACAGTCTGTTAAACATATTACTAAAAGAAGAAGGTATTCCTACATATCATTCTCGTGAAATACTACTCCAAACTTTAGAACATTCCACCAAATCAGTGTTGAACATCCCTCAACTAGTGCGAAATTTAGATTTTTTGAAGCAAGTTGAAAATCGAATGACGATTGCCGTTTATGATGATGATGTGGTCATATTGATAGTTCTGCCCTTGAACTTTATGGATATGGTGCTCAACAAGCAATTGTCTGACTTTGGTGTGAAAATGCAGTTAGTGGATGCGGATAACAACTTATTATGGAGAAATGAATGGGATCAGAGCGGGAATGATAATTCGGAGGCATATCGTTTCATCGAGAGAAAATCGTTATCCCCTTATAATTTCCAAATGGAATTGCTTCAGAGGGATTCTTTTTATATGACACATAAAAAGTCTATTTCGATACTAGTGGTACTGTTAGCGATCAATCTAGGTCTATCGTTTATGATTGCGTATACTTTTTCTAGACAGATATTTAATCCTATAAAAGTTATATCCAGATCGATTCAGAAAGACACTAATAAGATGTTCCCAATGAGGCTGATTCCACAAATAAACGGGAACAAACGATGGTTTATCAAGATGCCTCTTCAAAGAAAAATGTTTTGGTTTTTGATGTGTTCGGTAATGTTTCCGGTATTGATTGTTGGTTTGATTTTTTCATTCGCCTCTTTCCAAATCAATAAAGGGCTATTGATTGATTCAAAGGAGCAGATGACACAACAATTAAGTACGAATGTAACTTTACATAAGCAAAGTTTTAAAAATCTAGCGCATCAATTGATACTGCAAGAAACCTACTTTGAGAATGAAGCTGCGTCTGTCCATCCTAAGATGAGCGATGTGAGCTATTACGTAGTTTACGATAATAAAGGTTCGACGAAATTAAGCTCTATTTATGGTAACAACCTTGAGCTGTTTCCCATTAAACCCTCCATGCTAACGAAAGGAGCATTTCAATATGATTGGATACCGTTAGAGAAGGATATTTTCGGCAATCATTCGGCATCGCTGGTTACAAGCATCATGAACAATCGTGATATGGATGGATATCTGGACTTAATATTGAAAGAGCATGGGCTTGTCACTAATGATAAGTGGCAGGAATCAGAGCTGTTATTGCTCGATCAAGCGAAGCAAACGATTTATCAAAGTAATCCGGATCAAACAGAGTTCAGAGATCAAAGGGCATTAAGGAACTTGGATAGGCAAAATGAAGTTATTCGTTTAGATAATAAAGAATATTTACGAATTATCGTACCGATCATCGAATCAGAGTGGTTAATGATCAACTTTGTTCCGCTCCGAGAAATCATTACTGATAGTCAATTGCTTCTTGTCAAACATCTCTATTTTATATTAGCCATCATTGTTGTAGGGTTGTTGTTATCGTATATTTTGTCTAAAAGCTTAATTAAGCCGCTTCTTAAGCTTCATGAATCCATGAATCAAGTTAGTGAAGGGCAATTTATACCGTATGATCATGATCGAAATGATGAAATTGGGGAGCTTGCAGAAAACTATAACCAAATGATTTCTCATATTAACCACTTGCTAGAGGAACAAATGAAGAGTAACGTACGTGAGCAAGCTTTAATGTCATCCAAGATGAAAGCCGAATTAGGGATGCTTCAACAGCAAATCAATCCACATTTTTTATATAATACGTTGGAGTCGGTGAAATTTCGGGCGATGCATAATGATAGCGAGGGAATCAATAAGATCGTTAATGCTATGGCTGATATGCTCAGATATTCTGTTCGAGGCGGATCACAGGAGGTGAGTTTTTCTGAGGAATTAACACATATTCAGAATTACTATACCATTCAAAAAATGCGTTTGCGTGATAAACTGGATTTCAAATGGGAAATTGATAAGGATGCGCTGACACTGAAAGTTTTGAAATTTGTATTACAGCCTCTAGTGGAAAATGCGATAGAGCACGGTATACTCCAAGTAACCACTGGGGGAGTTGTTACGATATCTGCCAGCGTTAGCGAATATGATTTGATCATTGGTATTAAAGATAATGGAGTCGGTTTAGATGAAGATGAACTTGAGAGATTGAAGAAATCCTTATTCGAAGATGAAGTGGAGCAAAAGGGCATTGGTGGAGTAGGACTGAAAAATGTTAGCCAAAGGCTTCACCTTTTCTATAGAGGAGGGGCAGTACTAGAAATCGAATTCGCAATGATGAAAGGTACATTAGTAAGATTGAAAATTCCTCTTCATAGGTAATATAAAGAACTGCAAGACGTCTGTGGACTAATTCCCCCTGGCGTCTTTTTGTTCTAAATCAAATCCAAAAAAATTAGAAGAAACAACTAAAATTAGATACATTGTGAGAACGATGATGAGAGCTTAACATGAAAAGCATAGTGATAATTGATTACTACAGAAAATATGAGGAGTTGATAATGAATGAAAAGAGGGTTAACGCTAGTAACTACATTGCTACTTACAGCTTCACTATTCGTTGGATGTTCCTCTAACAACAAGTTATCGAGTGTAGGGGAATCGGGAGACAAAGAAAAAAAGACGCCATTAACGTTTGTCAGTTGGTCAAGTCAAGAGTCGTCTGGAACCATGATTAAAGACGTCATGGCTACAAGCTTCTCTGAAGACAATCCAAACTCCCCAGTTAATGTAATTGGTTATCCATGGAAGGATACACTGCAGCAACTGATTATCAAAGCACAATCCAAAGAAAACTTAGATGTTGCACAAATACAAAGCAGTTGGTTCAACACTGTAGCAGGACAGAATGTACTTGTTGATTTGAATACAGTGTTAGACCCGCAATGGATTAAGGATAACTTTACGGAAGCTGCATTGAAAGCTGGGCAAATGGATGGCAAACAGTACGCTCTTCCTTGGACGGTAGCGGCGATTGCCCCTTTGTATAATCCTGAAATTCTGAAAAAAGCAGGAGTGGATCAAATTCCGGTAACCGTTGCAGAGTTTGAAGAAGCTCTGAAAAAGGTCAAGGAAACACAATCAGATGTCATTCCATACGCATTCAGTACGGAAAGTGCAGAGAATGTATCCCAAGACTTCCAAGCGTGGTTGTGGACATTTGGAGGCAAAGTATTTGACGCTGACGGTAAAGTAGTGATCAATGATGAGAATGGTGTCAAGGCTCTTGAATGGCTAAAAGGTCTAAAAGATAAGGGGTATATTCAAATGGCCGTTAGCCGCGTTTCAGCAAGAGACACTTTTGGACAGAACAAAGCAGCTTTCTATGACGATTCCATCGTTGCAAGAGGATTTCAGATTAAAAATGGATTTACAATGGAGAATATGTCTGAACATTTAGTGCCAATGCCTAGACCCGTACTGAATGTCGGAGATACACCGCGTTCCGTACTATGGGGACATTATCTAGTCGTATTTGAACACTCTCAAAATCAAAAAAAATCTGCGGAATTTATTCAACATATTCTGAAAGATGATCTAGCCATTGAATACTTTAAATCAGCATCCGTTCCTCCAGTAACCAATACTGCTAAAGAGAACGAAGTCGTGAAGAATGATGATTATGTGAATAAATATCTTGATGTTGCCAAAACAGCAACGCCGCTTGAAACAGAAGCGTATGTGCAAGTCAATCAAATGAACACGATTATTGCCGAAGAAGTACAAGCTGCACTATTGGACGCTAAAACACCGAAGAAGGCATTAGATGACATAGCTTCTAGAATTGCTGACACCATGAAATAATGGGAGGCCTATCATGCAAGTATCTAAGGCACTAAAGGCAGTCAAGCAACAGCAAGCAGAGAACCGTTTCGGTTTTCTGCTTGTATTCCCAGCGATGCTTATATTTACACTGGTTATCTTATATCCGTTTTTAAGGTCGATCATTTATAGCTTTACAGACGCAAGCTTGCTATCACAAGTGACGAGCTGGGTAGGCTTTGACAATTTCATTACGTTTATTCGTTCAACCGTCTTTGTTGATACATTAATAAATACATTACTATTTGTAGTAATTACTACGTTTGTTCCCTTCGTCATTGCATTCGCTTGGTCAATTATACTGGTTCAGGGGTTTCGAGGTGAACAATGGCTTCGTATGTTGACGTTGTTCTGTTGGATTCTCCCTTCTGCTTCTATTGGCTTGTTATGGAAGTGGATCTTCAATGCTAATTATGGAATTCTTAATGAAATACTTCGTAAATTCGGTTGGATTACTGAAAATATTAATTTTTTGGGGAGTACACAAACAGCCATGCTAGCCGTTTGTGCCGCTATGATTTGGCACTCGTTCCCTTGGATGATGGCATTTCTAATCGGTGGATTGAACTCTGTGCCTCAAGATCAAATTGAAGCTGTGCGTATGGATGGCGGAGGAAATCTAACGATATTGAAAAATGTTATTTTCCCACATATTCAACAAATTTCATTAGTCATTCTCATCCTTTCACTCATTGATAGATTCCAGCATTTTGACTTAATTTGGGTGATGACTGAAGGTGGGCCAGCGCACTCTACAACTAC
This sequence comes from Paenibacillus sp. GCM10028914, assembly GCF_042666275.1. NCBI lineage: Bacteria > Bacillati > Bacillota > Bacilli > Caryophanales > Paenibacillaceae > Paenibacillus > Paenibacillus sp. GCM10028914. The sequence continues at coordinate 123,885 of NZ_JBHTFO010000018.1, forward strand.
GTTTTCAGTAGAGGTGTATCTTCAAGCATTTCAAAACTTTGAAATTGGTAAAGCAGCAGCAACTGGGATGATCTGGGTACTTATGTTATCCGTACTTGTATTGTTCTACATGCGCAGCATGAAAGAGAAAGAAAATCGGGAGTAATGACAGGAAGGAGAAAATGACATGTTTGAGAAAACCATTGGCTTCCGGATCTTTTTCTGGCTGACGTTATGTATTGTAGGCACGTTCGTGCTGTTTCCGATTTATTGGATGATTAACACCTCTTTTAAATCTCCAAGTGAACTACTTGATCCTAATTTAATTCCCTTTAAACCCACAATTGAACATTACCTCAATGCGTTAAAAGATGCTCAATTACGTATTTATTTCAAAAACAGTATGATTACATCGATTGCAAGTAGTGTTTTGGCTACGATTGTATCGGCCTATGCAGCGTATAGTTTTTCTAAGTTCCGATATAAGGGAAGAAAATCGTTTATGCTGTTGATTTTGCTGTCAAGAACAGTTCCTTACGGAGTATTGCTCATATCGATTTATGCACTAATGAAAAGCTATGGGTTACTAGATAGCTATTTCTCTCTAATATTTGCTTATATTACATTTACGTTGCCTGTGGGTACATGGACATTGAAAACCTTTTTCGATGATATTCCTAATGAAATTATTGAATCTGCTAAAGTAGACGGTGCTTCGCAATGGAGAACTATTCATAAAATTGTGTTGCCTTTAGCCGTACCGGGAATGATCGCAGTTGCTGTACTTGGGTTTGTTAACAGTTGGAATGATTTGCTGTACTCACTCACGTTAGTAACGGATCCAGATAAACGCACGATTGCACCGGGACTTGTATTTAAATATTTGGGAGAGTCAGGTTCAGACTATGGGGGGATGATGGCTACCTCGACGTTAGTATCTATGCCGGCTGCTATCGTGTTCTTATTTGTTCAACGTTACTTCATTAAAGGGCTTACCGCTGGTGCAGTGAAAGGCTAGGTATGTTATTAGTCTGGCAGCATGAACGATCACTCATTCTTATTTTTATGAAATACATAGTTTAAGAGGAGGAGTAACACATGTCTAAGAAATATTCGCTATGGATATCGACGATATTGGTTGCGATGGTTCTATGCTTTTCAGGCCTATATTTGTCTGCTAGCCTCAATGTTGCATCGGCAGATTCAGCAGGTTCTGACCGATCCAAAGAAAACTTTAATCTAGATTGGCAGTTTTATAAAGGGGATATAAGTGGTGCAGAGGCGGTGGACTTCGATGACGCAACATGGAAATCAGTTGTTTTGCCGCATACGTTTGAATATACGGATTATATGGCGAACAATTGGTATCGAGGAATTGGTTGGTATCGTAAAGCATTTACACTTGATGAGGAGGACAGAGGCAAAAATATCAACCTATATTTTGAAGGTTCTAAGACAAAAACGGAAGTTTGGGTCAATGGAGTCAAGTTAGATAATCATGTAGGAGGCTTCAACCCATTTAACTATGATATTACGGAACACGTTCAAATCGGCGGGAAGAATGTTATCGCCGTAAAGGTCGATAACCGCTACCAAGGACAAGTTGCCCCAGAGAAACCCGACGGTTCGTATGTCGGATTTAATATGTTTGGTGGAATATATCGAGACGTCTTCTTGATTAAAACCAATAAACTGTATGTGCCTGAAGCCATTCATTCATGGAATAGTAATTGGGAAGAAGGCGGCGGCGTATTCGCATATAGCTCGAATGTTAGTGCAGCATCGGCCGATGTTCATGTGAAAACCTGGGTACACAATTCGAATGAGAGTGCTGTGGAAACAACGATCATATCTGAGATTGTAGATGAGCAAGGCTTGGTAGTAGGGACATCGAAAAGCACACATGTGATCGGTGTCGATCAGGTAGAGGAAGTATCTCATACCATCAAAGTCAACAATCCAAACCGTTGGTCAGTACAGAATCCTAATCTATACAGCGTGAAATCCACGGTGAAGGATGGCAATTCTATTGTTGATGATTATCATACAACATTCGGTATTAGAAAAACGGAATGGACACAATCTCAAGGGTTCTTTCTTAACGACGAGCATGTGAAAATATTTGGTGTTAATCATCATCAGGATTATCCATACATTGGTGATGCAGTACCTAACAATCAGCATGTTCTGGATGTTCAGCGCATTAAGGATGCAGGAGCCAATTTCGTACGGGATGCTCATTATCTTTATGACGATGCTTTTATGGACGCCGCTGATAAGCTAGGGGTAATGCAGTGGGTGGAAATACCTGGTTGGGGAAATATCAACCCTTCTTCATTCGGGGAAGCGTGGAAGCAGAGTAACAAAGATGCATTATATGCGGCTATTCGTACTGCTCGTAATCATCCAAGTGTTGTTATCTGGGGAGCTGGTATTAATGAAATGCAGCAAATGGTTGAGCTTGAGACGGAATTGAATCATATTGCGAAAACCGAGGACCCTTCCCGTGCAACCTCGATGGGGAGAAACTACAATACAAGCAATAATATTTTCGATGTATATGGACGCAATGTGTATACGGAAGCAGAATGGAATGCTGCAGGATTGCCAAATAAATCTCCCGACTCGAACGCCAAAGGCTTACTTATTACAGAGCATACAGGGCATACATATGAAACTTGGCGGGATGCGGATGAAACCAGGCTGATCGGGCAAGCACTCGCAGCCCAAAAGATGACCGAACTTGCCCGAAATGAGGACTACGTTCACGGTAGCTTGATTTGGGAAATGCATGATCATCATCATCAAATTTCCATTGTACGGCCACATGGTTTAACAGATGCCGGTAGAATTCCGAAATTCGCTTATTTTTGGCATCAAAGTCAGTCAGCACAGGATAATTATGATGGATCAGTGAATCCAATGGTGTTTATCGCTAATTACTGGAGACCCTCTTCGCCTACGAAGGTGACGGTATTCAGTAACGCCGATCAAGTACGTCTTTCTAAATGGGATAAAGGAGAATGGAAGGTTTTTCAGACGAATAATCCGATGCCAATCAATGTAGCACATCCTCACTTTGAATTTGATCTTGGAGTGCATGATACGACAAAGCTTAAGGCAGAGGGGTTAATTGACGGTAAGGTTGTCGCGACACATATTGTGGAGGAGCCAGGAGCACCAGCAGCAGTTGAATTGAAGGCAGACACGTTAACTATAGATGGAAATGGCAGCGATATCGCTATCGTTGAATTCTATATCAAGGATCAGAAAGGTACGGTTGTTCCTTATTCAACGAATAAAGCGAATTTTGAGATCTCGGGTCCTGGTATTTTGATAGGGGGACCTTCTGTATCGGCCCTTAATGGTGCGAATATGCTTCTCGTTAAATCAACGGGAGCACCAGGTACTATTACGGTAACGACAACTTCAACAGGTTTGGAGTCCGATTCGATTCAGATCGAAGCAAAAGATGTAGGTATTAATTTAGAGCAGCCAGCACCTGAGCCTACAAATCTTGCGCTAAATAAGCCGGTCACCGTTAGCAGTGAGCAGGTTGGTACTATAAATAATCCAGCAACGAATGCTAACGATGGAAATCCCTCCACACGTTGGGCAGCAAGCAGTGGTACTTTGCCGCAGTGGTGGCAAGTCGATCTTGGCGAGGTGAAGAAATTAAATTCAACAAAAATCACATTCAACCAACAGGATACTCGAACCTACGATTATAAAATTGACGTATCTACTGATAACGAAAACTTCACACCTGTAGTAGCGAATACAACATCGACTACTACGGGAGATTCAGAAAATCATTTTGATACTGTTGATGCGAGATATGTGCGTATTACGATTAGTAGTGTAAAGCCATCTAATTTCTGGGCTTCAATGCTGGAGGCAAGTGTATATTATACCGAAGAGCCAGCTCTTGAAATTCCTACTTCCACACTCAGTGAGGTAGACGAACCTATTCAGGCAGGTCAGAATTTCACAGTAAATTATGGCTTGAATCATGTGGAGGATGTGTATGCACAAGACATTACGATATTCTATGACTCGACCATAATGGAATACGTCTCGGCAAATTCAAAGGTTCCTGGGGTATCTATTATCGATATAAATTCAAGCACTCCTGGCCAGCTCCGGCTAATCGTAGCTAGTGAGGGTAGGGAACATGCTGTGACAGGGAAGATGGACATTATAGAACTGACTTTTAAAGCGAAGGATATTCCTGCACCGGCTTCAGGAACGATTGATACTACAACTGTAACGTTGGGAAATGAGGAAGGAGAAGAAGTAACAGCGATAACTAAACTAATTACTGTAGGGGTAGTTCCAAGTGCCCCAGAAATTTCTTCAGATATTAACAAAGACGGAAAAGTAAGTATCGGTGACCTCGCAATAGTAGCTGCTAATTATGGCAAGACGAGCGCTAGTCAGGATTGGAATCAGGTTAAGCATGTGGATATTAATCGTGATGGTCAAATTGATATTGCAGACTTGGCGATAGTTGCAAGTAAAATTATTGAGTAATGTTAAGCGAAGAAGGATGAGTGACTGCTCATCCTTCTTTTTGCATAGAATAGATCCTAAATTTCGGAGAAGATCTGGAAGATTAGAGTTCTGATACCTCTTAAATATGAAATTTAAAATCCTATATTTCTTACAGTAACATCTATACTTTCTATGGTTTCGAGCAGCTTTCATACCTGTCATAATAAAGGCGGAAGTCCACGATCAGCTCACTTTTGGAAAAGTCACATCTGAACAAGCTTTTGATTAGCTGAAGGAACCCTCATAATCCCATGAAAAATAGTTTAAGGATGATAGCCCGGGAATCCTCATCCCGGGCCTTGATTTATTTGGTTATGGACATTTAAGCATTTAAGCTCAGGGAGGAATTCAGGAATGAGTAATCCGTTACGCCAACACTCGGGAGAAGGATATGAGGCGTGGCTTCAGTACCGCCGAACTACCCCGGGAGCAATCACTGAACAATATACGATATACGATCATATTGCAGTTACCGAGCAGGATGAGATAATCCGTTCTGCGGTGAACGAGCTGTCACAGGGTCTAGAGGGGTTCATTGGCAGATCCATTACCATATCTGAATACTCAGGAAAGCATCCTTGCATCATGCTTGGAATATTTGGTAGCAGCCAATGGATAGATGAGGCATTCGATGCTGGGATAAGGAGTAAGGTCAAGCAAGAGGGATATGCGATTCGAATGGATTGTATTACCGGTAATATTGCTATCGGCGCGGTTACCTCATCAGGGATATTATATGGAGTATTCCATCTACTGCGGATCATGGGTACAGGCAGTTCTTTGAATCAATTGGATGTGTTAGAGAACCCAGTCAATCAACTTCGCATGATTAACCAGTGGGACAATATGGACGGGAGTGTGGAACGAGGATACGCTGGAAAATCGATTTTTTATGAAGACCACCGCTTCACGGAGAATTTTGAGCGTATTCAAGATTATGCAAGGTTGTTGGCTTCTTGCGGAATCAATGCCATTGCCATCAACAATGTGAATGTTCATCAAGTGGAGAGCCGTCTCTTAACCGAATTTCTGCCTCAAGTAGCGAAGGTAGCATCGATTTTCCGTAATTATGCCATCAAAACATACCTAAGTATCAATTATGCCAGCTCCATAGAAATCGGCGGACTCACAACGGCAGACCCGCTGGACCCAGCCGTACGTGAATGGTGGCGGATCGCGGCATCTAGCGTATATGCAATTATTCCTGATTTCGGTGGTTTTTTGGTGAAAGCTGATTCAGAGAATCGGCCTGGACCGTTCACCTATGGCCGGGATCACGCAGAAGGCGCCAATATGTTGGCCGAGGCACTGAAGCCGTATGGGGGCATCGTGATCTGGCGCTGTTTCGTGTATAACTGTAAGCAGGACTGGCGTGATCGCACTACGGATCGGGCAAGAGCAGCCTATGATCATTTCAAGCAACTGGATGGGCTATTCATGGAAAATGTCATATTGCAGGTGAAGAATGGTCCGATTGACTTTCAAGTCAGGGAGCCGGTTTCACCATTGCTAGGAGCCATGCCGCGGACCAATCAGGTAATCGAGTTTCAAATTACACAAGAGTATACCGGGCAGCAACGGCATGTCTGCTATCTGCTTCCTCAGTGGAAAGAGATTTTGAATTTTGATACCTATATTCATGGAGAAGGAACCACCGTCAAACGTATCGTAGATGGATCTGTACATGGCAATCCTTATAGCGGATTTGCAGCTGTCTCCAATATCGGAGCTGATAGGAATTGGACAGGACATCTACTGGCACAGGCAAATTTGTACGGGTACGGACGCGTGGCCTGGAATCCGGAGCTTGCTGCCGAGGAAATCGCCATGGAGTGGATTAAGCTTACCTTTGGTTCAAGAGATAATCTGTTTCAGACGATACTAGGTATTCTAATGGAATCATGGGAGATTTATGAATCCTATACCGCTCCGCTGGGCGTTGGATTTATGGTCAATCCGGACCATCATTATGGTCCTAATGTGGACGGATACGAATACTCAATGTGGGGGACATATCACTTCGCTGACTGCCACGGCGTTGGTGTAGATCGCACGACGGCAACTGGAACAGGGTATACTTCCCAGTATTCTGACGTAAATAGAGAGTTGTACGAGTCGCTTGCGAGCTGCCCAGATGAGCTGTTGCTCTTTTTCCACCATGTGCCCTATACCCATATGCTTCATTCCGGTAAAACCGTAATCCAGCATATTTATGATAGTCACTTTGAAGGTGCAGAGAGGGCAGGCCAATTGCTTCGACGGTGGGAGTTTATAAGGGAATATATGAACGAGGAAGTGTACCGGCAGGTAGCGGATCGTCTTGCTGAACAGGCAGAGCATGCTAAAGAATGGCGGGATCGAATCAATACATATTTCTTCCGAAAGAGCGGTATTGCCGATGAACGGGAAAGAACTATTTATTAATTCTTTGATATTCATGAGCACTATGCACGGGACATTACGCTTCAGTATCTCGCAAGTCTTCGACTATAGAAGGCTTGCTCTATTTTTGCAAACTTGCATGGAGAGATTCCGGCAGTTTTCAAAGGACATGAGAGCTCCCTCCTAAAGGGAGCTTTTTTTATGATAAAAATATTTAATGTGTCTGAATAAAAAAATAGTACGTATTATATATTGTAAAAAAACTATATATGACGTACTATATATTCAGAAAATATTTCCAGGGAAAGGAGCTACATCGTTTCGCCCAGCTGGGCGGACATATCCAAAATACGGAGGGATCACTATTAAACTGACATCCCGTCAATTGGAAATCGTGGAGATTGTAAAGAAGCATGCGCCTATTACCGGCGAGCAGATCGCTGAAATGCTGAATCTAACTCGTCCGACTATCCGTTCTGATCTATCGGTTCTGGTGATGCTCAATTATATCGATGCCAAGCCAAAGGTAGGGTATTTTCTGGGTAAACGAGGTATTTCGGAAAATGATAATAAAATCCAGCTGCTGCAGATGAAGGTTGGTGACGTTCATGGTGTGCCTGTGGTCGTTCGGGAAACAACGACGATTCACGATGCCGTAGTGACTCTTTTTCTGGAAAATGTGGGGCACTTAATCGTCACCGACGAAGAGGGCAGATTAGCTGGAATTGTATCCCGTAAGGATCTGCTGAAGGTCACGCTCGGAAATGCATCGGCTTCAACGATGCCAGTGAGTTTCATTATGACCCGCCAGGCTAATGTCATTACCGTTTCGCCTGAAGATACAGTTCTAGAAGCGGCTCGCATTATTATATCCCATCAGATCGACAGCTTGCCTGTCGTGGTACCTGCACCTTCTGGCGTAGAAGGAGAATGGAATGTTGTCGGACGTATTTCCAAAACGAATATTATCAAAATGTTACTAGATACGATAGCAGAGGAATAACGGGAGGAATGGAATGAACCCAGGGCAATCTCACTTCATAGCAATTTGCTCGGACTCGGTTGGTGAAACGGCTGACGCGGTCGTAAGGGCTACGCTCCGGCAGTTTGAACTGCCGAATACGGAAGTCAAGCGCATGATGAATGTTCGCTCTGAAGACGAGCTCATCGCTATTATGGAAGAAGTGTCGCGACGTGGCGGTTTTGTCGCTTACACGCTGGTTCAGCCGGAATTGCGGGAGGTTATCAAGGAAGAATCTGTCCGCTTGAATATACGGGCTGTCGATATTATGGGCCCGATGATGCAGGCGTTTATTGATACATTCAACGATACACCAAAACGTACACCCGGACTGCTGCACCGACTGGATGAGGATTATTTTCGCCGCGTGGAAGCAGTGGAGTTTGCTGTAAACAATGACGATGGAAAAGATGTAGGTGCCATCTTGAAAGCAGATCTGGTTTTGCTTGGAGCCTCCAGGGTATCCAAAACGCCGTTGTCGATTTTCTTGGCTCATAAAGGCTTGAAAGTGATGAATTATCCGGTAGTGCCGGAATTGACACCACCTACACAACTAAAAGAAATAGATGCGAATAAGATAATAGGCTTGACCATCGAGCCCACTCATCTGGTGAAAATACGGTCGGAGCGTCTCAAGTCCATGGGACTGCCAGATGATGCTCATTATGCCTCGCTAGAACGAGTTCAGAACGAACTAAAGTATGCGCAGTCGCTATTTTCTTCCTTGGGCTGTCCGGTGATTGATGTGACTGATAAGGCGATTGAGGAAACTGCAGGCTTAATCATGAAACAAATATAGATGAGATGAATGGAGGGGAACCTTATGGAACGTCATATAGCACTCGAATTGGCACGCATTACAGAAGCGGCTGCACTTGAGGCTGCCTGTTGGACAGGAAGAGGCGATAAGCATAGTGCGGATAATGCAGCAACCGTGGCGATCCGGAGCCGGATCTCTTCCGTGGATATGGATGGGACTGTCGTCATCGGTGAAGGAGAAATGGATGAAGCGCCTATGCTCTATATCGGGGAAAAAGTAGGGAATCGACGTGGTCCGAAGATTGATGTGGCCGTCGATCCGCTTGAAGGAACCGAGACGGTGGCTAACGGGTTGAATAATGCGATTTCCGTGATCGCGGCAGCTCCGCAGGGGAATTTGCTGCATGCGCCTGATATTTATATGGCGAAGCTTGCGGTGGGCCCCTCCTTAGCTGGAAAGCTATCTCTGGATGATCCGGTGGAGATTACGCTTGCCAAAGCATCGAATATTCTAAACAAACCGCTGTCTGATATGACGGTCTCTATCTTGGATCGCGAGCGTCATCAGGATATGATCTCTGCGCTCCGAGAAGCGGGCGTCCGGATCAAGCTACTGAGCCATGGAGATGTCATGGGGGCCATCGAAGCTGCCGTTGATAGTGAAGTGGATCTTTATGTCGGCTCCGGCGGTGCTCCGGAAGGCGTGTTGGCCGCGGCGGCTCTTCGCTGTCTGGGCGGAGAAATGCAGGGGAGACTGTTGCCGGACACACCGGAGGAAGAGAAGCGCTGTCAGCAGATGGGTCTAAGTGATCCGAAACGGCTGCTTGGTATGGATGATATGGTGGGTCGAGGAAATGTACTGTTTGTTGCTACTGGCGTGACCTCGGGCGATCTGCTTAGCGGAGTTCGTTATCTTCCCAATCAAAAAGCAGAAACTCATTCGGTCATTATGCATTCCATGAATCGGACGGTCAGTTATTTAAAAACCATTCATCACTTGTCTGGGACGCTGGATAATCTGACCGAAGCCGCTATTTAACAGCTTTGTATACAGGAAAATCAAAGGTCCGGAGATGGGGATTATCCTCCATTTCCGGACCTTTGATCTTGAACCGTGAAGACTTGTAGTTAAGGGATTCTGTATCGTGCAACAATCGTACTTATATTTCTGAGTAAATCCGCTGGAGGAAAGCAATGCTTGTCTCCATATCCGATTCGGGGGTACTTTCAAGAATCCCGTGGATATGCGGTCGTTTATATTTCATGTAGTGAAGAATGGGGCTGAAATTCAGCATACCCTGACCAACGGGGACAATGTGAATTCGTCCCTGTTCTATTTTGAAATCCTTAAGATGGATGACAGCAATCCGATCGCCTAGCAAATCTAGCGCTTCGGTAACGATAGCATCCTGTGTTTCATAGTTGTCCGGAGACATGAGATTCGCGCAATCAAGAATGACCTGAAGGTTGTTGGAAGGTACTTCATCAAGCAGCCGGCGGGTTAGTGGAGCCGAATGGAGGGGGTGATTTTGCCCCGCCTCGATGCCGATGGTCACGCCGAAACGCTCGGCTTCGTCAACCATGAGTCTGACGGAATTCACGACTTCTTGGAATGCTTCCTCTGTAAAATTATCGGTTGTATAGCCGTTGCCGACACTTCCGGTTTCTGTGCCTACCAAGCTAGCTCCAAAATCTCTTGCCAACCGCAGATGCGTAATGAAATCATCCAGGGCCCTCGCCCGTACAGAGGGATCGGTTGCGACGATATTGACGTAACATCCAAGCACTGCCAGCTTAATGCCCGCCCGGCTGAATGCCCCTCCATAATAGGAAGCAGTTCCGGGACTAAGAGCGGATAAGGACGGCGCGCTTTCGGGGAAAGATTTTTTGATAGCGAATTGAATATTGGAAAAGGAATATTGTTTTATTTTTCGGATGAGACGATCCAGTGGCATCTTCTCGAAGTCATGTGCGCGCACTCCCAGATTCAGAGGAGTGAGATGTACTGCTGAGTTCTCCAATGAAGTCATAGTTATAGCCCCCTTCCCGATAATTCATTTGCTGCTGTTTCTTTCATGTAGGACTGTAATTTAGAGAGGTCATCACACTGGATGATGGCCTGCGCTACGAGTTCAGCGATTTTCCGGGCGCCCATGTCTGAGAAATGTGTGTCATCGATGATCCCGTTTGGATAATTAGGATGAGCATGCTCCGCCAAATGCATAAATAGAGGCCGGGTACCTTCTACTCCAAGTGCTCGGTAGAGCTCTTGTGAAGCTGCAAAAATATCGAGCAGCGGCGTCTTCGTGCTAACCGCGACCTGCCGCATAGCGTCTGGATACTCCCCGACAGCGAGAGGGTCGAGCGTCCCGTCTTCTAGAAAACGCCGCCTGCTGACCGAGGTCAGCAGCACTGGCGTCACATTACTTCTGCGGGCAGATTCGATGAATTGCTCTAAATTGGACTGATATTCCGTGCTTGGATCGGCATAGCGGAGGGGGTCCTCAAGCTTGCCGTCATTGTGTCCGAACTGAATAAATAGGTAGTCTCCCGCCAACATTTCCTTTTCAATCGCTTCAAGTCGGCGTTCCGCCATAAACGATTTGGTGCTCCGTCCATTCACGGCTTGATTGTTAATACGGACTGAAGGATTGAAATAGTCCTGCAAATATTCGCCCCAGCCTGTCATTGGTTTTTCAGTGGCGCCTTTTATCGCTGCCGTGGAGTCTCCAGCTATAAATAAAGTACATGACATCGAAATCCCTCCTGTGATCCTCCATAGAAAAGAGGTTAAAAACCGAAGTAGCTCGCAGCGTTGTTATATGCGATATCTTCGACTAGTCCTCCGAGAAGTTCCTCGTCGTCCGGCGCTTCACCGCGAAGGACCCATTCACCGATCAGTTCGCACAGAACTCGGCGGAAATATTCATGCCTAGTGTAAGAGAGGAAGCTGCGTGAGTCGGTGAGCATGCCCACAAAGCCTGCAAGGAGGCTGTGCTCGGCAAACAAAGATAGCTGCTGACGCATGCCGCTGCGGGTATCGTTGTACCACCAGCCTGAACCAAGCTGCAGTTTGCCTGGAGTTTCCTTCTGGTAGCATCCCATAAGAGTAAGCAGGGCAGGGTAATCCTTGGGATTCAAAGAGTACAGGATCGTCTTGGGAAGACCTGATCCGCATTCTGCTCGGTCTAGTAGCTGCGAGAGCGGTGTTGTGATCGGCAGATCGTTCAAGGCATCGTACCCGGTATCGGGACCGAGCTTTTGGAACATCGGTGTATTATTATTCCGGTAAGCATGAAGGTGAAGCTGCATTGTCCAACCTTTCTCACGATACGAACCGATCAGAGCGGTCAAAAGTTCGGTGCGGTAAACGGTAATTTCTTCTTGCGACAATAATTCTCCGGCCAGTCTTTTGCGGAAAATCGTCTCGAGCTCTGAAGCATCTCCAGCTTGATAACGGAGTACATCGAGCGCATGGTCGGACAGGCGGCAGCCGTTATCGTGAAAGTAATCAACTCTTGATCTTAAAGCTGTCAGCAGGTCATTATAAGAAGCAATCGTATGTCCGGCTGCTGTTTCCAGGCGCTTCAGCCAGTCTGGGAAGCCAGACGCGTCGATGTTCAGTGCTTTGTCTGGACGGAAGGTAGGCAGCACCCGGAAGTCATGTTCTTCTTCTTTGAGAAGATGATGATATTCGAGACTATCGGCTGGATCATCCGTCGTGCAGACCAGTTTTACGTTTGCATTTTTAATAATGTTTCGCCGCTTGAACGACTCGCTCGCTAGCTTCTCGTTTACTTTCGCCCAAATCTGTGGAGCTGTTGACTCATTAAGCAGCTCATCAATGCCGAAGAATCGACGAAGCTCCAGATGTGTCCAGCTGTATAACGGATTGCCTATCGTCTTTGGAACGGTTCGGGTCCACGCGAGAAATTTGTCATAATCTGAAGCATCTCCTGTGATATGGGATTCCGGCACACCGTTTGCTCGCATCAGGCGCCATTTGTAATGGTCTCCATACAGCCAGGCTTCGGTTATGTTTTTAAAGGGTTGGTTCTCGTAAATTTCTTTCGGATCGAGATGGCAATGATAGTCGATGATCGGCATGCTGCTTGCATGCTGATGAAACAAGGTTTGGGCGGTTTCAGTGGACAACAAAAAGTTATCGTTTAAAAACATAAGTTAGTCTCCTTTTATAAAGTAATAGAGTAACGATGCCTAATGCTATAAAGTTACGCCGGTTTTGAAGATTGCCAGTTCACGAACCTCATTTTTCTCGTTCTGCGTTTTTTGTCCACTTGCGACAGCGATGATGTAATCGATAAATTGCTCTAACACGATGTTCATCGGTGTTTCCAGAAGTGGACCCGCGTTGAAGTCCATCCAGTGTTTCTTATTGGCATATAAATCATTGTTCGTAGCAACTTTGACCGTTGGAACAAAGCTGCCAAAAGGGGTTCCGCGGCCAGTTGTAAACAGGACGAGCTGGCAATCAGATGCAGCGAGGGCAGAGGAAGCGACCAGATCGTTACCCGGGGCTTGCAGAAGGCTGAGCCCTTTTTTGCGCAATTTTTCACCGTATTGCAGAACATCGACAATCGGAGCGCTTCCTGCCTTCTGGGTGCAACCGAGTGATTTATCTTCCAGTGTGCTGATGCCACCTGCTTTATTGCCCGGAGAAGGATTCTCGTATACGGGTTCGCCGTGCGACATGAAGTATTGCTTGAAATTATTGATCAAAGAGACGATGTCCTCGTATACCTCACGACTTTCGGCACGAGCCATGAGCATTTTTTCGGCTCCGAACATTTCAGGTACTTCTGTCAAAACAGTGGTTCCGCCCTGAGCGATGAGAAAATCGGAGAATGCGCCCAGCAGAGGATTGGCGGTAATGCCGGAAAATCCATCGGAGCCTCCACATTTCAGTCCTACATTAAGCTCGCTGATCGGTACGGGCTCGCGGCGGTCATCCTTCGCAGCTATGAAGATTTCTTCCAGTAGTGCAAGACCCGCCTCAACCTCATTCCCAACCTCCTGTGCAACCAGGAATTTGATACGGCTATCATCATAGTCGCCCAGCATCGTGCGGAATTCGGCAACAATATTGTTTTCACAGCCTAGACCGAACACGAGTACTCCGCCAGCGTTGGGATGATTCACGGCATCTAGTAGAATGCTCCGCGTCATCCGATGATCGTCACCAAGCTGCGAACAACCATACGGATGCTTAAGCACGGTGATATTGTCGAAGGAGCCAAGCTCAGGATGGGTTGACTTGAACTCGGTAATGATCATCTCAGCGATACCATTCACACAACCAACCGTTGGCACAATAAACAGATCATTACGGATGCCTACTTTTCCGTTAGTACGGCGGTAGCCATCAAAGGTTAGTTGGCGCTTGGGATAGGTTACCGGTTGTAGATCAGGATGATATTCGTAATTTTCTTCCCCGGCCAAATTGGTTTTTATATTATGCGTATGCACATGCTCTCCTTTGGAGATTTCGGTTGTTGCATGACCGATGGGATACCCATATTTGTTGACGATATCGTCTTTGGCAAAATCGATCAGAGCGATCTTATGTCCCTGAGGGATATCCTGTCTGGCAGTGTAGGTGTGATCTCCAAATTGGATTTCTTCTCCGGCTTTAATTTGGCTCAAGGCTACGGCAACCGTATCCCTGGTGTTCATTTTCATGAGTCGCTGCATTTAATTTCTCCTCCAATCGTTTGTTTCAGAGTAATTCGGCTACCCAATGAATCGAGCTGTCGTATGTTATTTTCCAGCTCTTGAACTAGTCCGGGAACGGAAGATAAATCTTCTCCCCAAAGGTCAGTGCGCTTTAGAATGACAGAAATAAAGGATTGTGGTTCTTTCCAAGCTTCATCGAATACGGTCAATACTTCCGGACTATCCTGACGATGAAGACGGTCTCCCCGGTAACCGAGCAGCAGCGCGGCAAAAGAGAGGGTGATCAATTTCGGAAGTTCACCGCGTTCTCGCTGGTAACGCAGCAGTACAGGCTGCAGACGGGTCTTAAATTTGGAAATGCTGTTGAGATAAATAGAAGTCAGTTCGTGACGGATAAACGGATTCTTGAACCGTTCCTGAACTGCTTCAGCATAGGACTGCAATTCCTGTAGTGGCAGATCAAGCATCGGAATGAGTTCATCCTCAATCAATTGCTGCACAAAGACGGAAAACAAGTTGTCATTCATCACTTCCTCTACGGTTTCTAACCCGCCGAGTAGTCCCAAAGACACCATGGCAGTATGAGGACCGTTGAGCAAATGGACCTTTTGTTCTCGATATAGTGTCATATCGGACGTAATGACCACATTCAGTCCCGCCTTTGCCAGCGGAAATGCTTCCTCAAGCCAAGTAGGTCCCTCAATGACCCAGAACAGAAAGGGTTCCGCATCAACCATCAGATTATCCTGGTAACCGAGCTCCTGTTCCAGTTCTTCTGCCTTGTCGCGCGGATATCCTGGAACGATCCGGTCCACCAAACTGCAACAGAATGTATTTTCGGTTTCCAGCCAATGCACAAAATCATTTCCGAGCTTCCAATCTGCGGCGTACTGTAGAACGATTTCGCGCAGCTTTTCCCCATTGCGGTCGATCAACTCACAAGGAATGATAACGAAACCTTTTTTACCCAATTGAAAGCGTTTGTAAAGTAATGCTGTCAATTTAGCTGGAAAACTTTTTTGCGGTGCTTCGTCCAGCCGATCTTCGGGATGATAAGTAATTCCTGCTTCGGTGGTGTTTGAGGTAATAAATTCGAGCTCATCCTGTTCTGCCAAGGCAAGGAAGCTTTCATAATCATTATAAGGATTAATTAATCGACTAACGGAGGTTATAATTTCCCTGTCACTTATCATTTTCTGGTCCAAAATACCGTTCAAAAGAACAGTATAGAGGCAGTCCTGTTCGTTTAGGAGGTCATCAACCCCTTGATCAGTTGGCTTGATGAGGACTGCACTTCCCTGGAACATGCCCTTGTTGTTCATTTGCTGAAGCTGCCAATCCACAAAGGCTCGCATGAAGTTTCCTCCCCCAAACTGGATCATTCGCTCAGGATAAGAGGGTAGTGTAGGGAATGCGTTTCTGGAAAGCACGGTTGTCATTGTCATGTTTCACTCCTTGTATAAAAATAACTATGCACACGTGAACATTTTTGTCTAAAAAAAAGAGTGGTTCTTTTTTTTAGATTTATAAATTTATATAAATTTTAGCGAAGCCGAACTGAATCCATTTCAGGCTACTGAATCTTTAGACTTATATTTTGGCAACAGTCTGCCGGATCATGAGTTTGGTTTTTACTAGAGATTGTTCAGGTTTCGTCTCCATTTCTTGCATGAGTTCAAGAAGTTTATTCGTGCCAAGCATGCTAATATCGGCAACCGGTTTGCGAACAGTTGTCAAGGCCGGGCTGGTGTACTGGGCGAACACGATATCATCGAACCCGATCAGAGATATCGAATCCGGGACGGTCACTTGTGCTGCGTAGCAAGCTTTCATCGCACCAATTGCCATGTCGTCGTTTGCGCAGAACACAAGTGAAGGTGGAACCGGCAGGGCGAGCAAAGTGTGCATAGCTCGGTAGCCACTCTCAATACTGTAATCCCCGCTCACAAAATAATCTGGATTCGGAAGGATACTATGAGCGAGCAAGCTCTCGAGAAACCCCTGTTTACGCTCTATCGAAGATTTAAAACCGGATTTACCTTCAATCATCGCGAGCTTCTGATGCCCCTGACTAATAGCATACTCGATCGCTTCTCGCACCCCGCCTTTGTCATCCGCTACAACATTCATGATTCCGTGGTCCTCCAGATGTCTATTGAGTACGACTAACGGGATGTGGTTTCTTTTGACATGGTAGATAAACTCGTTGTCCGCGTCGCTTTGACTCATGACCAGAATCCCATCAAACCGCTGACGGGAAATGCCGTCCAGATGCCGAATGCTATCAATTCCGTGTACCGTCAAACTGTAATTTTCATCAAGGACATGATTGATCCCTCGGATAACATCGACTAAAAAACTATCCGAAGTACCCTGGTCAATACTGGAAAAAAACAACCCGATGGTGTACGATTTTTTCATAACCAAACTTTTGGCACTGAAATTGGGGATATAATTCAGCTCCGCGGCGAGCTTTTCAATTTTATCCCGTGTCTCTTTTTTGATGAGTGGATTGCCGTTAAGTGCGCGAGAAACTGTCGTATGTGAAACGCCGGCGACTTTTGCGATGTCTTTAATCGTGACCATGAGACCTCTTCTTTCAAGGGAAATTAATATGATTTAACGCTTTCATTCTATGTTGTATTTTCTTTAAAAGTCAAGGAATTTATTAAATGCACACGTTAAAATTTATGTTGTCACTCTTTTGATGAAAGCGCTATAATAACGTTGACTTTAGAAAGGAGAATTAGCTGATGCACAGAGGAATGTTGTTTTATAAAATATTTATTCCTATTCTCGTGCTCGGAATTGGTCTTGGTGTCAGCTTTGCGATTTATATTTATTTCAGCACAGTGAGTTCCGTAAATGAGCGGATCTCGGACAACAAGCAAAACTTTATTGAACAGACCAAAAACAATTTGGAGCAGCAAATCCGAACCATTGAATACGCGTTTGATACGTATAGCACAACAACGTCGTTTAGCGAAGTTGTAAAAAATCCGATTTCGGAGCAAGATTTCATCGCATATCGGAATGTAAACACCCAGCTTAACTACATCGCCATCATGGGTATGGAACGGACGGACTACTCGTTGATCAGTCTGGTCCAGAACTGGCGTATTTCAAATGGAAAGTTGACGAAGCTGAGTGAAGATGAAAGAGAAGAGCTGATTGATTCTTACATCGATAATAAGAACGAAAGCCTTTTCTGGGTCAAAACAGATTCCGGAATACGATTTGTAAATACATTGCCCGTGTTCTCCAAAAACAAGCAAGCAATCGCTTTGTCCGATATCTCGCTGGAGTCGCTGAATCAAACGATTCAACCCGGAGATAACAGCGTCGTGTTTATTTTCAATAAGCAAGGCGAGCTGTTGTATGAAAGCAATCCGTCGGAAGTTGAACTCTTAGATGAGCAGCTGAAGAAAGAAATATCACGCATATCTGAAGATCCTGAACAGACGGGTGTGCTGACTCTACCAAAGGCCCACAACCATGATTCTCCTGTAAAAGCCATATTTGCGAAGTCAGATTATAACAACTGGGTTTATCTAACTTTGCTCGATCAAAAAGAGATCTCTGACGCCCTGAAGATGACCCGATTCGGAATCATTACGATGGGAGCGGTTCTGACGCTTTTAATGGTCATTGTAGCGTATATATTTGCCATTTTCTTTACAAGGCCAATTCGTCAAATCAAACGGAGTCTTTCCTTAGATGACAAAGGCGCCACCAGAAATGAAGTTGAAACGATTATTCAATCCATTGATACGATATTGACTGAAAAAGAAAGTCTAGAGGTCTTGATGGAAGCAGAAAAGCCGCAGCTTGAAACGCAGTTAATCTTGAACCTGTTCCGTAATCGGGTTACTTCAGACGAACTTACCTTGAAGCTGTCTAGATTGGGGTATCGGCCAATGGATGAGTTTCTATATGTAACCATGCTGATTCAATTAGACAATCTTGGTGAAAACGAAGCCTCAGACAAGGATGTTTTGCTGCTGGCGATTAACAAACTGGTGGAAGAACAGATTCCACCGGAGCAGCGGATGCTTCCTATTATTTTGAACGATAAAACGCAAGCAACAATTCTACGGTTTAAAGACAAAACCGAAGAGGAAATCCGTAAACAACTGTTTGAGCAAGCAACAACATTGATGAAAATGGCAAGGGAATACATAAAGCTCTCTATCAGCATCGGTATAAGTGAAAGCTATGATGATTTACTAAAAAGCAAGGAAGCCTGTGAAATGGGCAAGCAAGCTTTACATCATCGCCTCAACTTGGGTAAGGAATCCATTATTTTTTATGAAGATATTTCGCAGGTTGTCTCCGGCCCAGTGCTGCTTCATTATCCTGTGGAGCTAGAGTCTCAGCTATTCGATGCGATCCGTCTTGGTGACGGGGAGCAGGTCAGCAGTATTTTGTATTTACTACTCGCAGAGATGATGAAGAAAAACAGTTACTCTATGAATTTTGAGGTGGCTTTGGTCCGGTTTGTGAACAATCTGATTCAGCTTGAACAGCTTCTCGGTATCGAAGTCCTACTTAAGCAAGACAATTACGCTCTTTATCATGTGCTTCTGGATACGAGAAATCCGGAAGAAATTGAACGTATGCTGGTGGATGAAATTATATTCCCTATGGTAAGAAGCATGAAGGACAAGACAAACAGGCAGTTCCGTAGTCTTTCCGAAGAAATAGCAACAATCGTCCGATCCGAGTACGATCAGGAATTGACTCTTGAGCAAATCGCGGATCGTCTACATTACAATCCGAATTATCTAAGTAATATCTTTAAAAAAGAACATGGAACAACTTTTAGTGATTATTTGATGAACTACAGGCTTGAAATGGCCAAGAAGTGGCTGGTAGAGTCGGATATGACCGTTAAAGAAATTGCGGAACGGCTTCAGTATCAAAGACCACAGAACTTTATCCGCTCGTTCCGTAAAAAAGAGCATGTCACGCCGGGAGAGTACCGTAAATCAAGGCAAGCCGTCTAAGGAAGCAAAAAAAGAAGTCTGCGCTTGGAGCAAGGCTTCTTTTTTTTGCTTCTTCCAGCGTTTACTTTGCGGTGATATTTATCCTTTAACCGAACCGAGCATAGCCCCTTTAACAAAGTGGCGCTGTACGAAAGGATAAGCGATCAGCATCGGCAGAGTAGCGATCACGATAACGGCCATCTTGATTGCCTGAGCTGGCGGTACAACATCCACGACACTGTTATCTCCTTGCATACCGCTAGAAACGATAACGATCTGACGCAGAAGCAACTGCATTGGCCATTTCTCCGAGTCATTGAGATATAAAATTGCGTTCATGTAACTACTCCAATACGCTACCCCATAAAAGAGTGAAATCGTTGCGATCGACGGCAGTGACAGGGGCAGCATAATTTTGAAGAATACGCCGAAATCTTTACATCCGTCTATTTTGGCCGATTCTTCCAAACTATCAGGCAAGGACTGGAAGAAGTTACGCATGATAATCAAGTTAAATGCGTTAATGGCGCCTGGAATAATCATGGACCAGTAGGAATCGATTAGACCTACGCTTTTGACGACTAAAAAGGTCGGAATTATTCCACCGCTAAATAGCATGGAGAATACGACAATAAAATTGATCGTATTTCTGCCGTGAAGGTATTTACGGGAAAGTCCGTAAGCCATTAAAGCCGTAAGAGCCATGCTCACGAGAGTTCCAATGACCGTTATTCCGATGGAAACTCCCATTCCTTTAAAGATGGTCTTCGTAGAAAAAATGTACAGATAAGCATCTAGGGAAAAGGTGGTCGGAAACAGGATGAACTTTTTCTCTATGATTTCTTGGGTTGATGCAAAAGAGCTGGCGATGATATTAACAAAAGGCAAGAGACAGACAAGAGCAATAATAGCTAATAGAATGCTGTTTACAATCCGGAACGCAAGATCACCGATGGATGTTTTTTTCTTTCTTAAAGTTTGAGCCACTTAAGTATCCTCCTCTTCGTCGTTTGACAATTCCACCTTAACAATGAAAGATGGAGTACGTAAATAATCCCCATTGCAGGTCTTGTTTTAATGTAGGAAAAGGAAGCAAAAGTTTGAATGCTCATTAACTTAGCTTGTAATCATTAAACGAGACGAAGCAGCTCAGAACGCTACTGTAATGCGGATTTGTAACCGCTATCATTTAATGATTATATACGGAACGTCTCTCATCAATTACGCTAATAACGTAAAAAGGAACGTTCTAAGGAGGTTGCAGAGTGAAAGCAAGTGTATCAACGAGAGAAGTAAGATTAGACTCCGGACATAAGAAGAAGACTTCCCCAATTCTCGCAAGTGTAATTCGCAACAGGTTATTGTACCTCATGATTTTACCCGGGCTCATTTACTTCATTGTATTTAAGTACTTTCCGATGGGAGGATTGATAATCGCCTTTCAGGATTATCAGCCTTATCTGGGGATTGCAGACAGCCCCTGGGTAGGTTTTAAGCATTTCGTCCGTCTGTTTACGGATCCTACGTTTTTCATGCTATTTAAGAATACGCTAATCCTGTTTGCCATGAATCTCGTGTTTTTCTTTCCACTTCCGATTATTTTGGCGCTGATGCTGAACGAAGTGCGGAACAAATGGTTTAAACAGACAGTGCAAACGATGATATACCTTCCGCATTTCATGTCTTGGGTTATCATCGTATCGATCACGTACGTTTTTCTGAACGTAGATGGCGGAGTAATTAATGAAACTCTTTCCGCGCTTGGCTTTAAGAAAATCAGTTTTCTGACCTCTCCAGATTGGCTCAGACCGATGTACATCGGACAAATCATTTGGAAGGAGCTTGGATGGTCGACGATCATTTATCTTGCGGCGATCACGGTCGTGGATACACAGTTGTACGAAGCGGCTGAAATGGACGGCGCTGGACGCTGGAGAAAAACATGGCATATCACCCTGCCTGCAATCCGCTCCGTCATAATTATATTATTGATTCTGAAAATCGGCAGCACGCTGGATCTGGGATTTGAGCATATGTTCCTCTTACTTAATTCCTTGAATCGTGAGGTTGCAGAAATTTTTGATACCTATATTTATACAGCCGGTCTGAAAAATGGACAGCTCAGTTTCAGTACTACCATCGGATTATTCAAGGGGCTGGTCGGCTTAATACTGGTTATGCTTTCGAATAAGCTCGCTAAGAAATTTGGGGAAGATGGAGTGTACTAGTAATAGTACTTTCTATAAATTTCAAAAAAAAGGGGTAGAAAAAATGAAGTTTAAAATGAAGCTACTGAGCGTTTTATTGCTTGCAAGTATCCTTTTATTGACCGCTTGCGGGGGACAAAAATCAAATGGAAGTAGCGGTACAGATAACGCTGGCGGAGATGCAAAAACCGGATCCGAGGGAGGAACTCCAGCGGTTGAAGAACCAGCTAATATCACATGGATGAATATGCTACATACAGCTTCTACACCGACTGGTGATATCCAAAAGCTTATTGAAGAAAAAACGAATACGAAGCTTAAGTTTTCTTGGGTTCCTGACGCGTCCAAGGAGGAGCGGATTAATACTGCTCTCGCTTCTGATTCCTTGGCTGATATCGTCTCTTTGACAATACTTGAAAATGCGTCTGTTCGTAATGCGCTTAAAAATGGTGTGTTCTGGGAAGTAGGACCATATTTGGATGAGTTCCCAAATCTGGCGGAGATCTCTCAAGAAAAGCGGGAAGCGGCTTCGATAAATGGCAAGCTATATGGTATCCCTTTCCTTAAGGATGTAGCACGTAACGGCGTCGTGATCCGCAAAGATTGGCTCGATAATTTGGGATTGGAAGTTCCAAAAACAACTGATGAATTAATGGCGGTTGCCAAAGCTTTCACCGAGCAGGATCCGGACGGTAACGGGGTAAAAGACACTTATGGATTTATTGACCGTAGCGATTTGATTTATGGTGCATTCAAGACGCTGAGTGCTTATTACGGTGCTCCTAACAACTGGGCAGTAAGCGAAGACGGTAAATTTACGCCGGAGTTTGAAACAGAGGCATATGTTAAAACGATGGATTATATGAAGCAATTATATGATAACGGCTATATTAATCAGGATTTCGCGGTGACAGCTAAGAAGGACCAACAAGGAGGTTTTGCCCAAGGTAAAGCGGGAATTTACGTAGGCGCTTTGTTTGATGGTAAGAACCTACTGAATGATGCTAAAGGGCTTCAAGACATGATGGAATTAGTACTTGTTAATAACATTACTTCGACCGGTAACGAAAGTGACCGTGCAATATGGGCAGGTAACGGTGGAATTGGTGGACTCATGGCTTTTCCTAAATCCGAAGTTAAAGATGAAGCAGAATTGAAGCGTATCTTGAAGTTCATCAATGATCTGATGGATGAGGAAATATTTGCACTGATGACCTATGGCATCGAAGGTGTTCATTACTCCATCGATGCGGATATGGCTGTTACAATTCTGGATCAGAAGAAGTGGGAAATGGAAGTTCAGCCGTATGCATCTTCTCGTCCGAAGGAGCCAGGTTTTAAAATCCATGATTCAGACCCACTGAAAGTCGAAGCTGCCAGACAAATTTTGGAAAATGAAAAATACGCGGTCTTCAATCCAGCCTATTCATTAGAATCGGATACTTTTACAACCATGGGATCTGAGTTACAAAAAATAATTACAGACGCTACTTATAAATATATTCTCGGCACTATGGATTTGGCCGGTTTCAAGGCAGAGGTAGAGAAATGGAAGAAATCCGGTGGTAGTAATATCATCAGTGAATACGAAGCTGTCTATAAAGACATTAACTCCTAATTCGTGTTAGGGCATTTGAACAAGACTAAATAATCTAATGGGTCCTTTCCACGAATCTGTGGCAAGGACCGTCATTTTTTCGACAGGAGAGTGAATAGAACAGATGAAATGGGCTATCAAAACCGCAGAGTCCGTCATGAAGCGAACGCCGAAATTATACGAGGGCAATGGCTATCAAGGTAAATGGTCTTATGATTACGGTGTCGTATTAAGAGGCTTTGCGCTGTTATGGAAAGTGACAGGGGACCACAAGTATTTTCAGTATATTCAGGACCAGATGGATTATTTTATCGGGGAAGACGGGAGTATACGGGGATACCGCCAGAATGAGTACAATATTGATCACATCAATAACGGGAAACTGCTGTTTTTGCTTTACCAGGAAACAGGTTTAGAGAAATACAGACAAGCAGCAGATTTACTGAGAGAGCAATTGGCTACGCATCCACGCACGTCCGAAGGCGCCTTTTGGCACAAACAAATATACCCTTATCAGATTTGGTTAGATGGCCTTTATATGGGGGCGCCATTTTATTTGGAATATTTGTTGACGTTTGAAGAGGGAAAAGGTCTAGACGATATAACGAAGCAGTTTATTCTCTGCGAAAAGCATACAAAGGATGACAATACGGGGCTGTTATATCATGCTTGGGATGAAAAAAAGGTCCAGCCTTGGTGCGATCCTGCTACCGGATTGTCACCGAACTTCTGGGGCCGGTCCTTGGGCTGGTTTGTTATGGCTTTAGCAGACACATTGGAGCTGCTTCCGAAAGACCATAGTGATTATGCTGAGCTTGTTCGGATATTTAACGATGTACTGACGGCTTTGAGAAATTTTCAGGATCAGGCAAGTGGTGTATGGTATCAGGTCCTAAATATGGGTGATCGCAAAGGGAATTATTTAGAGGCTTCAGCTTCCAGCATGATCGTGTTTGCGATCGCCAAGGGAATCCGGCTTGGAGTACTAGAAGAAGATGAGTGGAAGGAAACATTGGATAAAGCTTATCAAGGGCTCATTACGGAGTTTGTGTTGGAAACGAAAGAAGGATTGGTCAACTTAAATAAAAACTGTATGGTGGCTGGACTTGGCGGAGCGGATCTTCGGGACGGTACGTACGCTTACTATATTAGTGAACCGATTATTACGAACGATTTAAAGGGAGTCGGAGCGTTCTTGCAGGCATGTGCCGAGTATGAAGAACTTAGAGGACATTAAAGATCTGCGAACAGGAGGAGGAAGGATGCAAGTATATAACATAATCGATTATGGGGCAGTCAGAGATGGTGACACTCTAACGACCGGAGCGATCCAATCGGCTATCGATGCCGCAAACGCAGCGGGAGGCGGAACTGTATATGTACCTGCTGGGACGTATTTAACAGGTGCAATCCTGATGAAAAGCAATGTCAATTTGATGCTGAGCCCTGGATCTGTCCTGTCTTTCAGTACAAATCCAGCGGATTATCCACCCGTGACTTCGAGGTGGGAGGGAGTTCTTCAAGAGGTACATTCGCCGTGTATATTTGGCCAGGACTTGGAGAATGTCTCCGTCACAGGCAATGGAAAGATTAACGGAAACGGTCAGCCTTGGTGGGATAAGAAGAGAAATGCGCCGGAGGAACTGGAATATCCTCGCCCAACATTGATCAGCTTTTACAACTGTCGCAGGGTAACGCTCAGGGATTTGAATCTGGTCAATTCTCCAAGCTGGACTGTAAATCCCATACGTTGCAGCGATGTTACGGTTGATAATTTGTCTATCCATAATCCTGCTGACTCTCCGAATACGGACGGCATTAACCCGGAATCGTGCCGGAATGTGCGGATAAGTAACTGTCATATTGATGTAGGGGACGACTGCATTGCAATCAAAGCTGGTACTGAGGACACAGCGGAACGGATTCCTTGTGAAAATATAACGATCTCGAACTGTACGATGGTCCACGGTCATGGTGGTGTTGTTCTGGGCAGCGAGATGAGTGGGAGTATCCGCAATGTCACGATTACTGGCTGCGTATTCCAGCATACCGACCGTGGCATCCGCCTCAAATCCCGTCGCGGGCGCGGGGGAATCATTGAAGATATCCGCATCAGCAACATCGTCATGGATGATGTGATTTGTCCGATTAAATTGAATCTCTATTATTTTTGCGGACCTCGAGGCAAAGACAAATATGTATGGGACAAAAATCCTTATCCCGTGACAGAGGAGACTCCATCCTTCCGTCGCATCCACTTTGCCAACATAACCGCTCGACGGGTACATGCAGCGGCTGGATTCTTGTATGGCCTTGCCGAGCAATACATTTCTGAAATTACGTTCGATCATATCGATATTTCTATGGCGGAGAATGCGGTCCCAGGAGTCCCGGCAATGATGGCGGGCATCAGCGAAATGAACAACCGTGGCTTCTATCTAGGAAATGTAAGGGATGTCCGCTTTCATCACGTCACGATTGAAAACCATGAAGGACCTGCATTTTATGTTGAAAATGGAGAACGGGTTACGGCCTTACACTGCGAATCCAGAAACACCAAGCACAAGGAAGAACTGTTAGTACAGGTGAATGCCCCGCCAGCGAACCCGGATGCTGATGAAGTTTAGACGAGGAGGACGAGTATGATAACTCAAGGAAAGACAACCGGATTGGCACAAAACCCAATTTTGCCGGGTTTTAACCCTGATCCTTGTATTGTAAGAGTGGAGAATGTTTATTATATCGTAGTTTCTTCTTTCGAATGGCTTCCCGGGATTCGGGTTTACGAGTCTCCTAATCTAGCTGATTGGGAGCATTGCACGGATATCTTGACCCATCAAGTGGATTTGAGAGGGAATCCAAAAAACTGTAGTATTTGGGCTCCTCAACTTAGCTATCATGACGGATTGTTCTATCTCCTATATACCGATGTGAAAAGCACGAAGCGCCCTTTTAAGGACTGCCATAATTATTTAATTACATCTCCGTCGATTCATGGTCCTTGGTCGGAGCCTGTTTATTTAAATAGCAGTGGTTTTGATCCGTCCTTGTTTCATGATGACGATGGCCGCAAGTGGCTGCTCAATTGCTTGTGGGATTACCGCATCGTCGAAGGTAATAAATCGAGTGGAATCGTGATTCAAGAGTATGATGCCCGTTTGGGAAAATTGGTAGGAAAGCCCCAGAAATTATTTGATTGCACACCGCTGAAAAAAACGGAAGCTCCCCATATCTACAAGCGAAACGGCTATTATTATCTCATTACAGCCGAAGGCGGAACAGGCAGCGGACATGCCGTTACGGTAGCGCGATCCACAGAATTGCTCGGACCTTATGAAGTGGATCCAATTAATCCGATGCTGACTTCGCGAGATAATCCGGAACTCGCTTTGCAGTGTGCCGGCCACGGTAGTCTGGTCGTGACACAGGATGGTGAATGGTATATGGCACATTTGTGCACGCGCCCGGTAGAAGGCGAGTATGCCATTTTGGGAAGGGAAACCGCGCTGCAGCAGGTGTATTGGGACGAGCAGGGCTGGCTTCGTCTAACGGCGGGAGGTAATGCTCCGCTGCTGCAGGTGCCTTTGCCAGACGGGGTATCCCCAAAAGAAGTAGTAACGGATTTTGAAGATGATTTTTCAGGCCCCGAGCTGAAAAAGAACTGGAACACACTTCGCATACTAGCTGATGAGAGCTGGTGCTCGCTGTCTGCAAGAGAAGGATTCCTGCGGATTCAATCTGGCGAATCTGCACAAAGCTTGTTCCATCACCATGTTGTAGCGATACGCCAGACGGACAAGTCGTTCCGCGTAGAGACGAGCGTGGAATCCAATCCGGTTTCTTATTTGCAAATGGCCGGGCTGATGCTCTTTTTAAACGAGGATAACTATTGGTATGCATATATTACTCATGAAGAAAATCAGGGCAAGGTTCTGAGACTCCTGCGGTGCGCACGTGATGAATTTGAACTCGAACCATTTGTGATTGAACTGAATGGCGACGGAGCAGTTCAACTGGCTGTTGATGTCAATGGAGTAAAGGGGCAATTTTTCTATCGCACGGATGAGGGGGAGTCATGGAAAGCCCTCGGGAATTCACAGAACATCGGTTTCCTTTCAGGCGGGTTTACCGGCAACTTTATCGGAATCGCAGCACATGACATGAACCAATTTGGAGGCAGTTTTGCCGACTTTGAATACTTCAAATATCAAGGCAGAGACCGCCAATAATAAATTCAGGCTGGCTCAGGACCTGCATAAAGCAATATATGCGGGTTCTTTAGCCACTTCATAAGGATACGGCGGAATACTTTTGATAGCGTTTACAGATGAGTGGGGAGGATGTGGTACACGAAGAATGTGGAGATGGAAAGGCGTTGAATGAACATCAAAATTGAAGAGGCGGGATAGTTGATACAAAAATTCTTATCGGTATTACTTGATCTATTTAGGGATTCACCCTGGGATTGTGCTAAGCAGCACCGCCCCGGGGATTATTTCATAAATGCTAGCAGAAGGAGGAATGAATAGATGAATTGGAACCCTGACGATGAGAGAGAAAAATTGAATAGATTGCTGGGAGATTTACCAGCAGACGGGCCAATATCGGCTAAAGTGCTGAAACTGGAGGAGCGGGATGGGTATTACTTGGAAACAGTGCTATTGGAGCTTTACGGGATGGATCCAATTCCTGCTTATGTAGCCAAACCGCGAGAAGGAACCGGACCGTTTCCGCTCGTGCTCTTTAACCATTCGCATGGTGGGAATTATGGGAACGGGCGCAAGGAGATGATCGTTAGCAGTCCTTACCTGCAGGAACCTTCATTCGCTAAGGTTCTAACCGACATGGGCTGCGTGGTCTGCTGTATCGACATGTGGGCCTTTAATGAGCGCGGCGGAAAGACCGAAAGCGAACTAGTTAAAGAAATGCTGTGGAATGGCCAAGTCATGTGGGGCATGATGCTGTATGATAACCGAAGGTTTTTGGATTATATGTGCGGTCGTCAAGATATTGACGCCTCGCGGGTTGCCACAATCGGAATGTCGATGGGTGGCTTGATGTCCTGGTGGCTAGCCGCGCTTGATGAACGGATCAAAGTAACCATCGACATTTGCGGGCAGGTGGAAGCCCAGACCTTGATTGCGAAAAGAGGACTGGATCATCATGGCTTCTATTCTTATGTTCCTGGTCTATTGAAGCATTTTACGACTCTGGATATTCAAAAGCTGATCGTACCGCGTCCGAGAATGAGTCTTGTAGGTCGAAATGACAGACTTTGTCCGATAGAAGGGGTAGAACTGCTCGCGGGTGGACTTCGTGAATATTATGATGCTGCCGGGAAATCCGAGTACTGGCAGCCGTTTATAGGAGGAGGCGGACATATGGAGACCGCAGAGATGCGTACACTCTGGACTTCGTTTCTGGCTAAGCATTTGTTAGATGGATAGTGTATACATAATGATTGCTTGCATCGAATAAAAGGCTTAGGCCGATAGTTTTGAGAGGGGATTTTGACATGGTTGTTCTTGTAGGAAAGGAATCATTTTGTAATTTTCGCTCCATTCAAGATGCGGTAAATTTTTTGGAGAGCCAGACATCAGATAATCCGGCCCAGATTCATATTTTACCCGGTGTGTATGAAGAGACGGTACGGATATATCGTTCCAATCTGTCACTGATTGGAATTGGGCAGGTCGAAATCGTTATGAATCGTTGTGCCAAGGAGCGAGATGAGCAGGGGAATGAGATCGGTACGTTTGCTACACCGACTTTATTTCTAGGCGGCAGTCATCTGGTTATTGAAAATCTCATCATCGCGAACACCGCAGGCCAGGGGGACGATGTGGGGCAGGCGCTCGCTGTTTATGCACATTGTGATTATACAGTATTTAGGAATTGTATTTTGAGGGGGAATCAGGATACGTTATTCACAGGACCGCTCCCCCCCTCGCCGAAGGAACGATCTGTCTTTGGTGGCATTCAACTAAGGGAGCATCATACTGAATACCGTCAGTTATATCGTAATTGCCTGATTGAGGGCACGGTTGATTTTATTTTTGGAGGGGCCACAGCGTATTTTGAACATTGTGAAATCCGTAGTCTTCGGCATATTAAAGAGGATAGTCCCGGATACATTACGGCCGCTTCTACACCAAAGAACCAGAAAAATGGCTATGTCTTTCGGGATTGTTATTTGACTGCGGCTGAAGGGGTGCTTGAAGGCTCGGTATATCTGGGACGGCCGTGGCGGCCTTATGCACAAACCGCATTTGTGAATTGCCGGGTCGGCAGTCATATTCACCAACAGGGATGGGATAACTGGAACGATCCGGAGAATGAGGCTACCGTTGTCTATGGTGAATATGTTACTCCAGAATCACAAGCAGTGTGTCGTAATCGGGTTGCGTGGGCGACGTGCTCCGTATTGGGTGATGAAGACTGGAGCAAGGAACTGGTGTTTTCCGAAAATGAAAGAAAAGGAGCATGGTGGAATAAGGATAAGGTTTAAGCATAAAATCTGATAACAGACACGAGATCGGATTCAAGTGCTTTGATCATAACCTTGATTTTCGGTCTTTTGTCATCCATTTTAACGCTTGATTTTTGAATGCAACAGGAATAGAATAGGTTTACCACAACTTGTACGTACAATATCAGAAAAATATCTGTTTATTATCTATTTGTAAGTACAAGTCAATTGCAATTATCAAACTTATGGAGGCGCTAAAATAATGAATTTGAAACCGTATTCATTTTGGTTCGTGACTGGAAGCCAGCATTTATATGGTCCAGAAACGCTGGAGCAGGTAGCAGAGCATTCCCGCAAAATCGCGGAGCAGTTCGATAAAGATCCGGTGTTCTCATTCCCTGTCGTATTTAAACCGATCGTTACGACACCGGAAGAAATATACAACCTTTTACTTCAAGCGAACGGAGATGCAACTTGTGCAGGCGTTATCACTTGGATGCACACCTTCTCACCAGCTAAAATGTGGATCGCAGGCTTGTCACAACTGCAAAAACCGCTTCTGCACCTTCATACGCAATTTAACCGTGACATTCCTTGGGAAACGATTGACATGGACTTTATGAATCTAAATCAGTCAGCACACGGTGACCGGGAGTACGGTCACATCGGGGCACGTCTCGGTATCGCACGTAAGGTTGTTGTCGGACACTGGGAAGATGCTGAAGTTCGAAGTGATATCGCAGACTGGACGCGCACTGCGGTATCGTACGCAGAAAGCCGTAACCTGAAAGTAGCACGCTTTGGCGATAATATGCGTGAGGTGGCGGTCACAGATGGAGATAAAGTGTCCGCGCAAATCCAGCTTGGCTGGTCAGTAGGCGGCTATGGTATTGGAGATCTCGTTCAGGTGATGAATGAAGTGAGTGACGCTGAAGTGGCGGCTCTGCTGAAAGAATATGCGGAACAGTATACGATTACCACAGCGGGGCTCAGTGACGGACCGGTACGCGATTCGATCGCCTATCAGGCGCGGATTGAAATCGGCTTGAAGCGGTTCTTGGAAGCGGGCAATTTCGGTGCCTTTACGACGACTTTCGAAGACCTGCACGGTATGAAGCAACTTCCGGGACTGGCTGTACAACGTTTGATGGAAGCTGGTTATGGTTTTGGTGGCGAAGGGGATTGGAAAACGGCTGCTCTTACCCGGGTGTTGAAAGTACTCGCAGATAACCAAAGCACTTCCTTCATGGAGGATTACACGTACCATTTCGAACCAGGTAATCATATGATTCTTGGCTCGCACATGCTGGAAGTATGTCCGACCATCGCGGCAACAAAGCCAACAATTGAGGTGCATCCACTTGGTATAGGCAACAAAGAAGATCCAGCACGTATCGTGTTCGATGGTCAAGATGGTCCAGCGGTCAATGCTTCCTTAATCGATTTGGGACATCGTTTTAGACTGCTAGTCAATGCAGTTGACGGCGTCAAAGTTGAGAAACCGATGCCGAAACTTCCGGTAGCCCGCGTCCTTTGGAAGCCACAACCGTCTCTGCGCGAATCAGCTGAAGCGTGGATTTTAGCAGGTGGTGCTCACCACACGGTTCTCTCTTATGCGATTAATTCGCAACAACTGTCTGACTGGGCAGAAATGGCTGGAATTGAGGCGGTCATTATCGACAAGGATACTTCCCTAAGGAATTTCAAGAATGAACTCCGGTGGAGTGAGGCAGCTTACCGCTTACGGTGATATTCTACAGCATCCGAGTTTACCCAGCCTGTGATACAATAGCGGTTAAGAGACAAGTGCGAGCCGCGTTAAAGCGGCTGGAATAAATGAAGGATGGATAATGAGATGAATAAACGGAAAATCCCTAAATACATGCAATTGAAACAGGAATTGCTTTCGTGGCTGGAATCGGGCAAACTGCATCCGGGAGCCCAATTCCCATCCGAAAATGAAATTTCAGAGCAATTTGGCCTTAGCAGGCAAACGGTTCGTCAGACCTTTGGTGAACTGGAGAAAGACGGCTGGCTGGAACGAATTCAGGGGAAGGGAACGTTTGCCCGGAATCCGCAGCGGCGGGAAAGCGAGCAGGTCAAGACGATAGGGATTATTACAACATATATATCAGACTATATCTTTCCACATATCGTCCGCGGAGCTGAGTCAGAGCTGCGCAGCAGAGGTTACCGACTGCTTCTTAGCAGTACGGATAACACGAAGATGAAGGAAATGGAAGCTTTGCAGCTCATGACCAGTCAACCGCTGAGTGGTCTGATTATCGAACCGACACGTAGCGCTGAAGGTAACCTCAATCTAAGGTATTTTCTCGATCTGCAGGAGAAGGGGATTCCTTACCTAATGATTAACGAGAAGTACCGGGAATTGGAATGTCCATGCTTAAAAGTTGACGATGAAAAGGGCGGATACAAGGCGACCAGTTACCTGCTTGATGCAGGTCACCGCAGCATTGCCGGTTTTTTCAAAACCGATGATTTGCAGGGTGTCGGACGTTTGAAGGGTTTTTTAGCAGCTCATAAGGAACGAGGAATTCCTGCTGCTTCTAGTCGGGTCATTACTTATGTTACTGAGCAAAAGAGAGACATCCCTTATAGGGAGGCTGTGAAGCTGCTTAGTGGACCAGCGGAAGAACGGCCGACAGCTTTTGTCTGCTACAATGATGAGTTGGCGCTGCTGCTGATGGAAGCCGTGACTCAGTGCGGGTTGCGGGTTCCAGAAGACGTGTCGCTGATCGGATTTGATAATTCCAGTCTCGCAGAGGCGTCAGGTACAAAACTTACGACATTGACTCACCCTAAATTGGAGATGGGAATAGACGCTGCAAGACAACTGATCGACATGATTGAGCGAGGAACAGGATATGAAGATACCGTCTATGAACCGGAGTTGGTTGAGCGGGATTCGGTCGTTCGAATAAACGGGATGTAAGGGCCCCAGAGATTGATAAGCGGCGGCCCCGCTGCAGACCAACTTGTACGTACAATTAGATTGGACGGTTAACAGAAAGGAAGTGTACACAACATGCTGGAAGCTTTGAAAGAGCAAGTGCTAGAAGCCAATCTGGAGTTGCCACAACATGGACTTGTCACTTTTACATGGGGAAACGTTAGCGGGATCGACCGGGACAGCGGCCTCTTTGTTATAAAACCGAGCGGGGTGCCATATGAAAAACTGAAGGCGGAGCATATGGTCGTGATGGATCTTCAAGGAAAGGTTGTGGAAGGAAATCTTCGACCATCCTCTGACACACCGACCCACATGATACTCTATCGTGCGTTCCCTGATATTGGGGGGATCGTGCACACGCACTCTCCTTGGGGCACGAGCTGGGCTCAATCTGGACGATCGTTGCCGGCTTACGGTACGACGCATGCGGATTATTTTTACGGAGAGATCCCAGTGACGCGCCCTATGACGAAAGAAGAAATCGAAGGGGATTACGAGCTGGAGACTGGCAATGTAATCGTGGAACGGTTCACAGAATTGGATCCAAACATGGTGCCGGGCGTACTGGTACACGCACATGCTCCCTTCGTGTGGGGGAAGGATGCCCATAACGCAGTTCATAATGCAGTCGTGCTGGAAGAGGTAGCTAAAATTGCTGCCCGAATGATGCAGTTGAATCCTGATACACAACCGATGGATCAGGCTTTACTTGACAAACATTTTTTAAGAAAACACGGGGTAAACGCTTATTACGGTCAGAAATAAATGACGGACTTTATTCACTTATAACCATTAACAGGAGGGTTAGCCATGAGTAAGAAGTATACGATTGGGGTCGACTACGGCACCCAATCGGGCCGCGCTGTACTGGTGGATCTGGCGGATGGCCGCGAGGTTACCGATCATGTTACTCCTTATCCACATCATGTCATCGACGAACAGCTTCCTGGTTCGAATATTAAGCTAGAACATGACTGGGCTTTGCAGCATCCGGATGATTATTTGGAGGTGCTCAGAAAATCAGTGCCTGCTGTGATCAAGGAATCCGGTATCGATCCTGCGGAAGTGATCGGCGTCGGTATCGACTTTACAGCATGCACGATGCTGCCGATAGACGGACAAGGCGAGCCGTTGTGTTTTGATGCTAAATACATTGATCAGCCACATAGTTGGGTAAAGCTTTGGAAACACCATGCTGCCCAACCAGAAGCCGACAAGATCAATCGGATTGCTGAAGAGCGGGGAGAGGCATTCTTGCCACGCTATGGCGGAAAGATTTCCTCCGAGTGGATGATCGCAAAAGTTTGGCAAATTCTCGATGAGGCTCCAGATATTTATGAACAGACTGACATGTTTCTGGAAGCGACAGACTGGGTCATTTCTCGAATGACTGGGAAGATTGTCCGGAATAGTTGCACGGCAGGTTATAAAGCGATTTGGCACAAACAGGATGGTTATCCAGACAAGGAGTATTTTAAAGCGCTCGATCCACGTTTGGAAAATCTGACCGAGACAAAACTGCGCGGTGAAGTGATTCCACTCGGAACAAGCGCAGGCAGCCTGACACAGGAAATGGCAGAAATGATGGGGCTGAAGCCGGGGATTGCTGTAGCTGTCGGTAATGTGGATGCGCACGCTGCGGTTCCTGCAGTGGGTGTCGTAACACCGGGTAAGCTTGTCATGGCAATGGGAACTTCGATTTGTCACATGCTGCTGGGAACAGAAGAGAAGCAGGTTGAAGGGATGTGCGGTGTTGTAGAAGACGGAATCATTCCGGGATTATACGGATATGAGGCTGGGCAGTCTGCTGTCGGCGATATATTCGAGTGGTATGTGGAAGAAGCATTACCTGCCTATGTTAAGGAAGCTGCTGCAGAGGAAGGCCTGGGGGTACATACCTGGCTAGAGCAGGAAGCAGCGAAGTACAAACCAGGCCAGACTGGGCTGCTTGCTTTAGACTGGTGGAACGGAAACCGATCTGTCCTAGTGGACACAGATTTAACAGGTTTGTTTCTGGGCATGACACTTCTGACCAAACCACAGGAAATGTATCGCGCTCTGCTGGAAGCTACCGCCTTCGGTACGCGAAAAATTGTCGATGCATTCCATTCGAACGGTGTGGCGGTAGATGAATTGTACGCATGTGGCGGTCTGCCGCAAAAAAATCGTTTGCTTATGCAGATTTACGCGGACGTGACGAACCGTGAAATTTTTGTCGCTGATTCTAAACAGACACCGGCACTGGGAGCTGCGATGTTTGCTGCTGTGGCTGCAGGCGCAGAAGCAGGTGGATACGATACAATCATCGATGCCGCAGCGCAGATGGCACGTGTTAAGGAGGAAACGTTCAAGCCGATTCCGGAGAACGTAAAGGTTTACGACCGCTTGTATCAAGAATACAGCAAACTTCATGATTATTTCGGTCGTGGTGAGAACGACGTGATGAAACGCTTGAAGAATATTAAAAAATCAGCGGAGTAATAGAAATTTCCCAAATACCTGTCCATAGCGTCGGTACTGAGTTCTGACGACCAAATGATTGCTGAGGGTATGACTGGTGTGGCGGACTCAGCTGGAGCTTAAAGGACTATTGGGATGGGAGGAATTTGCGATGTCACAAGTTACAGAATTGCCGTTCTCTGGACGAATTGTCTTGAAGGCCGGCGCGATGGAACAGATCGCACCATTCATGCAGGAGTTCGGCGCGAGACACTTGGTCCTAGTAGTAGATGATAACACCTATGAAGCCGCGGGGCGGGAGCTGGAACGAAGTCTCCGTGAAGCAGGATTAGAGCTGTCAATTTGCTTGCTGAAGCCTGATGCAAAGGGGGACGTTATCGCAGACGAAGTGGCGGTTGTTCAGTTACTTCTGGCAATCGAGACAGGGGTGACTGATGCACTCGTAGCTGTCGGGTCCGGCACAATTCACGATATCGTTAGGTTTGCAGGGTACAAGAGCGGGATTCCTTTTTTCTCCGTGCCAACAGCTCCTTCGGTGGATGGGTTTACGTCAGCGGGAGCTCCGCTCATTATTCGTGGAGTCAAAATTACCGTACCAGCTGTAGCCCCGACTGCAATCTTCGCCGATCTTAATATCTTGATGCGGGCACCGCAGCAGCTTGTTGCTGCCGGATTTGGGGATATGCTTGGCAAATATACTTCCTTGTTCGATTGGAAGTTCTCTCATTTGACAGCGGGAGAGCCGTATCATGAACAGGCTGCACTGATCACCGAGAAGGCTCTGAGCTCTTGCGTAGAACATGCTAGTGAAATTGGCCAGCGTACGGAAGAGGGGATCACGGTGCTTATGTCAGCGCTAATTGAGTCCGGCATTGCCATGCTGCTGTTCGGGCAGTCGCATCCAGCTTCTGGCGCGGAGCACCACCTCTCCCATTACTGGGAGATGGAATATTTGAGTCTGGGACACAAGGCGCTACTGCACGGAGCTAAGGTTGGCGTTGCCTGTGTAGAAATCTCGCGCCTGTATAAAGACGCTGCAGAACGCGGTGTCTATCCAGGAGTTGAGCCGGAGGTACTGCGCCAGCATGGTGATCAAGTTCGCAGCTGGCTCGCTGATGTGCCCTCCCCTGAAGAGCTAGCAGAGCTGCTCCTTCAGGCTGGCGGTCCGGCCAGCCTAAAGGAGCTCGCTATCAGCGATGATCTGTTCGTACGCAGCCTTCGTGGAGCACATAAAGTTCGTCTTAACCGCCATACACTGCTACGGGCGCTGAATGAAGCATAACCAGTCAGTATAGAGCTTGGGAAACAAAGAAAAGTAAAGTAAAGTAAAGAAGCTGGTGCCGTTTAAATACCGACACCAGCTTATAACTAGAGTTTATTAATTGTTAAGTGAATTGGGATGTGTCTCTGCACGATATGTACTCTTAGCTTATTCATGGACATCATACAGTACTCGTGCGAGTAAGTCTTGGCCGTAGTTACCGAAATTTTTACCGAAGATTGTTAGCCCGCGTTTGTTAGTTGGTTTATCGGTTACGGCGATTCGGAAGGTTAGATCGCTTTTGTAATCCAGTTGTATCTCGTCCAGTGTCACATCGGAAATCCGGCATCCATCGATAAAGCTTCCATCGTTGTTGATACGAATCAGTTTCAGCATACCGTACTGGTTAAGATGAGGTGGCCACCAATCGGGATTGAACGTCCCTCGTGCGTCTCCGAAATCTCCCGGACTGGTCCAACATCCGATTTCGATTCCATTAATATAGAAGTATATATCTGAAGGATAGTTATCGCAAAAACCAGGGGCTTCAGACCCTAACTCCATAGAAAATTGGATTTCTTTAAAGGTTTGGTTAGGTTTGAGGTAGTTAGGAATTTTGTATTCCAGGAAACCTTCGGCGAGCCATATGATTTCAGCATTAATACGTTGTGGATCGGCAAAATATCGGGGATCATCAAAGTCGCCGATGATGCTGTCTTTAGTAGCTAAACCACAGGTAGGAGCAGCCTGATAATCGCTGTAATGTCCTACTTGGATTTCTACTTCGTATAGGTTTTTCACTTCTTTACTTCTCAAATCAACCAATAGCTTGTCTTTATTGAGGTAACAAATTTTCTGGATGCCATGCTTCCCCACTGTGGTGCTGATTTCGATCAAGCCGCTTTGTTCTAATTTTTTGATGTGCATCGTGATGGCTCCATTACTAAGGTTAAGCTTTGTGGCCAATTCATTTAGATTCAAGGCTTGGTTTTTGACAAGAAGTTCGATGATTTGAATTCTAATCTCCGAACTCAATGCTTTGAAAATATCAATTCCGCTCATCAAATCTTTAATATAGATCATTCTATAAAACCCTCTTCCAGTAGGAGTCTTTAACATTTGATTTAGATTATCATAAACTAAATGATCGGAATTAGAAAGTGAATAATGTATAAACTGAATATTAATTACATATTTAATGGTTAATTTCATTTTGGTAATCAAAAGAAAAATGCAGTAGAAATAAGGCGTTTCGTTAACTTATGAGCTGAATTATACGGAAATATGACAAATTAACTACTTTGTTTTATAAAAACATAAAAAGATTTACATTTCCATGTTTACAATGTATTTCCTATATGTTATTTTAATAATGTAAACGGATTCATTCAAGTTATATTAAAACATTTTAGGGTTTATTAAAATGGAAGGGGATGAACTTGGCATCCGCATCATCAGAGCATATGACAGAGAAAAGATGTGGATAAAGCGTTCAAGTGTCCGAGAATAATCGGTGCTGTTACGGTTCTAGTATTGAGTAGTTGAGGGAAGGGACGTCGATCTTGGATTTATCTAGCCTCGCCTTCTAATGCAAGGGGTTACAAAACGCAAGGGCTCAATCTACTCCGACATGTACGTACAAGTTAAGTCTGGGTGTCACAACATTGCAATCCTTAGAAGTGCTGATTCATGAGGTCACAATATGATAAAGGAGATGAAGGTTTTGAAAAAGAACTGGGTTATTTCATTGTTAATGTTGTTCGTACTAAGTACTGTGTTGTCAGCTTGCGGCGGCGGTGATGATAAGAAGACGATAACGTTCTGGACACCGCTTACTGGGGATGACGGTGCTTATATGGATCAGCTTGTTAAGGATTACAACGCAACGAATCCAGAAATCAAAGTGAAGCATGTCATTACGGCAGATATGTATACCAAGATTTCTACTGTTCTGAACTCAGGTAAAGGTGTACCTGACCTTGCAATTATTCATGCTGACCGTGTTCCTGGCTTTGTAAAGCAGGGTGTGCTGGAGTCGATTGATACAGCGATCGCCGGGCAGCCCGAGATTAAAGCAGAGAACTACCTGCCTCAGGCTTGGTCAACGGGAACGATCGATAACACACAGTACACGGTTCCTCTTGATATTCATAGTAACACAATGTACTACAATAAAGATTTGCTGAAAAAGTATAACGCGGAATCGTTCCTTGATGACGATGTAGTTACCATTGATGAAATGCTCTCATTACAAGGGAAAATGGAAGAAAATCAGTTTGTAGTCAACGACGCACTACTTGGATGGGTTATTCTAGCGCAAGTTCAGAACTTGAATGGGGACATCCAGGAAGATGGAAAGCCGGCAGTAAATACTCCTGTCATGAAGCAAGCTTTCGAGAATGTGAAGAAGATCGCTGATGCTGGCTTGATGACACCATTTGGTGAAGACGGTTACTTGATGTTCCAATCCGGAAATGTATTGTTTTCCACAGATGGTACTTGGGCTTCCACTGCTCATGCCGGCGTTGAAGGTCTGAATTTCGGAGTGACAAACATTTATTCTCCTACTCCTGACAAATTTACGAACCGTTCGTCCTCTCACTTGTTTGCAATGCTGAAGAACGAGAAACGTACGGATGAAAAAGAAGCAGGTATCGGTGCTTTCTTGGAATTCATCCGTGAAAACTCTCTGGAATGGGCTAAGGCAGGACAAATCGTGGCTAGTAAACAAGTCAATGAAAGTCCTGAATACGAGCAGTACATGCAATCCTTCTTTACCTCGAACGAAAAAGAAATCGAATCACTCTATATTTACACGTATGAATACTATCCGTATATAGCTGAAGCAGTTGATACCTATTGCGCTGATATCGTTCATGGCAATGTGGACCTAGATGAGACTTTGGTGACAATGCAGAAATTTGTAGAGGATAAAATCGCAGAGAACAGTAAGAGTTCTACGAAATAAGCCTTAGAAAATAGAAAGAAGGAAATAATGTGCTGGTCACTTGACAGCCGGCACATTATTTTCCGAAAAGGAGATATCACAAGGCTATGAAAAAGAGATCCTATGCACCT
Organism: Paenibacillus sp. GCM10028914; assembly: GCF_042666275.1. Classification (NCBI taxonomy): domain Bacteria; kingdom Bacillati; phylum Bacillota; class Bacilli; order Caryophanales; family Paenibacillaceae; genus Paenibacillus; species Paenibacillus sp. GCM10028914. Next base: position 163,302 of record NZ_JBHTFO010000018.1, read on the forward strand.
GTTTTTTTCGTTGGCCCTCATCTGATTCTGTTTCTGATCTTTATCCTGATTCCTACGATTTACGGGATTTATGCTTCGTTCACGCAGTGGAATCTAATGAATGATCCAACTTGGATCGGCTTAGCGAACTACAAGACCATTCTATTCGATACCAGTTCAACATTTCATACCCAGTTTTTCAACGGCCTAACGAATACCTTGATTTTTGTTGTTATCAGCGTACCGCTTATGATCGTCATTCCGTTATTGGTTGCTGTCTTATTGGAACATAAGCAGGTCAAACTCAAAGGTATGTTTCAAGCGATTATTTATATACCTGGTTTGATTTCAATTTCCGCGGCCGCTTTGATTTGGTTGTTAATTTTTAATAAGCAGCTTGGTGTTACATCAAATCTGTTTGGCTCCCAAGTTGCATGGCAGGCAACACAGCCTTATGCCTGGATTATCATTTTTGTAATCACCGTTTGGGGCGGTGTGGGCGGAAACATGATTATTTACCGGGCTTCCATTGCCGGAGTTTCGAAAGATTTATATGAAGCAGCAGAAATAGACGGGGCAGGTTCCTCGCGAAAATTTTTCAGTATTACGTTGCCCTCTATTCGATTTCCGTTAATTTATACCTTTGTGATGACAACCGCGGGGGCCTTTAACGTATTTGGTCAACCGTTGATGATGACTGATGGCGGTCCAAGGCAAACGACGCATGTACTCATGATGTATATCCGTCAACTTGCTTTCGGGCACGGTGAATCGATTGCCGGCATGGCATCCGCAATGGCTGTTTTGCTCGGGTTGGTCATCCTTGTAATTTCAGCTCTGCAGTACTATGTAATGAACCGGAATGCAAATTAGTGACTTCAGCAGATGTTGGAAAAGGAAACGAGAGGTAGGTAGTATCGAATGTCAAAAAAAATAAACATCTCCAAGTATTTTGCGTACCTGTTCCTGATAGCCCTTTGCATCATTTGGGTCGTTCCCGTTTTGTTCGGGCTGTCCACATCATTCCGCTCCCAATCGGAAGTGGTGTCTACGGGGTTTAGACTCTTCCCTGTTGACTGGACTATAGATAACTACATTGCTGTTTTACAGAATAACTCCACAGCGCCTATCATGCGCTGGATGATGAACTCTGTGTTTATCGCAGTACTACACACATTTCTAGTAATTGTCATCATTTCTATTACTGGCTATGGATATACTCGATTGAACTTTAAAGGTAGAGATAAGCTCTTCTTCATACTGCTGGGCATATCGTTTTTTCCAGGGGTTGTAAATATTATCCCGTCTTATAAGATTATAGATGCCTTTGGCTGGGTCAATACCTCATGGGCTATGATTATTCCTGGTTTAGCAGGAATGGGCAACATCTTTCTAGTAAGACAGTTCCTGAAAGGAATTCCCAACGACCTTGACGAATCAGCTCGGGTAGATGGGGCCGGAGATTTCAGAATCTATTATTCCATTATTCTTCCGTTGATTAAGCCGATCCTTATCGTATGTGGTCTCTTCTCCTTTGTTGGATCTTGGAACGATTTCCTATGGCCGGTTATCGTTTATACGGATGTAGACAAAATGCCGATTACAGCAGGTTTGCTGCTGCTTCAAGATATATATGGGAACTACCGCATGATAGGACAATTGATAGGCTCAGCGTTGTTAGCTATTATTCCAACACTTTTGTTGTTCGCGTTTGCTCAAAAATATTTCATTCAATCCATCAACCTGAATTCAGGTATTAAAGGATAAATTACTTAAGCGGAGGAGAGATAAAAATGAATCATAACGTTATCGTAAATGCTGACATATCCAAAGGGACGATTAATAAAAATATTTACGGACATTTTGCCGAGCATCTTGGCAGATGTATCTATGAGGGAATATGGGTTGGGGAAGACTCCCAAATTCCAAATACGAAAGGGATAAGAAACGACGTTCTTGAGGCACTTAAAGCTATAAAAGTTCCTGTGCTTCGCTGGCCTGGCGGATGTTTCGCTGATGAATATCACTGGAAAGATGGCGTTGGACCAAGAGAGAGTCGTAAGCGTATGGTGAATACGCATTGGGGCGGCGTTGTGGAGAACAATCATTTTGGAACTCATGAATTCATGCTGCTGTGCGAATTGCTGGACTGTGAACCTTATATTTGTGGAAACGTTGGAAGCGGAACGGTTCAAGAAATGTCAGAATGGGTTGAATACATGACATTTGACGGCGAATCCCCAATGGCTAATTGGCGTCAGGAGAACGGCAGAGAAGAGCCATGGAAGCTGAAGTATTTTGGGGTTGGTAATGAAAACTGGGGCTGCGGCGGAAACATGCGTCCTGAATATTACGCCGATCTGTATCGCCAATACCAGACCTATGTACGTAATTATGGTGATAACAAACTTTATAAAATTGCCGGCGGAGCCAATGTAGATGATTACAACTGGACCGAAGTACTGATGAAAAATGCAGGTTGGTTAATGGATGGATTAAGCCTTCACTACTACACAATCCCAGGAGAGTTTTGGACAGGTAAAGGATCGGCTCTCGATTTCCCGGAGGAAGAATGGTTCATTACCATGAAGAAGGCTCTTCATATTGATGAATTGATTACAAAGCACAGCACGATCATGGACAAATATGATCCGGAGAAGCGGGTAGGCATGATTATTGACGAATGGGGCACTTGGTTTGATGTAGAGCCAGGCACAAATCCGGGATTCCTATATCAACAAAATACGATTCGTGATGCTCTTGTAGCAGGTTTGCATTTTAACATTTTCCACAATCACGCGGACCGTGTACAGATGACAAACATTGCCCAAACCGTGAACGTGTTACAGGCTATGATATTGACGGAAGGCGAGAAGATGATTCTCACCCCTACTTATCATGTGTTCGATATGTTCAAGGTGCATCAGGATGCCGAGCTGCTGGCAGTGGAAGCTTCCATTGGTAGCTATGAATGCAACGGTGAGACATTGCCGCAAGTTACTGTATCTGCTTCCAAGGATGCGTCGGGCAAGGTACATATCAGCTTGGTTAATATTGATCATAAAAATGAAGCGGAGCTCAGCTTGGAACTTCGCGGTATTCCTGCCGGAGAAACGAAAGTTTCCGGTACGATCATCACAGCTGACAGTATTAATGCGCACAACACATTTGAACAACCGGATAACGTGAAACCTGTTGCATTCAAAGAGGTAACCGTGGAAGATAACCGAGTGAACCTGAAGCTTCCTGCTATGTCGGTTGTGACAGTAACCATTGGATAATTAAATACAAGCCAAGGGCCGGCAGTTCGTCCACGACTTAAAAAGTCTGATCGGCTGCCGGCTTTTCTAAATACAGGGGAGGAAAGTTCATATGAAAAATGTGAGTAAATGTCTAGTCGGACTCCTTGCGCTCACGATGATATTGCCAGCAGTGGGATTAGCAGAGAGCAAGAAACCGACACCAACTAAGAACCATCCACCTGTCTTCACGAATGTATCTGTTCACGACCCTTCCATCATAAAGAAGGACTCTACCTACTATGTATTTGGCTCCCATATTGACGCAGCTAAATCTACTGATTTGATGAACTGGACCACGTTCACCAATGGGTATAAGACACCAGGTAATGTGATTTTTGATAATCTTTCCGAGAATTTGGCGGGCTCATTTGCGTGGGCGGGAGAGAATGATTCGGATAGCAAAGGCGGATTCTCGGTATGGGCGCCTGATGTCATCTGGAACGAGCATTACAAGAACGAGGATGGGACAACCGGAGCATATATGATGTATTACAGTGCTTCTTCAACCTATATTCGTTCAGCTATCGGATACGCGGTGTCTAAAAATATTGAAGGTCCGTATACCTATGTGGATACGGTTGTTTACTCCGGTTTCACCGCAGAATCTGCTTATGATGCGGACAGTAAAGTGGATAAAAAATGGAGTAATACCAATATTGAGCCGCTGCTTATGGAAGGTACGATAAAGGAAGTGAGCCCGAATTGGTTTAACAAAGATGGCTCCTTTAATAACAATATCTTTCCCAATGCGATCGATGCAACTTTGTTTTTTGATGAGCAAGGGAAGTTGTGGATGACTTATGGGTCCTGGTCAGGAGGGATCTTCATCTTGGAGATCGATCCGGTTACGGGACAAGTGATTTATCCTGGTGAGGATGGTGTAACCGAGGACGGAAGAGTCATCGACCGTTATTTCGGTACCAAAATTGCGGGTGGTTATACGAAATCAGGCGAAGGACCTTATATTTTTTATGACAAGTCTTCTGGCTATTATTATTTGAATGTTACTTACGGGTGGCTTGGCGCAAATGGCGGATATAACATGAGACAATTCCGCTCGACTAAACCGGAAGGGCCTTATGTGGATACTTCAGGGAAAAACGCGGTTTTACCGGATAAAACGGACAATGATACTTATGGAAATAAGATGATTGGTAATTTCCTGTTTGAGCGGGAGATCGGTGATGCTGGGACCGGAATCGGTTACGGATATGTCTCGCCAGGGCATAATTCCGTCTTGTACGACGAAGAAAGTGGCAAATACTTTTTGTATTTCCACACCAGATTCCCGCAAAAAGGGGAATTACATGAGCTGAGGGTCCATCAAATGTTCATGAATAAGAACGGCTGGCTTGTTACAGCTCCTGAGCGATATGCCGGTGAAAGCCTTAAGAACCAGGCTCTGCCTCAGTTAGCTGGCGATTACAAGTTTGTGAATCATGGACTTGCCTATTCTGGAGACATCCAGAAATCGCTGAATATTACACTAAATAAGAATAAGACGATTACCGGGGATGTTACAGGAACGTGGGCGCTGAATAACAAATACGAAGCGATATTAACGATCGACGGTGTGACCTATGATGGTGTATTTGTTGACGGATGGGATGCGGAACAAGGACAGGAAACGAAGACCTTTACTGCGATTTCCTCCAATGGTGAAACTGTTTGGGGTATCAAGCAGCCGGAGTTAAATGATAAGAAAATCGTTGCAGCCGTAAAAGGTGATTTGAGCCTTGGTGATACGACTAAGGTGATGAACGATTTAACGCTGCCTGTGGAAGGTATGAGGGGAACCAAAATATCTTGGACTACTGCAGATGCAAATGTGATTTCAAATACAGGTATCATCAATCCTCCGGAACCAGGTGAAGCCAATTTAACTACGAAGCTGACCGCTACGATTACAAAGGGAAGCGTAAAAGCTTCGAAACAGTTTTCGGTTACGGTAGTTCCTGTTGATACATCTTACGGATTGACATCGCACTATTCCTTTGAAAATAATTTGTCGGATTCGACCGGTGGATTTGCACAGGGGACTGTTACGGGAGAAAAAATCGATTCTACTGGAGGAACGATTACTTATGCTGAGGGTGTGACCGGCAAAGCCGCTGCTTTTGACGGGAAATCAGGTATCAAACTGGCTGACGGACTCATTACGGGGAATAGCTACTCTGTCTCTCTGTGGCTGAAGCCAGATCAGCACACTCAATTCACAACGAGCTTTTTTGGAGCGAATGCTAAGAATAGCTGGATCAGCCTCGTGCCGGATTCTTGGGATCACAATACAATGCTGTGGTCAGGCGAAGCATGGTATGACGCTACCACAGGCTCCAGAATTGGCACGAACGAATGGCATCACCTGGCCTTCACTGTTAATAAGGGAGCAGTGAAAGTGTATGTAGACGGTGAACAAAAGTTCTCTGGCGCTGGATTCCCAGACATTTTTAACAATGATGCCGGTACATTCAGTCTGGGGGTTAACTGGTGGGATGCTGCCTATCAAGGGATGATGGATGAGCTTCGGGTTTATAACGTTCCGCTTACGGATGTTGTGATCAAGAAGCTTTCCCAGGAGAATTCTGCAGATTGATATGTAATGCAATCAGGTTCTAGCCTGATGTAAAGCATATAGTAAGGAGCGAGGTCAGATGCAGGTCCGTCAGGAAAGATGTAAGGGCTGTACGGAAAGTGTGCATGTATCACCGGAAAAGCTGGAGCGATTGATTGAGATTGCATCTCGCGGCAGGGAAACGGTGCCCGATGAAAATTACGAAGTTCGATTGAAGCAATGTTCAGAATGTCCTGGTCTCCAGTACGGAACGACTTGCCGATACTGCGGTTGTTTGGTCGCCGTTCGGGCTAAGCTTCAGGATTCGGATTGCCCGTTTCCTCTTGCCCCTAGGTGGAATTAGGCCACATCCGTACGGAAAGGAATGTGATATGTGATGAAACACCATTCATTTGCCCTAACCCCACCTATGGGGTGGAATAGCTGGGATTGCTACGGGGCTAGTGTTGACGAAGCCGAAGTAAGAGGCAACGCGGAATATATGGCACATTATTTAAAACCTTACGGCTGGGAATACGTCGTTGTCGATATTCAGTGGTATGAACCTGAGGCCAATTCATCACAGTATCGTCCCTTTGTTCCACTGGAAACAGATGCGTACTCCCGGTTGATCCCGGCAGAGAATCGATTCCCTTCTTCGGCAGGAGGAAAGGGATTTAAGCCGCTGGCAGATTATGTACACGGACTTGGATTGAAGTTTGGAATCCACATCATGCGCGGTATTCCGCGCCAGGCGGTGCATTCGGCTATGCCGATTCTCGGATCAATAGTTAGTGCGAGGGACATCGCTCATACAAATTCCATTTGTCCGTGGAACACGGATATGTATGGAGTGGATGCATCGAAAGAAGGTGCACAGGCATATTATGATTCGCTGTTTCAGATGTACGCGGAGTGGGGAGTCGATTATGTCAAAGTGGACGATATCGCCGATTCTCGGCTTTACGGGTATCATCTGGACGAAGTCGAGCTGATCCGTCAAGCGATAGACCGCTGTGGCAGAGATATGGTCCTGAGCCTGTCGCCAGGACCGGCTCATCTGGATAAGGCTGAGCATTTGATTCGTCATGCAAACTTGTGGCGTATAACGGATGATTACTGGGATCATTGGCATCTTCTGCGCGATATGTTTGATCGGTGTGAGAAATGGGCTCCCTATGTCGGTCCAGGGCATTGGCCGGATTGCGACATGTTGCCACTCGGGCATCTAGGTATCCGATCTGTGGATGGTGGAGGAGATCGATTTACCCGTTTTACCCGTGATGAGCAGATCACCATGATGACGCTATGGAGTATATTCCGCTCACCGCTTATGTTTGGCGGCGAGCTTCGAGACAATGACGAGTGGACGCTGTCCTTGTTAACGAATGAAGAGGTTCTCTATTTACACCGTTACGGAACAGGTGGAAAGCTTGTGAAGAGCGAGGGGGAAATGAGGATCTGGTCTTCTCACGATGTGAAGGGACAAGAGTATGTTGCGGTCTTCAATCTTGGTGAAGAATCTCTGTCTTCGCGGATTGATCTAGCTTTAATTGGATCTACGGCGAATTCTTTCCTGAAAGCTAGAGATTTGTGGCGCTGCAACGAGATCGAAATAAATAGCGGGTCTGTTTATGTGACCCTCCCCCCTCATGGCTCGATATTGCTTAAGTTGTATGAATCTGACTGAAAGTTGATTTTTAGACAAAAAGGAGATATCAACATGGACATCAAAAGAGAGAACGAATATATCAACCCGGTAGTGGAGCAAAGAGCGGATCCATGGGTTTATAAGCATAGCGATGGTTTTTATTACTTTACTGCTTCCGTTCCGGAATATGACCGGATTGAGGTAAGGCGCTCAGCAACCATCCAGGGCCTTAGTGATGCAGTTCCGGTAGTAGCTTGGCGAAAATACGAAACAGGACCGCTCAGTGCGAATATTTGGGCACCTGAAATTCACTATATTCAGGGAAAGTGGTATATATATTTTGCGGCAGCTAGAACGACAGAGACCAAGGACGGTCTGTTTGACCACCGGATGTATGTGCTTGAGAACGAGAATGCTAATCCGCTTGAAGGAACATGGGTGGAGAAAGGACAGGTCCGCACCCGCTGGGAATCGTTCGCACTGGACGCAACAACTTTCGAGCACCATGGAGAGTTATATTATGTTTGGGCTCAAAAGGATCCTGAAATCGAAGGCAACTCCAATTTATATATTTCCAAGATGGAAAACCCTTGGACTCTAACCGGTGAGCAAGTTATGATCTCGACGCCGGAATATGATTGGGAAATTATCGGATTCCGTGTGAACGAAGGTGCGGCGGTGCTCAAACGAAATGGTCGTATTTTTATTGCTTATTCCGCTAGCGCCACCGATTTCAATTACCGTATGGGTCTACTGACGGCCGATGAATCTGCTGATCTGATGGATCCTTCTTCTTGGAAGAAGTCTCCGAAGCCTGTCTTTGAAACGAATGAAGCAACAGGGCAATACGGTCCTGGCCACAACAGCTTTACTGTGTCGGAGGATGGACAGGATGATGTACTGATCTATCATGCACGTAACTACAAGGAGATTACGGGAGATCCATTGTATGATCCGAATCGGCATACACGGGCTCAAGTGTTCACTTGGAATGAGGATGGAACTCCGAACTTCGGCATACCGGTAAAAGATGGCGTACTCCGCTAAAATGTATCCACCTGTGAATGGCTGTTCCATCGAGCTAGTTGTATAAAATCAAAGTCTTCCGTTTTGCTGTTCTGGGAAAACGGAAGACTTTTTTGTATATACACAAGAAATCAAGCTATCCGCCCCACTTTCGGTATTCGGATGGACCTAAGCCGAAATGTTTCTTGAATGTTCTGCTGAAATGCGAATAATCGGTAAATCCGACCTGATAAGCGGCTTCTGTAGCTGAGCAGCTATCTGTTTCCAGGAGGGATTTTGCCTTATCTAATCTCACCTTGATAAGATATTTTACGAAATTTATATTCATCTCTTCTTTAAAGGAGCGGCTTAAATAGGCCACCGACATCCCTAGAGAATCTGCCACCTTCGTTAGGGAAAGATCCTCCTCGGCGTAATGCTCTTCGATAAAGCGGGTTGCCTTCAATATATTGTGACGAGCCCCTAAATTACGCGATCCTTTGATCTCCATGACTAGCTCTGTAATGATATCTTGAAGAAAAGACAGACAAGCATCCTGATTGTTCGGCCATGATGAAGTATCTACTTTAGATTTAGACCATATGAAAGACCTTGCCTTTAGTTGTTCTTCAAGAAGACGAATTAAATTGCTCGAGAATTGTGGGAAGCTCAGTTCTCCAGGCTCTATATTATCATAATGCTGACATGCTCTCTTCAAAGCGTTAAGCGCTTCTCCATCATCCGCTGACCAGATATGGGAAGTAAGCTCATTGACTAGCGTCTGATACTTCACAAGCCAATCATTTTGGCGAATAAAACGGACTTCTTTGTTGTTCAGTTCGTTATACACCAGTGATAAAGATTGAAGAAATAGCTCTGGATCAACTGGTTTTAACAAAAAGTGAGATACACCATACTGGATTGCTTGCTGAGCATATTCAAAATGACTGTATCCGGACAATATAATGAACCGTAGTCCCTGTTTTCGCTGCTGTGCAGCATGTATAAAGGAAAGGCCATCCATCTCTGGCATGCGAATGTCCGTAACGATAATATCTGGACTGCTGCTCTCCAGCAGCTCAAGTGCTTCCTGTCCATCTTCAGCTTCTGCTGTTACCTCGATCTCAAGCCCCGAAGTTTCTACCAGTTTTCTCAAACTCAAATGAATCATATATTCATCATCAATGATCATTAAACGGTACATTAGATAACCCCCTCTTGGTCTTGGCTGTAATTGTAAGGCAGGCGGATTTCAAAAGAAGTACCCTCACCGGATGAATGAAGGATATAAAGTCCATAATCATTTCCAAAAGTAAGACGAAGTCGATCGTGCACGTTAAGAAGTCCAATCCCGGAGGTAGCCGTGTTGACGGATTGTCGGTCCAGGTTTATGGAGCCGAATGAATTTTGTAAATCATCAAGAACACCTGCTGGCATTCCAATGCCGTGGTCGATTACCCGTAGTGAAAAATATCCCTTACAAGCCTCGCCAATAATGCCGATATAGGTTGGTTTTTTACCCTGATATCCGTGTATGAATGCATTCTCAATCAGTGGCTGTAGTGTTAGGCGAACGGTTGAAATTCGGGAACCCCACATCTCTTGGTCTAGCTGGATATCCACCTTGAGATTGCGGAAACGGGCCTGTTGTATCATTAAATAGGACTGAATATGTGTTAATTCCTCCTGTAAGGATACAATTTGGGCTGCATTACCAATATTGTAACGGAACATGTGCGCCAGCGCCCCAGTCATCCGGCTGATGTCTCGATTGCCTTCGATAATGGCATGGGAATTAATGATTTCAAGCGAATTGTACAAGAAATGAGGATTGATATGGGATTGCATGGACTGAAGGGCGGATTCCTTTTGTTTTATGATCAGTTCTTGTTCCTTTATTTTTGAGGAATGCACCTCTTTAACGAGTCGATTTAATTCGCTAACCATTTTAAAAAAACTTCGATACACAGAGCCAACCTCATCTTTTCGCTGGACATTCGAGTGGGAACGAACGGTGAAATCCCCGCTCTCTACATGAGACATCAGTCTTTGCAGGAAGGTAAGTGAGCGCGTAAGGAATAGGGAATAGCCTCCAACAACCGATAGGGTGATGAGCACAAGAATAACAGCTGCTATTAAAGAGAGATTCCGCAAATGGATGAGATTGCCGATGATGGTGCGAAGCGGGATGTCAGCCACCACAATCCAGTCTGTAATTTGAGAGTTTTCATAAATAACAAGGTCTTCCCGGGAGGATTGATCGTAACGAAAATAACCGGATTCGCCAGTCTGGATCTGCTCAAGCATCCTGGATGATACATGAGTTCCCATGAGTGACTCGTCAGGGTGATAAACAATATCTCCATTCTTCGATGCAATCCAGACAGTGAATCCACCGGGAGAGGCATTCTCGAATATATTTTCAATTTGCCGCAGATTCAGATCAATGATGAGCAAGCCTTTGTACAGATAGGATGAGCTGCTATTAAGCTTGCGAGCGACGGTTAATACAGGGGTTGAGCCGACCGAACTCACGCCAAGCACCTGGTAATTGTCCAGGGAATCCATTTTGTTCAACAATGAGATGTTCCGAGTTCGGATTTCTCTCATATCGATCAGTTTATCCGCCTCACTGAAATCTGTAATCTGCCTTTGGTGATGCGTGACGAGCGACATGCCCATGATATCTGATCTGCCGTAGATCATTTGCGCGAACAAATCATTTTCAACTTTTTCAGAGATTGAGTAGTACTGGTAAGGTGTCAGTGTGGGAGCATCGAGAAACTGCTGGATCTGAGGATGATTGACAAAGGGATAGGTTGAGTTTTCGAGATTGGATATATAGAGATCTAAATACTTATTTGTCTGTTCGATGATTCGTTTGTTCGTGTCGATGGAGGACTGTTCTATCGTTCCGGTAGATGAGGTATACCATAGCCAGCCCATCATAAACACAGGGATGCCAATACAGAACACAATGAGCAGCATGAGACGTTTATTGATGGAAAGCGAGGGTTGTAACAGCCTTCGGATATTCATCTTCATTCACATCCCTGTTTATTAATGACATAATTTTAAGGAATATTGTAGCAAAAAACCACAAGTTGTAAATAAAAACTCATGTTAGGTCAAAGGGAAGTTAATTATACTACAGAAAAGAAAGCGCTTTATTACAGTGAAAGCTTGAAAGGGGAGAGTAGGATGACCTTAAAATTCAAGTTGTGTGTAAGATAGCCGAACATAAATGTCACACTTCTGAATGACATGAAATGTAAATAACCGAAATCTAGGGTTCATTATGATACTGGGGGTTGAGTAGATGAGAAGATCTTTTTTGGGAAAAGTGCTGCTCGTCATCGTCATGACTATGAGTTTGGTCGTGGCAGGATGCTCGAGTGGAAACACAGGGCAAACGTCGAAGACTGCTGATCCAGGGAATACCACAGGTGAGAATAACGAGAAGGTGATGAAGCCTACGGAAGAAGAAGTGGAGATCGTACTTGGATATTATTCTGATGGAAAATCTGATGCCAAGATGAAGCAGTTAATTGATGCATTCATGAAAGAGCATCCGACGATTAAGGTTACTGCTCAAAGCGCACCATACGGGCAGTTTTTCCAGAAGCTTGATACCCAGATCGCAGCTGGCAAAGCACCTGATGTGTGGCTCTCCGATGGTGTTTATGTAATGAAATACGCTGAGCGTGGTGCTGTGCGAGATCTGAGTGAATGGATTTCACGAGACTTAAATAAAGACGATTATTACGGTCTTGACTTTAATAAGGATCCGGATGGGAAGTATTGGGGAGTTCCACAGGGAATCCAGGTAGCAGTCTTACATTACAACAAGGATATGTTTGATAAAGCTGGTGTTGCCTATCCGACAGAGGACTGGACATGGGAAGATCTGAAGGCAAATGCGGCTAAGTTAACCTTGGACGCAAGTGGCAAAACTCCAGAGGAGTCTGGATTTGACCCGGGGAATGTCAATCAGTTTGGTCTCACCTTTTTCAGTATTACGGAGGGATGGTTCTCTGTAATGAAATCTTATGGCGGAGGTGTGCTCGATCCGGCAGGGAAGAAATCGATCATTACATCTGCGGAAAATAAGAGTGCATTTGAATGGATGGTCGATGGGATGAAGAAGGGAATCATCACCGACCCCGTTGATTTGAAAGGATTTCAGAGCTCGATGGCCGTATTCCCAAGTGGTTCTGCTGCTATGAGGATCGGGATTTACGCTCGGGTGCTGGCAGCGAATGAAGCGGGACTAAATTATGATGTGACGCTTCTGCCTAAAGGGCCGGACGGCAAGCGTGTATCACCTGTTATCGCGAACTCCTGGGTCATCAATCAGAAGTCTACCGATGCTAAGGCGCAGGCAGCATGGGAATGGGTGAAATACTGGGCTACAGAAGATGAGGTACAAAAGCAATGGGCAGAACTGGGAGAAGCGGTTCCAGTCAAGAAATCAGTTGCCAACTCCGACGTGTTCTTAAAGTATAGTGAACGGCCAGCTAATCGTCAGGCATTTCTGGACAGTCTGGAGTTCGCCGAGACACTGGATGTCAATGCGGTATGGGAAGAATGGGTCGGTAAGTTTAACGAAAATGCTCTGCGGGCTTTTCTTGGAGATGCCTCCATCGATGATGCGCTTGCAGGTGCAGACAAAGATGTGCAAGGGGTTCTGGATGATTTCTATCTTAAGAAGTAGCTCTTTCGCAGGAAAGGCGGGATTGTTATGAGCCGTGTTATCAGCGAGAAGTCGAGTATGAATCGAATCCCGGCTAAACGGCGTACAGTATTGAATCATGAGGGGAGATGGGGACTGCTTATGGTCTCCCCTTATTTGTTACATTTTATTATCTTTTTGGCAGGTCCTCTGGCAGCATCCCTGTATTTTAGTTTATCCGAGTACGATATGTTGAATCCCCCGGTCTGGAACGGACTTGGAAATTATGAGCGACTGTTTAACGATCCGGTGTTTTGGAAGTCACTTCGGAACACGTTGTATTTTACCGTGCTGTTCGTTCCGCTGCAGACGATACTAGCTCTCGTTCTAGCGGTCGTTTTGAATCAAAAGCTTAAGGGGCTTAAATGGTTTCGAATGGCGCATTTTATTCCAGTTATATCTTCGTGGACTGTCATTTTGTACGTAGCTGATGCCATTTTCAACCCCCGATTCGGTTTTGCGAATGCTATTTTGAACTGGTTTGGTTTACAGCCTCAGCGCTGGCTGCAGGATGCTGATTTTGCCATTCCACTGCTTGTGCTGATTGCAGTCTGGAAAGGGATTGGCTATATCATGGTCATTTATTTGGCAGGTCTTCAGAGTGTGCCGGGGGACTTGTACGAAGCTGCTGAAATTGACGGGGCTGGTGTATTTCGGAAGTTTACACATATTACAATGCCCATGATTTCGTCTACAACTTTTCTCGTTATCATTTTAAGCACCATATCAACCTTCCAGGCTTTTGAACAAATTTATGTTCTGACAGGCGGGGGTGAGATAGCCTCAGCAGGAGGGCCGGAAAATTCAACTTTAGTGCTCATGCTCTATCTGTACCGTGAAGGGTTTACTTATCTTCGAATGGGCTATGCTTCTGCCTTGTCCTGGGTGTTGTTCACGATTCTGTTCGTGTTAACGCTCATTCAATTAAGGATGCAGAAGAAATGGGTTCATTACGAATGATTAACTGAAATGAAATGAAGTCACTCTTGAAAGGAGGGACCCTCATGAAACATAGATTATTGGCCAGAACGCTCGGTTATGTGGTGATAACAATCAGCGCTCTAGTGATGATCGTTCCTTTTTTTACAGCGCTAATGAACTCATTAAAAACATATAAAGAGTACACTTCCATTCCGCCGATCTGGATACCGGATTCTTTTCAGTGGTCGAACTATGTCGAGGTTCTTGGTTTAGGCAATTTCGGCCAGTACATTGGCAACAGCTTCTATGTGTCTTTGCTGTCCGTAGCTGGCTCCTTGCTGTCCTGTTCCATGGTAGGATACGCGTTTGCTAGGCTTCGATTTCCACTGAAAAATGCACTGTTTGTGATGGTTCTCGGTACGATGATGATCCCGCCTGTAGTTATCATCATCCCGCATTTTATTATATTCAACTCTCTCAATATGCTAGATACGCTGACTCCTCTTTGGATTATTGAGTGGCTCGCGCAGCCCTTTGGTATTTTTCTGATGAGACAGGCATTTATGAATATCCCTAGGGAATATGAGGAGTCTGCCAAGATTGAGGGTTGTAATCCATTTCAAATATACGCGAAAATCTTCATTCCAATGGCGGGTCCGACGCTTGCGACACTTGCGATCTTTACTTTCATGGGAAAGTGGAATGAAATCCTGGCTCCGATCATCTACTTGACCAGCAACGAAAAACTCACGCTTCCGGTTGGCATTCTTTCTCTTGGCGGGCAATGGGTAGGCAACGAGCAACTCATGGTCGCCGCTGCATTGATTAGTCTGGTTCCGATTCTGCTCGTCTTTTTATTCGCGGAGAAATACTTTGTTCAAAATCATGCCTCCTCCGGCATTAAATAAATGATTACTAGAAAGGAAGGATGCTATGAAATATGCAGCTTTCAGTGGTTCGATGATGGATTACAGCATTCATGAAGCAATGGCGATTACAGCGAAGCTAGGTTTTGACGGTTTGGAAATTGCCTGCAGAGAACCGCATCTTTCAGCTGACACCTCAATACAGCGCGTGAGGGAAATGAGGCTTATCGCGAATGAATACGATCTGGCCATTCCTGCACTTGCTGGTTATGCCGGTCATTTCTCCGAAAGTAGTGATCGAGATTGTGAGAAGGCGTTAGGGGAATTTTGCCGACTTCTTGAACAGGCAGATTTGCTGGAAGCTCCGATGGTCCGCATTTTTCAAGGAGGGCCTAACGCATTCCTCGCAGCTGATTATCACTATGAAAAAGCAGCCTATTGGCTGCGAAAATGTGCGGAGGAAGCTCGTCAGCATGATAAAAGGATCCTCTTGGAGATCCATAATGTAAGTCTCGTAGAAACCTCGGATAGCGCACTTCGTCTGCTTGCAATGATCGGTGCAGATAATATAGGTCTGATTCATGATGCAGGCAATATGTATATTGCAGACACAAACTATGGCAGTGATTCCGTGCATAGTCTGAAATCCAAGCTGTTTCATGTGCATGTGAAGGATGAGAAGCGTATTGCTGAAGCAGGCGCAGCAGGCACGTTTACGAATCGTACACGGCATGGTATGGAGCACTTTCTCCAGTGCAGACTGGGGGAAGGGGAGGTCGATCATAGAGAGCTGTTTAAGGCTTTGCTAGATACGGATTATAAGGGATGGATCACGCTTGAGAACTTTGCCCCTTATCCGGTGGAAGAACGACTCGCTTATGATCTGGAAGTGGTCAGACAGTGGATGGACGAAGCTCACAATCGAACAACTTGAGGAAGGAGACATAAGACTTTGAGAACGAAGACAAGACAGATGACCTTTTCAATCATTGGCTGTGAGCATGCGCATATCGGTATTTTCATTAAAGAAATGCTATCTCTTGGGCACCGATGTGCAGGCATGTATGAACCGAATAATATCGAGCTCGCTGAGCGGATAGCGGCTGAATATGATATTCAGCGAGTGGAGGATCGCGAATCCCTCCTACTTGAAGAGGTTGACCTTGTAGGGTGCGCTTCAGTGAACGATAAAAAGATTGAAATAATCGAGCTTTGTGAAGTCTATGGAAAGCCGATCATGATTGATAAACCTGCAGTCACCTCACGAGATGGATTGGATCGGCTTAAAGCTGTGTTGAACAGAGGGCGGATAGAAGTTGGCATGCTGCTTACAGAACGATTTCGCCCCGAAATCAGGACGCTTAAGCGTTTGATAGATGAAGGATCATTTGGAGAGCTCGTGCATATTTCGATGCGTAAGCCGCATCAGCTTAATCCTACCAAACGTCCCGCTTGGCACTTCTCCAAACAGGAATCTGGGGGAATCATCATGGATTTATTGGTGCACGATTTTGACCTTCTTCGTTATTTGACAGGGCAGGAGCTGCGCTCGGCAACAGGCAATATGTCCAAACTGATAATGCCTGAGCATCCCGATTTTTATGATGCAGCAAGTATACAGGTTGTATTGGATAATGGCATGACATCCCAGTTGTATGCGGATTGGCATACACCTGAAAAATGCTGGACTTGGGGAGATGGACGGATTTTCATATCGGGAACGAAGGGGACTGCTGAAGTCAGGGTAGAAGGCGAGCCGTTACGTGATCGAGATGGAATGCTGCTCTATATGAATGACAAAGAGGAATGGAGAATGGTAGAGAAGGAAGATTTCGAATCATTTGATAGTATTTCAGAAGATTTTTTAAGTCGAATTTCCGGTGGTCCACATGTATTAAGCCATCAGGATATCCTTGCAGCTTCAGAAGCGGCGGTGTCCGCTGATGAAAACGCAGAGCTAATCCGGCGTGTGTAAGCCAATATAAAAATCGAGTTTGGAGGTGGATCCCATGTCAGACTGTCATCCGGAATTAAGGTCAGTCAAATTTGGTATTGTAGGCTGCGGAATTATTGCCAGTGTTCATGCCAAGGGCATTCAAAACACGGAAAAAGCGGAACTTGTCGCTGTGTATGATCATGCCCATGATAATGCGGTTCAATTTGCAGAGACTTATCCCGCTGATGTATGTGATAGTTATGAAGAGCTTTTAAGCAGGTCAGATATTGATGTTATATGTATCTGTACCCCTAGCGGACTCCACGCAGAGCAGACGATTCTTGCAGCAAACGCTGGGAAGCATATTTTAGTCGAGAAACCAATGGCGATTAAGCTGGAGGATATCGACCGAATGATTCAAGTTTGTCAAGAGAACAATGTGATATTGTCGACCGTATTCCCAAGAAGAATGTCTCCTCAGGCTCAATTTGCGAGGCAGCTGATTCATGAGGGACGTCTTGGCAAGCTTAGTCTTTGTTCTGCTTATGTTAAAATTTATCGTGATCAGGCTTACTATGACAGTGCAGGGTGGAGAGGAACCTGGGACATGGACGGCGGGGGAGCGATGATGAATCAGGGGATCCATACGGTTGACATGCTGCAATGGCTTACTGGGCCGGTTAGTTCTTTAAATGCAAGAGCGAAGGCGGTTCTTCGGGAGATTGAAGTGGAAGACACCGTAATTGTCATGCTTCAGTACGAGAATGGCGCAATGGGAATGATTGAGATTACTACTACCGCTTATAACGGTAAGGGGCAGCGGCTTGAGATTCATGGAGAAAAAGGGACGCTTGTAATTGAGGAAGATAACATCGTGACTTTGGATATTGAGGGCGAGAATGTTGAGCTTCCTGAATTTGAACCATTCCGTGTTGTTCCTGATGGACATCGTATGCAGATCGAGGACATGGTGAAAGCAGTATGCGGTGAGAAAAAACCTATGGTTACAGGAGAAGATGCAAGACACTCGCTTGAGATTATCCTTGGAGCCTATCAATCGTCGGACCATCATCAGGAAATGGTATTGATGAAATCGACAGATGAGCAGATTGTTCTCAATGATTAAAAAGAACGCCTGAAGCGATCACTTGCTTCAGGCGTTCTTTCTTCTTCATTTTGCAAAATGCTCTGTCCCAGATTTCCTCTACAGCAATCCGGCTGCTTTGAATACTTTATCGAAACCTTTTCGTGAACGGGCTGCCAAGTTTTCTGGTGAATCGTTAGGAGTTGCTGGGGTCAGGATTTCCTGTGTTACTGGCCCTTGATATCCAATCTCATGAAGACCTTTTAAGAAACCAGCAAGGTCAATGACGCCTTCTCCTGGATACAGGCGATCGTTGTCTAGGACCTGATCGACAGGGAGGTCTTTGGCATCATTGATATGTACATGCACGATCTGTTCTGCTTTGAGGCGCAGGATATCCGATATGTCTAGTTCGTTCGTGTACCAATGATACGAATCAAATAATAAACCAACATTCGGTTCGTGAATGGCATCGATCCAGTCTATTGTTTCATCAAGAGTCCAAATAAAAGGGTTCTTCCACTGCGTACGTAGATGATGCGGTCCGACAAACTCTAATCCAAGCTTAATTCCATACGCGCCGAGAATATCGGCACAGATGCGCAGTCTTTTGGTTGCAATGGCCATAAAGTGTGCTGCTGAATAATCTGTTGATGGGAGGATATAGGTGCAGCATCTGGTGCAGCCTAAGCTAGAAGCGGCTGCAGCGGCTGCAGGTAGCTCTGAAATCCCTTGCAAAAATTGCGCATCAGAAGCCCTCCATTCGACAGGAAGGCCGATCGTGCCAATAGATAATCCGAGTTCCTTGAGTCGTTCGTTAGCTCTTTCAGCCCCTAGCTCATTGATGAGATCTTTCGCTTCTAGATCTACACTTTGGAATTGATAACGGGATGCCAGTTCCAGAAACTGTTCATTATTTTCAATCGTACCGAGCCCAGCTCGTGATAATCCTTGCAGCATCATGATTTCCTCCGCTTCTTCTGTGTCGATAAGTGATGATACTGAATATTCCTCTTAAGTATAAGATGAAAAGAGAATAAAGAACACCGAGTTAAGCGAATTTATGTTTTTAACCAAATGTTATATGTATGTTATATAATTTAACATAAAGTTGTTGAAAATGATCGAGATGCCTTATATAATAAAGCGCAAGGAAAGTCTCTTTCTTGGTTCACACTTGCGATATTGGACTTGATGTTATTTTAACTCACATAAAAGTGTGCGGTGATAAATATAGAGCGTCCCCTCATATTTATCAATTCAAGAAAGGGTTTATTCCCCGTCTTGAACTGCCGCTGAGAATTTACCCCCTCTCAGTCTGGCAGTTGGACTTTTTTTTGTAGTGATATGACTTCGTATAAATTGTTAATATAAATAAAAAGCGAAACCCGAAAAAGGGCTTCGCTTTTTATTTATTAGGAAGCAGGCTTATGCCCGTTCGAGAATCGTATTCAATGTGGTGCGGTCTAAGCCTTTAACAAGCTTGATCAATAGTTCTTTCGCTGCCTCATAGTCATCTGTATGGATGATAGAAGAGGAGGTATGGATATATCTCGAGCAAATTCCTATGATCGTGGAAGGAACACCAATTCCACTCAAATGCACTTGACCAGCATCCGTGCCGCCAGGAGAAACGAAATATTGATACTTAATTTTATTCGTATCTGCAGTATCCTGTACATATTCAACCATACCACGATGAGTCAGCATCGTTGGGTCGAAGATACGCAGCAAAGCACCTTGTCCCAGCTGTCCGAATTGATTCTTGTCACCCATCATGTCATTTGCAGCGCTAGCATCCAGACCAAAGAATATGTCAGGCTGGATCAGATTAGCTGATGTTCTTGCACCGCGAAGTCCCAGCTCCTCCTGAACTGTAGCTCCGGCGTATACTGTATTTGGCAGTTTCTCTCCATGAAGTGCTTTAACGAGCTCAATGGCGAGCCCTACACCATAGCGGTTATCCCATGCCTTAGCCATGATTTTCTTAGGATTGGCTAGAGGAGTGAATTCGCAAATAGGAACAATCTGTTGTCCTGGACGGATACCGAATGATTCAGCCTCTGCCTTGTTATCAGCACCGATATCTATATACATTGTCTTGATGTCAACTGGCTTGCTCCGTGTGGCTTCATCTAACAGATGGGTAGGGATAGATCCAACTACGCCGACGATTGGACCTTGATCCGTAATGATCTGCAAGCGCTGTGCAAGAACAGCCTGACTCCACCAGCCGCCTAAAGGTTGGAAGCGAATCATGCCTGCTTCGGTAATTCCCGTTACCATAAAGCCGACCTCATCCATATGACCTGCCACCATGACACGTGGTCCTTCATCATTGCCGCGAAGAACACCGAAAATGCTTCCAAGACGATCCTGCAGGAATTCATTTGTATATGGGGAGAGGGCATCCTTAACCCATGAACGCAGTTCACGTTCGAAGCCCGGAGCCGCCGGGAATTCAGTTAATGTTTTTAGTAAATCCATTGTTTCTTGATTCATATTGTGTTCGCTCCTTTTTTCGATAGTATGTATAAAAGCGTCAATCACTAGTATGCTCTTCCATCGTCTAAAAGTCCATGCATTTCACATCTGTAGACGTGCATTAGGCACTCATCCAATAGATGCGGAATATACTGTGTTAATCATGTTTTTGTCGTTGCTTAGGAGGGAAGTAAAGCATGAACCAACTTGTCTCTAATCTACACAGTCGGCATGGGTATAGCAGAGAACTTATGCTGGTTGTGGTCCTGTTTATTTTGTTGGTCATTCTATTGTTATATGTATTAATTTGAGTTTTTTTGATGGAATAGCTTCAAGCATCCGGCTTGAGGCTGTTTTTCATATGGATGATTTTCCAAACATAAAGGAAGTCAATTCAAACCATAATGATAAAGAGCGAAATGTCCATAATTCAGTGTTTGTTTAACAACATATACTTAGCTGGAGGTGTAGGAATTGCCTGACTCGAAGAAGAAATCCGAATCTAACCTGAATTCTATGAGTCCGGAAGAATACAAATCGATCGCCAAAAAACACGAGCCGCCAGGCAACCTGTTAAAGAACTGCCTTAAGGCCTTTTTGGTCGGGGGATTGATCTGTGTGATTGGACAAGGTATTCAACAGTTTTTTATGTCCGTGTTCCATATGAACAACCAAGAAGCTGGTAGCCCGACAGTGGCTGTGCTGATTATGATTTCAGTTCTGTTAACTAGCCTGGGAGTATACGATAAAATTGCTCAATGGGCGGGAGCTGGAACAGCAGTACCGGTCACTGGATTCGCTAACTCTATGTGTTCCGCGGCCCTAGAACATCGAGCAGAAGGTCTCGTGCTCGGTGTAGGAGCTAGCATGTTCAAACTTGCGGGATCGGTCATCGTCTTCGGTACGGTAGCTGCCTTTATAGTAGGTTTAATTTACGCTGTTCTCGGCATAGGGGGAGGCGGATGAAGATGAAAGTAACCGGACAAACCTGGAAGTTCGAGAATAAGCCAGTCATTTTGGGAGCTAGCTCGATTGTAGGTCCAGAAGAGGGAGAAGGCCCACTCGCCCAGGACTTTGATTACATTTACGACAACATTGAGATTAACGAGAAGACCTGGGAGAAAGGGGAACGGCGTCTGCTTGAAGATGCAGCTCGAACTGCTCTGGAGAACTCAGGTATAACAGAAGATCAGCTTCAGTTTTATGTGGGTGGTGATCTAATGAATCAGATCATCAGCAGTTCCTTTGCTGCCCGTAAAATGGGTGTCCCTTATATCGGTGTATTTGGAGCTTGCTCCACTTCTATGGAAAGCTTAGCGATCGCCGCCTTGATGGTCGACTCCGGTGCTGCCCAGTATGCAATGGCAGGTACGGCAAGTCATAACTGCACCGTGGAAAAACAGTTCCGTTACCCAACAGAGTACGGTTCGCAGAAACCCCCATATGCACAGTATACGATTACGGGTGCTGGTTGTTCGGTTGTATCAACCGAAGGGGTTGGGCCGCAAATCACCTATGCAACCATAGGCAAAGTCATGGATCTTGGTATTAAGGATCCTTTCAATATGGGTACTGCAATGGCACCTGCTGCAGCGGACACGATTGCCGCACACTTTCGGGATGCAGGTCGTTCACCAGGCTACTACGACTTAGTCGTGACAGGTGATCTGGCAGCGGTTGGCCATCCGATTGCGAGAGAACTTCTTCAAAAAGAAGGGGTTCCTATGGATCAGACTCAGTTTATGGATTGCGGTCTGATGATATACGACCGGGATAAGCAGAAATACGTCTTATCTGGTGGAAGTGGCTGTGGATGTTCGGCTGTTGTTACTTATGGTCATATCCTCAAAAAGATGCGCCGTGGTGAGTGGAAAAAAGTATTGGTTGTTGCTACAGGCGCGCTTCTCTCACCGCTCTCGTACCAGCAGGGTGAGAGCATACCCTGTGTAGCACATGCGGTAGCTCTAGAGATGGGAGGTTAAACTATAATGCAGTTTTTATGGGCTTTTATTATCGGTGGTCTGATCTGTGTAATCGGACAGATTATGATGGACGCGATCAAGCTTACCCCCGCACATACAATGAGTACGCTTGTTGTGGCTGGAGCTATTGCTGATGCTTTCGGATTATATGATCCTCTCGTAAAATTTGCAGGTGCCGGTGCAACCGTGCCTATAACGAGCTTTGGGAATTCCCTCGTTCATGGGGCTTTGACCGAGCTTGAACGAGATGGATGGATCGGAGTTGTCACAGGTATATTTGAAATCACAAGTGCCGGTATTTCTTCGGCGATCATCTTTTCATTTTTGGCCGCGCTAATCGTACGTCCCAAAGGCTAAAAAATCTGATATTATAAGGAAGCTCCAGAGTATTGACACTCTGGGGCTGTTTTTGTATGAATGAACTTATGAATTTACTCTTCAAAATACTCTTGAATGTACTCAGCGACCTTCATCATGTACAATAGTAGTAAATTATCTATTTATTCCCTTACAGGAGGTTTTGAATACATGCCCGTAAGACAAGAATCTATGAACATTATTTACTCGGTGCGAAGTAATCTTGAATCGTGCCTGCTGGGCAAGGAATTTGAGATCCAGCTTCTTTTGACTGCATTACTCGCAGGAGGACATGTTCTCATCGAGGACGTTCCGGGAACAGGTAAAACACAGCTGATTAAAGCTCTTGCTAAATCCATGCAAGGGGATTATCGCCGTATTCAGTGTAATCCTGATATATTGCCAAGTGATATTACGGGGGTATCTGTATTTCATCCACGTGACGAGCAGTTTTACTTCCGCTCAGGCCCTGTCATGACCAATGTTCTTTTAGCTGATGAGATCAATCGCGCAACAACCAAGACACAATCTGCACTGCTTGAGGTTATGGAAGAACGAAGTGTAACCGTAGATGGCGAGACCCACGAACTTCCGCATCCATTTATGCTATGCGCTACTCAAAATCCGATTGATTTTGAAGGTACATATATGCTCCCAGAAGCTCAGCTTGACCGTTTCATGCTCAAGATTAGTTTGGGTTATCCGGATGCTGCCACGGAAAAAGAACTCATGTTTCGATCCCGGGACGGGCAACTAGTGGACAAGCTTAGTCCGGTAACACATGTAGATACCATTTCTTCCATTCAACAAGAAATTCGTGAGGTGTTTATTGGGGACCCGGTTGCTGATTATTTACTAGCCATTACACGTGCTACGCGAGAGCATCCTTCCGTTATCCTCGGAGCCAGTCCACGTGCAACATTATCTTTTATGAATGCTGTTAAGGCGTATGCTTTCCTGCAACAGAGGGATTATGTATTGCCTGATGATGTCAAGATTCTAGCACCTTATGTGTTGTCCCACCGGATTATGCTGCGTCCGGAATCCAGACTCGACAATGCAACTCCAGAATCTGTGCTGCAGTCTATCCTAAAGCAGGTCAAAGTGCCCGTGCAGATGGGAAGATAGGTATGCGCCGCTATCTTTCGATATGGACAAATGGCATAAAACCGTCGAGACTTGCAGCGGTGCTGGCGGTTTGGTGTGTATGCTTGCTGTATGTCTTATTTCAAGGCGGCAAGACGGCAATGATGCTATTTTCTATGGTCAGCCTCTTGTCTGTCTATTTGATTGGTTCAAGCTTTGGTGGAGTCAATCGTGTAAAAGCGTCCCGGTCAGTCACATCGGGTGAGCGTGGAGAAATCCTGCATGCCGGGGATCAGGTTCGCGTCAAGATGGAAGTAACAATTCCGGGTTTACTACCTATGCCTTATCTTATTGTAAGGGAAGTATTACAGCGTCATAACGGTGACAGGTGGTCTTTTGAAGACAGTGTCATTCCGAACTTGCGCGGCTCAGGAGAATTGGTGTTCCAGACACCTCCTTTGGAAAGAGGACGATATGCATTTTCAAAAACCGAGTGCATTAGTGAGGACATATTTGGTTTGATTGAACATCGCGGGGAGTTTGAAGTGAGTACATTGTTTCGAGTGTTGCCAAGAACCATATACATTCCAGATTGGCAGCGCAGTATACGGAACTTGAAGCTAGGAGGAACTCAGACAACGATCTCAAGCTCTAGACGAGAGACGACTCAGATTAACGGTGTGCGAGATTATGTCTATGGTGATCGTATTTCACGAATACATTGGAATGCAACTGCAAAGACCGGCTCATGGAAGTCCAAGGAGTTTGAGCATGAATCATTTCCCAAGACAATGATCGTTTTGGATTGTACGGCTCATGGTTATCACAATTCGAATCAATTTGAGACTGCAGTTTCAGCAGCAGCCTCTCTGGTTGAATATGGAGCCCGCGAACATGCAGGAACTGGCCTATTTACGGCAGGCAAGGAATCAGGAGTGTTTGCGCCGAGTGATACACCAAGCGAACGGATGAGAATGATACAGCATTTGGTGGATGTTGACGCCGATCGAGAGGAAAGTCTAATCTCTTCATTGAAAAGAGCGCATCGTCACTTTCCGAAAGGTGCATTGTTCCTGTTAGTAAGTCCTTTGGCCGATCACTCCGTTTTGGAAGTTATGCGTTGGGCGGAGTCGAGAGGGATGAATCCTTGCTTGCTAAGAATTTCAAGTCCTGCTGGGATGGAAAGTAACCATGATGACTATACGTCTATCCTAAAATCTCGGGGGATTACGAGTTACACGGCTTCTTCGCTCGAAGAGCTTCCGGTTGTTTTGGGAGGTGGTTCATCATGAGGTCATCGAGGCAAAGGTTCTCCTCGTCCTTCTTCTATATATTATCCTTAGTTTGGATATGGCTTATATTAATGCAGTGGGTTTCTTATACAGAGCCTTTACTATTTAGAGAAACGACTGCAAGCATTATTGCTACCCTTGCAATTACTGCGGTTACGGAAGCGCTCGTATTTATTAAACGTCCTTTTCGGGTGATTATTCAGCTACCCTTAATTATTTATACGTTGTATCGAACGCTGGAGGTGTACGGCCAGCCTGTACAGTCGAGCCTGCTGCAATGGCTTCGTTCGGATGGTTTGGTGAACTATTTACCTTATTTCTGGTTCGCGTTGGCGTCATGGGCAATTTTTTTATTTGTTTCATCCTGGGCAGTGAACAAGAGACGAATACTGTTAGTAGTCGGGCTTAATGTTGTTGCTTTTGCTATATTAGACTCTTTTACTAAGATTATATTATGGGACGAAACGGCATGGATTGTGGCAGCTGGCATGGGTTGGCTCGTGACAGAACATTTCAATCGTTTTCAAAAAAAATATCCCTTGGGATGGCGTAAACTTCGGGCATATCCAATTAAAATTATTGGAAATATCCTTGTTATTTTTTCGCTGATTATTTTGGCGGGGATCAATATGCCTAACATCCAACCAGCTCTCACAGATCCTTATACGGCATGGAGAGAATGGAATGGATTACCGCTTTCAGGTGGTATAACCGGGACGGGAAAGGGTATTTTTGACAATCAATTAGAAAGTATGTCTGGATATGGTCGAGAGGATAATGAATTAGGTGGAGGGTTTAATTTCGACTACTCACCTGTAATGTCAGTAACCTCCGAAGAAAGAAGTTATTGGCGTGGTGAGACGAGAGCGATATACTCGGGGACAGGATGGGAAGACAAACAAACCCGTCGTAATAATGTCGATGTAGAGATAGGCGAAGAACTGGATGGAGATTTATCAGGCGGTATCGAGACCAAAACGGTGCAGCAATCCGTTACGATGCTCAATGATAATGTGTATCCGGTGTTGTTTGGAGCTTATTCGATTTCCAAGGTGGATAAATTAGACTTAGAGGCGCTTAACGGAACGCTTTCATGGAAGGATGAGGGATCTGAACTGCATCTTAATTCCGAGCCTAAAAGTCCCACCTATCCGAAGACATATGTGCTTACTTCCGAAATTCCAATCATTCCCGTTGAGGAACTTCGCAGTAAATCCTATGAACAGTTATACTCGGGAAATATAGATGATGACTATCTTCAGCAACCGTCTGATTTTCCAGAGCGTGTAAAAACATTGGCGATGGAAGTGACTGCAGAAGGGGACACGCCTTATGAGAAGGTCATGCTCTTGCAGCAGTATTTACAAAACAACTTTACTTACACCAATGCTCCCGATCTTTCCAAACGAGAAAGTTCAGACTTCGTAGACTCGTTCCTGTTTGAGGTGAAGGAAGGATATTGTGACTATTTCTCAACTTCCATGGTGATGATGACTCGCTCACTTGATATTCCGGCTAGATGGGTAAAGGGCTATGCTCCTGGAAGCATACCAGCTCAAGAATTTATATCGCAAAGTGGACAAGTGAATTCAGCTTCAGGTAGCTATACCGTTACGAATGCTGATGCACACTCATGGGTTGAGGTATATTTCGGGGATTATGGCTGGATTCCAATCGAAACAACACCTGGATTTAATATGCCGATTCTAGCTGGTACAGATCCAGAGGAGCCCATTACTCCAGAAGAAAAAGAAGAAGAGAAGGAAGAAGAAACAGCTCCAGCGTCTCCAACTGAAGGAAAGGGAGGCAACTCTTCGGTATATCTGATACTGGCAATCATATCAGGAACAGTGATTCTTGCATGGATTGGATATATTTTATGGAGAATGCGGTTTAATCTTCGTTTCATTTCAGCCCGTCTTCGGGCAGGCAAGCCACTCACACCGGCAGATAAGGTCATCGCAGAAACGGAACGATGGCTGCGTTACGCTCACAGGCGTGGTTTAACAAGAGGCACCGATGAAACACTTCGGGAGTCTGTTACCAGATGGGGAAGAGAATATCCATCTCTTGGATTATCTCTTGGAACTCTTCTTAAGAAGTTTGAAGCTGCGCGCTACAGTCCTGTACACATTTTAGAAGATGAGTGGCGTACAGTTCAGGCAGAAGCAGAACAATTGAAAAAAAGAATGAAAAACGTCAAAAAATCTTGATTGCGGCCGCCCGGTTTCTATAAGAAAACTGCGGGCGGCTTTTTCTAGATATTAGCTGAGCGTAAGCGATTCTTAATCGCTAAGATTAGCCCAGTATAGAGGTTTTATGCTGCTTTTGAGTCGTGTCGATTATTTTTACTAACCAACCGGAATATGGTATAGTTTTTCGTATGAAATTGAGGTGACGAATTTGTTTAAAATGTTAATTCCTAAACTCCGAGTTAATACGGTTTTTGACATAAACCTGGAGGAATTATATGAACAAGGTTACCGGGGTATTATTACCGATTTGGATAATACGCTTGTCGGGGCAAAGGCTCCACTTGCAACACCGGAACTTGTGGCATGGTTCAAAAAAGTTAAAGAGATCGGCTTTCAGCTGATCATCGTTTCCAATAATCAACTGGAGCGTGTGTCTAAATTTGCCACTCCTTTAGATATCCAGTATGTGCATGAAGCCCGTAAACCGAGCAATACCCCTTTTCGGAAGGCGATGAAAATGATGGATCTGACCCATGAACAGACCATTGTTGTGGGAGATCAGATGCTGACGGATGTTTACGGTGGCAACCGCTTGGGATTGTATACCGTTTTGGTTATGCCTATTGCAATCAATGATGAAGGAAGATTTACGCGGTGGGTAAACCGCCGCATAGAACGAATCGCTTTGACGCGACTGCGTAAGCAAGGATTATGGACTGAGGAGGATAAGAGATCATGATGGAGCCATTAGGCGGACAAGTCATCAAGAAATGCAGCGGCTGTGGCATTTCACTTCAGCATACTGCACAGGGTGAGCCTGGCTATCTGCCGGAAAAAGCCTGGGACCGTGAGCCGGTCATTTGTCAGCGCTGCTTCCGAATTAAAAATTATAACGAGGTGGCATCCGTTGCCGTAGATCAGGATGAATTTCTGCGTCTGTTAGGACAAATCGGTAGCAAAGATGCGCTCGTTATTCATATTGTTGATATTTTCGATTTTGAAGGAAGTTTAATATCAGGCCTACAGCGGTTTGTCGGTAATAATCCAGTGATTCTCGCTGTGAATAAAATCGACCTTCTTCCGAAAGTAACCAACTGGAACAAGCTGCTGAACTGGGTGCAGAAGCAGTGCAAAGAGCAAGGTCTTCGTACGACAGATATCGTACTTTGCAGCGCTAAGAAGAATCAAGGATTTGATCGATTGCTTGATACGATGGCTGAATATCGTGGAGATCGTGACGTTTACGTTGTGGGTGGAACGAATGTTGGTAAATCCACGCTTATAAATCGTTTGATCCGGGATTACAGCGATTTGGAGCAGGAGTTGACAGTTTCTCGCTATCCAGGAACAACACTGGATATGGTTAATATACCACTTGATGATGGACACTATATCGTAGACACGCCGGGAATCGTCTATCCTTGGAGATACAGTGAGATCGTCAGTCGCGAAGACCTGGGTGTTGTTATGCCTGAAAATCCACTTAAACCAATGGTATATCAGCTGAATGAAGGCCAATCATTGTTCTTTGGCGGAATGGGCCGGTTTGATTTTATTAAAGGGGATCATCAATCCTTTACCTGCTTTATTAGTGGTCGCCTGAAAATACACCGTACCAAACTTGAACGTGCTGATTCATTGTTTGAGGAGCATGCAGGGGAGTTGTTGTCGCCTCCTACCAAGGAGCGGCTTGAAGAAATGCCTGAATGGACTAGACATGAGATCAGGGTTTCGAAGGGATCACGTTCAGACATCTTTATTTCTGGTTTGGGCTGGATTAAGGTGAATGGAGATACAGGTGCTCTTGTTGCAGTGCACGTACCTAAAGGGGTTAAGGTGCTTCAGCGTCCTTCATTGATCTAACAAGATCGAAGACTGTCTTTTGGGAGAGGCGGATATAAGAAATGAATTCAGTACAACAAGCAGGAAGTACACCGACAAGTGGCTCCATGTTGCTCGGTGTGATAGGGGATCCGATTATCCATTCCAAATCGCCGGTTATGCACAATGCAGCTTTGAAAGCTCTTGGCATACCGGGGAGTTATGTTCCGCTTCATATTAAGCCGGAAGGACTTGAAGGAGCGATTCAAGCTGTTCGCTCACTCGGATTTCGTGGAATTAATGTAACGATACCTCATAAGGTTGAGGTAATGAAATATTTAGACCATATTGATGAGGGAGCAGCAAGGGTTGGTGCTGTCAACACCATTGTGAATAACAATGGTGTTCTTACCGGGTATAATACAGATGGGATTGGATATGTGCGGTCCTTGAAGGAAGAAGCTTGTCCAGTTCTGAATGGCAAAAAAATCGTCGTTCTTGGGGCAGGCGGTGCAGCTCGGGGAATTATTCATGCATTGACCGCTGAGCATCCTGACCAAATTTCTGTTGTTAATCGAACTGCCTCAAAGGCGATTGAGCTTGCTCAGGAATGGGGAGCATTGGCCGATATCCAAGGGTTTTCCGAAGCAGAAGCTAAAGAGGTTGTTGCGTCTGCAGATGTCTTAATCAACACGACCTCTGTGGGAATGCATCCTAATATCGCTGATCTTCCGGTTCCCAAGGAGTGGATTCCTGAGGGGATTGTTGTTAGTGACCTTATATATAATCCACTTGAAACAGCACTTCTCCATACAAGCTCTGATAAAGGCTGCATCATTCATGGTGGTCTTGGTATGTTCGTGAATCAAGGTGCGTATGCGCTCGAATACTGGACAGGTCTTGCAGCACCGGTTGAAATTATGAAAGAGGCTGTACTTCACAGTTTTAAAATATAAAGCAAGCTGAATCATTTCCTAAATATTTGTTTTGCTTAAAGATACATCAAGCGCTAAAATAAATGTTTCGGAACAGAGAAATGCTTGGAATAGATGAAATTAAGGGAGTTATGAAAAAGAATGTTAACAGGAAAGCAAAAAAGATACTTAAGATCAATGGCGCATCATCTGGATCCTATATTTCAGGTCGGTAAGGGCGGCAGCAATGATCACCTGATCCGTCATATTTCTGAAGCGATTGAAAAGCGAGAACTGTTAAAAGTATCTGTGCTAAACAATTGCATTGAGGATCCGCGTGAAATTGCGGCAGAACTAGCTAAAGGTGCTAAGGCAGAACTTGTACAGGTGATTGGTAAAACAATCGTGTTGTATAAAGAATCGAAGGATAACAAAACGATCGAATTGCCTTAATAAGGAGGCGAACCGGATGAAGGTTGGCATAATGGGAGGTACGTTTGATCCCATCCATATCGGTCATCTGCTGGCAGCAGAATCTGCCCTTGATGCCTACCGATTGGATGAGGTATGGTTTATGCCGAGTCATATTCCTCCACATAAGCAGGAATCAGGCGTGACCGGGCAAATGAGACTGGAAATGACAGCCGAAGCGGTTGACGGTCATCCTTCTTTTCGGACACTGGACTTTGAAGTGGAGCGTGGAGGTGTATCATACACCATCGATACGGTGGAGGAGCTGCGCCGTATGTATCCACATATTGAGTTTACTTTCATTGTCGGTGCAGACATGGTCAACTATTTGCCGAAATGGCATCGAATTGCTGAGCTTGCCCAAATGCTTGATTTTATAGGTGTGAATCGACCTGGTTCGGATTTAGATCTGAATCGGTTGCCTGTCTTTTTACAGGGTGTTGTTAGAATTGCGGATATGCCGCTTGTGGATATTTCCTCGAGCATGATTCGTAAGAGAACAGCAGAGGGTAAATCCATTCGATATATGGTTCCAGACCGTGTCTATGATTATATTGTAAGGAGCGGAATCTATGGGATACAGCCGGGAACAACTGATTGAGGCCGTATCATCCCAGATGCCCGAAAAGCGTTGGATACACACACAGGGCGTCATGGATACGGCCGTTAAACTCGCAGAGCAGTATGGGGCAGATCCAGAAAAAGCAGATTTGGCAGCTATACTGCACGATGTCGCTAAATATTGGCCTGTGTTAAAATTAAAAGAAGTGTTAGTAGATAACGGATTGAGTGGCGATCTTCTGGAGCATGATAAGCAATTATGGCATGCAGAAGTAGGTGCCTTTGTCGCAGAGCGGGATTATGGAATAACGGATCAGGAAGTGCTGGATGCGATACGCTACCATACCTCTGGTCGGGTAGGTATGACGCTTCTCGATAAAGTTGTTTGTCTGGCAGATTACATGGAGCCGGGGAGAGATTTCCCTGGTGTGAATAATATTCGTGAACTGGCCAACCATAGCCTTGAAGAGGCGCTTTTAGCTGGATTTGATTCGACGATAAATCATCTCCTATCTCGCAGGCAGATCATATATCCATTAACCTTATTAGCACGAAATGACTTAATAAAGCAATTGGAGGCGAATTCATGACGATAAATCCGAATGAATTGTTAAATGTAGTCGTTAAGGCTGCTGAAGATAAAAAAGCAATGAATGTTGTGGCACTTGATTTGAGAGGTATTTCTCTAGTTGCCGATTATTTCGTAATTTGCCACGGTAATTCCGATACCCAAGTTCAAGCTATTGCAACGGAAGTACGCAAGAGCGCTCACGAGGCAGGCGTATCACTTCGTGGCTTGGAGGGGATGGATGCTGCACGTTGGGTGCTTATGGACCTCGGAGATGTGGTAGTTCATATTTTCCATCGTGATGAGCGTGAATACTATAACATCGAGCGTTTGTGGTCTGACGCTAAAGTGGTGGAGAACGTATGAGTTTGATCGCAGGAACAATTGTGCAGTTGGAGATTTTACGTGAAGTATCACCTTATGGTTATTTTTTGGACGGTGGCGATATGGATGTACTGCTCCACTACACCGAACTTACCCGAAAGGTAGAGCCTGGTGAGACGGTAGAAGTATTTATATTTTTTGATACGGAAGATCGTCTGGCTGCAACGATGAAAAAGCCATACCTTACGCTTGGTGAGACAGCTAAGCTGATGGTGGCCGATGTTCATCCACGTTTAGGCTGCTTCCTAGAGATGGGACTAGGCCGTCAACTGCTGCTTCCTATTCGCGAACTGCCTGAGATGAAAGAACTTCATCCGCAGGTAGGCGATTATGTATTTGTTATGATGGAACATGATAAACAGGGACGACTTCGTGCTAAGCTCGCTGGAGAGCAGGAGCTCGCGCCGATGGCTTTCAATGCACCGGATGCATGGCTTAACGAATGGTTTACAGCCCTGGTGTACAAGCCGCTTCAAATGGGGACTTTCGTTATTGTAGATGGCGGCGTCCTTGGCTTTGGGGCAATTGGGATGATCCATTCTTCCGAGCGCACGCGCCTGCTTCGTCTTGGAGAAGAAGTTCGTGTCCGTGTGAGTCATGTTCGTGAAGATGGACGTGTTAACCTGTCAATGGTGCCTCGTAAAGAAGTAGGCATGACTAATGATGCGGATCGCTTGCTGGCTTTCTTGAAGGAACGTCCAGGTGGAGCTATGCCATACTCTGACGCAACCCCGCCTGATATTATCAAGCAACGTTTTGGCATCAGTAAGTCAGCATTTAAACGTGCACTAGGTAAGCTGATGAAAGAAGGTCTAGTCACACAGAAGGAAAGTTGGACATATCTTGCCAAGGGTAACGAAGGCAGCTCGGAATTCGCTGAAGAAGGCAAGAAATAAGGGAAGCTTATAGAAAGTGGTGTCATCATGTTGTCTTACCGCAAATTTGCGTACGTTTACGATCAACTTATGGAGGATATGCCTTATCCTGAATGGCTCCGGTTCGCACGAACAGCCTGGGAAAAGCATGGTATGCCGAAAAGCGTGGCGGAACTTGGATGCGGGACGGGCAGCATCACCATACCGCTCGTGAATTCGGGATTTGAAGTAACAGGGATCGATTTGTCAGCCGACATGCTAGCGATTGCCCGTCGTAAACTGGAGGAAACTCCACAAGGAAATCGCTTGTTTCGGGACGGCAGTATTCGCTGGATACAGCAGGATATGCGTGACTTTGAACTTCCTGAGCAGGTAGATTCGGTAATATCGTTTTGTGATTGTCTAAACTACTTGCTTGAGGAAGACGATATCCGTACTGTGTTTGCTCGTACGTTCAAGGGGCTTAAGGAAGGCGGTACCTTCCTGTTTGATGTTCATCATCCAAACACCTTGATCCGTTATGATGAGGAGCAGCCTTTTGTCCTAGATGATCATAAGGTTTCATACATTTGGACCTGCGCACTCGATGAACCCCGCTGTGAAATTGAACATCATTTATCTATTTTTGCAAGGGACGAGAGCGACCGGTCTGTGTATCGTCGTTTCGAGGAAACGCACACACAGCGAGGGTATGATCCTGATTGGATGAAGGTTGAGCTTACTAAGGCTGGATTTCGAGACGTAAAGTGTTACGCAGACTTTGAGTGGATAGAAGCAGGTGAGGATGCTCAAAGGCTGTTTTATGTCGCAGTAAAATAATATAATATTAGTTATAAAAAAGGACTGTCTAACGTAGATACTTTACGGGATGCAGTCCTTTTTTGCGTTACTTGTGTGTATGTTTTTCTAATATATATCTGCTTTTGCATAGGAAACGCTTCTTTTACGCTATGTTTGATTGTGGTTAAGATTGCGAGTGATAAGCATA
The DNA here is from genome assembly GCF_042666275.1 of Paenibacillus sp. GCM10028914. Classification (NCBI taxonomy): domain Bacteria; kingdom Bacillati; phylum Bacillota; class Bacilli; order Caryophanales; family Paenibacillaceae; genus Paenibacillus; species Paenibacillus sp. GCM10028914. Next base: position 197,307 of record NZ_JBHTFO010000018.1, read on the forward strand.
TGTTTGATTGAGTGCCTATGATAGACTAAAACCGCACAAATTGAAAACGTTTACGTTGTGATGTTCCCCATGGACAGATGAACTATCATCATGCAGAACAAAGTATCAATTAATCAGATGTTTAGAAGGGTGGAGAAGAATATGAAATATTCTGTATTTACGGTTGCAACGCCTGATTTGAATCCCGAAGAGCTTGCAGTTGCTGCACAAGAAGCGGGAGTAGAGGGAATAGAATGGCGTTTCAAGGAAGTACCGAAAGATGCACTTCAGGAAGAACCCTCATTTTGGCGGCACAATCGCTGCTCTATAGATCCATATGGTACAGAGGAGGAATGGTTGAGATTTGCTGAAGCTGCCAAGAAGCATAATCTGAAGAGTATTGCCGTCGTTCCTTATTTAGAGTGCGGTGATATCGAAAGCACAGAACGAGTGATGAAGGTAGCCAAGCTGCTTGGCGCTTCTTTCATAAGAGCGGGTGTTCCAGGCTATGACGGTCGAACGAACTATAATGATCTTTACGAACAAGCGGTTCGATATCTGGAATCAGTGGAACGTTTAGCTGCAGATTATGGTGTGAAGGCACTTGTGGAAACACATCACAAAACCATTGCGCCTAGCGCAGGATTGGCTCATAAGCTGGTTAGTCATTTTGACTCTGATCACATCGGTGTTCTGTACGATCCAGGGAATATGGTTCATGAAGGCTTTGAGAATTACAGAATGGGACTTGAACTTTTGGGGCCGTATCTTGCTCATGTTCATGTGAAAAATGCAGGCTTTCGCATGAGAAAATCTGAGGATGGATTGCATACAGAATGGACAGGAGAATGGCTGCCACTTGCCCATGGTATTGTATCTTGGCCTCAAGTTTTGGCTGACTTGAAAGCCGTTGGGTATGACGGATACTTAGGGATTGAGGATTTTAGCGGTACATATCCGTCTAAGGAAATGCTGAAGTATTTTGTGTTGCAGATGGAAGAATGGATGAAGTAATACACATACAAAGAGTGATACATAAGCCATGTACCGAGCATAACTCATGTTATCTATATAGAAGGGAAGGATGAAACATGGAGCAAGTTAGAATCGGCGTTATCGGATTAGGAATGGGTTTCAGTCATGCAAAAACGCTGGCAGAAGGTAAAATACACGGTGCTTCTTTAGCGGCCGTTTGTGATATACAGGCAAGCAAGCAGGAGATGGCCAAGACAGCATTACCAGACGGTGTAAAGGTGTGGGGTGATGCCAAGGCTATGATGTCCTCTGGTGAAATTGATGCTGTAATTATCGCAACACCCCATTATGAGCACCCGAAGGAGGCCATTTTTGCTTTTGAGCAAGGTCTTCATGTGCTGATTGAGAAACCTGCTGGTGTTCATACGAAACAGGTTCAAGAGATGAACAAGGTTGCGGCAGAGAGCGGTAAAGTATATTCCATCATGTACAATCAGCGCTGTAATCCGCTGTATCAAAAACTTAGGGAACTCATTGCTTCGGGCGAATTGGGTGAAATCCGTCGAACGAACTGGATTGTTACACATTGGTATCGTTCTCAAAGCTACTATGATTCTGGTGGGTGGCGCGCGACATGGGCTGGTGAAGGCGGGGGAGTTCTTATTAATCAGTCACCTCATCAGCTGGATTTATGGCAGTGGACAACGGGGCTTATGCCGATAAGAATGAGAGCATTTTGTTCTTTTGGCAAGTACAGAAATATTGAAGTGGAAGATGATGTGACTGCATATGTGGAATATGCGAATGGTGCAACGGGTGTCTTTATTACGACAACGGGTGAAGCTCCGGGGACGAATCGTTTTGAAGTTACAGGGGAGCGCGGCAAGATTGTCATAGAGAACGATAAGCTGACATTTTGGCGGCTAAGGGTATCTGAGACTGAGTTCAATCAGGAATTTAAAGGAGGTTTTGGTGAGCCGGAGTGCTGGAAATGTGAGATACCGGTGTTCGGGAACAATCCTCAACATAGCGGTATCATGCAGAATTTTACGGATGCGATATTGAAAGGGACCCCTCTCATTGCACCGGGAGAAGAAGGAATCCATGGTCTGACCCTTTCGAATGCGATGCATCTCTCTACGTGGACAGATAACTGGGTCAACATTCCGTTTGACGAGGATTTATATTATGAGCATTTACAGGAACGGATTAAGAAATCAACCTATCAGAAGACAGTAATAGAAACCGGACCTGTAGATATGACAACGACGTTTGGTTAAGGAGTGTGATGATGTGAATCGTAACAATGGTATGCTTTACGCGCCTACAGGTAAAATGGAGCCTGTTGTCGGTCCCGGAGAATTCGTCATCGCGGCGATGTCTCTAGAGCACGGTCATATTTATGGAATGTGTAATGGATTAGTTGAGGCAGGTGCGACATTAAAATGGGTATATGATCCCGATCCTGTAAAAGTAGAACAATTCTGCGAAAAATACCCCCAAGTTCAAGCGGCTTCCTCAGCGTCTCAAATCCTGGAGGATCCGGAGGTTAGGCTTGTTGCTGCTGCTGCTATTCCATCCGAACGATGCGAACTGGGGCTTGCAGTCATGTCCCACGGCAAAGACTATTTTACAGACAAAACTCCGTTTACTACGCTGGATCAGATTGCGGCGGCGAAAGCCAAGGTAGCGGAGACGGGTCAGAAATATATGGTCTATTATAGTGAACGTCTTCATGTAGAGAGCGCTATTTATGCCGGGAGATTAATCCAAGACGGTGCCATAGGGCGAGTGCTGCAGGTGATGGGAACTGGACCACATCGCTTGAGCGTATCGTCCCGTCCAGATTGGTTTTTTTGTCATGAGCAGTATGGGGGGATTCTATGCGATATCGGATCTCATCAAATCGAACAGTTTTTATTCTATGCGGGATGCAAGGATGCCAAGGTGATGAGCAGTAAAGTGGCTAACTACAACAATCCGCTGTATCCGGAACTTGAGGATTTTGGTGATGCAACATTGATTGGTGACAACGGAGCAACAAATTATTTCAGGGTGGACTGGTTTACACCGGATGGACTCAGTTCTTGGGGAGATGGAAGGACGTTCATCCTTGGTACGGATGGTTATATCGAAATGCGTAAATACGTTGATCTTGCTAGAGATCCGCAGGGAGATCATCTTTATCTGGTTAATCATGAAGGTGAGTACCATATGGAATTAAAGGGGAAGGTAGGCTATCCGTTTTTCGGGGAGTTAATTGTAGACTGCATGGAACGTACGGAACGAGCGATGTCGCAGGAACATGCATTTAAAGCGGGGGAACTATGTATTATTGCACAGAATGAGGCGGTTCGTATTCAATAATCATATCCGTTATAATTAAAGGAATACCAAGGATCAGAAGGGATAAACTCTATGAAACCGGTGTCCTTTAACCGCAAGCAAATGCAACTTAATCAGCCATTCGAATTTCATTACCGAAATGAAGACCCGATGGCTGGCGGTGTATTTCACTCCCATGCTTTTTATGAAATATATTATTTTCACGAAGGACAATGTACCTATCTCATCGGAGACAAGATTTATGTTCTAAAACCTGGTGATCTCCTTCTTATGAACGGATTGACTCTGCATTGTCCGCGTATAGAGCCTGATGTGCGCTATATACGAAGTATTGCTCATTTTGATCCCGGATTTGTGAAACGCTGGGTTCAACCGGAGGCAGCCGCGGCGTTATTGAATCCGTTTGAGGAGCTTAGCAACTACCGAATATCGCTGAATGGATCTGAGCGAATGGAGTTCGAGAAAATCATGGTGGATTTAGATCGATTGAACAAAATGGGAGCTACTCAGGAACGAAGAATGCTGCGTTTGTTCGATATGCTCTGTGTTATCTCGGAGCTGTGCCGTACTGCTGTAAACCACAGAGACTCTTTTTCTGAGAAAGAACGTCATGTCCAGCATGTTATAACCTATGTAGAACAAAATTATATGAACGATCTGACCCTTGAAGATATTGCTCATGCTGTCCATTTAACAAAACAGTATTTGTCCTCATTATTTAAAGAAGTAACAGGTACGACAGTATTCAGATATATGTATAGTCGCCGGATTAATCAGGCAAAAATTTTGCTGTGGCTTCATCCAAATCTGGCTGTAACTGAGGTTTGTTATGCTGTTGGCTTTAAACATTTGGCTCATTTCAGTCGTATGTTTAAGGAGATGGTCGGAAGAACGCCGGAAGATTACCGTAACAGCAGGTTGTCTGCATTGACTTAACCGGCGATGTTCGATATAATATCGTCATTAAAATCGAATACAATACGATGATAAGGATTAGTAGTTTCTCACCCGATCACACAGAGAGCCGGCGGTTGGTGCAAGCCGGTTGACGAAGGAAATGAACTCGCCTTGGAGTAACGATGTCAACCCGGTTCAGGCAGCTTGTTTGTAAGCTTAGTGCCCGGCCGATGAATCATCGTCGTCTCACCTGCGATAGAGGTGCAAAGGGAGTGAAAGGCAAAGCATGCCTTTTGCTAACTAGGGTGGTACCACGGGAATCAAACCTCTCGTCCCTAGCGTCAGACGCTATGGATGATGAGGTTTTTTTGTTTTGAGGCGCACGGTTATGAACCGTGCTTGACCGCGAAGGAGGAGTAGGAAAGTATGAGTGAAAATCAACCAACAGGCCACGGCTATCAGCCGCAGGCCATCGAGCCGAAATGGCAGCAGTACTGGGATGAACAGAAAACGTTTAAAACGCATGAAGATTCATCCAAACCTAAATTTTATGCATTGGATATGTTTCCGTATCCATCAGGTGCTGGTCTGCACGTAGGACACCCTGAAGGTTATACAGCAACGGATATTGTTTCCCGTTTTAAACGGATGCGCGGATACAATGTACTTCATCCAATGGGCTGGGATGCATTTGGTCTTCCTGCTGAGCAGTATGCAATGGACACAGGTAAACATCCACGGGAATTTACAATTAAGAATATTGATAATTTCCGTCGTCAGATTAAATCACTCGGTTTCTCTTACGATTGGGACCGTGAGATCAGCACAACGGATCCTGAGTATTACAAATGGACCCAATGGATTTTTATCCAGCTGTATAAGAAAGGCTTAGCTTATGTTGACGAGATTCCGGTGAACTGGTGCCCAGCACTTGGAACGGTTCTTGCCAATGAAGAAGTAATCGATGGAAAGTCGGAACGCGGCGGGCATCCTGTTATCCGTAGACCGATGCGCCAGTGGATTCTGAAGATTACAGATTATGCTGAGCGGTTGCTGGAAGATCTGGAGGAGCTGGACTGGACTGAGAGCATTAAAGATATGCAGCGCAACTGGATTGGTAAATCAACTGGTGCAGAAGTTCGGTTCGATATCGACGGTCACAATGATCATCTGACTGTATTTACAACTCGTCCAGACACATTGTTCGGTGCAAGCTACTGTGTACTGGCTCCTGAACACGAGCTCGTAGACCGCATTACAACAGAAGATCAGAAGGAAGCTGTTAAAGCTTATCAAGATCAAGCGGCACGTAAGAGCGATCTGGAACGTACGGATCTGGCGAAAGATAAGACTGGTGTATTTACAGGGGCTTATGCAATTAACCCGGTAAATGGCGCTAAGGTTCCGATCTGGATTGCCGATTATGTGCTGGCAGGTTACGGTACAGGCGCAATTATGGCTGTTCCGGGACATGACAGTCGGGACTGGGAGTTTGCGAAGCAGTTCGGTCTGGATATTATCGAAGTCGTTAAGGGAGGAAATGTAGAAGAGGAGGCGTATGCCGGTAACGGTGAGCACGTCAATTCCGATTTCCTGAACGGTTTAGATAATGAAGCGGCTATTCAGGCGATGAATGAATGGCTGGAGAAGAACGGAAAAGGTGAGAAAAAGGTTACTTACCGTCTGAGAGATTGGCTGTTCAGCCGTCAGCGTTATTGGGGTGAACCGATTCCGATTCTTCACTTGGAAGATGGTACGATGAAGACTGTACCTGAGGATCAACTTCCGCTGCTTCTGCCGGATGTAGATCAGATCAGACCTTCCGGTACAGGTGAATCGCCGCTTGCCAACGTAACAGAGTGGGTTGAAACCGTAGATCCTGAGACGGGCATGAAGGCCCGTCGCGAGACCAATACGATGCCTCAGTGGGCAGGTAGCTGCTGGTATTACCTTCGCTACATTGATCCGGACAACAACGAGGAGCTTTGCTCTAAAGAGAAACAGAAAGAGTGGTTGCCGGTTGATCTGTACATCGGTGGTGTTGAGCATGCTGTGCTTCACTTGCTGTATGCCCGTTTCTGGCATAAAGTATTGTACGATATCGGAGTGGTTGATACGAAAGAGCCATTCCAGAAGCTTGTAAACCAAGGTATGATCCTGGGTAACAACAACGAGAAGATGAGTAAGTCTCGCGGTAATGTTATCAACCCTGATGACATCGTGAATGAATTCGGCGCAGACACACTTCGTGTGTATGAAATGTTTATGGGTCCACTTGAGGCGACCAAACCTTGGAATACTAATGGTGTGGAAGGAGCTCATCGCTTCTTGTCAAGAATCTGGCGTCTGTTTGTCGGTGATAATGGCGAGCTGAATTCTAAGATCGTCGATGGTGAAGGATCGGATGAATTCAAACGCATTTGGCATAAGACGATCAAGAAGGTGACAGATGATTTCGAGCATCTTCACTTTAATACAGCAATCAGCCAGCTCATGATCTTCATCAATGAAGGTTACAAGGTAGATGTACTGCCGCGTAAAGCGATGGAGAACTTTGTACAAATGCTTTCGCCGCTTGCTCCGCACTTGGCAGAAGAGCTTTGGAGCCGTCTGGGTCATAGCGAGAGCATTACTTACGTGCCTTGGCCTGAATTCGATGAAGCTTGGACTGTTGACGCTGAAGTTGAAATTGTAGTTCAAGTAAATGGCAAAATCGTAGAACGGACTAAGGTCGCTAAAGATATGGACCAAGAAGCGATGAAAGAATATAGCCTCTCCCTTCCAAATGTCAAGCAGGCGCTGGAAGGAAAGAGTATCCGCAAGGTGATTGCAGTGCCGGGTAAACTAGTCAATATCGTGGCTGGTTAACCGATTTTCCGAAGGCGATATCCAATTTCTCCAGATCTTCCTCATACTTTTCATGTGTGGTGGTGATCAGTTGGTGAAATAGACCGTCCAGCCTGTTTTCGAGTAGAGACAGTGCTTGGGCGGTAATACCTCCGGGAACAGCCACTCTTTCTTGAAGTTGTTCAGGAGAGAAACCTTCCTCCGTAAGCAATCTGCCGGTGCCAAGCAGCATTTCTCCGGCTAGAGCGTTAAGCGTTGGGCGGTCGGCTCCGGTCATTTCGACCGCGGCATCAATCCATTTTTCCACAAAAAAACTCAAAAAAGCAGGCCCGCAACTGGAAAAATCGGAAGTAATCCGTGTGTGTGATTCCAGAACTTCCATGGGCCTGCTAATCGAAGACAGGAGGCTTTCTAAAAGCAGCCTGTCTTTTTCTTTTACCCGTGACCCATAAATACATAGAGACACACCGCTTCCGGTTTGATTAGTGATGCTAGGTATAATTTTCGCTACCTTGCAGGGAAGCGCTGATTCAAGATGATACAGCTGGACGGGACTCGTAATGGAAATTGCGAGTTGAGAGGTAAGAAGATGTTCATGGATTTCATCTATGACTGGTTTAAATTCGCCGGGCTTAACGCATAGAAAGAACAGGTCACTCTGTGACGCGGCCTCTATATTACTTCTGCATACGGTTAATCCAGGATGGCGAACCGCTAGCGCAAGAGCTTTTTGACGAGTCCGGTTACTCACATAAATTTGCTCAGGCTGTAGAGCTCCTAATCGTATAAAGGAGTCAATTAACAGACTACCCATGCTGCCTGTACCGATAAAACCAACCTTCATGTGTACGTTCCCTCCTTTCGTGCATTACGGCATAGAGATACCGTGTCATATCGTTAATGTATGCGACATAACCGCTAAATGATGACCGATTTAGGTCTAATTGGAGAATGATAGCGCTATAAATGATGTTTTATCAATCGGACGGGTATTCCGTTCGGGATTGGAGAGATATTCATGAGACGAATTCCGTTAGGATGGAGTGTTATAATCGCTTTACTAGGCTGCGGACTAATTCTTTTTGCTGGAGGAAATGACGATGCTACCGAGGGTACCGAAGAGTGGAAACCGCTGAATGCAGAAATCACAGAGACGCTTGGTATCCAGGATCAGAATAGTCCCATATCTATTCCAGAGAAGAATAATGTCGAACAGAATAAGGAGCCTTCCGCATCCAAAGATAAAGTACCAGTGAAAGATGAGTCTGGCGAAGCTCCTTCGAAGTCAGATACTGCTGCAAATGCAGCGCCGATCATTGATGCTTCTACACCTGCTGCACCAGAAATTTTATCCCAAGAGAAAGACGAGAAGCCCGCTCCAATAGATACTTCCGGAAAAATCAATATAAATACAGCTGACATTTCGGGGTTAATGGAATTGCCGGGGATCGGGGAGAAGAAGGCCCAAGCCATTATTGATTACAGGACAAAGAATGGTTCATTTCGGAGTGTAGCTGAGCTCATGGATGTTAAAGGTATTGGCCCTAAAATGCTGGAGAAAATGAAATCTTACGTTAGCCTTTAACCCTGTGATACAATGAATTTAGATAACTTCTAGGGAAACAGGTGAACTAATTATATGAGTACGGATCAACGTAAAGATTGGGATACGTATTTTATGGATATTGCATTTATGGTATCTACGCGGTCACAATGCTCTCGGCGTCATGTCGGTGCTGTGCTGGTGCAGGGAAAGAAGCTGCTAGGGACTGCTTATAATGGAGCCCCGATGGGTGTTCCGGATTGCTCTGAAGCTGGGTGCATGATTGCAGAAGACTATGAGCTTATAACGAGAAATGGTAAAGAAGAGATGGTAAAGAAACAGCGCTGTATTCGTACGATTCATGCAGAGCAGAATTTGTTGTTGTTCACAGATCGAATTGACCGGGAAGGTAGTACCGTATATGTGACGGATGAGCCTTGTTGGACATGTGCCAACATGCTGGCAAACAGCGGAATTACCGAAGTGGTATTCCATCGCCCGTACCCTAAGGATACTAATAAAGTGAGTCGTATGATGGAACAGAAAGGGATTCTCTTCCGCCAGCTGCTTACATATGAACCGCCCAAAGATACGTTAATGACCGTTTCGGATTAAACCATCTAATTTTATTGAATATCGTAGGATGAGGAAGGACCTCTGGATGCTTAAAGCAGCCAGGGGTCCTTTTTGCATTTCTACAATAGAAAGCCTATAGAAGAGGAGATGTGGATGTAATGACGGATAGGCCGCTGCTTGTGTTTACTTTTTTCTGGGTTTTTGGCAGCGGGGCTGCTTGTATGTATTCAGGTTGGGATTTGATTTTTATACAGGTAGGAATTGCGCTCTTGCTAATTGTTTGTTTCATTTGGAAACAAGCGGGAAGATTGTATATAGGCTGTATGGTTATGTCGTTGCTGATGTCATCAGGATACTGGGAATGGAATGATGCTCGGAATGTCAGTGAACTACAGTTCCTTATCAAAGATTCGGTGAGTGAAGACGAAGGGATCCCATTATTCGCTGAAGGTGTTATTGTTTCACCTGTAAAAGTGGATGGAGATCGCGCTGATTTTGTGTTTTCTACTCGGCGTATCAATGATCATGAAGAAATCATGGAGAAGGTTCAAGTCCAAGTTAAGTTGTTGACGGAAGAGGAGAGGGAACGTGCAATTGCCTGGAAACGAGGAGACGTTGCGAGAATAACGGGTCAATTGGAGGTGCCAGGAGAAGCACGTAATTTTGAAGGGTTCGATTACCGTCAATATTTACGGACTAATGAAATACACTGGCTGTTTAAGGTCAAAGGTATAGAGAATACGATCGTTAGTGAACCAAGTGAATGGAAATTGAGTCATATTCTACGTTGGAATGACGGAATACGTCAATATATTGGTGATCAAATTGACGTATTGTTTGGTGGAGTCCATGCGGGATATATGAAAGGGCTTATCATTGGTGAGCAAGGGGATCTGGATCCGGATACGTTTGCGGAGTTTTCCCGTTTGGGACTTACTCATATTCTTGCTATATCGGGCATGCATGTTGCTGTATTTGTTGGTAGCTTGTTATTTATATTCTCGGCATTCCGCATAACCCGAGAGACATCACTGACCATTGTCATTTTCTTAATCCCAGTCTATGTATTGCTAACGGGGGCAAGCCCGTCGATTGTTCGGGCAGGTATTATGGGGATGATTGGTCTATATGCGGCCAGGAGAGGACTTCTGAAGGATGGCATGCATATTTTAAGTGCTGCTGCTCTCGGGATGCTTCTTTGGAATCCATATTTCTTAGTTAATGTCAGTTTTCAGCTTTCGTTTCTAGTAACTGCTGGACTTATGGTATTTGTATCAAAATTGATGGTCTTTCTTTCGTTTATGCCTCGCTGGTTAGCAGGCTCGGTTGGGGTAACCGTTGCTGCACAGTTGGTATCTTTTCCGCTCACGATCTACTATTTCAATCAGTTCTCTCTATTGTCGCTGGTGGCTAATTTAGTGATGGTGCCTCTGATCAGCTTGATTGTTCTTCCTATGGGTACGACTGCGCTTATACTCGGGATGGTGTGGTTCAGTGGAGCTAAATGGATTGCTGTGATGATAGAGTGGTTAAATGAGTTTACCTTTTCTGTGGTCGAATGGATGAACAGCTCTCTTGCCTTTCTTATGATTTGGCCTTCACCGAACCTGTGGTGGATCATTTTATATTATTTGATTCTCTACACGTTGTTACATATAGGGAGCAAAAAGAAAGGGTCTGTTCATGCTACGTCAGGAGCAATCGATGATACAGTTCCATTATCGGAGGCTGGAGCACCGCGTGCAATAGCTGCCCGTCTGAATGATGATAGGGAGAGATATAATTATTCCCAGAGTCGTATGTCTGGCTGGTTAAGATCGAACGGGTTCCACCGACTTGCTAATGGTTATGTGAAGTACGGAAGCGGCGCGGTAGTCGCAATCCTAGTTAGTCTGTTTATTGTGCTCTTATATAGTGGATACCACGGGACTTCTAAACAAGGTTCAGGGTGGGTTCAGTTTTTGGATGTTGGACAAGGTGATTCTATTCTGGTGACTACACCTGAAGGAAAGCATGTATTAATTGATGCCGGAGGAACGACAAATTTCAGGAAAGAGAAGGATGCTTGGAAAGAGCGGAGTCGGCCGTTTGAGGTAGGTGCTAAAGTCGTGGTGCCTTTGCTTAAGAAGCGGGGAGTCCACGCTCTTGATATGGTAATGATTACGCACAATCACCAAGATCATAGTGGAGGGCTGCAGGCAGTTCTGGAAGAGATTCCTGTGAAATCGATCATTTTTAATGGTACATTGGCCAAATCGAAGACATTTGAGGAGTTAATGGTAACAGCTGTCAACTTAGGTATCCCTGTCTATCAGGCCGGGGCTGGTTCAATCTACCGTCCGGATCAATACACAGAGTTTCAGTTCTTAAACTCTGACTCACAATTAAAGGAGACGGAGGTACTGCCTGTAGTGGAGGATCAGAATCATGAATCTCTTGTATTTGAGCTGAAGATGAACGAAGCTCGGTTTCTTTTTACAGGAGACGCTGACGAAAAGGCAGAACAGAAAATTCTAACCGAACAAGTTGATCGTATAGTGGAGAATGGGAGGATTCGCCCGCTCGATGTTCTTAAGGTGGGTCATCATGGAAGTAAGACTTCAACTTCTGAAGGATGGCTAAAAGCTTGGAAGCCTGAAGCTGCGGTGATATCTGCAGGTGTTAACAATATGTATCGTCATCCTCACCCAGATGTAGTGGAACGTCTTCAGCGTTATGGCGCACTCACCTTCCGTACGGATTTGCGAGGGGAAATTCAAATGAAAGTATCTCGTACAGGAAAAATAGATGTACGTACGAAATTGAGAGCGGATGACGAACTTCATTAAATTTGGTATAGTTAGATGAACTTTCCTTTAAATTAATAGGTAAACATTGCAACAAATGAATACTACCAACCGTCTGTATATATGCAGGGAGAGGGGGATCCACTGTGGTGGAGCAGGGACTCATCAGAGCCGCTCAATCGGGCGATCGCGACGCTCTAATCACCCTATTGCGAGAGATAGAACAGCAAGTGTACCGAACTGCTTATTATATTTTAAACAATGAACAGGATGCTATGGATGCTTCACAGGAAGCACTGATTCGCATTTATACGAAGATCAATTCCTACGAAGAGAAGGCCCAATTTAAAACATGGGTACAGCGAATCGTCACCAACATTTGTATCGATAAGTTTCGGAGGACGAAACCTACCGTTTCTATTGATGAGCATGATCTTGTTTTTCAAGATCGGCAAAATGTGGAGAAAGAAGTGATGACGGGATATTTGGCTCAAGACATTCAAGAAGCGATCAATCAACTGCCGGATCATCACCGCACCGTTATTGTCTTAAGATATTTGCAGGATTTATCTTACAACGAAATAGCTGATTGTCTAAACCTGCCGCTGAATACGGTAAAGTCATATTTATTCAGAGCCAGACAACAGCTTCAGAACATGCTCCATGAGCATCAGAAAGGTGGTGTATCAGGATGAATTGTCAAGAGGTGGTGGAATACATGCATCGATATTTGGATCAAGATCTTGATCCAGAAGAGACTGCTCAGATGTACCGCCATGTTGCCGTTTGTCCGGCGTGCGCTGAAAAATTCAGCGTACTAAAGTCCCTATCAAGGGATTTGGAAGATCTTCCGGCCGTCACACCGCCTTACAGCTTAGTTGATGCGATACTTCCGCAGCTTGAAGCTATAGATCGTGCGCGTACAGAACAGACTAAGGAAGACGCTGTGATTAGACCTGCAGTGATGGTGCCAGAGCTTAAACGTAATGGACGAAGAGCTAACTGGTGGGGTTCCATTGCAGGCAGAACGGTGATGGGGTCTGTAGCAGCTGCTATTATTCTTGGGGTTGCTATATTCCATTATGAACCGGAAATGCTCTCGGATGCAGAGGTACCTTATAACGGTGCTAGCTTACCAGCAAGTAGAAATAGCAGCGGAAGCCAAGAACTTCCGGAAAACGATACCCTAACTAGTAAGAGTGTTGTGAGTGAAAAGGGTGAGACGGAAAACAACGGGGAAGAACGATCCATAACTTCGGAAGAGACAGAAGAACCAGGGAAGTCTAAATTGGATAAATCCCTGTCCGATGAACCTGTTTCTACAGATGCACAGCCTTCAAGCCCTGTACCTACTCCGCCGCAGCAAGATAAGAAGGATGAGCCTCGAACAGGTGGGAATACTTCGTCTGGAGAGGGGACTGCTAACAACAATGCGAAAGATTCTGTGCCTCCACAGCAAACACAGGATCAGTATGTTCCGCCTGAGCAACAGGTAGAACCCGACTCGCAGAGAATAGCGGACAATCACAGTGACCAGCTGCCTGCTGATAAGGATATTCCCTCTACGGATAATTCCGAGCAGGAAGTAGGTAAGACTAGTCTTTACGGAATTACGGGTATGATACCACAGCAATGGCCTTCTCCCGATGGGCTCTATAGTGCATCAGTAGCCATTGACAAAATGGTTTTGTTTCGGCTCCCTTCTGTTGCCGATCAGTTGCCTGAAGAGGTTATTGCTCTTCCGTTAAACGGGGAGTGGGTCAATGGCGAATGGTCTAAGGATAGTAAGGTGTTCACCTACACACTTCTCGTAGATCAAAAAGAGGTTAAACACGAAATTAATGTGGATCAACCAATAGATCCGAATGTAAAGGTCGAGCCACAAGATAACAATTCGAACAGTGGAACCGACTCATCCGAACCTGCTACAAATCCATAGTGTAATAAATTCTTCTTATTTCGAATGAAAAGATGACTTTATGGATGCACACTTGCCCGGAGATATGAATAAGCTAAGATAGATAGAAATATGCCGACTAACCACCGTCGTATGACCGACGGCGGGATGATTCTAGAGCATTCCGTCCGGCGTTTATATAGATGAGATGGGACAAAAAGACCTCGCTGCTTTCATGCCGAGGTCTTTTTGCTGTGTTTGAGAACGGGCACATTCTCGCCCCAGCGCGTCTTTTTTGGTATAGTGGTGTACGTAGGAGAAAGGGGGAACACAGGGTGGATGCCAAAGCGGCAGCTAAGGCAGTCAAGCAGGGGGAGGTATCCTCTGTTTACCTGCTATACGGTAGTGAGAAATATCAAATGAACGAATTCGCTGCGTTTCTGGAATCGCAGCTGTTAACTAAAGAAGACAAAGATTTCGCACTGATTCATATGGATCTAGGTGAGACGCCGATTCAAGCAGTAGTTGAGGAAGCCGAAACTGTACCTTTTATGGTTCCGAGAAAGCTAATTTTCGTAAGAGATAATTCCTTATTCACTGCTGGTAAGGACAATAGCAAAGTCGAACATAAGGTAGAGGCGTTGCTAGATTACATGGAAAATCCGGCAGATTACAGTGTGATTGTGTTCATGGTACAACAGGAAAAGCTCGATGAACGTAAAAAAGTAGTAAAGGCTGTTAAAAAAGCTGGAACTGCGCTGGCGTTTATGCCGTTAGGCAGTGATGAATTATTGAAATGGGTGGAGAAGCAGGCTTCGAAGCAAGGTTGTTCCTTTGCTCCAGGAGCTGCGGAGACACTTGTTCGCAATGCGGGTACCGCACTTCAGACTTTGTCAGGAGAAATAGACAAGCTATGCCTATACGCTGGTGCTGGTGGTACCATAGATGAGACAACAGTGAATCAGATGGTTGCCCGAAATACAGAGCAGAATGTGTTTGCACTGGTTGAGGATATCGCGAATCTACGGATTGATAAGGCGTTAGCCATCTTCTACGAATTGTTAAAGCAGCGTGAGGAGCCGATCAAGATAGCAGCTTTGATTACGAGACAGTTCCGGATCATTTTGCATGTAAAGACATTGTCGAAGCAGAGCTACTCCCAACAACAGATTGCTTCTCAGCTTGGATTGCATCCATACGCGGTGAAGATTGCAGGAGAACAAGCAAGAAAGTTTGAAACCTCTCGCTTGGAAAATATATTGAATCACTTGGGAGAGTTGGATTACAAGATGAAAACAGGTGGTGTGGACAAGGTCCTTGGATTGGAGATGTTTTTACTTCGCCTTGGGGCGTAACACATTACAGCATACGTAAGCATTCAAAAAACCCTGATCAGCATGTGCTGTTCAGGGTTTTCCATTTACTTATTCAGAAACGCATCTTACGCTTGGGAAGTAAGAGCGTTCAGTCTTTTCGCCAGACGGGACTTCTTGCGGGCAGCCGCATTTTTATGGATCAAGCCCTTCGTAACGGCTTTGTCAAGCTTTTGCGAAGCAGCTTGGAAAGCAGCTTTAGCAGTTTCAACTTCCGTACCAGCCAGCGCTACGTCAGCGTTTTTAACTGCTGTGCGAAGTGCGGATTTTTGGGAAATGTTGAGTGCATGGCGTTTGTCGTTCGTTTTGACGCGTTTTACCGCGGATTTAATGTTTGGCATTACATTCACCTCCTGTAAGGCATTTCAATAGAGCGAAATGTGTCACAACTTAAAATAGTTTAGCATGGGGGGGTACAAAATGCAATACCAAGAAGCAATGACTTTGGGGACCTTTTTAATCAGACTTTTGCATAATCTCTCTTCATCTCCAGCACACTACCACTATTATGATGCAGGAGAGTGAATGAGCATGGAATTAGATTTGCAGCGCTATTCGGTTCGAACGGACTTGGCGGTTGAATCGAGAGAGCTTGCTTCTGGTCAAGGAGTTAAGGCGATTCCTGGTGTTTTAGAAGATGTCCAGCAGGAGGGGGGAGTCAAGATAACTCGGCTTGATGTTGAAAATGAAGCCGCCTCCCAGAGAATCGGAAGGGTGCAGGGTCATTACGTCACCCTTGAGGTTCCCGATTTGCGCAAAGGGGATACGGGGCTACAGGAACAGGTAGCAACGGTATTTGCTCGCGAGTTTGAAGATTTCCTTCAGCGTATTGGTATTGGAAAGAATGCCTCAATTCTGATTGTCGGTCTTGGTAACTGGAATGTAACACCTGACTCGCTTGGGCCGCTGGTCGTTGAAAATGTCATGGTGACAAGGCAATATTTTGAGTTAATGCCAGACCAGGTAGCGCCGGGATATCGGCAAGTAAGTGCTGTAGCGCCAGGTGTACTAGGACTAACGGGAATCGAGTCGAGTGAAATTGTACATGGTATTGTCGAGCGGACGCGTCCCGATGCTATTATTGCGATTGATGCGCTGGCTTCCAGATCATTGGAGCGGGTGAACACAACCATTCAAATTGCGGATATTGGTATCCATCCAGGATCGGGTATCGGTAACAAGCGAAAGGGCCTGACTCAAGAAATTTTAGGGGTGCCGTGTATTGCGATTGGTGTTCCAACGGTGTGTTATGCATCTACCATCGTAAATAATGCAATTGAGTTGATGAAAAACCATTTTGGCCAAGGGGCTCCGGAGACGGGACAAATTATGGGGATGCTTAATGAGATTCCAGAGAATGAGCGTCTCGCGTTAGTAAAAGAGGTCTTGGAACCACTAGGGCATGATCTCATCGTGACACCGAAAGAGATTGATGAATTTATCGAGGATATCGCTAATGTTGTAGCCAGTGGATTGAATGCTGCTCTTCATGAAGCGGTTGATCCTGGTAATGTGGGTGCGTACACTCACTAGATTATCGACAGAGACACAATAATACATGTGTTCTTTTTCAAGATAGAACAGGGATAATACTAGAATGGCTGCTCTTTGAGTTCATGAATAGAACTCGAAGGCAGCCTATTTGCGTTCTATTAAATTTTGGAAGTATTTTAAGTTAGTTGTTCTATCGATTCTTTACGAGTCATAGATTTGGAATATAAGAGATTGTAGCTGCTGGACAGGCTTTCAAGGCTTTTTGCATTTTTGGTCAATGGAGGAGGACATCGATATGAACAACCGGAAATTTCGCATTTGGAACATAGCCAAGTTGAAAAGAAACTTGTTGGAAGGTTTAAGTATGGGGCGAACGTTGGTGCTGCTGATGTTAGGCTCTTTTCTATTCTTCATCTTGCTAGGTCTCGGAGGGATGGCGGAGAAAGGTCTGAACACCTCACCGGTGTCCTCTATGAAAGGACTAGCTGCATCTTTATCGAGTCGATTTTTTGTAGATATGATTGGAATGGAAATGCCGCAAATGGCACTAGAGAAAGAAACGTCAACATTTTCAGCGGAAAAAATGACTCCATTCGTATTTGAACTCCTGACTAGTGTGAATCCGAGAGATCCAAAAAGCCTTCTGGCCGGCGAGGTGCCGGGGATGAAGACGAATCAACCCGTGCAGCTTAGTAACGGTTCAGGTAACGAGCAAGGTGAAGCACCAGCAGATTATCGTCCGGATCCAACACCCTTAGAGCCTGAGGAAAGCCCTGATGACGTAAAGCCTGACGAATCAACACCCGATGAAACAACGCCCGAAGAATCAACAAATACACCTGCTGGGCCTCCTTCGGAAGGTAAGCCGGGAAGCACGAGCAAGGATGGAAAGACAGAGACGCCTTCTGGTAAGAAAAATGTACTTATTTATCATTCGCATCCACAGGAATCTTTCAACCCGCTGCTAGAGAAACCAAGCAGTAATCCCGGTTCTTCTTCACCTAATAAAAATATAATGCTTGTAGGCAGCATGGTAGCTAAGAGATTGGAGGCAAAAGGTATTGGAACGGTACACGACAAGAGTGACTATCAAAGCACCGTACCGAACTACAACTGGAACTATTCCTATAAATATTCGCGCCAAGCCGTGAAGGAAGCTCTTGCACAGAATGAGGATCTTACTTACTTAATTGACATCCATCGGGATTCACAGCGACATGGTAAAACAACAACGACGATTAATGGCGTCAATTACGCACAAGTGTATTTTATCATTGGACATGCGAACCAAAACTGGCGTAAGAACGAAGAGTTTGCAAGTAAAATCAATCAGCTGCTTGAAAAATCTTATCCTGGTGTCTCTCGAGGAGTATGGGGTAAGTCGGCTGATCAAGGTAACGGAGAGTACAATCAGTCGTTGTCTCCAAACAGTATTTTGATAGAAATCGGCGGAATTGATAACACAAAGGACGAGTTAAAACGTACGGCCAATTTGCTGGCAGATATGATTGCGGAAGTATACTGGCAGGATCAGAAAGCTCAGAAGGCTAGCGTGATGAACAAGACAAAGAATAAACCGACAGACCAGACAAAGACCGTCGATATACAGAAAACTAGCTGAGTGTACGAACATTTAAGGAGGAGAAATGATGTCAAGAGCCGGAAAAAAGTTGGCCGCTATGGTCATTTGGGCTGGAATCGGCGTGCTTATTGGCATGCAGTTGGGTGGAACGGAGGGTCCTCTGTTTCAGAAGGATTCTGCATCCAGTCAGGTTCAGCAGGTTGAGCAAAGTCAGAGCGGCAGCCTCCCGGTTTCTCCTGATCCACAAATTCAAGATGATCCTCCTGCGGCTCCAGTAAAGCAACAAAAACCGAAATTTGAGCCGACTCCTCGTGATATTTTACTGCCAGAGGGGTCTAAGCCGCCTGCCGATGTGCTTGCAGACAAAACAGCCGGGCTTCTGCAGCAACTTTCCAATCAAAGCATCCGCTGGGTTGTTTCTGTGTTCGGTTCCATTACCGAATGAATTGTATTGTGTACTTGCCATTGCTGTGCACACAACCAACTGTTATAATAAATTGATTAAAACATCTGGTGGTTGTTGGGGGTAAGGCATGGCTGACGTTCAAGTAAGACAACAAAAAATTCGTAATTTCTGTATCATTGCACATATAGACCATGGTAAATCGACATTGGCTGACCGTATTTTGGAGTATACTGGTGCGCTGACTTCCCGTGAAATGCAACAGCAAGTTCTTGACCAAATGGATCTGGAACGGGAGCGGGGAATTACCATCAAGCTGCAGGCAGTTCGTCTGAGCTATCTTGCGGATGATGGTGAAGAGTATATTCTGAATTTGATCGACACCCCGGGGCATGTTGACTTTACGTATGAGGTATCACGGAGCTTGGCTGCTTGTGAAGGAGCACTGCTTGTAGTAGATGCGGCTCAAGGTATTGAAGCCCAGACGCTTGCTAACGTATACCTCGCGTTAGATAATAACCTGGAAATTCTGCCGGTCATTAACAAAATCGATTTGCCTAGTGCAGATCCTGAACGAGTGAAGCAGGAAGTTGAAGATGTCATTGGTCTAGATACGAGTGAAGCCGTTCTGGCTTCTGCAAAAGCAGGGATCGGAATTAAAGAGATTCTAGAGCAGGTAGTTAAGCAGGTACCGGCACCAACGGGTGTAGCTGATGAACCGCTAAAGGCTCTCATTTTCGATTCACACTACGACCCTTATAAAGGGGTCATCGTTTACGTTCGTGTTATCAATGGTAGCATTAAAGCGGGTTCTAAGATCAAGATGATGGCAACGGGTAAATCATTCGAAGTCATCGAAGTTGGAGCATTTAAGCCGCGGATGACTATTGTAGACGAGCTGCTCGTAGGTGATGTTGGTTTTATCGTAGCTGGAATTAAGCATGTAGGAGATACACAAGTGGGTGACACGGTTACCGATGATAAAAATCCTACACCTGAACCACTTCCTGGTTACCGTAAAATCAATCCGATGGTATTCTGTGGACTGTATCCTATCGAAACATCGGATTATAACGATTTGCGTGAAGCGCTCGAGAAGCTTCAGCTTAATGATGCTTCATTGAGCTTCGAGCCGGAAACTTCGAGTGCACTTGGCTTTGGATTCCGCTGTGGATTCTTAGGATTGCTTCACATGGATGTTATCCAGGAACGGATTGAACGCGAGTTTAACATACCGCTGATTACGACTGCGCCGAGCGTAATTTACCGTATTACGCTGACGAATGGGGAGCAGATCCAGATCGATAACCCTTCCCACTATCCTGAAGTCGGCAAGGTTGATTATGTCGAAGAGCCTTATGTTAAAGCGGCTATCATCGTTCCAAACGATTATGTTGGAGCGATCATGGAACTTTGTCAAAACAAACGCGGCGAATTCGTTAACATGGAGTATCTTGATACGACACGTGTAACGATTACGTATGAAATTCCGCTGTCGGAAATCGTCTATGATTTCTTTGACCAATTGAAGTCCAGCACAAAAGGATACGCTTCGTTCGACTATGAGCTGTCTGGCTACAGAACTTCGAACTTGGTCAAAATGGACATCCTGCTCAATGGAGAACAGGTGGATGCTTTGTCCTTTATCGTACACCGCGATCGTGCTTTCCATCGTGGCCGGGCAATCTGCGAGAAGCTTCGTGAGCTGATTCCGCGTCAGATGTTCGAGGTGCCAATCCAGGCATCTGTTGGAACAAAAATCGTTGCACGTGAAACCGTTAAAGCAATGCGTAAGAACGTTCTTGCCAAGTGTTACGGCGGTGACATCTCGCGGAAACGGAAGCTGCTTGAGAAGCAGAAGGAAGGTAAGAAGCGGATGAAGCAGGTCGGAAGTGTTGAAGTGCCGCAGGAAGCATTTATGGCGGTGCTGAGAATCGACGACTAGGTAAGTTGATTTCGGATACAGTTATAGAAGAACAATGACAGGAAAGCCGTTATGGCTTTCCTTTTCTTTCATGATCAAGATGTTAGAGTATTAGGATATAAACAAATGATAGAAGCTTATGAGCAAGGCTAAGCAAGGGAGGTTATTTATGACAACGCATATGACAAACGGAGCCAGCAAGCGAACAGAAGCTGTATATATTCACATTCCGTTTTGCACGAATAAATGTTTTTACTGTGATTTTAACTCTTATGTTTTAAAAGACCAGCCTGTTATGGATTACCTACAAGCGCTTGAACGGGAAATGGAAATGACCGTAAAGGCTTCTCCGCCAGGAGTGATCAAGAGCATTTTTGTAGGGGGAGGTACCCCAACCGTTTTGAAGCCGAATGAAATGGAATATTTCCTGAAGACGGTAAAAGATCATTTTCCAGTTTGGGACGACAACATTGAATTCTCAATGGAGGCTAATCCAGGAACGACGGATCTAGAAAAACTGTCGGTTATGAGAGAAGGCGGTGTAAACCGTGTCAGCTTCGGAGTGCAGGCGTTTCAGAACGATCTCCTTACCGGCATAGGTCGTATACACAACACAGATGATGTTTATCGAAGCCTAGAGAATGCCAAAAAGGCGGGCTTTGACAACATGTCTATTGACCTTATGTTCGGTCTTCCTAACCAGACGGTTGAAATGCTGTCGGAGAGTGTAACTAGAGCGCTAGAACTGGGCTTGCCACACTACTCCATTTATAGTTTGAAGGTAGAGGAGAACACGCTGTTTCATACCCTGTATCAGAAAAACCAGCTTCCCCTTCCCGATGAGGAAGATGAGCTGAATATGTATCTGCTGCTTATGAACCGAATGAAAGAAGCAGGGTATGACCAATATGAAATCAGTAACTTTGCAAAACCGGGATTTGAAAGTAAGCACAACATGACCTACTGGTTTAATGAGGACTATTACGGTCTGGGAGCAGGTGCTCATGGATATGTTGGGCGTATGCGCCATATGAACATTAAAGGAGTTAATCCTTATATAGAAGCTGTTAAACATGGTCTTCCTCGACTTGATAGCTTCACAATATCTCAGGAGGAGGCTATGGAGGACTTCCTGATGGTCGGATTACGTGTACTTGAGGGTATTTCACGAAGTCGCTTCGAACAGCAGTTTGGCACTTCACTTGATGTAGTTTTTGCACGACCCCTTCATAAAATGGTTAATGCAGGATTACTGGATACAACTGATGAAGGCTATAAGCTGAGTGACAAAGGCGTTTTGTTCGGTAATGAGGTCTTTGCAGAATTTATAGGTAGTCTATCAGGCAAATAATCTATTGAACTTCTATACGCTCTGTTGTATATTTATTCATATTATAACGGAGCGTATAAAGGGGAGACGGAGATAATGCCGGCCGTATGCAGAAAAGCCAAGCTGGATGATGTAGAGCCACTTTACGAAATGATTCAGGATTACGCGGAAAAAGGAATCATGCTTCCCCGGTCAAGAAATGTGCTGGAGAAGCAGATTGAAGAGTTTGTTGTAGCCGAATGGGATGGAACGGTCGTTGGCTGCGGATCTTTATGTCAGCTCGGTAATGATTTGGTGGAGATTCGATCTTTGGGCATATCCGAAGCTTACAAAGGGCAGGGAATAGGCTCGATGCTGGTTGAATCATTAATAACCGAGGCCGAAAGACGTGAAATTCCGAAGATTATGGCTTTAACATATGAAGTTTCTTTTTTTATCAAAAATGGCTTTACTGTGGTCGAGAAAGAAATTTTCCCGGAAAAAGTATGGACCGATTGCATTCACTGCAAAAAACAACATGCGTGTGACGAAATAGCTGTGCTTAGAATGTTAAGCTGATTGAATAAAAATCAGGTGATCTTAAAGTACCAAACTGACTTGACAATACTCTAGTCGGTTTGGTATTTTTGTTATATCGGTTAGCACTCACTGATGATGAGTGCTAACGATTTTGAAAACCGCAGTCAGTAAGGGGGGAGCGACATGTTAACAGATCGCCAGCGCATGATATTGAGTGCGATCGTCGATGACTATATTCGGTCGGCAGAGCCGGTAGGATCCCGAAGTATTTCTAAACGTGGAGATGTGGGTTATAGCCCAGCGACGATTCGTAATGAGATGGCTGATTTGGAGGAACTTGGTTTTCTCGAACAACCTCACACTTCAGCGGGACGTATTCCTTCACATAAAGGATATCGTTATTATGTAGATCACCTTACGTCGTCGTTTTCACCAAATCCTTCCGAACTGCAGACGATGAAAGCATTCTTTGCCGAGAAGCTGAATGCCATGGAGCAGATGATCCAGCACGCGGCGGGTATTTTGTCACAGATGACAAATTACACTTCCATCCTTTTGGGACCGGAAGTTTTTCATACGTCATTGCGCCATTTCCAATTGCTTCCGCTAGAGGATGGCAAAGCGGTAGCTATTATTGTAACGAGTACCGGTCAAGTCGAGAACAAGACGGTTACAATCCCACCGGGCGTGTCCGTATCGGAAATGGAGCAGGTGGTTAATCTTCTAAATAGTAAACTGGCGAATGTGCCATTGTATAAATTGAAGACAAGGCTATATTCTGAATTGGGTCAGGAAATGCAGCGTCATATCGATCACTATGAGGAATTAATGAGTGTGCTTGATGTTGCGCTCGATAGTAACAATCAGGAGCAAAAAGTGTATTTGAGCGGTACGACGAACATGCTTAACCAACCTGAGTTCAAAGATGTCGATAAGGTTCGTAATATTCTAGAATTGCTCGAGCAAACACCGACATTAATGAAGATGATGATGCCAACACCTGGAGAAACTGGCATTCAAGTACGAATTGGTACAGAGAATGATCATGAAGCAATTGCGAATTGCAGCTTGATCACAGCGACTTATTCTGCAAATGGAAAAACACTAGGAACGATTGGTATACTCGGGCCGACTCGAATGGAGTATGCTCGTGTGATGGGTATACTAAATATTCTCTCGCATGATCTGACAAGATTGCTGTCACACTGGTATAAATAAAGGAGTGAGAGTGATGAGCCAAGGACCTCAGCAGCACGGAGACGGTGACGAACGCCACTCTACGCTGATTAATAACAGTAATGCGGTGCGGGCCGTCACTTCCGCCGTTGAAGGGACGCTCGGTCCTAAGGGACTTGATGTTATGCTCGTAGGCTCTCGTGGGGAAGTTGTAATTACGAACGACGGGGTTACTATTTTGGATAAAATGGATGTAACTCATCCGGCGGCTCGACTTCTTATCCAGGTAGCTAGGGCCCAGCAGGAGAAGATTGGAGACGGTACGACAACGGCTACGGTACTTGCAGGTGCCCTGGTCCAAGAAGGAGTCGCACAGATTGTCCGTGGTGTTCCAGCTTCCAAAGTTGTTGAGGGCATGAGACAAGGCATTGATATGGCGCTTCGTTATTTATCGGAACGGGTACGGATAATTGATGGGTTGAATGATCCTCTGCTGGAAAGAACAGCTTTTGTAGCTGGACGTGAAAGACATGATATCGTTCAGTTAGTGATGGAAGCTGCTGCTAAAGCAGGGATTGACCGTTTAAGAGACCCTTCATATTCTCTGGCTGATAGCATTATCGCATTGGAGAAAGCAGATAATGAGGTGTATGAGGGAATACTGCTTCGCCAGAAACCTTTGTTCACTAGAGAACAGCAAGAGTATGATGATGCTAAGGTGCTTGTTCTGCTTGACGCGCTGGAACCTGATGACCTTGACGAAGAGGTTTTGACTACAGAAGCAGGTTTTGAAAAATACATGGATCTGCGCAAAGTGTTTGCTTCGGATTTAGAACGTTTATCAGCAGTATCTGTTAAGCTGATTCTTTTGGAAAAAGGAATTCATCCGGACGCTGAGCAGTTTTGTCTAGATCACGGTATAATGGTTGTGCCGCGTGTATCACGTGCCGACATACGCCGAGTCTGCGACATGACAGGGGCTGTACCGGTGCGCCGTACGGCGCTACATAAAGATCCTGACCAATTGATATCTGTTCTAGGTTATACCCCGCAAGCAGCATATGATGAGTCATTAGAGCGTGTTCGTCTTAAAAGCGATATATCCGGTGAACGTGTGGTCACCATTATTGTTGGTGCTAGTACGTCAGAGGTTGTTGGAGAGGCAGCACGCATTGCGTGTGATGCAGCTTCGGCTCTTCAAGCAGCTGTTGCTGGTGGTGTACTTCCGGGAGGCGGAACAAGTGAACTGGCCGTATCCTATGAGTTGGATCGTCATAGGGAAGTTCAGAAGGGAATGGAAGCCTTTGGTATAGAGGCTGTTTCCACTGCATTACGTAAGCCAATGTCGCAGATATTGCTGAATGCCGGTTATAATCCGTTAGAGAAGATGGAGGAAGTGCGGGCGGCTCAAATTCGTCTGGGAACGGACTCCATGGGAATTGACTGTGATACCGGTGTTGTTATCAATTATGAAGACAAGGGTATTGTGGATCCAGCTCTCGTTAAGCTTCATGGATTACGAGCAGCCGGGGAAGTCGCGGCAGCAGTGCTCCGAATTCATCATGTTATTAAGATGCGTGAGACAGGCAGTTTCGAAGAGTAATATTAACAATGAATAGGATTCATAAATATAGGGAGGTGGAGGCATCTTGAATAAAGAACAACAGAACACAGTAGATGAAGAAATGATGGAACATGCCGTACCAGAAACTGGTGAGCAACCGGAGGTACAGGAGGATGATCTACAGTCTTCTAGCGAAGAGAAGGTAGAAGACGGCCTTCAGGCTGAGTTGGAATCGTTGAAAAATGAAATTTCGGAACAACAGCAACGTACTTTGCGTGTCCAAGCTGATTATGATAACTTCCGTAGACGTACACTTAAGGAGAAGGAAGAGCTGGCAAAGTATGCTTCTTCTAAGCTGATTACGGAGCTATTGCCTGTAATCGACAATTTTGAGCGTGCTTTGGCTTCATCGGAAGAAAATCCTGAATTTGAATCTTTCTCCAAGGGAGTAAGCATGATCTTCCGTCAGCTTGAAACCGTGCTGAATGCTGAAGGTCTCTCAGCCATGAATTGTGTAGGTCAACCATTCAACCCTGAATTTCACCAAGCAATTATGCAGGTGGAGAGCGATGAGTATGAGGAAGGCATCGTCGTTGAAGAAGTTCAAAAAGGCTTCATGCTGAAAGATAAGGTGCTTCGTCCGGCAATGGTTAAGGTAAGCATGTAATTGACTTAATCCATCGTCGACTTTAAATAAACTACAACTTTAAAACGAACCACTTACCTTATCTGGGGTAAGTGCCAATATGAAGGAGGATATTATCTCATGAGTAAAGTAATCGGTATTGACCTTGGTACAACCAACTCTTGTGTAGCGGTAATGGAGGGCGGCGAAGCTGTTGTCATTCCTAACCCAGAAGGTGGACGTACAACTCCATCTGTTGTAGGTTTTAAGAAAGACGGCGAGCGTGTTGTTGGTGATACAGCGAAGCGTCAGGCGATCACGAACCCAGACCGTACAATCAGTTCCATTAAACGTTACATGGGTACAAACCATAAAGAAACTATTGATGGCAAGGATTTTACACCACAAGAGATTTCCGCAATTATTTTGCAAAAATTGAAATCCGATGCTGAAGCTTATTTGGGTCAACCTGTAACCCAAGCGGTTATCACAGTTCCTGCATATTTTAATGACAGTCAGCGTCAAGCAACTAAAGATGCTGGTAAAATCGCTGGTCTTGAAGTACTTCGTATTGTCAATGAGCCAACGGCTGCAGCACTGGCTTACGGTATGGAGAAATCAGAAGATCAAACCATTCTCGTATACGACCTTGGTGGCGGTACGTTCGACGTTTCCATTTTGGAACTTGGTGATGGTTTCTTCGAAGTTAAAGCTACAAGCGGTGACAACAGCCTTGGTGGGGATGACTTTGACCAAGTTATCATTGACTACCTGGTTGCTGAATTCAAAAAAGAACAAGGTATTGACCTGAGCAAAGATAAAGCTGCTGTTCAGCGTCTGAAAGATGCTGCAGAGAAAGCTAAAAAAGAGTTGTCCGGTATTTTGACAACAACAATCTCCTTGCCGTTCATCACAGTTGCTGATGGCGTACCTCAGCACTTGGAAGTAAACTTGACTCGTGCGAAGTTCGAAGAGTTGTCCGCTTCCCTGGTAGAACGTACACTCGGTCCAACTCGTCAAGCATTGAGTGATGCAGGTATGACTGCAAATGACATTAACAAAATCGTTCTTGTGGGTGGATCTACACGTATCCCTGCAGTTCAAGAAGCGATTAAGAAATTGACTGGTAAAGAGCCTCACAAAGGCGTTAACCCGGATGAAGTTGTTGCACTGGGTGCAGCAGTTCAAGCTGGCGTATTGACAGGAGATGTTAAAGACGTTGTTCTTCTTGACGTTACTCCACTTTCTCTCGGTATCGAAACAGCAGGTGGCGTATTTACCAAAATGATCGAACGGAACACTACAATTCCTACAAGCAAATCTCAAGTGTTCTCTACTTATGCAGATAACCAGCCAAGCGTTGAAATTCACGTTCTGCAAGGTGAGCGTCAAATGGCAGCAGGTAACAAAACCCTCGGTCGCTTTATGCTGGGAGACATTCCTCCAGCTCCACGTGGCGTTCCACAAATCGAAGTTACATTTGACATCGATGCGAACGGTATTGTTAACGTTTCGGCAACAGATAAAGGCACAGGCAAGAGCCAAAAAATCACCATTACTTCTTCAAGCGGTCTGAGCGATGAAGAAGTAGAACAAATGATGAAAGATGCTGAGCTTCATGCTGAAGAAGATCGTAAGCGTAAAGAGCTTGTTGAGGCACGCAACAATGCGGATCAGCTCGTGTACACCACAGAGAAAACGCTGAAGGATCTTGGTGACAAAGTAGATGCAGCTGAAATCGACAAAGCAAATGAAGCTAAAGAGAAAGTGAAAAAAGCTTTGGAGTCCGACAATCTTGAAGAAATCAATGCAGCAACTGAAGCATTGACTGAGATCGTTCAACAGTTGTCCGTAAAACTTTATGAGCAAGCTGCTCAAGCTGAACAAGCTGGTGGAGCAGGAGATGCTGCTCAAGAAGGCGTTCCTAAAAAAGATAACGTTGTTGATGCCGAGTATGAGGTTGTTGACGAGGACAAAAACAAAGGTTAATCTGAATAGATCTGAGGCAAGGGAAAGTCAAAGCGCGAATCCCGCACTTTGACTTTCCTTTTGTCCGGCATGCTTAGTATTGGTGAAATGGAGGTGAAACCGTGGCTGAAAAGCGTGATTATTATGAGGTGCTTGGCGTTGGCAAAGACGCGTCGGATGATGAGATTAAAAAAGCGTACCGAAAATTGGCGCGTCAATATCACCCTGACGTAAACAAAGCGGAAGATGCCGAGTCCAAGTTTAAAGAAGTAAAAGAGGCTTATGACGTATTAAGTGATAGCCAGAATCGTGCGCGATACGACCAGTATGGACACATAGACCCGAACCAAGGTATGGGCGGTGGTTTCTCCGGCGACTTTGGCGGCGGTTTTGGAGATATATTCGATATGTTCTTTGGTGGCGGTGGACGTCGTGACCCAAATGCACCACAACGGGGGAACGATCTGCAGTATACAATGACTATCGAGTTTAAAGAAGCTGTATTCGGCAAGGAAGCAGACATTACGATACCGAGAACAGAAACATGTGATACATGTGATGGCTCCGGTGCGAAGCCAGGAACAAAACCGCAAACTTGCGGCGTCTGCCATGGTAGTGGTCAGCAGGAGGTCGTACAGAATACACCGTTCGGCCGAATGGTTAACCGTCGTGCGTGTTCCAATTGTAATGGTACTGGTAAAATCATTAAGGAACGCTGTAGCACCTGCCAAGGTAACGGGAAGGTCAAGAAGCAGCGTAAGATCCATGTCCGTGTACCTGCCGGTGTCGATGATGGCGCTCAATTGCGCATGACTGGTGAAGGTGAAGGCGGATTGCGCGGAGGACCAGCAGGTGATTTATACATCGTCATTCGCGTGAAACCTCACGACTTTTTCGAACGTGAAGGCGACGATATTTACTGTGAAATTCCACTTACCTTTGCCCAGGCAGCACTTGGGGATGAGATCGAAATCCCTACGTTGACCGAAAAGGTGAAGCTGAAGATTCCAGCAGGTACACAGACTGGAACCTTCTTCCGTCTGAAAGGAAAAGGAGTTCCTCGCCTTCGTGGTCTTGGACAGGGAGATCAGCATGTTAAGGTGGTTGTTATTACGCCAAGCAAGTTGAGCGATGAGCAGAAAGATTTATTACGCCAATTCGCTTCCCTGGATGGAGAGCAGACACATGAGCAAGAGCAGTCCTTTTTCGACCGTGTAAAAAAAGCATTCCGCGGAGACTGATAAGTTTAGCCCGGCCAACTTTGGCCGGGCTTTTTTTGTGTTTATATCGCGCTGCTATGCTTCCGAATAAAACGACTGCAAATGAAGCATTCTAGGAAGGTTCGTTCTAAGAATGGTATAACAGAATCTAAAATGTAGGGTGAGTAACCATGAGTGAAAAGAATATTTTGGCTTATTTCAAAAGTCCGGAAGAAGCGCAATCCGTTGCGCGCAAGTTAGAGGCATTGAGAGTTGCAGATATGTCAATTAATCGTTTCAGTGCTTATCCAGGTGGAGAAATGAACAATATTATGAACCCTTTAACAGGTGATATTGTCAGTCTGACTTCAATGACACAGAATTCGGCACTCAGTAATCGTTCGGCTGGAATCCTAGGTGCTGCTGATCCTTCGGCAAGTGGAATGAGTGCCGGCGAGGATGAAGTTCAAGGACGAGATATCCTGCTGACGGTCGTGTTGGATGAAAGTGTGTTCCATCAGGCTTTAAGTATCATTGAAGATGCTGGAGGATTAGTGTAACGAGATACCAGGCATATAACGGAAGGAGAGTGAATTAAATGCGAAGAGCTAAAAAAGGAAAAATAGCGGATAAAACTGAAAAATTACTTGCACTTCAGTCTGCGAAATTAGAAGATGTAGAGTTCTCTGCTCTGGAAGCAGACCGTGAAGATTTAGAAGCGATTCGTCGCAGTGAAGCGGCTGATAAACGTCAGCTTAAAGAAATGTTTGATAATCACAAGAACGAGAATTAGAAATAACGGGACTCTTAGTGTTAATTGCGTCTTAGGCCCTTTCAGCGAGTTAACGCCGTTGAGGGGCCTTATTTTATGAGCAAAC
This sequence comes from Paenibacillus sp. GCM10028914, assembly GCF_042666275.1. Taxonomy (NCBI): domain Bacteria; kingdom Bacillati; phylum Bacillota; class Bacilli; order Caryophanales; family Paenibacillaceae; genus Paenibacillus; species Paenibacillus sp. GCM10028914. The sequence goes on from NZ_JBHTFO010000018.1 coordinate 227,188, forward strand.
ATAGAGAGAATGGCTTTTCGCATAATAAATGGTGTTTAAATTTTGTAACAAGGGTCCTCAGTATAGTACAATATTACTTATGTAAAAACGAGGAGGATCACCTAAAAATGTTATGGCATGAATTAACGATACATACCACGGAAGAATCCGTGGAAATGATCTCTAACTTCTTGCATGAAGCTGGAGCCGGCGGAGTCTCAATCGAGGAGTCTGGCACATTGAACAAGAAGCGGGAGACGCCACATGGAGAATGGTTTGGCGATGTTCCATTCAATGATATTCCTGAAGGACATGCGGTCATTAAAGGATATTTCTCTGAGGATGTTAACTTGGAAGAGATCAGGGACGAAATATCTCCGCGTATTGAGGAACTGCCGGAATTCGGAATAAATACAGGTGAGGTCCGCTTTGAACTGAAAACGGTAAATGAGGAAGAGTGGGCAACCGCATGGAAGCAGTATTTTAAACCGATTCGTGTATCTGAGAGACTTACTATTAAACCAACTTGGGAAGAATATGCCCCGGAATCAGACGATGAACGGATTATTGAGTTAGATCCGGGAATGGCATTTGGCACAGGGGCGCATCCAACGACCTCACTTTGCCTAAGAGCATTAGATAGTGTAATTCAAGGCGGCGAGGAAGTTATCGATGTTGGTACCGGGTCAGGTATATTATCGATCGGAGCCATTCATCTAGGTGCATCCCGTGTATTAGCTTTGGATCTTGATCCCGTTGCGGTGTCTAGCGCGAAAGAGAACACACGGCTGAATGGTATGGATGACCGAATTGTTGTTAAAGAGAGTGACTTACTTACAGTTATAAAAAGTGGCAGTGAGTCAGATGGTCTTGGTGTGACACTTCCTGTGCAGCTTGTAGTGGCCAACATTTTGGCTGAAGTCATTCTGCTGTTTGTAGATGATGTCTATGCGGCTCTACAACCTGGTGGTATGTATATTGCTTCCGGGATATACAAGAACAAAATTGATGTGGTTGAGCAGGCGCTTATTTCTTCCGGTTTTGAAATTGCAGACATGCACCGTGAGGATGACTGGGTAGCGTTTGTCGCAAGGAAGAGGTAATTATGGAAATTTTGGATAAACTGTTATATTATCCGATCGAGCTGCTTCCCTTTTATTTGATTACTTTAATTATCGCGTTCACGCTGCATGAATTTTCTCATGCCTATTTCGCGAACAAGTTCGGCGACCCGACGGCGAAGCTGCTCGGTCGGGTTACACTGAACCCAGCAGTTCACTTTGATTTTCTAGGTATTGTATTAATTCTCTTTGCTGGTTTCGGTTGGGCTAGACCGGTGCCAGTCAATCGTGATAATTTCAGTAACCCTCGTAAGATGGGGATTATCGTGTCCGCTGCAGGCCCGCTTAGCAATTTGTTGCTGGCCATTGTAGGATGTTTACTGTATGCAGGTCTTTACCAATTTGGGATTATTGATAGCTTTGATAACGCTCGAGTTGTACAAGCTATACACATCTTTTTTGATACCTTTATCGTATTGAACTTCTTCTTGTTCTTGTTCAACTTAGTTCCGCTGCCGCCACTGGACGGTTACCGGATCGTTGAAGATTTGGTTCCGCGCCGTGTTCGTGCGAAGTTGCAGCAATTTGAACAGTGGTCTATCTTGATCTTTTTGTTAATTATTCTTATTCCACCGTTTCAAAATTACACAATCAGACCGCTTTATGCTAAAGCTTATGAACTATCGGTTTTCTTCTTAAACATCTTTAATACAATGTTTGGGGGTTAATTTAAGGCTTGCTGGTACGGATTTTCTCTGGTCAGGTTGAATGAAAAGTTGTATGATGAGGTTTGGCGATTTTGAGATAGGTGAGGATAAAGATATGCAGCGATATTTCGTTTCACCCGAGCAGTTCAAGGGAGACCGCGTAGAAATAACCGGGGAAGATGCTAGACATATTACGAAAGTTATGCGAGGCAAACCGGGGGATGCATTCATTGTAAGTGATGGTGTGTCCAGAGAAGCGCTGGTGGAGATAGAAAGCTTAGAGCAGACAAGCGTTATTGCCGTTGTTACGGAGTCATTGGAAATGACCCATGAGCCGCGCCTGAAGGTGACGATTGCTCAAAGTCTGCCAAAAGGCGATAAAATGGAGACGGTCATCCAGAAGTGCACGGAGATCGGTGCGGTAACGTTTGTTCCGTTCATGTCGGAGCGCACAATTGTCCAATATGACGCCAAGAAAGAAGGCAAACGGTTGGAGAGATGGCGTAAAATCGCCAAGGAAGCCGCTGAGCAGGCGCATAGAAATATCGTTCCTGATGTTCAGCAGCCTCTAACCTGGAGAAAATTACTGGATACGTTCTCTAGCTACGACACTGTTTGCTTTTGTTACGAGAAAGAGCACGGATCCCAGCTTAGGGACGTGCTGAAGCCTTTTATAGCCCATGCATTACAGGAGCCGGAATCTACGGCTAGTCTGCTGTTGCTTGTCGGTCCAGAAGGTGGATTCACCGAAGAAGAGTGTAGAATGGCCGAAGAGGCTGGCGCTGTTTCTGTTGGGCTAGGGCGCCGAATATTGCGCTGTGAGACAGCAGGAATGACTGCACTCGCATGCGCTTTATACGAATCTGGAGAAATGGGGGGAGTTTGAATATGCCATCAGTAGCGTTTTATACGTTGGGTTGCAAAGTCAATTTTTACGATACCGAAGCCATCTGGCAGCTTTTCAAGAATGAAGGCTACGAACAGGTGGATTTCGAACAAACCGCTGACGTTTATTTGATTAATACCTGTCATGTAACGAATACGGGGGATAAGAAGAGCCGGCAGATGATTCGTCGTGCTGTGCGCCGTAACCCTGATGCGATCGTAGCGGTGACGGGCTGTTATGCTCAAACATCGCCTGCGGAAATTTTAGATATTCCTGGTGTTGATCTTGTGATCGGGAACCAGGACCGTGATAAAATGATGAGTTTCATCCATGAGATTGAACAGTCACGACAGCCGATAAACGCAGTGCGTAACATTATGAAGACCCGTGCGTTCGAGGAAATGGACGTACCTGATTTCGCGGAGCGTACGCGTGCTTTCTTGAAAATTCAAGATGGTTGCAATAACTTCTGCACATTCTGTATTATTCCATGGTCACGCGGTCTGTCTCGGAGCCGTGATCCGAAGAGCATCATTCAGCAAGCAGAGCAGCTCGTTAAGGCTGGGTATAAGGAAATTGTTCTGACTGGTATTCATACTGGTGGATACGGTGATGATCTGGAAAACTACCGTCTGTCTGATCTGTTATGGGATCTGGATCGTGTGGAAGGCCTTGAGCGGATTCGTATCAGTTCTATTGAGGCAAGTCAGATCGACGACAAAATGCTTGAAGTGCTCAATAAATCTTCTAAAATGTGCCGTCATTTGCACATCCCGATCCAAGCGGGAGATGATACGGTACTTAAGCGGATGAGACGTAAATATACGACGGAAGAGTTCTTGAACAAGATGAAGCTGATTCGTCAGGCGATGCCTGATCTGGCGATTACAACAGACGTTATTGTCGGCTTCCCTGGTGAAACTGATGAGATGTTCCAGAATGGCTATCATCTAATGAAAGAAATCGGGTTCTCTGAAATGCATGTGTTCCCTTATTCCAAACGGACGGGTACGCCGGCAGCTCGTATGGAAGATCAAGTAGACGAAGAAGTGAAGAATGAACGTGTTCATCAACTGATCGACTTGTCAGAACAGCTGCAGCTTGCCTACGCCGAGCAATTTGTAGGTCAGGTGGTTGATGTAATTCCTGAACGGGAATACAAAGGTTCCCCGAATGGTGGGAAAATGCAGGGCTATAGTGGGAACTACCTGCTGGTTGTATTTGACGGAGGTCCTGAGCTTGAGGGGAAATTGTGCCGTGTGAAGATAACCAAAGCCGGAGTGAATGAATGTGAGGGCGAATTGGTTAGCGTCATGGAGAATGACTTAGCGGCTGCTGCCCAATAAATTCAGAGATGGATGCCATAACTGACAAGGATTTCATTTCCCTTTACCGGAAGTGAAATCCTTGTTGCACATGAAGGAGGATGCAGATATGAATCGAAAAGAAATTTCCGCAGGTGGTGTCGTTTATCGCCAGAAGGATGGAGAGCTTCAAATTCAATTGATTCAGGATCGCTATGGAAAAACCTCTCTTGCCAAAGGCAAGATGGAGCCCGGGGAAACGATTGAGCAAACGGCATTACGTGAGATTTTGGAAGAGACAGGAATCGTAGGTAAGATTATTGCTCCAGTTGATATTATTGCTTATAAATACAATCATCCTGAATACGGAGTGGTTGACAAGGAAGTGCATTATTACTTAGTTGAAGCTGAAGAGGGCAATTTAAAGCCACAGATTGAAGAGATTAACGATGTTGAATGGTATGAGCCTCAGACAGCTTGGCAAAAACAACGTCAGGGCGGATACGGCAACAATGATATTATTTTACGCAAGGCACTTGAACTTCTGAATATCAGTGTTTAACTACGCACTTGATTCCTTTCGCCATACAGGCAGATAACATAAAGGCAAAGCGAGCAGGGAGCATACAATATTAAAAATAGTCTGTGAATGAGCAATTTGACTCCCAGGATCTGTTGCCAGTAAGCCGGAAACAGCTGCAAGTGTACTTATAAAGGGTGCAAATAAAATTGCACCGCTAATATTGAGCCCCAGATGTGCCCAGGCTACAAATCTTCCGGCTTGCGTGCTGCCTACTGCAGCCATAAGAGCAGTTACACATGTGCCGACATTTGAGCCGATCACGATGGCTACCCCTACCGTTGGTGGCATGACTCCACTTACTGCTAGACTCATAGCCATGGCAATAACTGCGGCACTGCTGTGTATCAGGGCAGTAAGAGCCGCCCCGGCCAGAATCCCCCATAAGATGCTTTGCGAAGCGTGTTCGATGAACCACTGAAATACGCCAAGCTGCTGCAGCGGAGGACCTATGGACTGCATGATCCGGATACCGAGCAAAATAAGTGAAAATCCGGCAAAGGCAAAGCAAATGAATTGTGTTTTTTCGAGTCTGTTCCGTAGTTTAATGAGTGAAGACGGAATCCGTTCATATAGGATGACAAGGGCTGTCCAGACCAAAATCGAAAGAATAAACAGAGGCATTGCGATCTGTCCGATCTGCAAGCTGATCAATTCGGTTGTCAGGGTTGTGCCGATGTTGGTACCGAGGATGATGCCGAGTGTGCCTGCGTAGTTTAGGAGCCCGGCATTAGCAAATCCGATCGTCAGTACCGTGACAGCCGTACTGCTCTGAAGCAGAGCAGTGAGACCTGTGCTTGTTATCATACCTTTTAAAGGCGTGGATGTTGCTTTATTCAACCATTCATGGAGCTTGGGACCGGCAAAACGCTGAAGTGACGCTTCCATAAGCTTCATACCGAGCAGGAACACGACAAGGCCGTAAGTAACTGGAAACCAGAGTGAAGAGAGCATGAGATTCTCCTTTTGTTTAGATTGTGAATGACGACGAAGTCGTTTCTACTTGTTAATTACGTATATGACCCTAGTGGGACACGCATACCAGTGATTGTCCAAAGGGATAGAAATCAGGGAGTGAAGTTAAGAATGCCATCGGTTATTTTAGACCGCAGCCGAAAGAAAAGATTAGAACAGAGTCATCCATGGGTTTTCAAAAGTGAAATAGCATCAGTTGAGGGAAATCCCGAACCTAGTGATCTGGTTGAAGTGAAGAATCACCAAGGGCGTTATCTTGCCACTGGTTATTACAATCCAAAATCACAAATTACAGTGAGAATCGTCTCATACCAACCACTTGAGAAGATGGATCGCAGTTTCTTTGTATCCCGCTTTAAAGATTGCCTTGCTCACCGTGAGCGGTTTATCGGTGATGAAAATGCATACCGACTCGTATATGGAGAGGCAGATTTTCTACCAGGACTGATTGTGGATCGGTTCTCTGATGTACTCGTTGTTCAGCTTCTGACACTTGGCATGGATCGCTCTAGAGATATCATTGTTGAAGCGCTTGTAGAAGTAATGAACCCTAAAGGTATTTATGAGCGTAGTGATGTGTCTGTAAGGGAGCTTGAAGGCTTGGAGCAGCGTAAAGGCATCTTGTATGGCGAATGTCCTCGACATGTATTGGTTACTGAAAATGGATTAACAATCAAGGTTGATATCGAAGAGGGACAGAAAACCGGATACTTCTTTGATCAGCGGGAGAACAGAGCTTCCATTCAACCGCTTATGACTGGCTGGGGAGGCCGAAGCGGAATTACGGTGCAAGAAGTGGAAGTGGATGGACAAGTTCGCAAAGTTCCTGTGAACAAAAGCGGAAAAGAAGTTTCATTCCCTTACTGGGACGGAGCCACGGTTCTGGAGTGCTTCTCTCATACCGGAAGCTTTACACTTCACGCTTGCAAATATGGAGCTAAGAAGGTAACCTGCCTGGATATTTCCGAGCATGCAATCGAAAGCGCAAGAGAAAATGTGGAGCTCAACGGATTTCAAGATCGTGTCGAATTCGTTGTGGATGATGCATTTCAGTTTCTTCGTACACAGGTTAAAGGTGTGGAAGAGCGTGAGGAACGTGCCAGAGGGGGACATAAAGTTGACACCTCGAAGCCGCTCACTGCTGGAGGGGGGCGTACATGGGACGTCGTTATTCTGGATCCTCCTGCTTTTGCCAAAAACAAGGGTGCGGTCAAGGGAGCTTGCCGCGGCTACAAAGACATTAATCTTCACGGGATGAAACTGGTAAATGAAGGCGGTTATCTCGTTACAGCAAGCTGTTCGTATCATATGCGTCCGGATTTGTTTCTGGAGACGATCAAGGATGCGGCCCATGATGCGGGAAAAGTATTGCGCTTAATCGAGTGGCGTGCAGCTGGTAAGGACCATCCACAGATTTTAGGTGTAGACGAAGGTCATTACTTGAAGTTTGCGGTATTTGAAGTTCGCAGCAAAACGACGCTTTAAGGCAATGGATTGCCGATTATTATAAATGGATAAGAGACTGTCTGATGAAGCGAGATGTAGCTGCTGAATCCGGCAGTCTTTTTTTTGATATCAATCGTAAAGAATTGTATTTCTTGTTTGTGTTGCTTATGGAAATGGAATCCAAACGTATGTTCCTTTGTTTAGCACTTATGCTATACTATTAGACACGATATATTAGGTTGTGAGACAGCTATTTTATATATAAATGCGCTTATAAAATATTAGGTCATAGATTTGAGGAGGCACGACATGTCCTTGCATTTTGTCATCGGACGATCTGGGAGCGGTAAGAGCACCGCGATATGCGAAGAGATTACAAATCGACTGAAAGAAGACCCTCAAGGCAAGCCGATCATTCTGATTGTACCGGAGCAAGCATCCTTTCAGGCAGAGAATATGCTCATTAATTCTGGGGTTATCAAGGGAAGTCTTCGTGCTCAGGTGCTCAGCTTCCGCAGGTTAGCCTACCGGGTAATGCAGGAGACTGGTGGCAGCGCCAAGACTGCGATCAGTGAGGAAGGTAAGCGGATGTTACTATACAAAATCATCCAGCGCCGTAAAGAGGAACTGAAGTTGTTCGGTGCCTCAGGAGACCAACTTGGTTTCGTAGGGAAACTGAGTGATTTGTATACCGAGATGAAACGATACTGTATAGATTCTTCCTGTGTAGAAGATCAACTGGCTCAGTTTGCGACGGCAGGAAGTCCACCAATGCTTCGGCGTAAGCTTGAAGATGTACTAATGTTGTACAAGGATTTTGAGCACGAGCTGGCACCTCTTTACATGGATGAGGAAGACACACTCGTTACCCTTGCTGAAGGGATTAGCCGCTCAGAGTATATCCGAAACGCAGATGTATGGATTGATGGGTTTCATGGCTTTACTCCACAGGAGTATGCTGTGCTCAGAGAACTAATACAGCATGCTTCTTCGGTTACGGCTGCTTTGACTTTGGACAAACCTTATCTGGACGGTTCCCTGCCACATGAACTAGATTTATTCCACCCTACAGCTATGACTTATATAAAGCTGCAAGGTATTGCAGATGAATTAGGATTTGAGACATCGCATACGCTGCTTGGTCCAGAGAAGCTGCCTAGGTTTCAGGAAAACGCAGTGTTGGCACATCTGGAACGAGGCTATGACCGAAAAATTCGCTGGCGACCTCTTGATGGTGAAGAAGCTCTGAATCCGCAAGGATTAGCTTTGTACGTCGCTGCTAACCGGCGTGCCGAAGTAGAAGGTGCAATTCGAGAGATGGTTAGGCTTTCGAGAGAAGAAGGAGCCAGATATCGTGAGATGGCTGTATTCGCACGGAATCTGGGAGATTATGAATCTTTAGTCGGTCCATTGTTTCGTGAATACGATGTACCTTATTTCCTCGATCAAAAGCGCAGCGAGCTTCACCATCCACTCGTTGAATTCATCCGTTCTGCACTGGACGTAGTAGAGCGTCGCTGGCGTTATGATGATGTATTCCGCTGTGTCAAAACAGACCTACTGCTTCCACTTGACGGGACGTTGTCCAGAGAAGATATGGATGCTCTTGAGAACCATGTACTAGCTTCGGGGATCCATGGCTCAAGGTGGACTGACGGTCGTCCATGGAAAGGGGTACCTAGTCTTTCTCTGGAAGATGGGGCCGGGGAGACTCGTCAGGCAAAAGGTCGTATTGAGGAATGCCGTGCTGCCATTACAGGACCGCTACATGCTTTTGAGAAGAGAATCAAGAAAGCTGCAACAGCACGTGATAAGTGTACGGCGGTGTACAGACTGCTTGAAGAAGCCCATGTACCAGAGAAGCTTGAGCTCATGAACCGGGCTGCGCTGGAAGACGGAAGACCAGAAGATGCGAGAGAGCATCGCCAGATTTGGGGGGCTGTCCTGGATCTTCTGGATCAAATTGTTGAAATGATGGGAAATGAGAAGCTGAGTACGGAGATGTTTACTGGAGTACTGGATACAGGGCTAACAGAGCTTAAAATGGCACTTGTACCGCCTTCACTTGATCAGGTACTTGTCGGCAGCATGGATCATACCCGTTCCGGAGGCGTAAAATATGTCTTTTTGCTGGGCTTTAATGATGGGGTTGTTCCTGCTCAGTTTCAGGATGATGGGATATTGACCGAACAGGAGCGGGTTACTCTTGAAAGCTCAGGCATGGAGCTTGCTCCAAACATTTCCCGGCGTTTACTGGATGAGCGTTTTCTTATATATACAGCGCTGACTATTGCCAGTCATAGGCTGTGGGTAAGCTATCCGGCAGCGGATCACGAAGGGAAGACCCTATTACCCTCAGAGGTCATACGGCATTTGAAAAACATGTTTCAAATAAAGGAACAAGTGCTGTTTCCTCAACCTCACGGAGAGCAGTCGGCGGAGGCTCAGGGGGAATTTGTAGCAGGAAGTACAAAATCGCTCGCATTTCTTGTGGGTAGACTTCGTGACTTTCGAAATGGTGAAAGCCTGCCTCCTTTTTGGTGGGAGGTATATAATTGGTTCGCGCGAAGCCCGGAATGGAAAGAACAACTTGGATCTATGCTTTCCTCGCTCTCTTATCGCAATGAGACGAAAAGTCTTCGCGAGGAAACGAGTCGGCGTTTGTATGGCCGAAAGCTGAGAACTAGTGTGTCACGCATGGAGCGATTTGTTGCATGTCCTTTTTCACACTTTGCATCTCACGGACTTAAGCTGCGGGAGCGTCAGTTATACCGACTCCAAGCTCCTGATATTGGGCAATTGTTTCATGCTGCGCTTACCGATATGGCTTCTCGGTTCAAAGAACAGCGCCGCAGTTGGGGCGATCTAAGTGCGGATGAATGTTTACGGGAGGCAGAGACGACGGTGGATCGGCTTGTTCCGCTCTTGCAGGGTGAAATATTGCTAAGTTCGAAGAGATACGGATATATATCCCGCAAGCTTAAGAATATCGTCGGCCGTGCCTCAGTTATATTAGGTGAGCAATCTCGCCGGGGCAGCTTTGAACCGGTTGGTTTGGAATTGGATTTCGGACCGGACAAGCCTATCCCTCCTTTAATCTTCGAGCTGCCAAACGGAGTGACCATGGAAGTAGTTGGCCGTATTGACCGTGTGGATATGGCGCGTGGGGAGAACGGTATTATGCTGAGGGTCATTGACTATAAATCAAGTCAAAAAGATTTGCGCCTGCACGAAGTGTATTACGGACTGTCCCTACAGATGCTGACCTATTTAGACGTATTACTTACGTTTGCCGAGGATTGGTTAGGAGAGGCGGCAATGCCGGCAGGCACTTTGTATTTTCATGTTCATGATCCGGTGCTTCAATCACCGAACGGGATGAATGCGGATCAGGCAGCAGAAGAACTGCTCAAGCGCTTCAAGATGAAAGGGTTGCTGCTCGCTGACCGTGAGGCTGTTTCCTTGATGGATTCGGCACTGGAAAAAGGCCACTCTGCTATTTTGCCTGTTGCGGTTAAAGCGGATGGGAGCTTCTATAGCAGTGCATCTGTTGCTTCTCCTGATCAATGGAGTACACTGCTCGGTGCAGTGAGAGAGAATATTGTTCGGATTGGATCGCAGATTACGGGTGGAGAAGTAAAGATAGAACCTTATCGTATTGGGCAGGAGACGGCTTGCACCCACTGCTCATATCGGCCTGTATGTCAGTTTGATGAGGCAATGGAAGGAAGTCATTATCAGCTACTAGGGAAACCGGGCAAAGATCAAGTATGGGATCTGCTCGGTCAGATGAAAGGAGGAGACGAAAGGTGAACGGAATCATGACTAAGCCGGAAGGCAGTATATGGAGTGATGACCAGTGGAAAGCGATCGCTCTTAGCGGAAATGATATTTTGGTTGCTGCAGCAGCGGGTTCCGGTAAAACCGCCGTACTGGTCGAGCGTATTATCCGAAAAATTACGGATGAGAGCGGAGGCTTTAGTGTGGATCGTCTGCTCGTAGCAACATTTACAAAAGCAGCTGCAGCAGAAATGCGTGAACGTATAAGGGAAGCACTTGATCGAGAACTGGAGAAAGACCCGGATAATGAACATCTCCGGCGTCAACTTGCGCTACTCGGTCGGGCTTCTATCACAACGCTTCATTCTTTTTGTATGGAAGTAATAAGACGTTATTATCAGCTGATACCTCTTGATCCGAGCTTTCGGATATTGAATGAACACGAAGCGGAACTCATGCGTCAAGACATTCTGGAAGAGCTTTTTGAGGAAAAGTATGGTGATGCCGAGCGCGGTGGAACTTTCGTGCAGCTCGCAGACTGGTTTAGTGGTGAACGAAGTGATGATGCGTTATACCGCCTTGTTCAGCGGCTTTATAACTTCTCACAAAGTCATTCTTGGCCTGAACGTTGGCTTCGGGATACGGCGGCAGAATTTCAGGTGAAAGATACGGCGGCGCTCGGAGAGACGGAATGGGTCCGTAGTATTCTGGCTGACGCTCACTTAGCACTCTCCGGGGCAATTGGTTTGTTGGAGCAGGCACGTTCTATAGCGCTGCAGCCGGGTGGGCCAGCTCCTTATGCCGTAAATCTGGAAGAAGATAAAGCGATGGTCAATTCATTGCTTGAGGCAGTAAACAGTAAGCCTTGGGAACAACTGTATGATACCTTTCGCAATGTTTCATTCGGTAAACTGAAATCTGTTCGTAAGGGCGATGTGTTTCCAGAATTACAGGAGAGGGTAAAAGAACTGCGCGACACCGTTAAGAAGACCATTAATGAGCTTAAGACTGCATTGTTCGGTCGTCCTGCGTCTGAATTTATGAGTGAGCTTCATACAGCAGCCCCGCTTATGAATGAGTTGGTGGAGACAGTGATTTCGTTTGCGGATCGATATCGTGCGGCAAAAGCAGCGAAAAGTACGGTGGATTTCAATGATTTGGAGCATTATTGCCTTCAAATTTTAAGACATCCAGACTCGCTACCGGGTCAGCTAATGCCTTCGGACGCTGCGCTCGAATACCGTCAGCAATTTGATGAAGTGCTGCTCGATGAGTATCAGGATACAAATAGTGTACAGGAGGATATTGTCCGCTTGATCTCGAGAGAGTCACCTGGTAACCGGTTTATGGTTGGTGATGTTAAGCAGAGTATCTACCGCTTTCGATTGGCTGAGCCGGGTTTGTTCTTGGAGAAATACAAGAAATATGAGGTTGGAGATCCTGCGGGAGATCTATCCGGAGAATCTAATGCTCTGATTCCATCTGGAATCCGGATTGATCTCGCACGGAATTTTAGAAGCCGAATGGAAGTGGTAGACGCTGTGAATATGCTTTTCAGACAGATTATGAATGAGTCTGTGGCTGAAATTGCTTATGATCAGCGTGCTGAACTCGTATGTGGTGCCTTTTATCCAGAGGCCAGAGCAGCTCTTGGCAACCATTCGAATGAAGAAAATGAAGACACATCAGCTAACCCCTATTCTCCTGAACTTATTCTGATCGACCGTCTTGGCCCAGATCCAGAGGAAGTGAAGGAAGAGGAAGGATCGGAGACGGACAGTTTTTCTCCTGAAGCAGAACGTTTAGAGATGGAGACTGCCCAGCTGGAAGCCCGCGCTATTGCCCGCCGGATTCGAGAGATGATAGGTGAGAATGGCCAACCGCTCATGGTGTATGATAAAGCTCTTAAATCGATGAGACCTGCACAATATGGTGACATGGTTATCTTGCTCCGTTCAGCAATGGTCTGGGCGCCTTTAATTATGGAGGAGCTGCGACAGGAAGGAATTCCTTCGTTTGGAGAACAGAGTAAAGGGTATTTTCAAGCGATTGAGGTTGAAATCATGCTCTCTTTACTCCAAGTGATCGATAATCCTCAGCAGGATATCCCTCTTGCTTCTGTACTAAGGTCTCCTATTGTTGGTTTAACAGAAGAGGAATTAGCGCAAGTTCGTCTATGCGCTGGTGGAACTTTCTATGATGCACTTTCCGAAGCGATTGCTACGTACGAGCCTGATCTGCTGGACCAGGCAGGATTGAATGCTAACCATTGGATAACTGGTCTTGATTTACCTGGATACGCTGAGGCAGCAGCAGGACTGGCTGATATGGGATCGGTGTCGCTCCAACCCAACATTCAGAGCACGGGAAATGGTATATCCAATGAATTGTATGGGAAACTGAAGAAGTTTATGGAAAGGCTACAAAGCTGGCGTAAGGATGCGCGTCAGGGCAGTCTCAGTGACCTGATATGGCGGATTTATAGTGAGACAGGGTATTTGGACTGGATCGGGGGACTGCCTGGAGGAACACAGCGTAGAGGCAATCTGACGGCGCTTTATGATCGGGCTGTACAGTATGAACAAGATACTTCATCTAGAGGCTTATTCCGTTTCCTGACATTTATATCCCGTTTGCGTGACAATGGAGGAGATTTAGGAGCCGCTGGCGGTGCAGAGGCAGAGGGAAATGCCGTACGCCTAATGACGATTCACAAAAGCAAGGGCTTGGAATTTCCGGTTGTGTTTGTTGCCGGGATATCAAAGAAATTTAACCAACAGGATTTGAACGCTCCATTCCTGATGCATAAAGAGCTGGGTTTTGGTCCGAAGTATGTGGATGAGAAGCTGCGAGTTAGTTATCCGACACTGCCAAATCTAGCGATTCGTCGTAGGTCCCAACTGGAACTGCTCGCTGAAGAGATGCGCGTTTTGTACGTTGCCCTTACGAGACCGAAGGAGAAGATGGTGCTGGTTGGAACCCTAAAGGACCTGCCAAAAAAAGTGAGCAGCTGGGCACAAGCTGACAATGCGCTTGAATTGCTTCTGCCAGATTATATGCTCGCCCGCGGGCGGAGTTATCTGGATTGGATCGGACCGGCCATCGTCCGTCATCCATCTGCACATATTTTGAGGGAAGCTGCTGGCCTGGATACGCTTGATCATGGTGTTCTATCATCGGACAACACGAAGTGGGTTATTAAACTGGAGGCATCAGATTCTTTGTCTGAGACGACGTTGATTCGTGAGAAAGAGGAAGTAACCGAGGAAGAGAGAACTGTCAAGGAGTCGGCACTGCGTAACCTAGAACCGATTGTTGATATCGGTTGGACTGGAGAAGGTAGTGTACAGGAAATGAGACAGGACATTTATTCACGTCTAAGCTGGTCTTATCCTTATTCGTTGGTCAGTGGAATATCGGCGAAAACTTCTGTCTCAGAAATGAAAAAGCTTCTTACTATGCAGGATAGTCCTTCGCTGGATATGATCGAGGAGACTGCTCTTCAAAGGCAGCGGAAGGATGAGGAGAAGAATCAGGGTCAATTTACCTTTCATCTGCGTCGGCCGAAATTCATGGAAGAGAGCAAGCTGACGCCAGCAGAGCGAGGAACTGTCTATCATACAGTCATGCAGCACTTACCGCTTAGTAGCAGTACAGATCTTTCGGTAATAGAGCAGACTATTGCAAAGCTTACCGAGAATGAGACGATTACTAGAGCACAGGCGGATGCTGTAACTCCAGAAGACATTTTAGGTATTTTCCGTTCACCGGTAGGTTTGAAGCTGATTGAAGCCGAGCAGGTCTGGCGAGAGATGCCGTTCTCTTATGGATTGTCTGCAGCAGAAGCTTATAAAGGTTTGTCATTTCTCGGATTAACGGAAGAGACTCGCGGAACTGTGGTGAACGTAGATCAGCTTTTGGATAATGAGACTGTGTTAATTCAAGGGGTTGTGGACTGTTTGTTCCGGATAAATGGACATTTGGTTTTGCTGGACTATAAGACAGACCGGGTGCTGGAACACCGTGGAGGTATCGAATCCTTAACGGAGCAGTACCGATTCCAATTGGACTTGTACGGTAAAGCATTGGAAGATATTTTAGGTGAGCCAATTCATGAAAAATGGCTTTACTTTTTCGATGGAGGACATGCTGTGCTCCTATAGTATTCGAATACTGAAATATTAATAGAATGGGTTCATGTTTTTGGATTCCATATGAAATTGAGGAACAGTAAGTTTTTTCGGTGGGGAGGAGAACTGAAAGTTATGCGGATATTGCATACGGGAGACTGGCACTTAGGGCGTACGCTCGAAGGTCGGAGTCGTCTGGCCGAGCAGGAGGCATTTTTGGATGAACTCGTGAGAATGGCGGATGATCAACAAGCAGATCTCATATTAATGGCGGGTGATGTGTATGATTCCGTCAATCCTCCAGCAGCTGCTGAGCAGCTATTCTATGATGCTGCAGCTCGGTTAACAGAGGGGGGGCGTCCGCTTGTTGTTATTGCCGGTAACCATGATCAGCCGGAGAGAGTATCGTCAGTAACACCTCTTGTATCTAAACGAGGAATTACTTTAATTGGTCTTCCCTCAGCTGAAGCTGTTACAGTAACAGCTTCTAGAACAGGGGAGATCGCTAAGATTGCAGCACTTCCATATCCCTCTGAGGCGAGATTAAACGAGCTGCTCAACGTTGACGGGGATGAAGATGAGCTTCGCCGCGCTTATAGTGAACGGGTGGGTAAGCTGATGCAGATGATGGCGCGTAGTTTTTCACCTAAGAGTGTTAATCTGGCCATGAGCCATATTTACGTGCTTGGCGGGCTTGAAACTGAATCAGAGCGGCCGATTCAAGTCGGGGGAGCATATACGGTTGATCCCTCGGCTCTCGACATCGGTGCCTGCTATACAGCCCTGGGCCATCTTCATCGTCCTCAGGCAGTTAAAGGCCGAGGCATTATTCGTTATAGTGGTTCACCTTTAGCTTACAGCTTTTCGGAAGCAGGCCAAGCTAAGTCTGTGACCATGGTAGATGCTTCACCTGGAAGCACTCCAGTGATTGAGGAGTTGTTTCTGAGCAGTGGTCGTCCACTTGTACGCTGGAAGGCAAAGGGAGGCCTTCAAGAGGTATATCGATGGCTTGAAGAGGAACGAGATCTTAATGCTTTTATTGATTTGGAGGTTTCGTTGACTGAAGCGATGGGCTTGGCAGATATCCAACGTCTGCGTAAAAGCCGCGAAGGTATCGTTCATATTCGCCCTATCTATCCCGAAATGGAAGCACTGGAGTTAGAATTGGAGCGATCGAGGGTTCCGCTGCCTGACTTATTCCGCAAGTTTTATCAGCGCCAGACAGGGGGAGCAGAACCGGATGAAAGCTTGGTTCATCTATTTATGGAACTTGTGGATGAAGATGAATCGGAAGTGGCGGAGGTGACGGAATGAAGCCGATTTTATTGAAAATGGCAGGACTTCAAAGTTACCGTGAGCCTCAGGTAATTGATTTTGAAAAACTGTGTGAAACAGGATTGTTTGGTATATTTGGGCCTACGGGAAGCGGGAAGTCGACACTGCTCGACGCTATAACTTTGGCTATGTACGGTAAAGTGGAGCGTGCAGTAAATGGTACGCAGGGGATTATGAATCATTCTGAGGATAGTTTGTTTGTTTCATTTACTTTTGAATTGGCCTCTGCAAGAGGGCCGGAACGGTACCGGGTTGAACGCCGTTTTAAGCGGGTTAATGAGATTTCAGTAAGTAATACGATAAGCCGATTTGTGGCGATAACCGATGAGGGCGAAGCCGTTATGGCAGACAAGCTGGCTGATGTGACTCGCTGTGTAGAAGAGAAAATTGGTCTGAAAATGGATGATTTTACGAGAGCGGTTGTATTACCACAGGGCAAGTTTGCTGAGTTCTTGTCTTTAAAGGGTAGTGAACGGAGACAAATGCTCCAGCGCTTGTTCCATCTTGAGCGTTATGGTGATCAGCTGGCGTTGAAATTGAGTCGTAGAGTGAAAGATAACGATGGGGCTATAAAATCGGTAGAAGCAGAGCAGCAGGGTCTTGGAAATGCAGGCGAAGAAGCTGTGGCAGAGGCTGAAAAGGCACTTTCGGATGCGATCATACACGCCGAGGAATCCAGAAAGAACCTACAAGCAGCCACTGAACGCAGTGAAGCGATGAGTAAGATCCGTGAGCTTGATACGGAACAGCGCCGATTAAGAAGTAAGCTGAATGATCTATTAGCTCGTGAGGATGAGATCAAGGCGTATGAACAGAAATTGGAGCTTGCTGCTGCTGCGAAGGTGCTTGTCCCGGTTCTAAATTCGCTCCGTGAGTCTGTGAAAACGCATGTGGATCTGTCGGACAAGGCAAAGCTGCTGCTTAGTAAATCGGAACAGTTAGAAATTTCCGCTGAGCGGGCTTGTACAGCAGATGATGCTGCTCAGGAAGCACTGTCAGCAGAGGAACCGAAACTTTTACTAAGAGCGGAGCAACTGGAACAAGCGGCAGTACTTCAACGAGAACGCGATAGTCTGCGGCGTGAACTTGATGCTCTTCATGTACAGCGGGTGAATGCAAGGGATTCATTGAATGTCCTGAATGAACAGTTGCTAAAGGAGCAGGAACTACTGGAGAGAGGGCAGAAACGCCGGGAAGAATTGCAGAATAAGCTGAAGCAGCTTGAGACGCGGGCGCAGGATCGGCACATGCTTCATGATGCAATGCATAAGCGGCAATCCATTTTGTTGGCTGAAGAACAGTTAACGAAAGCTGAGTCTGAATTCTCCAAGCAGAATGTTTTGGTGCAGAAGATAGAAGCTGAGCTGACGGATCTGCTTAACCTAGAGAAAGAGGTCCAGAAAGAACTGGAGCAATTAGCGTATGAAGTCGAAATTCTTAAACGCTCGGCTACTGAAGCAGTTGGTTCTGCGGATGAGGGTTCAGTTCAGGTCGCATCTATTCTTCGGACTATGAATGAATCCCTTAGGGAGCAGCAATTACATGCTTTATCACTTTCGTTAGCATCTGAGCTACGAGAAGGGGAGCCTTGTCCGGTTTGCGGAAGTCTTGATCACCCTGTGCCTGTTCAGCCTGAAACCTATTCAGATGAAGCTGGTGAACTTCAAATGGATCATTTTCAGCGTGTACAGGAAGATGTTCAAGAACTTCGTTTGGTCCTGCGCCAGCAATTAAACGAAACTGTAAATATACCGGTTCCTAAGTCGAATGACGAGGAATTTGTATTGAGCCAAGGAACAGCTAAGAATAGTGCCTTCAAAAGTGCTAATGCTGAGGCTGCTGCTGGATTGGTTATGGATATTGGTTTGGTCCAAAAGCCTGCTGAGGAACTGAAAAATCTACAACAGTTCGTATCAGCACTGAAAGAGGTAGCGTCTAATCAAGCTTCTTCTCTCCAGCAATACCGGGAGAAAGCTGCATCATATCAGCAAAAACTCGGCTCCATGCAGCAGGAACTAGCCAAACGAACAGCTGCCGCTGAGAATGCACGAGCTTTATCTGATCAGCTTAACAGTAATATAAGCGAGCTTAGAGAAAACATCCGTGACTTGAAGCAGGTATGGGCTGAAAGTAACCAAGGATTGGATCTGAAGACGGTAGAGCTTCGCTTTAAGGAGATGCAGGAGCGTGATTCCCAAGCGGAAACGGTGAAAGAAGGGCTTGAGCGCAGTGTTCCTTTTCTAGAAGAAAAGAAGCAAGCAGTACTCAGCCTTGAAGGCCAGATTAGAGAGCTTGAGAAGCAGCTGATCCAGTGGGATGCTCAGGATCATGGGAAGCGGGAATTGCTGCAGGAGAAAGAAGATCGGCTTCGGACATGGATTGGAGACCGCTCAGCGGAGGAATTGTTGCAGGAATGTAAACAGCGACTTTTGCAATTGAAAACAGCAGCCGAGAATTGCCGGCAAGAGCGTCGTAAGGCGGAAGAGGCGAAACAGCAGGCGGTTAAGGAAGCGGCAATCGCTAAACAAGCTGCTGATTCTGCGGCAGGACATGCTAAGGCAGCGGAAGGACAATGGCTTACTCAGCTCGGTGAATCGCCTTTTGCTACTGAAGAAGGCGTTCTGGAAGCCTCTATGACTGCTGAAGAAACCGATAAATATACGGCTTATGTACAAACTCATCGAGAGGGTCAGCGTGAATGGTCTCTACGTCTAAAGGACGTTGAATTAAAAATGAATGGCGTACAGTTTAACGAAGATGAATGGCTGGAATGTAAGCAGAAACTGGAGCATTTCCGCCAAACAGATGAATTAGCAATCCAATCTAAAGCTCGCGCTGAGCGGGATCTGGAAGATCTTCGTAAACGTCATGTTCGCTTTATGGAGCTGGAAGAGCGCCGAGCTTTACTTGCCACTGAGGGTGAACGGCTGTCAAAGTTGCAATCTTGCCTTAGAGGGAATGCTTTCGTTGAATACGTTGCAGAAGAGCAGCTGATGCAGGTCAGTCAATCAGCGTCTCAACGGCTCCGGTTCCTCACGAAGCAGCGTTATTCCCTGGAAGTCGATTCTGGAGGCGGGTTTGTGATTCGTGATGATGCCAACGGGGGTGTCCGCAGGCCTGTATCAACACTTTCTGGCGGAGAAACATTCCTAACTTCTCTTTCCTTAGCGCTTGCGTTATCTGCTCAAATCCAGCTAAGAGGTCAATATCCGCTTCAGTTTTTCTTCTTGGACGAAGGATTTGGTACACTGGATCCTGAATTGCTGGACACAGTGATTACTTCTCTGGAGAAATTGCATCATGATCAGCTTACAGTTGGAATTATCAGCCATGTTCCTGAATTAAGAGCTCGTCTTGCACGAAAATTGGTCGTGCAACCAGCAGAACAATCTGGTGGGGGCTCACAGATTCGATTAGAGACAATGTAACACGTCTAGCCTTCGTGACATTTTTCACAGATACAGTTACATGGCACTGTTATAATACAGCTAAGCCGACATTCTATTTAGAAGCACCCCGGCGGACGTATGGATGAGAGTTTTTGCTCTTGTATTATACGCCCGCTTGCTGGACAGCTGTGTTCCAGCTGACCGGGTGCTTCTATTTTTTTTGTTATCATTGGACGGGTTTGCCTCTTTTCTTGTATGATGGGAGCAAGATAATGTTTGAGGAGGTATTACTATGGATTGCTTGTTCTGTAAAATCGTAAATGGAGATATTCCTTCTAAGAAAGTGATCGAGAACGATCGGGTACTCGTGTTCCATGATATACAGCCAGCTGCGCCAGTTCATGTGCTTATTATTCCAAAGAAACATATCGCTTCAATGAATGATGTTCAAGCAGAAGACCTGGAACTTATAGGGGAGATTCATAAGGTAGCACAAGAGGCTGCTTCTGAATTAGGAATCGCGGAGAGCGGATTCCGTTTGATTAACAATTGCGGCCGTGATGGGGAACAAACCGTACATCATTTGCATTATCATCTGCTCGGAGGCGCTCGCTTAGGGGCTCTGACAGGGATCTCATCGTCCCACTCGTAAAGATCATAGGGATCGACAAACGAATGATATGGAAAACATAGGGTTTTGAGCTCTAAAAAAATGTGCGTATGGTTGACACCATATTTCTGTTTGCCCTATAATGAAGAATGATGAACCGTGTTATTGCTCTTGGACGGTCTGGTCGGAGGGAGGGAAAACTGGTGTCTGAAACGAAAGTTCGCAAAAACGAGACAATTGATGCTGCACTTCGTCGCTTCAAACGTTCCATCGCTAAAGATGGCGTCTTGGCGGAGGTTAAAAAACGCAAGCATTATGAAAAGCCAAGCGTAAAGCGCAAGAAAAAGTCCGAGGCTGCTCGTAAGAGAAAGTTTTAGGAGGAAATGAACTAGCATGAATCTTAGCGAACGATTGAACGAAGATATGAAGCAAGCGATGAAGAGTAAGGACAAGTTCAAACTCTCCAACATTCGAATGGTTCGTTCGACGATTAAAAATCTTGAAATAGATTTGAAAAGAAGTTTGGATGACAGCGAAGTGCTTGATATTATTGGTCGTGAAATCAAACAGCGCAAAGATGCCCTCCAAGAGTTTGAAAAAGCAGGTCGGGAAGACCTTGCCGCCGATGCGAAAGCAGAAATTGAATTTCTTGGCGCCTACCTCCCGGAACAGCTTTCTGAAGAAGAAATTAAAGTCATTGTACAGCAGACCATCCAGGAAACCGGTGCTTCTTCAAAAGCCGATATGGGTAAAGTAATGAGCGCTCTCATGCCGAAAGTTAAAGGGCGTGCAGACGGAAAGCTTGTCAATCAAGTTGTTCAACAATTTCTGTAACCACATAAGCGAAACACTCCTTGTTTAATCAAGGAGTGTTTTTTCGTTTATAATGAAACCTAACATGTTTCTGAAACGAAAAGCCAAGTTAAACGTAATACCTACCATAAGACGGGAAGTTTACACATAAGTTAATCTCGGGCAGTTCGCATGGTTTATCATATCCATCTATGCGTTTTGTTGATATCATATGTCGTGAGGGAGGGAGATAAGATGGAGACAATAAGGTCAGGGACAAGGAAGTTAATCGGATTGCTGGGAGCTTTGATGCTTATTCTGATGTCTGCGGTCATGTACATAACTCCTGGGAATAACGCTGTTGCAGCTAACATTGGTTCAGTGTATGTTATTCCCGTTGAGCATCAGATTGAACGAGGATTGACCAGCTTTATGAAGCGTGGTTTTGAAGAAGCTGAGAAGATGGAAGCTGGTTTGATTGTACTGGAGATTAATACCCCAGGAGGCAGGGTCGATCAAGCTGGTGAGATCGGCACGATGTTACAGCAATCAAAAATCCCGACGGTTGCTTATATTCGTGGTGATGCTGCATCAGCAGGAAGCTTTATTGCCTTAAATGCGGATAAGATTGCGATGGCACCAGGCAGCATGATTGGTGCTGCGTCCATGGTGGATGGCATGGGAAATCCTGTTGAAGATGCTAAGATGATTTCTTGGTGGAAGAGCAAGATGGCCGGTGCTGCCAAAGCTGGTGGTCGGAATACGGATATTGCTGAGGGTATGGCGGACGTCAATATGAGGGTGGAAATACCGGAGATCGGTAAGACCAAAGAAGTTGGCCAGATCATTGCTTTGTCTTATGAGGATGCTTTAAAGGTTGGGTATGCGGATAAGATTGCTAACAGTACGAATGAAGTCATCGAATGGATGGGTTATTCTACGAACGATGTGTTTCATATGGAGCGTACCTTCTCAGAGAAACTAGCTACATTTTTGACGAATCCGATCGTGATGACCATACTGCTCTTTATTGGTATCGCAGGGGTTATTATCGAAGTGATTGTTCCAGGTTTCGGAGTGCCGGGAATACTAGGTACTGCAGCTTTTGTGCTTTATTTCTTCGGTAATTCTGTTGCTGGGTTTGCAGAATCAGAAACGTGGCTGCTGTTTATTATTGGTCTTGCTATGCTAGTTATGGAAATGTTTGTGCCAAGTTTCGGTATTCTGGGGATTGTTGGTTCCGCAAGCTTGATTGTTGGGGTTGTACGAGCAGCTTATAGTACAACACATGTTGCATTGTCACTGGGTATAGCAGTTGCTTGTGCGCTTGTAGCTATTGTCGTTGTGGCACTAGTGTTCAAGGAACGTGGTATCTGGAATAAATTCGTATTGAGCGATAGCCTAACCAAAGAACAGGGTTATCTGCCAATTGAGGATCGAGATAATCTGATCGGTTTAGTCGGCAAGAGTATTACTCCGCTGCGGCCATCGGGAACGGCAGAGTTTGATGGGCGACGTTTAGACGTGGTGACTGCAGGGAATTTTATTGCTTCTGGATGCTCAATACGTGTGTTGAAAACGGATGGAACCCGGATCGTGGTTGAGGAGATAGAAGAGTAATATGATAGTAATTAGTTGATTAACCTGCTTTCTTTGGTAAGATAAACATAACAAAAAATATAATGTATGGAGATGATGTATATGACGGAAGGTTTGATTCCCATTCTACTGATCGCGGTCGTAGCGATCATCTTACTGAGCGTATTCTTCAGCTTCTTCCCGCTGATGCTCTGGATCTCGGCACTCGCATCTGGTGTGCGTATTGGTATTATTACACTGGTTGCTATGAGGTTGCGTCGAGTTACACCTAGCCGTATTGTGAATCCGTTGATCAAGGCGACAAAAGCCGGGTTAGGACTGAATATTAACCAATTGGAAAGTCACTATTTGGCGGGTGGTAATGTGGACCGCGTTGTTAACGCGCTCATCGCAGCTCAGCGTGCAAACATTCCGCTGGAATTCGAACGTGCTGCTGCAATTGACCTCGCAGGTCGTGACGTGCTTCAAGCCGTACAGATGAGTGTTAACCCGCGTGTAATCGAAACGCCGGTTGTAGCTGCTGTGGCGAAGGATGGTATCGAGGTTAAGGTTAAGGCTCGTGTAACGGTACGTGCTAATATTGATCGTCTCGTCGGTGGTGCGGGTGAAGAAACGATCATTGCCCGTGTTGGTGAAGGTATCGTTACTACTGTTGGTTCGGCAAATTCGCATAAAGATGTGTTAGAAAATCCAGACCTGATTTCAAGAACGGTTCTATCTAAAGGACTGGATGCGGGTACAGCATTCGAAATTCTATCCATCGATATTGCGGACGTAGATGTAGGTAAGAACATCGGTGCTTACCTGCAGACAGAGCAAGCTGAGGCGGATAAGCGGATCGCTCAAGCGAAGGCCGAAGAGCGTCGTGCGATGGCTGTTGCCCAAGAGCAAGAGATGAAGGCGCGTGTTGTAGAGATGAGAGCGCGCGTTGTTGAATCCGAATCCCAAGTGCCTTTGGCTATGGCTGAAGCGCTTCGTAGCGGCAAGCTTGGTGTGATGGATTATATGAACCTTAAGAATATTGAAGCAGATACCCAAATGAGAGGTTCGCTTGGTAAGATGAGCGAGAATACAGATGGACCTGACACTCCGAAAAACAATAAATAGAGATGGGGTGAGCCACTGATGGAATGGATTCTTGAAAATATTTACATCGTGGCGGGTATCGCTTTCTTTATCCTCTCTGCACTTGGGAAAATGGGCAAGGGCAATGGTGAAAGTAAACCTAGCCAGATGCCTACGTTTGGAGGAGGAGACGATTCGAACAGACGGGGACCGGGGTCAGTGAGGACAGACCAACCCGGTCAACAGGTCCGTCGTGTTCAGTCCCGCCCTGGAACATCCGCTCAGACCGGTACTGCTCAAGGAAATCGGTCACAGGATCGAATGGATGATGTGCGAGTAAGTGAATTAAATCCTTACGCTAAAGCGCAGGAGATGACTTACGAATCACCTCGAGATAATGACAGCCGGTTTGATATGTTATCAGAGGCGGGAGATCCTCGCGAGGAACGAGACAGCATGGAGATGCGGAAGAGAAACATGCAGGCTGAGCTCGAACAAATTCATAAGCACTTAGATCGCATGACTTCTCATATCCCTGAAACGATCCTTGAGGTGACTGACACCGAGGGCAATACTAAGAAACAGAACTCGAAAATTGCCAAACAAGCTCTTAATGGCGTCATTTGGTCCGAGATCTTGGGACCTCCTCGTTCCAAGAGACCCATGGGACGCAGATAGGTAAGTCGGTGCTTAGAACTTTAGAAGGTCCGCTATAGAATGAAATAAGAAAGTCGCATCCGTTTTTGACGGATGCGACTTTTTTTGTTTTTTAAATGTGTTTGTGTGATCGATGTTTATTCCTCAGCACAAATGTCATATCCCTTCAATGAACAACAGGCTGAGAAGCCTTTTCTACTTGCATAAAAAGGGCTTCTCGCTCATAAGGTGTACAGTACAGGAAGGGGGAAGGCCTTCATATGTCCCGCATCAGCCGCAAGCTGCAGAAATGGACTCAAGAAATGCTCGATTTGCCGCAGGATTTGCTGTTTGACTTGCCGCGGTTGACCCTGATCGGCAATAAGGAGCTTCACATTGAAAATCATCGAGGTGTCCGCCTGTTTTCCGCGGAGAAGCTTATATTGTCCCTTGCCCAGGGATCTATGGAAATATCGGGATCCGATCTCTCTATCCGGGCGATTCAAAGTAGTGAAGTAACGATTGAAGGTACGATCAATCATATCAAATACATAGGAATGGGGGAGAGACCTTGAATATTCCGACAATGATATTTATTCGTGGTTATTTGAAGCTTATGGTTCGTGGGGAGCATGTAGAAGCATTCATTAATGCATTG
Organism: Paenibacillus sp. GCM10028914; assembly: GCF_042666275.1. Classification (NCBI taxonomy): domain Bacteria; kingdom Bacillati; phylum Bacillota; class Bacilli; order Caryophanales; family Paenibacillaceae; genus Paenibacillus; species Paenibacillus sp. GCM10028914. Next base: position 252,120 of record NZ_JBHTFO010000018.1, read on the forward strand.
GCGGAAACAGGAACTCCGGTATGGGACGTAAAGCCAACAGGGGAGAACTCGGCTGAATTCAAGCTGTTGTTGCAAGATTTCAAAGGGCTGCGCCCTTTGTTGAAGCGGACAGGCTGCAGAACCCGTATTCAGGAGCGGCATGGGTTGCCGTTCCGTGCTTTTCGCTTGCTCAGACGTAAAGTGTTCGTAAGTGGGATCGTCATGTTTTTTGCTATATTACTGGCCTTATCCTCTATGGTTTGGAATGTGAGCGTGGAAGGCAATGAAAAGGTACCCTCTGAGGATGTACTAGAAGCGGCTAAGCAGGAAGGCTTGTACCCTTATCAGTGGATTTTTAGACTGAAATCTCTGGACAAGCTGTCAACTAATCTGACTACTCGATTACCAGGAACGTCGTGGGTTGGTGTGGAGAGAAATGGTACGAGCATTCGTATCCAGGTTGTGGAGGCATCTGTTCCTAAAAAGTCAGAATTGCTCAGTCCGCGCCATCTTGTTAGTACACGTGATGCGGTAATTACCCATATCTATGCAGAGAAGGGTGTCCCGAAAGTTCAGATCAACAACAGGGTCAAGAAAGGGCAGATTCTGATATCGGGAATTCTTGGAGATGAGGAAAATGCAAAATCTGTAGTTGCCAAGGGGAAAGTGAAGGGACTTGTGTGGCATGAATATGAGATCGAAGTACCGCTGGTTAAAACACGAAAGATATATACGGGAGATGCGTCTGAAAAATCATACCTTGTCCTTGGAAATCGTGCTGTTCAACTATGGGGCTACGGCAAAGTGCCATTTGAGAAACACGAGACGCTGACGTTGTATGATCCGCTGAAATGGCGCTCAAGAACACTTCCATTCGGGTGGATGACTGAAAAGGTGATGGAAGTTAATGAGACAAAAGTGACAGTGACAGAGGAAGAGGCAAAGAAAGAAGGATTAGATAGTGCTTTTCGTGATATTGTGGCTAAATATGGACCGGAATCGCGTTTGGTGAGCCAAAAAATTTTGCATGATAAGAAAGAGAATGGTAAAGTTTATATGAAAGTACTTTTTGAGGTGGAAGAGACCATCGCAAAAGAACTTCCCATAGTATACAATCAAGGAGAATGAGGCTATTTGTCACAGCAAACGACCAGCATTCAGATTTTTTTGCAAAGCGCGTCTGAAGGACTTTCCTTGTTCGGGCCGCAGGATACTTTTTTAAAAATTATAGAGTCGGAAATTCCCGCAAGAATTGATTCTAGAGAAGCAGTTATTAACATCTCAGGAGAACATCGTAATGTAGAAAGTCTGCAGCAGCTGTTTGATGTTCTGCTTCAGCTTGTCCGTAATGGCTATATCCTGACCGAAAGAGATATCCTTTATGCGGTCGATCTGGCAAAAGATATGCGTGCTGATCAACTGCTCGATCTGTATAAAGGCGAGATTACTACAACGTTCCGGGGTAAACCAATCCGGGTAAAAACGATCGGACAGAAGCATTATGTGACAACCATTAAGAAAAGAGATATCGTTTTTGGGATTGGCCCAGCAGGTACAGGTAAAACCTATCTTGCTGTCGTTCTAGCTGTAGCTGCGCTTAAAGAAGGTACAGTGAAACGGATTATTCTTACGAGACCTGCTGTCGAAGCTGGTGAGAGTCTAGGCTTCCTTCCAGGCGATCTTCAAGAGAAAGTAGATCCATATCTGCGACCGCTGTATGACGCCTTGTATGACGTCATGGGACCGGATCAAGTGGCAAAGGCGCTTGAAAGAGGACTAATTGAGATTGCTCCTCTAGCCTATATGCGTGGACGGACACTCGATGATTCATTTATTATTCTAGATGAAGCACAGAACACCACACCTGAGCAAATGAAGATGTTTTTGACAAGGCTGGGTTTTGGCTCAAAAATGGTAATAACAGGAGACGTAACCCAGATTGACCTGCCGCGAGGGAAAAAATCCGGATTGGTTGAAGCCAAAACGATTTTGAATCAGATTGAAGATATTGGATTCGTTTATTTCGCAGAGCAGGATGTTGTACGGCACTCTTTAGTACAAAAAATCATCGTCGCATATGATAAAGCAGCAGAAAACCAAGATTAAAGGGGATTGTCGCTATGGCCTCCAAAGAACCATCGACGGACAAGTCCATATCTGTTAAGCACAATGGCTGGAAATATAGCGTGGCGACACGCTATATTCTATTTTTACTGCTAGCCCTATTGTTTTATATCAGTTTGTCAGTAAAGTTGCTTCCTGAACGTTATGACATTCAGGTTGGTACTCGCAGTGAAAAGAGTATTATGTCTCCAGTACAAATTGAGGACAGCAAGGCAACGCTCAAAGCCCAAGAAGAGGCAGCTGAGCGAGTGCAGCCTATTTATACATATGTCCCGCTGCGGAATGACGTTCTGGTAACGCAGTTGTTTGAACGGATCGATCGTTTAAATCAGGATGAAGTCTCCGTCCAAGACAAAATTGAGATTTACCGTCAGGAGATTCCTCAGCGCGCTGAGGAATTCGTGAATAACTTCATATCTAGCAACAGAGACTCGGAGACTTATACGCCAGAGTTATTTGAGGAAATGAAGAAGGTAATTGCGCAGCAGGCTTATCGTATACCAGAAGAAACTTTCATCAAAATTCCGAGACTTGCTTCGGAAGATATTAACAAGATGAAGTCCGTAGCAAGAGAAATTGTATCACGCCTCATGAACGAAATCGTAGACGCACAAACGGCAAGAGCGAAAGTAGCAGAGCTTGTAAATACCAGCTCTCTGAACGATCGAACCTCAAGAGAGGTTGTACAAGAGCTTGTGCGCTTCTCGATTACAGCCAATAAATTTTATGACGAAGTAGCCACCAAGGAAGCCAAGGTTGAGGCAAGAGAGAATACACAGCCTGTATTTATCAAGCAGGGAGATGTCTTGGTTCAGAAAGGGCAGCAGATTACGCCGGAGTTGTATGAACTTCTCAGTAAGAATGGACTGCTTAAAGATGATGTCACATATTGGCCGGAGTTAGGTTTACTGTTGTTCTCATTGTTGCTTTCACTCGGCATACTCATGTTTATACGGCAGTCGGACTTGAATATTTTCAAGTATAACAATTCTCAAATTTTGATGCTTGTGCTGATCTATGCAATTACACTGACCTCCATGCATTTGGCAGGTATCCTGCAGAGTGAAGACCGTAGTTATGTCGGTTATTTAGCTCCTGTTGCAATCGGTGTGATTTTAGTTACACTATTGCTTGATATGCCGTTAGCTTATTTCAGTGTTATTATATTTAGCATCATGGCAAGTGTTATCCTGAATGTGAACAAAGGGGAAATGTTTGATTTCCACTTCGGCTTTTTTGCGGCGATTACGTCCTGCGTGGCTATTTTTGCGATTCACCGGGCTAGTCAGCGATCGACCCTGCTGAAGGGCGGGATTATGGTCTCGCTGTTTGGCGCGTTGTCCGTCCTGATCATGATGCTCATTAATGATTCCTCCTGGACAAGAGTTGAATCGTTGTACGCTCTGGCTTTTGCAGTCGCTGGTGGTTTATTGACGGCTGTGCTTGTTATCGGTTTAATGCCGTTTTTCGAGGTTACTTTCGGTATTCTTTCTGCACTTAAGCTTGTGGAGTTATCCAATCCTAACCATCCGCTTCTCCGGAAGCTGTTAACAGAAACTCCGGGTACTTATCACCATAGTGTTATGGTTGGTAATCTTTCAGAAGCTGCGGCAGAGGCGATTGGAGCTGACGGGTTGTTATGCCGTGTAGGTTCTTATTATCATGATATCGGCAAAACCAAGCGACCGATTTACTTTATTGAAAACCAGAATAATATGGAGAATCCTCATGATTCCATCGATCCTAAGTTAAGCAAGTCCATTATTGTGGCTCATGCTAGAGATGGTGTGGAAATGCAAAAGGATTATAAACTTCCAAAACCGATTCGCGATATTGCAGAGCAGCATCATGGAACAACATTTTTGCATTTCTTTTATCACAAAGCACTTCGTCAAGCTGAGGAGCAAGGAAAAGAACCTGATTTCACCGAAGCGGATTTCCGTTATCCGGGACCAAAGGCACAATCCAAGGAAGCGGCAGTTGTTGGTATTGCAGATAGCGTTGAAGCAGCCGTTCGTTCCCTTCGCAAACCAACGGTAGACCAAGTGGAATCTATGATTGAGAAAATTATTAAAAGTCGTCTGGATGACCATCAATTTAACGAATGTGATTTAACGATGAAAGAACTAGATATTATTGCTAAAACATTGAAGGAAACCGTTATGGGAATTTTCCATTCTCGGATAGAATATCCTGAGGAGATTAAGAAGGATAAACCGGACAGTTCTTCTGCACCAGAATCACCGGTGAATCCTTCGGTTCCCGAATCTAAATAGGATAGAAATGGAGCGTTTGAGAATGAGTCTGCAACTAGTATGGAACAATGAACAAGAGGATTTTGTCATTTCTGAAAATCTGATCTCTCTTCTCGAACGAATTCTACAGCAAGCTGGAACTATGGAAGGCGTGACAGAAGGGGAAGTTGATCTTACTTTCGTTGATGATGCACAGATCCATGAACTGAACAAAGAATATAGAGGAATCGACCGACCAACCGATGTGTTGTCGTTTGCTATGCATGAATCGACGGACGAAGAACTACAAATCATTTACGATATGGACCACGTTGATGAAGCCGATAATGTTCCTGATGTGCTGGGAGACATCATCATCTCTGTTCCGCGTGCTAAGCTGCAAAGTGAGGAATACGGCCATTCACTGGAACGGGAGCTTGGTTTTCTCTTCGTTCATGGTTTTCTTCACCTGTTGGGGTATGACCACCAGGATGAAGCAAGCGAAGCGGAAATGATGGGCAAGCAAGAGGCAGTTCTTGCTGAAGTGGGATTAACCCGTTAGTGAAACCTTTCAAGCCTTCGCTACGCGCCACCTTTACATTTGCGGTTCAAGGTATTGTTCACGCCTTTAAAGCCGAAAGGAACATGAAGATTCATACAGCTGCCGCTGCTATTGTCTTTATATTGGGGTGGCTATTGGAATTGACACCAACGCGCTGGCTATTTCTGGCGCTTGCCGTAACATTGGTTATTTCGGCGGAATTGATAAATACAGCGGTGGAAGCTGTAGTAGATTTAGTATCTCCTGACGAACATCCCTTGGCCCGTATTGCCAAGGACACAGCCGCAGGGGCGGTATTGATTACCGCTCTTTTTGCGGTAGTCGTCGGGATTGTGGTATTTTATGAGCCGGTAATACACTGGTTTGAATCTCACCTTTAACGCTACTCTGCCTAATAATTTAGGAGTGTAATGATGTAATTCTCAGGAGGAGGGATTTTCATGAAAGCAGAAGTGTTGATTCAGGAAGCGATTAAGGCTCGTTCACGAGCGTATACTCCGTATTCTAATTTTGGAGTCGGGGCAGCACTGCTGGATGAGTTTGGTGAAGTTCATTATGGCTGTAATGTTGAGAATGCGGCTTATGGGCCGACCAATTGCGCTGAACGTACTGCTCTGTTTCGGGCTATTGCTGATGGACATAAACCCGGAAGCTTTAAGGCCATTGCTGTAGTCGGGGATACCGAAGGTCCATGTATGCCTTGTGGGGTATGCAGGCAGGTATTGGTGGAACTATGCAAGCCTGACATGAAGGTCTTTTTGGGAAACATCAAGGGTGACATTCAGGAAACGACCGTAGAAGAATTACTTCCAGGGGCTTTTGGGCCTTGGGATTTGAAATCAAAGTAAGTTAAAGAGTACACAACAAACTGTAGGACTATCAGAGGAATTATAGCGGAGGATTATATGCAAAAGAATACATTTAAATCTGGTTTCGTGGCCATTATCGGACGTCCAAATGTCGGCAAATCTACATTGATGAATCAGGTGATTGGTCAGAAGATTGCTATTATGTCAGATAAGCCACAAACCACTCGGAATAAAATTCACGGAGTATACACCACGAACAATTCGCAGGTTGTATTCTTGGATACTCCCGGGATCCATAAGCGCCAATCCAAACTCGGAGATTACATGAATCAGACTGCCCTTGGAACGCTTGGTGAAGTGGAAGCGATTTTGTTCTTGGTCGATGCTTCTGAAGGATTTGGTGGAGGAGATCGTTTCATTGTTGAACAATTGAAGCAGATTCGCACCCCTGTAATTCTTGTTATGAACAAAATCGACAAAATTGAACCTCAGGCATTATTGCCACTAATTGAAGAGTATCGCAAGCTTCACGACTTTGCAGAAATCATTCCGATTTCAGCGAGACTTGGAAACAATGTGAACACGCTGCTCGAACAGATTGAGAAATATTTACCTGCAGGTCCACAATATTACCCTGAGGATCAAGTTACGGATCATCCAGAGCAGTTTGTCTGCGCTGAATTGATTCGTGAGAAAATACTCCATATGACTCGTGAAGAGGTTCCGCACTCCATTGCTGTTACGATTGAGGATATGAAGGTAGAGGAGAATGGAACAGTTCATATATCGGCTGTGATTTTTGTGGAACGTGATTCTCAAAAAGGGATTGTTATCGGTAAACAAGGTTCTGTGCTGAAGGAAGTTGGACGACAGGCTCGACAAGATATTCAGCGATTGCTTGGCTCCAAGATTTTTCTAGAGCTCTGGGTAAAAGTTAAAAAAGACTGGCGCAATCAAGATCGCGTTCTCAAGGATCTCGGTTTTCATCGTGGACAATAATCATACTCTGCAAGCTGTATAATGCCAGATCTCGTACTGTCAATTTGAATTCTTGCCAACTATTGCAAAACATAAATCCAGTCATACGCGAACATCCTAATGTCGTAGATGCAGACGCCATTTCCGAGAGAAAGGATGAATACGAATGCGAGATTTTTCGTGGAAGTATTTTACGATGACTGGAGATGTCGATGCTTATTTGCTGTACAAGGAGTCTGATGGCAATACGGAACTCGCTAGTACGGCAATCGCAGAAGAAGAGGCAGTAGAGTATGAAGAGAACGAATGATTTTTGGCTGTTGCAGGAATGGTTGGGGGATAAAGCATGCTATACAGGGTGGAAGGGATCGTCATCCGCAGCATGGACTACGGTGAAGGGAACAAGATCATTACACTTTGCACCGAAAAATCAGGCAAGGTAGCGGTTTTAGTTCGTGGAGCGAAAAAATTAAAGAGCCGCCATGCTGCACTGACACAGCTCTTTACTTATGGTGAATATGTGTTTTTTAGAAACGGAACGGGGTTAGGGACATTGAACGCCGGTGAAATTATAGAGTCCCACCATGTGCTCCGGGAGGATCTTTTTAAAGCTGCCTACTCCTCATACGCTTGTGAGCTGCTTGACCGGGTGCTTCAGGATGAGGAGACAGGCGCTTTTTGGTTTCATCAGCTGAAAGCTTGTCTTGAAGCCTTACGGGAGGATAAAGATCCTCAAATTATCATCAATTTGTATGAAATGAAGATATTACAGGCAGCAGGTTACGGTCCGGAGCTGAATGTTTGTGTTTCCTGCGGCAATGATCGGGTCGATGAGGAAATGTTAGTTAGTCCTAGGCTAGGAGGTGTCCTATGCCGGCGCTGCAAACACCTAGACCCGCCAGCGATGCCTGTTTCTCCAAAGACGTTAAAACTTCTCAGGGTATTTGCTCGACTGGATCTGAGAAGACTTGGCAATATTGATGTTAAGGAGTCCACAAAAGCAGAACTTAAGACGGTGATGAGGGCGCTGATGGATACACAATTAGGTTTGCGGCTAAAGTCCCAAAATTTCCTCGATCAAATGGACAAATACGATATTTGACGTCTGCAAAAAAATTAGGTATCATATGTTAAGTTTCTATTTAATATTGACATGCGTTGAACGGGAAAGTAATGGATGATAACCGATTAATCAGCGAGCCGGTGATGGTGAGAGTCCGGTGTAGGAAATCCATGAACATGGCGTCCGGGAGCATGCTGCACGTGATAAAGTGGGTCCTGATGGGGCCAAGTAGGGTGGAACCGCGGGAAGCTACAGCTCTCGTCCCTATGTCTGTACAACAGACGTAGGGACGAGAGCTGTTTATGTTGTGCAGAGCAAGCAATGAGAGATGTTTGCGAGAGTGTATCCTGTGAACGATTATTGCAAAGTGCAGAAGAGAATTATAAACGGTGTGAAGGAGCTGAAATCATGAATTTTCAACAAATGATTTTGACGCTGCAGCAATTTTGGGCGGAACAGAATTGTATTATCGTACAACCGTACGACACGGAAAAAGGCGCAGGGACAATGAATCCGATGACGTACTTGCGATCGATTGGACCGGAGCCGTGGAATGTAGCTTATGTGGAGCCTTCCCGCCGTCCTGCAGATGGTCGTTACGGTGAGAACCCGAACCGACTATACCAGCATCATCAATTTCAGGTCATTATTAAACCGTCTCCTGATAATATCCAGGAACTATATCTGGAGAGCTTGAAGCGTCTGGGAATTGATCCGCTTGATCATGATATCCGGTTTGTAGAGGATAACTGGGAAGCGCCGACCCTTGGAGCTTGGGGCCTTGGTTGGGAAGTTTGGCTTGATGGTATGGAAATTACGCAATTTACGTATTTCCAGCAGGTGGGAGGCATTGACGCAAACCCCGTGGCCGTAGAGATTACTTACGGTATGGAGCGTTTGGCGTCCTATATTCAAGACAAAGAAAATGTCTTTGATCTAGAGTGGGTTGACGGCATTACATATGGTGATGTGTTCCAGCAGCCTGAGTTCGAGCATTCCAAATATACATTTGAGGTTTCTGATGTGAAAATGTTGTTCACTTTGTTCAACATGTATGAGGAAGAAGCCAACAAGGCAATGAGCCAACACTTGGTATTCCCAGCTTATGATTATGTTCTGAAATGCTCCCACACATTTAACTTGCTTGACGCACGCGGAGCAATCAGTGTGACGGAGAGAACGGGTTACATTATGCGCGTACGTAACCTGGCTCGCCAAGTGGCAGCCACGTATTTAGAGGAACGTGAAAAGCTTGGATTCCCGCTGATCAAGAAAGGAGGCGCTGACCGTGGCTAAAGATTTATTGTTTGAAATCGGGCTGGAGGAAGTGCCTGCACGCTTTCTGCGTGCAGCGATGGAGCAACTTGAGGATAGAACCGTTAAATGGCTTGAGGCTTCCCGTGTTGCTCACGGAGAAGTGAAATCTTTCGCGACCCCGCGGAGACTTGCTGTTCTCGTGAGGGACGTAGCTGAGAAACAGACGGATGTTAGCGAAGAAGTTAAAGGGCCTTCACGTAAGATTGCTCAGGATGAGAATGGAAATTGGAGCAAGGCAGCACTTGGTTTTGCTCGCAGCCAGGGTGTAGATCCTGACAGCTTTACATTTAAAGAGCTTTCGGGCGTTGAATATATCTATGTTACAAAAAATAGTGTCGGCGTTCAGACTTCAGAAATTTTGGCTGAAGGACTAAATGGAATCCTCACCTCGATGACATTCCCTAAGAACATGAGATGGGGCTCTTATGAGTTTAAGTTTGTTCGTCCGATCAAATGGATCGTTGCGATGCTTGGATCCGATGTGATTGATATGGAGATCACTGGAGTCAAGTCTGGTAACGTAACGACAGGACACCGATTCCTTGGCAGTACAGCGATTATCCCGGATGCTTCGGCATACGTTGATGTGCTTAGAGAGCAGCATGTTATTGCTGATGTGAAGGAACGTAAGGATATGATTGTTTCGCAGATTGAGTCCTTAGCTGCTGAGAAGGACTGGAATATCGCAGTGAAAGAAGATCTACTTGAAGAGGTGCTGTTCCTGGTGGAGACACCAACCGTATTGTATGGCTCCTTTGATCCATCATTCCTTGAGATTCCTCAGGATGTGCTTATTACATCCATGCGGGAGCATCAGCGTTATTTCCCTGTCTTAGATAAAAAAGGTCAACTGCTTCCGTATTTCGTAACGGTTCGAAGCGGCGACAACCGTTCTCTTGATATTATCGCCAAGGGGAACGAGAAGGTACTTCGTGCTCGTTTGTCTGATGCCAAGTTCTTTTATGAAGAGGACCAAAAACTGCAAATTAAAGAAGCTCTTTCGAAGCTGGAAAGCATCGTATTCCATGAAGAGCTTGGAACAATTGGTGATAAAGTCCGTCGTATTCGCCGGATTGCAGACAATCTGGCATCGAAACTTAGCGTATCTGCAGAAGCCGCAGATTCGGTAAGCCGTGCAGCAGATATTTGCAAATTCGATCTGGTTACTCAGATGGTATATGAGTTTCCTGAACTTCAAGGTGTTATGGGTGAAGACTACGCACGTAAGGCAGGAGAGAAGGAGAGCGTAGCTAAAGCCGTGTTTGAACATTATCAGCCGCGTTTTGCGGGAGATTCTGTTCCTTCCACCGATGTAGGTTCAATTATTAGTATCGCTGATAAAATCGATACGATTGTAGGTTGCTTCTCTATTGGTATCATTCCAACAGGTTCTCAAGATCCATATGCATTGCGTCGTCAAGCACAAGGTATCGTACAGATTATCCTAGAACATAAGCTGCCTATTGCACTGTCCGATGTATTCGGAATTGCACTTTCCGTCCATGAAGACATGCGGGTGCTGAAACGTTCAGGTTCAGAAATAAGTAAAGATCTGAATGAATTCTTTAGTCTGCGCGTGAAAAAGCTTCTGTCTGAAGAGCAAAGATATGATGTAGTTGATGCCGTAATATCTGCCGGATTTGATCATGTCGTATCGGTTGTATCACGTGGGCAAGCGCTGATGGACGCAGTCAACGGTACAGAAGATTTCAAGACGATTGTGGAATCCTTTAACCGCGTAAGCAATCTAGCTGCAAAAGCCGGTAAGATTGCTGTTAATCCTGAACTGTTTACAGAAGCCGAGGAGAGCAAGCTGCATGAGGCGTGGCTAGCAATTCGTCAGCCATATGAAGCTGCAATGGAGAGTTCTGACGGTGAGCATGCATTGTCACTTCTGAGCGGATTGAAAGAGCCGATTACCGGATTTTTCGACTCAGTTATGGTTATGGCAGAGGATGAAGCTGTTAAAGCGAATCGCTTAGCTCTGCTATCCGGTATAGATCGAGATTTAAAACAATATGCAGATTTTACGAAGTTGGTATGGTAGATCTTTAGAGCAACTGAAAATTATGGTTTCAACAAACGAAGCGGGGCCTTTTCTAGGGAAGGCGACCGCTTTCGTTATTCCATGGAGCGATTGGAAAAAAGAGGATTATCTTTTGAAAGATGAAGAAGAAGGATTTTAATCCTTATAAGACGTATATAATATATGAGCGAGATAATTAATTGAAAAATCGGTGATGTCTATGACGTTCATACGTTCTCTACAGATTGTTGTTGATGGCGATGCTTGTCCCGTTAAGAAAGAGATTGCTGAGACAGCGCGATCTTTTGGAGTTCCCGTATTGCTAGTGTCTTCATACGATCATTTGCTTCGTGAAGAAGAAGGGGTACGAACGATTCAGGTAGACCGCAGCGATCAAAGTGCTGACCTCTACATTGCCAATCATATCGTGCGCGGTGATATTGTTGTCACACAGGATTACGGATTGGCTGCACTTGCCTTATCTAAATCTTGCCACGTACTATCCTTTCGGGGACGCATCTTCAATGATCAGGATATTGATTTTTTGCTTGATTCCAGACATCAAAAGGCCAAGGCAAGAAAAGCAGGACATTACGGCAAGGGTCCGAAGAAATTGACGGAAGAGGACAAGATAATTTTTCAACATAAACTGACAAAACTTTTGCAAAAATTGCAGGAGAACGTTCGTTCATAGCGAATATTATTTACGTGCTAAAGAGATGAAGGTGGTTTGGATGAGTACCGGACAAGGCAGTATACCTGATGATGTCATCGAGGCAGTGCTGACCCGAAGCGACATTGTGGATACGGTTAGCAAGTACGTGCATCTTACCAAACAGGGGAAATACATGAAAGGGCTATGCCCTTTTCATTCAGAGAAGACCCCTTCCTTTACGGTTACACCGGAACGCCAAATCTTTTACTGTTATGGTTGCGGCAAGGGCGGTAATGCCATTAAATTCAGAATGGAAATCGAAGGATTCTCCTTTCCCGAAGCTGTAAAAATCATGGCAGAAGAGAATGATATCTCCTTACCGGAAGGTCAAGGTGTCTCCGTCATTCCGCGAAATCCGGAAAAGGAGCGTTTGTATGAGGCTTATGAACTGACTGCTAAGCTGTATCATTTTCTGCTTAAGAATACGGAACATGGTAAAGAAGCAATTGCATACTTACGTTCTCGCGGTATGACTGACAAAATAATCGATCAATTTCAGATTGGATTTGCACCGGATCGGTGGGACACACTAGTTCAATTTTTGAGCAAACGGTCCTTTGATCTGAAAGAGATGGAGAAAGGCGGGCTCTTGTCCGCAAGACATGAAAGTGATGGTTATCTGGATAAATTCAGAGGAAGAATTATGTTCCCGATTCATGACCGGAATGGCAGAGTGATTGCATTTGCAGGACGGATCTTGGGAGAAGGACAACCTAAATACCTGAATTCCCCGGAGAGTTTGTTATTTAATAAGAGTCGAACCCTTTATAACCTACACCAAGCTAAGTCCGCTATTCGAAAACAACGTCAGCTTATACTCTGTGAAGGTTATGGAGATGTTATTGCTGCTTGGGAAGCGGGATTTCACAATGTAGTTGCAACGATGGGAACCTCTTTAACAGAACAACATGTTGCAATGATGAAGTCGATGGCAGAAGAAATCATCATTACTTATGACGGAGATAAAGCTGGATTGGCTGCTGCAATGAAAGTAATGCCTATGCTTGAGAATGCCGGTCTTAAGGTAAGAATAACGATTATGAGTGATGGAATGGATCCAGATGATTACTACCGTAAGTATGGCGCAGATCGTTTCAGGCATGTTGTGGAGTCAGCCGTTTCAACTACGAAATTTAAACTTATATATCTGAAGAAAAACCATATACTGCTAGAAGAAGAAGGTAAGATATCGTACGCAAAAGAAGCACTACCGATTATTGCTGTTCTAAATTCCTCAACGGAACGTGAAGTTTATTTGAGAGAGTTGTCTACAGAACTTAACCTTTCTTATGAAAGTCTTAAGCAGGATTGTAATCTGCTCAGACAATCGATGCAAAAAAAGATGGGCAGTGGGGATAATAAGGATAAAAAGTGGAATAATGGTAGGCATAAAATAGGGAAAGTTTCGGCTCCTACATTACTACCGGCATATCATGCCGCAGAACGACGGCTGTTGTCTCTAATGCTCCAAGATGCAGAGGCAGCCCGGTATGTAAACGAAAATCTTGGAGAAGCGTTTAATATCGATGATCATGCAGCTATTGCTGCTTATCTATATGCTTACTATGCGCAGGACAAACCACCGGATATTAGTCGTTTTATGTCCTCTCTTCAGGATGACAAGTTAGAGAAAACGGTGAGTTCGATTTCCATGATGGATACTCCTACGGACTGGAATGTTCAAGTACTCGATGATTGTATACGGGAAGTACTGAAATATCCTCAGCAGAAACAGATTGATCAGAAAAAAGAAGAAATGATGAAAGCGGAGCGCTCTGGAGATTTTATGCGTGCCGCGCAAATTGCAAGTGAAATTATTGCCCTAGAGAGACAGTGACGGCCCAGCTTGAAATGTTTCTAGGGAGGAGGGAGTCGAAAGATGGCGAAAGATCAGCATACTGAACTAGAAACGGAATTTACACTGGATCAAGTAAAAGATCAGTTGATTGAACAGGGTAAAAAGAGATCCGTACTGAGCTATAAAGACATTATGGAGAAACTATCACCTTTTGATCAAGATCCTGAGCAAATGGAGGAATTCTACGAACAGCTCGGCGATTTAGGGATTGAGGTAAATAACGAAAGTGATGAGGACAGTGGCCATCGTCAGTCCGATGATCAGGATGAGAATAACAACGACGATTTTGGCGGGTTTGATGATGATCTGTCGCTGCCTCCAGGTATCAAAATCAATGATCCGGTACGTATGTACTTGAAAGAGATTGGACGGGTACCGTTGCTCTCTGCCGACGATGAAGTTGAATTGGCGAAACGTATTGAAAATGGGGATGAGGAAGCGAAGCGTCGTCTCGCGGAAGCTAACCTTCGACTCGTTGTAAGTATTGCCAAACGGTATGTAGGTCGCGGAATGTTATTCCTAGATCTAATTCAAGAAGGTAATATGGGTCTTATTAAAGCGGTTGAGAAGTTCGACCATAAAAAAGGATATAAATTCAGTACTTATGCTACTTGGTGGATCCGTCAAGCCATTACACGTGCGATCGCAGACCAAGCCCGTACGATTCGTATTCCTGTTCACATGGTTGAAACGATCAATAAATTGATCAGAGTATCCAGACAACTTTTACAGGAGCTTGGACGAGAGCCGTCTCCTGAAGAGATTGCAGCTGAAATGGAACTGAGCGTGGAAAAAGTTCGCGAAATCATGAAGATTGCCCAGGAACCAGTCTCGCTCGAAACCCCAATAGGTGAAGAAGATGATTCCCATTTGGGAGACTTTATCGAAGATCAGGAAGCTCTTGCACCTGCCGATGCGGCTGCTTACGAGTTGTTGAAAGAGCAGCTCGAAGATGTGCTTGATACACTCACAGAACGTGAGGAGAACGTACTTCGTCTTCGCTTTGGACTTGATGATGGACGGACGAGAACCCTTGAGGAAGTTGGTAAAGTGTTTGGCGTTACCCGTGAACGGATCCGTCAAATCGAAGCTAAGGCGCTTCGTAAACTTCGTCATCCAAGCCGTAGCAAGCGGTTGAAAGATTTTCTCGAATAGGACTATGCTATGGGACCTTCTGCAGATATTTCGCAGCAGGTCCCATTTTTATTAAATTGATAATAAAAATCTTAATAAACAGATATATAGAAGGCAGTAATGATGCCTATACTAGGATAAGAAATAAATGTTTCGCTGCAGTTAATGATTTTCTTGGTTATGGTTTAATTTCCTTGATTTGTCGTATTGGTCTTTATTTTAGCTCTTTTTCTTAGGTATTGCAAATTACTTCCATCTGTTTTGATCAGTGATTATGCTGTGAAATGGAAAGTTATCAGGATATGATTTGCAGTTTGCGGTACTGTTTGATAGGGTATTGAATGAGTCTGAATTCAGGTATAACTTGTTACGAAAAAATAGGATTGTGTGGGTGTCATCATGAAATTATCGAATCGTTTGCAGTTAATATTGGATCATATCCCTCAGGGCAGCCGACTTGCCGATATTGGGTCTGATCATGCACTTCTACCAACAGCGGCTGTGGAGACCGGGACTTGTGTCTCAGCTATAGCTGGTGAAGTGAATAAGGGACCGTATCAAGCGGCTTACAAACAGATCCAAGAGGCTGGATTAACTGAGACCGTATCTGTCCGCCTTGGTGATGGCTTAGATGTATTAAAGTCAGGTGAAGTAGATGTAATAACAATTTCCGGAATGGGCGGAGGGTTAATTGCTTCTATACTTGATCGAGGTGTAGAGAAGCTGAACGGGGTAAGTAGGTTGGTCCTTCAGCCAAATGTAGGTGAGGATATCCTTCGTAAATGGCTTTTAGCTCATCATTGGGTGCTCATTAATGAACATATTATGGAGGAAGATGGCAAGATATACGAAGTTCTAATTGCAGTCCCATCAGAGCAAGAGGGCATTGAAATTACGAACGAGGCGTTGTATGCAGAACGAACTCTTGATGGAGGCCTTGTTCTATCGACAGATTGGCTTCTCCGAATGGGCCCATGGCTTATAAAGCGACCAAACCCTATATTTCATGCCAAATGGAAATCAGAGATCAATAAGTTGAACAGCATACTGCGTTCCTTATCGAAATCCGAGCTGGCTTCTGCTGAAGAGAAGTCCGCACATATCAGAGCTGATATCAAAAAAATTGAGGAGGTGCTGGCATGTTTGCCAAAGGACAAACTGTAATACAATATATGGAACAGCTGGCTCCGAAGCATGTTGCAATGCCGGATGACCGGATCGGTTTACAGCTGGGCACATTGCAAAAAGAAATCAAGACGGTTTTAGTTGCGCTGGATGTGAATGAGGAGGTCGTTGAAGAGGCTATCGAACTGGGAGCCGATCTGATCATAGCTCATCATGCGATTATTTATCGGCCTTTGAAACAGCTACAAACAGACTCGCCGATGGGCAAAGTATATGAAAAGCTGATTAAGAACGATATCGCCGTATATATAAGTCATACCAATCTAGATGTGACAGAGGGCGGCATGAATGATTGGATGGCTGAAGCGCTCGATATGGTGAATACTTCACCGATTCACGATGTACATACAGAACAGCTATCTAAATTAGTTGTGTTTGTACCGAAAAGTCATCACCAGGAAGTGCTGGATGCGCTACTCAATGCAGGAGCCGGGGCAATCGGTAATTACAGTCATTGCAGTTTTAACATAGAGGGCTTCGGCACTTTTATTCCAGGGGAAGGTACGGATCCTTTTGTCGGTAAACAAGGTAAGCTGGAACGGGTTGATGAAGTGCGTATCGAGACCATTGTTCCACTGAACGTACGAAATAAAGTGGTGCAAGCGATGCTTAAAGCTCACCCTTATGAGGAAGTTGCATATGATTTATATCCATTGGATCTAAAAGGACGCTCGTTAGGCTTAGGACGGATTGGAAAACTAAATGAACCCGTAACACTCGCTGCATTAGTTGACAAGGTTAAAGAAAGGCTAGACGTTCCATATGTACGTGTAGTTGGAGATCTTGATCGCATTATTAAAAAGGCGGCAGTAATCGGAGGCTCGGGTGGTAGCTTTATGAACAGTGTGTTGTTTAAAGGGGCTGACGTACTGGTAACGGGAGATATTGACTACCATACGGCTCAAGATGCTCTGGCTGCTGGACTTGCTATCATTGATCCTGGTCATAACGCTGAGAAAATTATGAAGACAAAAGTAACGGAATGGATGGAAGCGAAATTAAAAGATCATCGATATGAAACTCGGGTCATAGCTTCCACGATCAATACGGAACCTTTTCGGTTTATGTAAGAAAATAAAGATAGCCGGGGAAAATGGGAGATAGTAAAAGGAAGTGCTGGAACTTTCCTCTTGGAATGCTAATGATTAAGGGGTTGTATCCAATCTGAAATCCTTGTATACTATCAAGTGTTGTCCGGAAAGTTTAACAGACAATCGCTGGCGGCGAGAGCCGCGAGAGGAAAGTCCGGGCTCCACAGGGCAGGGTGCTGGATAACGTCCAGTCAGCGCGAGTTGAAGGATAGTGCCACAGAAATGGACCGCCGATGGCCGCTTGCGGCACAGGCAAGGATGGAACCGAGGTGTAAGAGACCCCGAGGAACGCTGGTGACTTCGTTCCTGGTAAACCCCACCTGGAGCAAGACCTAATGGGACGCAGCTTCTTTCGAGGAAGCAGCCTTAGCCCGAGGCGCGTCTGGGTTGGTCGCTGGAGCCGTTCAGTAATGTTCGGCCTAGATAGATGATTGTCGCTTAAGGTGGCAGGGTAGTTCCCGTTATGACCACGAAAAGCACAGAACCCGGCTTATGGTAAACTTTCTTAACTGCAACAGTGTTTCTAATGGTTTTACCCTGGTATATGCATGATTATAACGCGTATCTTTTTGGCTGACCTTAACAGGTCAAACGAAAGGATGCGCGTTTTTTCTTTTGAATATTCTCTTCTACCCGGGCAAATGCTTCAATTTTTGTATGTAGATGCTATTAACAGACAAACGTCCATACCAGTTAGCCCTTTGAATAATAAGCTAATATCATCAACGGAAAGGAAGTGGCTAGCAATGTCTTGTGAAACAAATTGCCCAAGTTTTTGCCCACCGGTATCACCGATTGTATGCGAGCCAATCGTTATTGTTAGAGATCATTTTGTACCACAAATTGTTCCTGTTATTCATCCGATTAAAGTGGTAGATAAGGTACATTGTGTTCCAGTACAACAGCATATTTACAAATGGGAAAATGAAGAGGTAGTAGGAGGAGGCGTAAGCGTTTCAGGTAAATCATCGCCTAAGAAACGTTCCGCTAAAGTTTCACGTGCCCGGAGTAAAAAATAATTACTTTCCTTGTAATTACCGGGTTATTAGGCTGGTAAACGTCATTGATTAACACATAGGGAATGTTGACGTTATCCACTCTAACGTATAAAAAGGTGACCCGAAAGGCCGAAATGGCTTAGGGGTCACCTTTGTCTTACTTGTTATTATCGGAATTATTTGTACGCTGAAGTTCTTGTTGAAGCCGCTGGAGAACATTCTGTGGCCATAATTGTATAGGTCTACTCTGATAGTCTGCAGCTTGTAATGATCGGAATACATCAACCTGGCCATTTCCGAAATATTTATCTTTCCCTTTGTCACCAAGATCTACAGCTTGTGACTTCATAAGGTCCATAACCTCCTGGTTGGACAGCTCAGGGTTTAATGAGCGAATAAGTCCCGCCATAGCGGCTACATGAGGACTTGCCATAGATGTACCAGATAGAGCAGCATATTGATTCCCCGGATAAGTACTTGCGATATTTGTTCCGGGTGCAGTTACATCGATATAATCTCCGTAGTTTGAATAGTCCGCTCGAGTCATATCTTGATTGGTGGCACCGACGGCTAATACTTCTGGATAGGCTGCAGGATAACCTGGTCGCTCTGTATTATCGTTGCCTGAAGCTGCCACAAGGAGTACATCACGGTCATATGCATATTTAATAGCATCATGCAGAAATTGAGAATCTGCATAGTTGCCAAGACTCATATTAATGATCTTAGCTCCATTGTCAGTTGCCCATATAATACCTTCAGCAACAGCATAGGTTGTGCCTGATCCGCTTCCGTCAAGAGCCTTAACTGGCATGATTTTGTTATACCAGCTCACTCCAGCTACACCTTCTCGATTGTTCACCAATGCGCCGATAATGCCAGCTACATGAGTGCCATGTCCGACATCATCTTCGGGATCTTTTTTAGGGTCCACTACGTTATAACCTGGTACAAGCTGTCCTGCTAAATCGGTATGATTTAGATCGACCCCCGTATCAACAACGGCTATAATTACGTCTTTGCTCCCCTTAGACAAGTTCCAGCCCCGATTGGTTTCGATTGCTGGAAGATTCCACTGATATTCTGAGAATAGTAGATCATTCGGGATATTCACATTTTCCGTGAATGGATCATTGGAATCATTCGTTAAATACATAAAATGAGGTTCCGCGTATTGAGTACTCCATTTTTCACTAAAGTAGGTGTGGAGTGCTTTGTAATCCATCCGATCAGATCTGAAGACATAGGCATAACCAAGTTTACGTGGAATCTCACCGGATATCTCTTTGCTTATCTGCTTTAACTCCTTCTCGGTTGGTTCTTTAGAAAAGCGGATAACAATTTCGTTCTCATAAAAATGACTTGCCTTTTCATTGTCATGTCCTGTCTTCACTGTAATGTCCTTGAGAGTGTCGCTGTGAACAGATTCCACCTTGAATTTTCCTTCTTTCGGATAAGGAATCATCCGCAGATTTCGCTTCTGATGATTCGTTACTTCCTTGAGCACCTTCAGGTTGATCATTGCGGCAGCTCCGTACTTATGATCTTCCGAAAGTTCAGCAATAACGAAATAAGGTTCACCACTCAAATTAAATTTAGGTGACTCATAGGATTTTTTAGCTTTTAAATTTTGATGAGCACGTTTTAAATGCTGCTGAATTTGTTGTTTGTCCTGAGTGCTCCAATTCCGCTCCTTGATGTTGACTACAGACTCTTTGTTATTCTTAAGATCATACCAAATAAATTTCTCGAAGTGATCGTGAGTCCTTTGATGATCTTTGACTGATTTTATGATTTGATCCGGTTTGTGAATCTTGTCCTGTTTTAATATGATTTGTAAATGCTGTTTAGCATCCATTCGGCTGAACTGATCGGTAGAATTGAGATCACCTGTTATCGTTGCTTGTTTAAAGTGACCTTCTTCCTTTGCTGGCAACGGTTTTTTTTGTGCTTCATAAGAATGTTCTGGAAGATTTGGGTCTGGAATCATTAAAAAAATAACGAACAGCCCTAAGACAGCAACTGTTCCTATAACACTCCATAGGCGTCGTGAATTCATGCTCATTCTCCTTACAGATGGACTTTTATTTTCCTTATATCGTTGGGATTAAGAGCGGATTTTATGCGTGTTCGTTGCGTGTGAGCGGAGAATTGTTTTCAATAGCACAAATTAATCTTCGAAATTCCTTGAAAGTGTATTCATTTTAGATTTCGGAAAGCCATATTTTATGATAGGATAGTACATAATCTTTGATCGCAGGCATGAGTTGAAGCGGTCACTAATCGTTTAAGGGGGAGCAACCGTAATGCCAGCAGATAATCTTCAGCAACTGTGTGCGGAGACAAGGGAAAAGCTCAAATCCGCAGTAAGCACCATGGAATTGTTTTTGAATGAACATACCTTGCCTCAATTAGCTGCAGAACAGGATGAAGAGACCATTCATTTTTACAAAGGATTTCTTTCTGACCTTCGTCATTTGTTAACTTTTTCGGAGGTGTCTTTCGAGAAACTAGGTATTGTCGAGCGACGTCCTAACTTTGATACGGAATTTGCTGAAAAAGAGTTGTATCGCGTTTATCATAGCTGTGTGAACAGTTTCTTTTACCCTAAAAATGAAAGTTATTCTGAGGATGGTCGTTATGCTTACACGGGTCAGGATGCAATTAGGTTCCGTAAGAAACCTATCCGCTCTGCGAGAGATGTGATCATGGATATTACGAAAATTTACGAAGAACTTCGTGATGATCTGAATTATTATGAAAGTGATTATTTGACGGCACGTCGTATGCAGGCTGAAAGAAAGCACGCTTAATTTTGTGCATAGATATTTTTTATATTGTGAGTATGAACAGATGAAGAGATGCCAACTGAGCATCTCTTTTTTGCGTCCTAACACGAACTGACAGTGCCTAAAGTGAATATACCTTACGCGATGCGGAGAAAATGTAGATGAGGTGATACTAATGGCCAACGAAGCCAAACCATATGTTAAATGCAGTGTTAGCAACTGCAGTTATTGGGGCGAACAGAATGTATGCCGCGCTGAAATGATCATGATTGAGATTGACCGACATGCCAATGTCCATTTAAATGCTGAAATTGCCAATGAGGACTTTGTTAACAATCACCAAGATCAAGCGGGGACATCCTCGGCAACATGCTGCTTAACGTTTAAACCGAAAGCGTAAGCGAAGTCCTTTTCTGGTCTTATAACCACATGGAGGTGACAGCATGGGCAAGAAGAAACATAAGAAAAATAAACTAAAGGTGGTTGACACCAACCGTAGCCGGGTGGATTATCCCCGTAAGGCTCATCATGAGGAGTATGCCGCTGAGGTTGCTCCGCCTGTGGGCAGAGAAGTTCGCAAAAGCAATCATGCAGATCATGAAATAATTAGCGAAGAATCGACTGGTAGTATTTCTGGTTTTATTGGTTTGGTGATTGCTATTGCAGCATTGTTTATGTGGTCCGTAATTCTTGGACCTGTTGCAGCAGTCATTGGTTATTATGCGTATAGCCAAGGCAGTAAGACGCTCGGATCTTGGGCGATGGGGTTAGGTATCTTAGCTACAATAAGTTATTTTTTCCTTAGTTTATTTGTTCGCTAAATAATGAATGAGCTATAGCAGACGATTTCTCTATGCAAGATAAGGGAAATCGTCTTTTTTTGTAGAAGAGTGTAGCAGATTGTCCTGAAAGGATGTAAAATGGAAAATGAAACCTTACAGGAAGATGTGATGAATGACATGCAGATTGATCTGGCATCAGCGAGAAGTATGGTAGAATTACAGCGTTCCATGACCAGCGGTACTTTGAGCGCGGCGCAGAATCTCGGAACAGTAGAGAGCAGCGGGGATTTTGCATCTGTACTAACGAGCATGATGAACAGTGGTACATCAATTCCTTCGGGCACAACGGTAAAATTAGCTCCGGGTGTTACTTGGGAGGACGGTTTGTTGTGGCAACAGCTTGGCGTTGCGGACAATGAAGAACAGACGACGGAACAAGTGACAGCTTCCTCATCGGTGCCTGTTGCAGATCATTCCGAGGTAGCTTCAGTTAGATCGACATATGAAGAATTAATTGCAGCTGCAGGGGAAAAATACGGAGTGCCTACATCCCTTATCAAGGCAGTCATTGATACAGAATCATCATTTAATCCGAGTGCAGTATCTTCAGCTGGAGCTAAAGGCTTAATGCAACTGATGGACGGTACAGCTCGTGGACTTGGTGTCAGCAATTCTTTCGATCCTGCGCAGAACATCGAAGGCGGCACTAAATATTTGTCTTATCAACTGCAAAAGTTTGGCGGAGAGATCGCTATGGCTTTGGCTGCTTATAACGCAGGCCCATCTCGTGTGACGCGATTAGGTGTAACGAATGATGAAGAGCTCTTGGCCCAGTCGCACCAACTTCCAGCTGAGACTCAAGCTTACATTCATAAAGTGATGAATGCACGTACGAAATACGAGGCGTAGCCTCTAAAGATACATGTGTGTAAAGGATCAAACGGGGGAATGCGGCGAGCTAAGTGCTCGATCCAGCTGTACCGTTTGATCCTTTTGTTGCTGAAAAAAAAGAAAGGGGATTACAAGCAATGTTATATTGGGATCACGCTGCTACTACTCCACCATATAAAGAAGTTGTGGAGACGATGGCTGAAATTATGAAACAGCATTATGGCAACCCATCAGCCCTACACCAAGCAGGGGAAGATGCTGCGAAATTACTGAAGCGGGCTAGGGAAGTATGTGCTGCAACATTAGAAGTTCAGCCTTCAGAAATTGTGTTCACTTCTGGAGCAACAGAGGGGAATAATATAGCGATTAAGGGTGCTGCGATTCAGTATCGTTCACGAGGACAGCATTTAATTACAACGAAAACAGAACATCCATCGGTATATGAATGTTTTAAGCAGCTTGAAGGATTAGGATGGGAAGTTACATACCTGCCTGTAGATGAAAATGGTGTGGTTGACTTACAACAGATTTCGGAAGCAGTAAGAAAAGATACGGTATTGGTAAGTATAATGCATGTGAACAATGAAACGGGCACGATCCAGCCTTTAGCCGAGATCGGTAACTTAATTAAAGCAAAGAATAGTCGCACATTATTTCATGTGGACGGCGTTCAAGGTTTTGGAAAGCTTCCAGTATCACTAAAAGATTGGAAGGCCGATCTATACACGCTCTCTGCACACAAATTTAAGGGGCCCAAAGGTGCAGGAATATTATACGTTAGGCAAGGTGTGACGTTGTTTCCGTTGTTAGCTGGTGGCTCTCAGGAAAATGGACAGAGACCGGGAACCGAAAATGTTGCGGCTGCGGTAGCTGTAGCGAAAGCAATGAGACTTGCACAGGAGCGTCAGGAACAATTTTGTGATAAAATAGGCAAGTTGCGTAATTTGCTCTTGGAGGAAATTCGCAATATACCAGAATTTGTACTGAACAGTAGCAGGCAGGGGGCGCCTCACATTGTTCATTTCTCATATCCTGGCCTGAAGCCTGAAGTATTGGTTCATACCCTTGAGGAGTTAGGCATGCTCGTTTCAACTAAATCGGCCTGCTCTTCCAAGAATAGTGAACCAAGTCGGGTCTTAACAGCCATGGGCAAGGACAAGGAACTGGCTGCAAGTGGGATTCGTATCAGCCTGGGCTGGGAGCATACTGAGGACGATGCCAATCGCTTGGTTCATGCACTTCACCAGTCTGTCGAAAAGCTTCGTCCCTTAACTGTAAAGAGGGGGTAACATCATTTTGAATATCACTTATGACATGCTACTTCTCCGGTTTGGAGAATTTACCTTAAAAGGGAGAAACCGTAACCGATTCGAGAAGTCTATGTTCAATCATGTAAGGTCTGTAATAAGACCATTTCCTAAAGCTAAGATTTTGAAGGAATATGGAAGAATGTATGTAGAGCTGAACGGGGAATCTCCAGATGCGTTAATTAATGTACTACGGAAAGTGTTTGGACTTGTATCTATCAGCCCTGTAAGAGTCAGTCCTACCGAGCTCGATGCCATTATCGAAACGGCAGTGGACTTTATAGGTAAATCTGAACTTTCGGATGGCACGACATTTAAGGTGAATGCTAGACGTGTGTGGAAGAAGTTTCCTCATTCATCTCACGAGATGAATCATCTAATCGGCTCTCCATTGCTTAAGACCTATCCACAGCTAAAAGTACAGGTTAAGCAACCTCAAATTGAGCTCAAGGTTGAAATTCGGGAAGATCAAACATATCTTTTTTACGAGGCCATACCCGCCGTCGGGGGATATCCGCTTGGTACGAACGGTAAGGCGATGCTGCTTCTTTCCGGGGGGATCGACAGTCCAGTTGCTGCCTGGTCCGCGATGCGGAGAGGACTTGAGATTGAATGCGTGCATTTTTATAGCTATCCGTACACAAGTCAGCTTGCCAAAGACAAAGTTATTGAGCTGACTAGAATATTGTCCAGTTACGCTGGAAGAATTAAGCTCCATCTGGTTCCGTTTACCGATGTGCAAACATCTTTTACAGGCCTAGGTCAGGACAAGTTAATGATTACTCTTATGCGCCGTGCAATGCTTCGCATTACGACCATGATCGCTGAACGTGAAGGTGCGCTTGCCATTGTCACCGGTGACAGTCTAGGCCAAGTGGCTAGTCAGACACTATCTAGTATGAATGTAATAGGTAAAGCTACCGACTTACCTATATTACGTCCACTTGTTACGACGGATAAGAATGATATCGTAAACTTGGCGAAGGAAATTGGGACATATGAGACATCTATTCTCCCCTATGAGGATTGCTGCACATTATTCGTTCCTAAATCGCCAACGACTAATCCAAATCTCCGGATTGTGGAGAGTATCGAAAGCTCATTGACCGACTTACCAGAAAAGATTAATATCGCGGTTGAGAAGACAGAGACAATCATTTTAAAGAATGGAATGAAGATGACCAAGAACGATAATGAGATTCAGGATGAAGTTGTAAAAGAGGAATGGTTCTAAGAGTATCTTCCATAGACAAAAAAGGACTTCACTGCTTAAAGGCAGAGAAGTCCTTTTTTTGGTTGTTTAAAAAGTTTAAGATGTTTGCTCGCGCTGAAGCTTTGATGCTCTCTTCTTGAAATGACCTGCAGCCAAAACCCCAACGATAACCGCAGCAATAAAGAGATATCGGATCATTACATGGGTATCGAAAAACACCTTGAAATGTATTTCGTCAGTGATCATGGAGGAAGCTGTAAAGCCTAGCACAGCTGCTCCTAAGTAGATGATCCAAGGGAAGCGATTGATGAGTTTTATGAATAGTGTACTGCCCCATACGACAATAGGCACGCTGATGAGGAGGCCGATGGTAACGAGCAGCATGTTATGTTTAGCCGCACCTGCTACAGCAAGTACATTATCTAAGCCCATGGCAGCATCAGCAATAATGATCGTTCGAATGGCAGCGCCGAGACTCTTGCCAGCCTTGATATCCGAGTGATCATTTTCATCGGTAAGAAGCTTGTACGCTATGCCGATGAGCAGAATTCCCCCGATAAGCATTAGCCATGGTACCTTAAGCAGCGAAACCATGAGAATGGTTGCTATGATTCTCAGAACGACTGCACCAGCTGTCCCGTAAATAATCGCTTTTTTCTGAGTTGCCGGTTGAAGATTTCGGGCTGCTAATCCGATGACTATAGCATTGTCTCCAGCTAACACGAGGTCCAAAAACACGATGTTAATTAAAGCTAAGAAAAAATCCGCTCCTGTGGTTTCCATGTGATGTCACTCCTCTATCGTTACGGTTCCACCTTTAGAACAAAGTGGATTTATTATAGGCTTATTTTTTCGTTCATGCAAGCATAGATTGACCATTAGAAACATATGTGTAGAGGGGGAGGGGGTTGTCTAGTGGAGACGATATGGCTTTTAGTGCAAATATTAATCATTAACCTGGTGCTAAGCGGTGACAACGCCTTGGTAATTGCTATGGCAAGCAAAGATCTTCCTGAGAAAAATAAGAAAAGAGCGGTGTGGATTGGTACCTTTGGTGCAGTTATACTTCGCTGTGTTCTCACATTTGGTGCCGTATTGCTTCTAAAGATTCCTTACATACAAGCAGGTGGGGCTCTGCTGTTGTTGTGGATTTCATTTAAGCTCTTGGCTGATCAACATGGAGAAAACATCCGTGTTTCAGAATCTTCATCCATGTGGAGAGCGATCATTACAATACTTATTGCTGACTTAGTCATGAGTCTGGATAATGTACTAGCTATAGCCGGGCTTGCCAACGGTGACTTGGCTATCATTATGATTGGTATCGTGTTAAGCATCCCTATTGTCGTATGGGGAAGTGGACTTATCTCTTTATTACTCCAAAAATTCCCAGTTCTTCTCTACATTGGCGCCGGTATTTTAGCTTATACCGCAGGAGAAATGATCCTACAAGACGCTAAGACGGGAGTTATACTTACCTATTGGTTACCCCATTCTCACGTGATATTACCCGCTGCATTGGCGTTATTAGTTATAAGTGTTAGTGGATTCAAGACATTGAATTTTAGAAGAACATAACTGAATCACAATAAAAAATTGCCCAGTAGGTTATCATAATTGAACCGTCCCTTATTAGATGGTGGCTGTGTCAGCTGGTATCTAACCATGGGGGCGTTTTTTTATAAGGTACAAGCTCGGTATATGGTTTTTTTTGTCGGTTTCGGATAAAATTAAGGTAACTACTTTATCTTTATTGAACCAGTGAACATACATATTAAATAAAGAGGGTGATGAGATGTCCTCCAAAAAAGATTTAATGCTCGGCGTGTTTATTGTTGCGGCAGGTGTTGTGATTTTGCTCGGTAAGTTAGGGGTGTTCGGATTTTTAGGGCGCACTTTTTGGCCGCTAGTCCTTCTCGTTCCAGGGCTACTTCTTCATGTATTGTATTTTGGTCGTCGCGTCTCGGCTGCAATTTTAATTCCTGCGGGGATCTTAACAGTCTATGGACTGCTGTTCCTCATTTGCAGCATTTGGGGATGGAGCTTGATGGGCTCTCTGTGGCCACTTCTGATTTTTGGTGTCGCTGTCGGGCTATATGAATACTATGTATGCGAAACACCGCGTCCAGCGGCAGCTCTACCCATCTCACTTGGACTTACGTTACTAACCGCTTTGATCTTTATTTTTACATGGTTATATACTGGAGCTATGTACATCATTGCTTTTGTATTAATCGCAGCTGGGATCTGGCTAATCTACAGACGTAAACGTACGAAGGGCGGCAAATGGAGTAGAGGGTGGTAATATTACTGGAAATTTTCTGAAAAGACTTGATTTCTATATCCGTTTACCTATAAAATAATGGTTATGTTGAAGCGTCGGTTGGCATTAACGCCCTGGCGCTTATTTTGATGGCTTATTCGAAAAGAAGGGATTTGAGATATATTTATGCAATCGAGAGATCAGATTCGCAACATCGCAATTATTGCCCACGTTGACCATGGTAAAACGACACTAGTCGACCAGCTACTGCAACAATCCGGAATTTTCCGGGAACACGAGACCGTGCAGGAGCGGGCGATGGACTCCAATGACATTGAGCGTGAACGTGGAATTACCATTTTGGCTAAAAACACAGCCATTACCTATAAAGATTTCCTGATTAATATCGTGGATACACCAGGACACGCTGACTTTGGCGGTGAAGTGGAACGTATCATGAAGATGGTTGACGGTGTGCTTCTTGTCGTTGACGCTTATGAAGGTTGCATGCCTCAGACGAAGTTCGTACTGGGCAAGGCGCTTGCGCATAACCTGACACCTATTGTTGTTGTTAATAAAATCGACCGTCCGGCAGCTCGCCCGTCGGAAGTTATAGATGAGGTTCTTGACCTGTTTATCGAGCTTGGCGCAAATGACGATCAACTGGAATTCCCTGTTGTGTATGCATCGGCTCTTAATGGTACATCGAGTATGGATCCAGAGAAACAAGATGATAACATGCTTGCTCTGTATGAAACGATTATCGATCACATTCCTTCTCCTACAGAGAAAGTGGATGAGCCTTTACAATTCCTTGTGACATTGATGGATTATAACGAGTACCTGGGACGTATTGCGGTTGGCCGTGTTAACCGTGGTGTTATCAAACAAGGTCAATCCGTTGCTGTTATGATGCGTGATGGTTCGAGCAAGACAGCTCGTATTGAGAAGTTATTCGGCTTCCAAGGACTTAAGCGTGTTGAGATCGCCGAAGCTGGTGCGGGTGACATCGTTGCCATCGCTGGTATTAAAGACATTAATATCGGTGAAACAATTGCTGATCCGCAGCATCCGGAAGCTCTTCCAGTCCTTAAGATTGATGAGCCTACACTGCAAATGACGTTCCTTGTTAACAACAGTCCGTTTGCAGGTCGCGAAGGTAAATGGGTTACTTCTCGTAAACTTCGTGAACGTCTCTTCAAAGAGCTGGAGACAGATGTCAGCCTTCGTGTAGATGAGACTGAAAGCCCTGACGCTTTCATTGTATCGGGTCGTGGTGAACTTCACCTTACTATTCTTATTGAGAACATGCGTCGTGAAGGTTATGAGCTACAGGTTTCCAAGCCTGAAGTTATCGTAAAAGAAATCGATGGTGTTAAAATGGAGCCGATTGAACGTCTGATGATCGACGTACCAGAAGACAGCATGGGTGCGATTATGGAAAGTCTAGGTTCTCGTAAAGCTGAGATGGTTAACATGATTAATAACGGTGGCGGCCAAGTTCGTCTTGAATTCTTGGTTCCGGCTCGTGGATTGATTGGTTACCGCACACACTTCCTAACATTGACACGTGGTTATGGTGTAATGAACCATGCGTTCGACAGCTACGGACCACTTCATGGTGGACAAGTTGGCGGACGTCACCAAGGTGTTCTCGTATCCACTGAGAATGGAACGACTACATTCTATGGTATGATGTCTGTAGAAGACCGCGGTACATTATTCTTGGAGCCAGGTACTGAGATCTACGAAGGTATGATCGTTGGTGAGCATACGCGTGATAACGATATTGTGGTAAACATCTGTAAAGAGAAGCAGCTTACTAACGTGCGTTCTGCTACGAAAGATGATACGGTTAAGATGAAGACTCCTCGTGTGTTCTCTCTGGAACAAGCGCTGGAATACTTGAACGATGATGAATATTGTGAGATTACACCGAAATCTGTTCGTCTTCGTAAGAAGATTTTGAATAAAAGTGAACGTGAACGTGCAGAAAAACATCGTAAAATGGCTGAAGCGAATCTATAATAGAGAGAGCAACCTTCTTTTAAAGATAGAAGTCGCTAAATGTGTTCCTATCGTAAAGGAGTGAACCTATTATGCAAGCCTGGTTTGCCGCGCATCCTATCGTTTCCTATATCATCATTTTTGTGCTGATTACGTATGTGTACAACAAGGTATTCCGGGTAAAGCAGAAACTTCCGATCTTAAAAGAAGTTCTCCTGTATATCTTAATGGCACTGGGCTCCGGCATGCTGCTCATCTTCCAAGTTGATAAGCTGCCAATAATCCAATGTCTACTCGTTGCTGTCGCATTGATGTTGATGGTACGGATTCGCTATTTTGTAGAAGACCGTCAGAAGAAGAAATCTCAGACGGAACCGAAGACACACTAATTTACAACCTGCAAGTTGATAAGGCAACTTTTTGTCAGTCACCTTCGTTAATAAGAGAGAGAAGTGCACATGGTCCGGTAAATGCCTCCAACTGGGGGCGTTTATCGGACATTCATCTAAATTGAATGAAAAAGGTGTTTATGATATGAATTCTGGTCATAGTAGTCTCCCTCCGAGAGCCAAAAACGGGGGAGTAAGCAAAAAGAAGCCGCCTCGCAAGAAAAAAAGCGGTGTGAAATCATTTTTTAAAGCTATTTTAATAATTGTGTTGCTAGCTGTTTTGGGTGTAGTCATTTATGCGGGAAGTTTATATTTCAAGGCAGAGAACGGAGTATTGGATACAGGCAATAATACGCCAGTACCTCCTGAGAAGGCTGCTACCGTAAAACCGATTACGATGCTGATTCTGGGTACAGATTATCGTCCTAAGCATCAAACTTATCTGACGGATGTCATGATGGTTGTATCCATGAATCCTGAGACGAACTCTGCTACGCTAGTTTCATTGCCACGTGATACGAATATACAGTTGGAAGGTTATAATTCCAATCGGAAATTGAATTCATTCTATACTACCTTTAAGTCGCAAGAGAAGGACGGCGGAACTTCGGCTGAGGATGAGATGAAGACAATGCTTGGAAAATACCTCGACGTAGACATTGACTATGTTACCGTACTTGATTTCCAAGCATTCCGTGATGTCGTGGATGCCTTGGGCGGTGTCAATGTGAATGTTCAATACAATATGTGTCATCGTGACTCTGTTGATGGTACCGATATTAATCTTAAAGCCGGCCCACAGAAACTTGATGGGAAAGAGGCGCTGGATTATGTACGTTACCGGAAATCGATGAACTGTAATCCGAAAACGAAGGAGTCCAATGACTTTGACCGAAATGCTCGTCAGAGTGAAGTGCTTCATTCGTTAATAGATCAAATGAAATCGTTCGGCGGAGCAACGAAGGTATTTAAAGTTCTTGATGCCGTAGACGATAACATGAAAACCGACCTTGAAAAAGATCAGTTGAAAAACATGATTAAAGCTTATTACGATATTAATAAAGATAACGTGAAGTTCATGCCGGTTACTGGTGAATGGAGAAGTCCTTTCGTATACATTAATGAAAGTGAGCTTGCGGAAGCCAAGCAGGCGCTCAAGGATGAACTGGCTGGTAAGCATATGAATGAGCCAGAAGAGACAAATACAGATTCTGTATCTAACCCGTGATAATTGAAGGCAAGTTTTACCCTGTGATATAATACAATGTAACAAACAGATGTTCATTGTACAGGAGGCCGGTATGATGTCCCAGCATACTACACAATTAACGGAAACTTTGATACAGAAGATGCAGTCGGAAACATTCGTTTTGTTGAACACGGTGGATGCTGAATCCGGCGGTCCAACTTCAAGTGTTGTTTCATGGGTATATCCTGTGGATGCCCAAACACTCCGGCTGACGATCGACCATCGATCAAGACTCGTAGCAAACATAAAGAATAATCCGCTTGTTACGATAACGGTATTTGGAGACGAGCATGTATTTGCCATAAACGGCCGTGCCGAAGTTCGGCAGGATCCATTAAATGGTGTGCCGTTTGATATGTGTTGTTTCGACATTCATGTTGAATTTGTGCGAAATGCACTCTTTCATGGGATTCAACTGGCGTCTTCACCTGAATATATTAAAATTCATGACGAACAAGCAGCGAAAATGCTCGACGGACAAGTATTTGCTGCCATGCGAAAAGCCTAGTG
This sequence comes from Paenibacillus sp. GCM10028914, assembly GCF_042666275.1. Classification (NCBI taxonomy): domain Bacteria; kingdom Bacillati; phylum Bacillota; class Bacilli; order Caryophanales; family Paenibacillaceae; genus Paenibacillus; species Paenibacillus sp. GCM10028914. The sequence continues at coordinate 283,593 of NZ_JBHTFO010000018.1, forward strand.
ATGTAATCACTAGGCTTTTTTAGTATATTCATGAAGATCTTTGCTGTATGTAGCCTGGTTCACTGTCGTTAGAAAGAATATAATGTCATAAACCGTAAGCTATCGACCTATAATCTTATGTAATTCCGACAGGGAGGTGATGGACATACAACGTTAATGAACATCGTTTTGTTCTCGCAAAGTGGTGGAGTGTGTAATGAAGCAGTGGAGGGGATACGATGAAGAAAATATTTGTATTGGATACCAACGTTCTGCTGCACGATCCCAATGCAATATTTGCATTTGAGGAGCATGAAGTAGTCATACCTGCGGTTGTGTTAGAAGAAATCGACTCCAAGAAGCGAAATGCTGATGAACTCGGAAGGAATGCTCGCTCCGTGTCGCGTCTGCTGGACAGCCTTCGAGAAAAGGGACAACTGCATGATGGCGTCCCTTTGGAACATGGAGGTAGACTTAAGGTAGAGCTGAACCACCGCAGCTTTGTGAAGGTACAGGAGATGTTTTGCGAGGCCTCGAACGATAATCGAATTCTGGCAGTCGCATTGAATTATAAATTAGAGGAAGATCCTAAGGATCAGCCTCGACCCGTCATATTGGTCAGTAAAGATGTGCTCGTCAGAATCAAGGCGGATGTGCTTGGAGTGACGGCAGAAGACTATTTGTCTGACAGGACAGCTGATCCAAGCGAGTTGTATGCAGGCCACACCACACTAAAAGTACACCCCTCTGTCATAGATGAGTTCTATAGCTACCGATTTTTACCGATTAAACCACTACAACTACCTTATACACTTTACCCAAATGAGTTTGTCATTCTTAAGGATGAGATGGGAACAGGGAAATCAGCATTACTTCGTGTCAGTACGGATGCGACAAGACTTGAACCTCTTTATCTCAGCAATGATCCAGTGTGGGGGATATCTGCACGAAATGCCCAACAGCGAATGGCGCTTGAACTGCTATTAAACGATGATATACCGCTGGTAACTATTACAGGGAAAGCTGGGACTGGTAAAACATTACTCGCTTTAGCTGCAGGTTTGTGTAAAGTGGAAGATGACCATAAGTATAAAAAATTGTTGATAGCCAGGCCAGTCGTGCCTATGGGGAAAGACATAGGATATTTACCTGGTGAAAAAGATGAGAAGCTGCGGCCCTGGATGCAGCCGATCTACGATAACTTGGAATTTCTGTTTGACACCAAAAAATCAGGTGACATTGATAAAATATTAATGGGACTGGGCAGCATTCACGTTGAAGCACTGACATATATTCGCGGGCGCTCTATTCCAGGACAATTTATTATTGTGGATGAGGCACAGAATTTATCAAGACATGAAGTGAAGACGATCGTTTCCCGTGCTGGGGAAGGTAGTAAAGTAATTTTGATGGGAGATCCGGAACAGATCGACCATCCTTATCTAGATGCCGTTAGTAATGGACTGACCTATGTTGTAGAACGTTTTAAACAGGAGGGACTAAGTGGTCATATAACCCTGACAAAAGGCGAACGATCCAAACTGGCACAGCTCGCAGCTGATTTGTTGTAAATACTATTTTCCGGGAAATGATGAATTTGAAAGCGGCTAACTGGAGTTGAAAAACTCTGTTAGCCTTTTTATATGGGAAAATATAGTATCTATCTACTCGAACTGGAAAATAATAGTCTTCTTTATCTATAAAAAAGGTAGGACAGGAGCCCTACTTGTCTGGTAAAATAAGGACATAGCTCAAGGAGGAGTGGAGAAAGGTATGAAACGGAAAAATTATTGGTTCCTATTTGCCATTTTACTTCTGTCTTTAACAAGCCTATCTCCTAGCTTTGAGTTTACAAAAAATGTAGGTAACGAGTCTCCGGGTAATGATCCTATACCACCATCTCAAACGCCTGATATTCCTGAGAGTGATTTGGGGCCAATACAAGTTGCAGTGCAGCTAGAGGGTAAAGAACTCCATAAACTTAAACAGATGAACAAAGAGTTTATGGACCAGACCGGAGCTGTAGTGGAGATATTACCATTGGATTCGATAGGTTCGAATGAGGAACTATTTATTCAAAAAATGAACCTTGGTGAAGGTCCGGATGTTTTGCTAGTTGATAGCCAGTGGATAAAATCACTTGCAATTAAGGGTTATTTGCTTCCTATTGACGCTTCACAGGCTGCACCTGATTCCCAGTTGTTCGGGGGATTGCTGCCTCCCGTTCAGTGGAATGGATATCAATGGGGAATACCTTTTGATATGGATCCATATGTGCTTGCTTTAAGCATGACAGAAGAACAACTTGAATTACCAGCGAACAGAGAGGAATGGGCGGATTACAAGAAAAATCATGGGGATAATCCTGTGTTTGCGCTTGATCCCGAAGATCCATATACTTTTGCGTCTGCTGTATATACGCTAGGGGGAGATCCAGAACAGCCTGATAAAGAGGTTCTTTCCATGTTGGCTCCTCCAATCGGCGATTCCTGGCTTAATCTTACAGATACTGGATCGATGATACTAAAGAGTGAGGATAGTGATGAAAGCGCAGGTGCTTCTATTGCTATTGGAGCGTACTCATCTTTAAGTAAAGACCTTCCTGAAGGATATGAACTTATTCTTGTGGGCAGCCATTCCGATGAACAAAAACCTGTTGTACGCTCACGGAGCTATGCAGTGACAGCACAAAGTGAATCATCATCACTAGCAATGGCCTGGATTTCTGAGATGACTTCAAAAGATGCAGAACGTGAATGGACCGAATTCACGGGGAAACTAACAGTATTATCTAATGTACAGAATTTTTCTGTTAGCGATATCAATTATACGCAAATAAAACCAGATATAGCAGGACGTGTTTCGACATTGTTGGAACGCGGAGAAGCTATAAGGCTGAATTTCGGACGAGATGATGGTTTTATGGATTACTTTGTCTCTGCGGCGGATCTTCTGTACGGGCGTATAACGATCGAGGATTTCAGTGAGCATTATGAAGTTGTATCACAATAATAATAGTTACTTTAAAAAAGCTGTTCCGAGTAGATTTTTCTACAAAGGAACAGCTTTTTTAACTTAGCATTATGCCAATAGATTATTCAATTTGTTCATACATGCAAGAATGCTGCCTTACATGTCAAGCTCTAGCTTCACGAACAAGATGTTATCCATCGTGCTGACCTCAGTTGCTTTTACAAAGGAAACAAGTTGTTTCGGATAGAAGTTCATATCAAACTCATTTTGGAGCGCCTGGCGGGTCGTATCGGGCAGTTCAAGTCTGTTAAACACCAGTTTATCGATCTGAAACATAATAGCGTTCTCCGGATCATTAATGATGGTATATTTTCCTTCAATAAGTAGTGTTAAGTTTCCGCTTTTTCCCTCAGCAGATATAGTTCCATTTTCAAAATGGAATGCAAAAGTGTTGAAAATCTCATTTTGAGATCGTAAGAACGCATTTAAATCATCTTCATGAATACTAATTGAATATTCTTTCCCATTGGTTTTAAGCATATTTTTACTGCTTTGAATAAAGGTAGGAAGGTTGTTCATCGCATCCGCTAGTGCTCGGAAGTGACGTTTAAGCTCATACATACCTACGTTTTCCCAGTAAAGTGTAAATTCTTCGATTAACTTAGTCATGGCCTCCGGATTACTGCTGGTAGCAATCGCTCCATCTACTTGCTTCTCAAGTGCGAGGACTCGTTCTCTTTGCTTGATGAGGCTATCCTTCACAGTTATTAGCTGGGCTGCATTACGTTCAGCTTCTGTTTGAGCCGAGACTAGTTCTTTGTATTGCTGATCGTAAGCCATTAAGATATTCTGATCGTTTTGTATGATCAATTCATAAAAATCCAATATTCTAAAAAATCCGGTTAAGCTCTTGGCAGATAATAAAAGGCTCAGCAAGTTATCACGTTCACCCATGTAATATGCCCTTAGGACGACACCCGCCTGTTCACGGCGATATTCAATATGTTGTTCGATGTCTGTAATTTTTGTTTGAAGGGATCTTTGTGTTTGTTCAAGTTCCTGCTGTTTTTGTCCGATCCGTTCGATTTCATGATCAATTTCGACAATAGAGAGACTGTCCTCCAGCAGTTTTCTCGCTTCTTCAGAGTTGATATCTGTCGGTTCAGAAAGCGCGAAGCCGGATTTGGGGCTGACTACCGATCCTATCATGAGTAGTAAGCAGAGTATAGTTATTATATGTATGCGTGTTTTAGGCAAAAGCAATCGAGTATCCTCCTCGGTAAAAGATCTGTTTACGAAGGAACCATTATCGTTTCATTTTAATCAATATATGACGTGTCCTGCTCAAATATCAACACTTGTCTTGTAAGCGCATTAAAAAAGCGACCGGCAAAGGGTTGCCTGATCGCTTTCTTAACTTGTTTTTCTACTCTGGAATGTTAAACTGGTAAGCCCATTTCAAAGATCGTCCAATAGCTAAAGCCGGTAAAGGTCACGATCATATAAGCCCAGAAGAGAAGAATATAAGTTCTCTCCGTGAAGTTCAAATATCCCAAGATCACGAAAAACGCTGTCTGTAGGAAGAAAAGCAGAGCCATTTCAACCATGTCCCCGGCAAAAGCCATCAAACCGATGGTTAGGGTGAAAAAACCGAGTACTCGAAACATGCGTGCCACGATCGTATCCTCCTTTCGTATGTACGGACAATGCTTATTGCTATGTACATTATACCTTCGTTGTAAAATCGTGTAAACGCCTAACTGACGAATTATGTGGGAAATTTTGAATAAGTGTGATTTATGTTCTTGAGGAATGCGAGAAAACCGTATTTTTATTATTAATCCTGAAAAAACGTATGATCTTTATTTAAATTGGAAATACATTTTAGTATCAAATAGATTCTATGAACTCTATGAGAAGCATAGGAATGAATTAAGCAGCTTTTATACCTTATTCAGCAACCGAGTTAATACGGTATGAAGACGGTTATTTTAGGATGTCGTTAGGAGGGTTTTATGGTATGTCAGCAGTGAGACAGGATGCGTGGAGTGCTGAGGATGATCTGATTTTAGCGGAGGTGACTCTTCGTCACATTCGAGAAGGAAGTACACAGCTAGCAGCTTTTGAAGAAGTTGGTGAACGGATTGGCCGAACGTCGGCTGCATGTGGTTTCAGATGGAATAGTTGTGTGCGCAAGAAGTATGAAGAAGCCATTAGTCTGGCTAAATCCCAGCGTCAAAAACGGAGCTATTACAAAAAACAATCTTCTTCCGTTCCTCAAGTGGCAGGCTTGGCTCCTGTAGAGTTCGAAATTGAGAGCTACAAGAGTGAAGGCGCTAGTGAAGAGACTCTTTCCATCGATGCAGTGATTCGGTTTTTACGTCAATGGAAAGGCGGATTACAGGAGAGCGGACGTCAGTACAAAATCCTTGAGCGAAATTTACGTGAGAAGGATGAAGAGTTGGTTAGACTTCGTTCGGAAAATGCTCGTTTACTAAAGGAAGTTAGTGAAGTGAAGACAGACTATCATGTTGTCAACGATGATTACAAGGCATTGATTCAAATTATGGATCGAGCTAGAAGACTTGCTTTTTTAAATGAAGAGGAAGAAGAACTAAAAACCCGGTTCAAAATGGACGCAAATGGAAACTTGGAACGAATTGAATAGCCTGAATTGAGGCAAAGGCTAATAACCCGCTCTTAGCGCATATGAATGCGCCGGAACGGGTTATTTGTATGGTGTGGTTTATTCTGATATATACTAGAAATTGATGACTTACACGAACGGGGGAGTAGTTAGATGAATATCCATATTGTCGGGGCAGGTTCTTTAGGTCTTCTATACGGAGGAAGACTTGCTGCTAGTGCTTCGAATGTAACATTCTGGTGCCGTAGCGAGGAACAGGCTGAACAGTTGAGATCGAAAGGTATAACGATTAAATATAAAGAGGAAGTAACCCATATCCCACATGATCTATTTCAAGCCGAGCCTATCTCGAGATTTCATGATATGGGCGGTCCGGGAGAAGATGACTATATATTTTTGATGGTTAAACAGACCGGGATTGAACGGGCAGTTGAAGATCTGCTTATACCATACTCGAGCGAACAGCGGAGGCTTATTTGTTTTCAGAACGGTACAGGTCATATGGAACAGATACAAAGTTTGCTTCCGAATTGGTTGTTATACGCTGCTGTGACGACGGAAGGAGCCAAGCGAAGTGGAGCCACAGAGGTCATACATGCTGGAGATGGATCAACCTGGATTGGACAAGTTGGGAAGGTGAGGTTTAAAGCAGCGAAGGACAATTCACAGAGAGAAGATGCTGAAAAAGAGCTGGCTCTCACACTCAAAACAGCAGGATTTGAGGTTTTTTTGTCGAAAGAATTGGATGGCATGATCTACCGAAAATTGCTCATGAATGCCGTAATCAATCCGTTAACTGCTCTCTGGAGGATTCCTAATGGCGAACTTCTGGTGTCCGAAGATCGCGTATCGTTGATGAGGGAACTGTACGAGGAAGGGATTAAGGTGTATACGGCTTGCGATATACCTTGGGAGAAAGATCTCTGGGAGCAAATTGTGCAGGTATGTCGATCTACTTCAGGTAACACGTCTTCTATGTTGAAAGATGTACAAGAAGGAAGAAAAACGGAAGTTTCATCGATTAATGGAAGTATTGTCCGTATGGGTGAGCGTATGGGGGTACCCACCCCTGTTCACCGTTTAATATGGAGACTGATAGAAGGTATTCATGTTTAGGAGGTGTTAGAATGGATCTTCTGATTGTTATGAGTAGTTTGCCCATTATACCTTTTCTACTTATGTACACAATTGTCAGGCTTAGGAAAAAAGACAAAAAGAATGCTTTGCGACTTTCGATGGATGTGACCACACTCTTTTTGGTTATTTCCGTGTCAGCTCTATTTAACATTATGTTCCAAGTTAAATTCGGGTTTTATTTAATTTTCCTCTTGCTTCTAATAACAGCAGGACTGATCGGTGGAGCTCAGAATCGTTGGAAGGGTAAGGTTGATGGGAAAAGATTGTTTCGTGCGGTTTGGCGTTTGGCATTTGTAACAATGAGCATTAGCTACATAATTCTTACATTTTCTGGGTTGGTTCGTTACATATTTAAAATCATGTAAGGGTACTATATTGAGTAAAACATTTACAATCATGTGACATAAACTCCCACAGGGATATATTTCTGTGGGGGTTTTTATGGATTTTTTTGACCACTGGTTGTATAATCGATTAGCATATACCTAAAATCTATGAGGGGGAAAACTGCAAGATGAAGAAACACAAAAGCCTTTTACTACTCTTGACGCTGATTCTTGCCATCGGTACTGTGTTGGCCGGATGCGGATCCGACAAGAACGATGACCAGAGCGCCAATGGGGACAACGGAAAACCAAAAGAACAGATCTTCCGTATGAACCTCGCATCAGAGCCTCCTACATTGGATCCAGGACAGTCTCAAGACAATAACTCGAATACGATCATTAACGCCGTATTTGAGGGTCTGACGCGTAAAGGGACCGATGGGAACCCAGTACCGGGTGTAGCTGAGAAGTGGGATGTCTCAGAAGATGGTCTGAAATACGTATTTACGCTCCGTAAGGACGCAAAATGGAGCAACGGAGATCCAGTTACAGCGAAGGATTTTGAATACGCTTGGAAGCGTGTGTTGGATCCTAACTTTATGCCTGCACCTCCGTATGCATACCAGCTTTACTATATTAAGAATGCGGAAGCATACAACTTGGGTGAAATCAAGGATGCTGATGAAGTAGGCGTGAAAGCGAAAGACGATTACACGCTTGAAGTTACACTTGAGAACCCTACACCTTATTTCCTTAGTCTGACGTCTTTCCAAACTTACTATCCAGTTCACCAATCCGTGAAGGATAACGATAAATGGGCGACAAAAGCAGAAACAATCATCGGAAACGGTGCTTTCAAAATTGCTTCCATGACTAAAGGTCAAAAAATTGAATTGGCTAAAAACGACCAATATTGGGATAACCAATCCATTAAGCTTGAAAAAGTAGTAATGAGTATCGTGAATAGCTCTGCTACTGAACTTTCTAGCTATCGTAACAATGAGCTTGACTATGCTGGACATCCTGTAGGTAACATTCCGACAGACCAACTGCAAGCTATTAAGAAAGATATGGAAGGCGAACTGAACATTAAAGGGATTGCCTCCACTTATTTCTACGTTTTCAATACAACTCAAGAGCCGTTTGACAACGTAAATATCCGTAAAGCGTTTGCTATGGCGATCGATCGTCAAGCAATCGTTGACAAAATTACACAAGGTGGTCAAACACCTGCATTCGGCTTTGTACCTCCAGGTATCAAAGGTGTAAATGACGAATATCGTAATGAAGTTGCAGACTCATACTTCACAGAAGACCTTGCAGAAGCGAAGAGATTGCTTGAACAAGGTATGAAGGAAAAAGGTTATGAGACGTTGCCAGAAGTAACTCTTATTCACAACTCAGATGATAACCACAAGAAGATTGCCTTGGCGATTGCAGATATGTGGAAGAACAATCTTGGCGTTACTGTGAAGGTGCAAAACCAGGAGTGGGGCGTGTTCTTACAGAACCGTACAAACTTGAATTATCAAGTGGCTCGTTCCGGTTGGGGTGCTGACTACAACGATCCGATGACTTATATCGATATGTGGACTTCAGGTAGTGGTAACAATGATACAGGCTTCAAAAACGAAGAGTATGATCAGCTTGTAAAAGAAGCATACGCTACTAGCGATAATGCTAAACGTATAGAACTTATGGCTAAGGCTGAGAAAATCTTGGTTGAAGAAAATCAGATTGTTATGCCAATCTACTACTACTCAAGCGTCTCTTTGGTTAAACCTTGGATGAAGAATATTAATATCGACTTCAAAGGGGATCTTGATTTTACACGCGCATATGTTGAGTAATCTTTAGAATGAGGTTGCGTTTCGGGATATATATGTGGGGACTTCCCTCATGTATATATCCCGATTTTTTATATTAAGTTAAGATTTCCAAATCTTGTTTTAATTGGTGTAACTTATAGAATTGCTTGTTCGTTCTAGTGTTTATTACAATAAAACTAGACTAGGCATAGAACATTAACATCAAGGGGGTTGCGGGATGCTGAGGTATGTAGCGAGTAAGTTTTTTTACATGCTTGTATCGTTGTTCATATTGATCTCAGCCACTTTTTTTCTCATGAAGGCCATACCTGGTGATCCGTTCATGGGAGAAAAGAAGCCGTCGCCTGAAATATTGGCGAGGCTGATGGAGCAATATGATCTGGATAAACCGATTTTTCAGCAGTACACGAAATACTTGGGAAATATATTGCAAGGTGATTTTGGACTGTCCATGAAACAGCAGAATCAAAGTGTAACCGATATTATTACAGATACGTTTGCTCCATCTTTGAAGCTAGGGTTGATAGCAATCGTTGTGTCTGTCATTGTCGGCGTATTACTTGGTATGCTGGCAGCACTTTATCATCGAAAATTGATTGATAATGTTGCTATGATTCTTTCAGTTTTAGGGATAGCCGTTCCGAGCTTTGTCTTTGCTTCGCTGCTTCAGTACGTTCTTGCAGAAAAGGCAGGATTATTTAATGTAATGGGCTTTGATGGTCCGCTTGATTATGTGCTTCCGGTTATGGCGCTTTCTGCTCAGCCTATTGCATTTATCGCGCGTCTGACACGTTCTAGCATGCTTGAAGTATTGCATTCGGATTATATCAAGACCGCTAAGGCTAAGGGGCTGAACTGGTTTGCTATCATGTTCCGCCACGTCATTCGTAATGGTATCTTACCTGTTGTAACCTACGTGGGTCCTATGACGGCAAATATTATTACAGGTTCAGTTGTTATTGAACAAATCTTTGGAATTGGCGGTATTGGTAAACAATTCGTTGAAAGTATAACAAACCGCGATTATACAGTGATCATGGGAATTACTATTTTCTACGGGATATTGTTGATGCTTGCTCGTTTCGTGACAGATATCGTTTATGTATTAGTAGATCCGCGTATTAAACTGAGTGGCGGGAAGGAGGGCTAACACCATGGCGACAGAACAGACTATACCGCATCCCGCGGCACAAGATTTAACACCTGAAGATTTTCAAAAAATAGGTGTGGATGAAAAACAGTCGGAAGTTATTCAACGTGAAAGCTTGTCGGCATGGCGTGATTCCTGGGAAAGATTGCGCAAGAATAAACTTGCCATGTCCGGCCTCGTTATTTTGATATTGATCGTTATTATGGCTATTATCGGCCCGATGATCTCGAAGTATGACTATGAAACGAATGATCTCATGAACACGAACATGCCTCCTTCTGCGGAGCACTGGTTCGGAACCGATGACTTGGGGCGTGACGTTTTCGTCCGTACCTGGATGGGTGCTCGGATTTCCTTGATCGTCGGCCTCGCAGCAGCGGTAATTGACCTTATGATCGGTGTTATTTACGGTGGTATAATGGGTTATTTTGGTGGACGTGTAGATGAGTTCATGAATAAGTTTGCAGAAATTCTGTATTCCATTCCTTATCTGCTCGTTACTATTTTGCTGCTGGTCGTATTTGAGCCAAGTTTAGGTACGATCATACTAGCATTGACGATTACGGGCTGGATCAACATGTCATGGATTGTCCGTGGGGAAATTATGCAGCTCAAGAACCGTGAGTTCGTGCTTGCCTCACGTTCCATGGGAGCAGGCGCTCCAAGGCTGTTATTCCGTCATTTGATTCCTAACGCACTTGGTCCGATCATCGTTACGTTGACTTTGTCCGTACCAAATGCAATCTTTGCTGAATCATTCCTAAGTTTCTTAGGTCTTGGTGTTCAAGCGCCGGTTGCTTCTTGGGGGTCTATGATCAACGATGCTCTATCGGGTTGGATGTATTACCCTTGGCGGATGCTGTTCCCTGCTCTCTTTATCAGTTTGACAATGCTCGCATTTAACATTTTCGGTGATGGACTGCGTGATGCTCTGGATCCGAAATTGAAAAAATAGGAGGTGGGAAGGTATGGAACCGATTTTGCAGGTTAAAGACCTCAATGTTTCGTTCCGCGTGCGCGGCGGAGAAGTTAAAGCTGTTCGTGGCGTGAATTTTGAAGTCGGCAAAGGGGAGACGGTTGCCATCGTCGGTGAATCCGGTAGCGGTAAAAGTGTTACCGCTCAGACGATCATGCGTCTGATTCCGTCCCCGCCGTCAGAGATTAAAAAAGGAGAGGTCATTTTCCAAGGACAAGACCTTCTCAAGAAAACGAATAAGCAAATGGAAGCGATTCGTGGTAAAGACATCGGAATGATCTTCCAAGATCCGATGACCTCCTTGAATCCGACCATTAAAATAGGTAAGCAGATTACTGAAGTGCTCATCAAGCATCAAGGTATGTCTTCTAGTGAAGCGAAGAAACAAGCGATTGAAATGCTCAAACTGGTCGGTATCAAAAATGCTGAAGAACGTTTCAACCAATATCCGCATGAGTTTTCCGGTGGTATGCGCCAGCGTGCGATGATCGCGATTGCGCTAGCTTGTAAACCTGCTTTACTCATTGCAGATGAGCCGACAACCGCACTTGATGTTACGATTCAGGCACAGATTATGGATGTTATGAAAGAGATGCAAGATCGTCTCGGTACTTCCATCATTCTGATTACACACGATCTAGGTGTTGTAGCTGGTATGTGCGATCGCGTTATTGTTATGTATGCCGGTGAAGTTGTAGAAACAGGAACGAAATGGGAAATCTTTAAGAACCCGCAGCACCCTTATACTAAAGGTCTGCTTCGTTCCATGCCGCGACTGGATCAGAAGAAGGATGAGCCACTCATTCCGATTATCGGGACACCTCCTGATTTGATCAAACCACCGGTGGGTTGTCCATTCTGCGCTCGCTGTGATGAGGCCATGAGAATTTGCGAACGAATCGATCCGGGTGCAACGGAGTTCAGTGACACGCATGTGGCTCGTTGCTGGAACCTTCATCCGATGGCACGGGAGGCTGAGACATCATGAAGAGTAACAATCTTATAGAGGTTAACGGCCTAAAGAAGTATTTCGATGTTGGTAAAGGGCAGATATTAAAAGCGGTAGACAATATAAGCTTTAACATTCGTGAAGGTGAAACGCTCGGAATGGTTGGTGAGTCCGGATGTGGTAAATCTACAGCAGGGCGGACCATTCTCCGTCTGTATGAGCCTACAGCTGGCAGTGTAATGTTTAATGGCACAGATATTTACAAACTGTCTCCGAAAAAAATGAAGGCAATGCGCCGTGATATGCAGATGATCTTTCAGGATCCGTATGCATCTCTCAACCCGCGGTTCACTGTTACGGACATTATCGGTGAAGCACTCGATATCCATGGTATGGCAGGCAGCCGTGCTGAGCGGAAGAAACGTGTTGAAGAACTTCTCGATATGGTCGGTTTGAATAGTGACCACGCTACGCGGTATCCGCATGAATTCTCCGGTGGTCAGCGTCAGCGGATCGGTATTGCTCGTGCACTTGCGGTTAATCCGAAATTTATCATTTGTGATGAACCGATTTCGGCACTAGATGTATCGATTCAAGCACAGGTAGTTAATCTACTCAAAGATCTGCAAGATCGTCTTGGATTAACCTATTTATTTATTGCCCATGACTTGTCCATGGTAAAACATATCAGTGATCGTGTTGCGGTTATGTATCTTGGTAAAATGGTAGAGCTTGCGGATAGCGAGGAGCTGTATGCTAATCCGATCCATCCTTATACCAAATCATTGCTGTCCGCAATTCCAATCCCTGATCCAGAGATTGAAGCGAATAAAAAACGACTAATCCTGGAAAATGATATGCAGGGGCCTATTTCTGCAGCTAAAGGTGAAAGTGGTACCGTTGTCCTTGATGAACAAGACACCGAACTGGTGGAAGTATCCAAAGGACATTGGGTCGCTAAAGCTTACGCTTAAGAATACGAATGTTATAAAGTGTCAAACCGTCAGCCTGAGTGCTGACGGTTTTCTTTTTCCTTTGACGAAGAACATCTACATTCGGTACAATCAATAAGTACTTTAAATAAGTAAGTTGAACATCATGATGAAGTAGAATAGGAGGAATACCTCGTGAATATAGTTTCCGAGCCGTTATCTGGAGGTTCGCGTCTTGCCCAGGATTTCATGGACCAATTTGAGCATGTGAGTGGTTTTTATGGTGGCAATCATCGTGATGGACGCAGCTGGGAGCAACGTGCGAAATGGTTGGATCAAACCGAGGAGAAACGCATCCATCGTAAAGCATTGGCTGCTTGCCTCCGGTCTTATAACGAGAAATATAATCCACATGAAGCAGTACATAAATCTCTTGATTTATTAGAGCAGGAAGGAACCTTAGTTATAACGGGTGGGCAGCAAAGTGGTTTGTTTACAGGGCCAATGCTTGTTGTGCATAAAGCGATCACCATTATTCAAGCAGCAAGAGACGCTGAGAAAAAGCTGGGGAGACCTGTTGTTCCTTTATTTTGGATTGCAGGAGAAGATCATGATTGGGATGAGGTGAACCACACTTATGTCCTGAGTGCTGATCTTGAGGTAACCAAGATTAGAATGGATCGTGAAGATAATTCCCGAACTTCAGTTAGCTTCACACCGGTTCAAGAAGAACAATGGAAGCAAGCTTTAGATGAGCTGCAGTATTTACTTCATGATCGTGATTACAAGCCAGAAGTATTAGATTTGCTCCGCAAAAGTGCGGAGGCGTCGACAGGACTCAGTGATGCATTTGCTAAACTGATGGGCGCATTGTTTGGAAAGTACGGGTTGGTTCTACTCGATTCTGCGGATCCAAGCTTAAGAAAGCTGGAAGCTCCTGTATTCGAAAAAATGATTCGTAAGAATGACTCGCTAGGTCGCTCGTATCAATTAGCAGCGCGAGACATGATGGGTCTAGGGTATGAATTACAAGCGGATGTGCCGGAGAATGGCGCCAACCTGTTTTATCTTTATGACAATAAACGTCTTCTATTGTTTAAAGAAAATGGAATGTTTACAGATAAAAAAGGCTTGGTTTCCATGTCTGAAGCAGAACTTCTTGAGGAATTGAAACAGCATCCTGAGTGTTTCAGCAATAATGTACTGACTCGGCCGATTATGCAGGATTGTTTGCTGCCTGTGCTAGGCACGGTATTAGGTCAGGGGGAAATTTCCTACTGGGCTATTACGCGTTATGCTTTTGCGGAAATGGGATTGGAAATGCCATTGATTTTACCGAGAATGTCTTTTACCATTGTGGATGGCACCTCACAAAAATATATGGCGAAATATAATCTGACGTTTCAGGATATACAGGAAAGACTGGATACCAAGCGTGAGAACTGGCTATCAGAGCAAAGTGATCTCGATTTGGATCAACGTTTCAGGGAGACAAAGGAGTCCTTTAACCAGCTTTATGAGCCTCTGCTACAGGAGCTTGCCAGCTTGCAATCCGGTCTAGCTAAACTAGGTGAGAGTAATAAGGCGAAGATTTTGGATCAGATGGATTTTCTTCTGAACAAAACAAAAGCTGCGCTAGAGCAGCAACACAGCGCTTCATTGCGTCAATGGGATTTACTCACTCACTCGATCGTTCCGCTGGGACGCCCTCAGGAGCGAGTATATAACATCTTCTACTATTTGAACCAATACGGAATGTCATTAATCGATGATTTAATGAGTGTTCCATACGATGATTCAGGCATTCACCGGGCCATTTATCTTTGATTTCAATTCCCCGCGCCAAGGCTTATGATTAGAGTCCCGGATATGTTATAGTACTGCATAATTCATTTTTTAGGGAGGCTGTTTTATGAGTTCATCATCCATTCAGAATAGCGTTATCAAAGATTTGAAGCTAGCACCTGAGGGTCATTTGAAAATCGATTGGGTCGAAGCGCATATGCCGGTCCTTAATCGGGTACGGAAGCAATTCGAAGAGGAACAGCCATTCAAAGGATTGAAAGTAGCGATCTCCCTTCACCTCGAAGCCAAGACCGCTTATCTCGCTAAGGTTGTCCAGGCTGGTGGTGCGGAGGTTACCATAACAGGAAGTAATCCGCTATCCACCCAGGATGATGTATGTGCGGCCTTGGTAGAGGATGGAATTACTGTTTTTGCTAAATATAATCCGAGTCCTGAGGAATATAAGGAACTGCTCATACGAGCGCTTGAGAGCAAACCTGATCTTCTGATTGATGACGGAGGGGATCTCGTAACGATTCTCCACTCTGAGAGGCCTGATCTGCTCGAAGGCATACGTGGAGGAGCGGAAGAGACGACGACCGGTATTCTTCGTTTGAAGGCGTTAGAAAAAGAGGGTGCGCTGAACTTCCCGATGGTTGCCGTGAATGATGCATACTGTAAATATTTATTCGATAACCGTTATGGTACAGGTCAATCGGTTTGGGATGGAATTAATCGGACCACCAATTTGGTTGTAGCGGGTAAGACTGTAGTCGTTGTTGGTTACGGATGGTGCGGAAAAGGAGTAGCCATGCGAGCGAAAGGCCTTGGTGCGAATGTGATTGTGACCGAGGTTGATGCAATCAAAGCGGTAGAAGCTTATATGGATGGTTTCCGTGTTATGCCGATGGGCGAAGCGGCGAAGCTCGGTGATTTCTTCGTTACGGTTACAGGTAATCGTGATGTAATAAGCGGCGAACACTATGATGTAATGAAAGACGGAGCAATTTTGTCCAATGCGGGACATTTTGACGTTGAAGTCAATAAGCCGGATTTGGCATCGCGTTCGAAATCTATCCGCACTGTTCGCCGTAATATAGAGGAATATCACTTGAATGATGGACGAAAAATCTATCTTCTTGCTGAAGGGCGTCTTGTAAACCTTGCAGCGGGCGATGGACATCCGGCTGAGATCATGGACATGACGTTTGCTCTACAGGCACTCTCTTTGAAATATGTAAATGATCATTACCAAAAGACTGGCAACCGTGTTGTAAATGTTCCTTATGAATTGGATGAGCAGGTTGCTCGTTATAAACTAGAAAGTCTTGGAATGGGTATTGATGAGCTTAGTGAGACTCAGAAATCTTATTTGAAAAGCTGGGCACAGCATTAACACTAGCTTGCAAGCATAAATAATGTGCATAACCCTCATTTGAAGAGATTCAAATGAGGGTTATTTTATTTGTTCCAAAAAGTGGAGAGGCGAAAAAAACAATAACATACTTGAAGGTATTTGATTCTTAATGCCGAATCTATTATTCTAAAGTGGTGGAAAGTGGTGCAAAGTGGGTGAATCGGGGTTAAGGAGTGAGAGTGCCTGATGTTTATGGGGGAATTTCAGCATAGCATCGATGACAAGGGAAGAATCATAATCCCAGCTAAATTCAGGGATCTCCTTGGCAGCTCTTTCATTGTAACTCGCGGATTAGACCAGTGTCTCTTTGTATACCCCACTGAAGAATGGGCCATCATGGAACAAAAGCTCAAATCCCTTCCGCTCATGAAGTCAGACGCTCGTGCGTTTACCCGGTTTTTTTTCTCAGGTGCGACGGAATGTGAATGGGATAAACAGGGAAGGGTAAATTTACCGGGCAATTTGCGGGAATTTGCGAAGCTCGAGAAAGAATGCGTCGTGATTGGCGTTTCGAACCGGGTTGAGATTTGGAGCAAAGAGCAATGGCAGAAATATTATCAGCAATCAGAGGAAGCTTTTAACGACATTGCTGAGAAACTGGTCGATTTTGATTTCGACCTGTAATCAATCCGCATTACATGACATGTTGGATGAGAAGAAAAATTATGGAGGGCTGCAGCTTGTTTCATCACATCACGGTG
This sequence comes from Paenibacillus sp. GCM10028914, assembly GCF_042666275.1. Lineage (NCBI taxonomy): Bacteria > Bacillati > Bacillota > Bacilli > Caryophanales > Paenibacillaceae > Paenibacillus > Paenibacillus sp. GCM10028914. The sequence continues at coordinate 300,394 of NZ_JBHTFO010000018.1, forward strand.
CTTAAAGAAGAAGCGACAGAAGGGCTGCGCATCAAACCAGACGGTATATATGTTGACTGTACGCTGGGAGGAGCGGGTCACAGCTCGCTGATTGCTTCCAAACTGGGTTCAGAAGGCCGCTTGATTGCGTTAGATCAAGATGATTGGGCGCTGGATAATGCGAAAGAGATTCTGAAGCCATACGGAGACAGGGTTACCCTGGTCAAGACGAATTTCCGCGATTTGGAGGAGGTGCTCCGAAGCGAAGTCGGTCGTGACGAGGAGATCCCTTCCCTAGTTGACGGTATACTGTTTGATTTGGGCGTGTCTTCACCACAATTTGATGAGGGGGAGAGAGGGTTCAGCTATAATCACGATGCGCCGCTCGATATGCGGATGGACCAGTCGGCAGAACTTACGGCCGCGGAAATCGTGAACGAATGGTCGGAGCAGGAAATCGCCAAGATTTTGTATGAATATGGCGAAGAGAAGTTTTCAAGACGGATCGCGAGAGTGATTTGTGAAAAGAGGGCCATTAGCCCCATTCAAACAACCGGGCAATTGGTCGATATGATTAAAGAAGGAATTCCGGCCGCGGCTCGGAGAACGGGCGGCCATCCAGCAAAACGTAGCTTTCAGGCGCTTCGCATCGCTGTGAATGACGAATTGGGTGCCTTTAAAGATGCTTTGCATCAAGCGGTAAATTGTTTGGCACCAGGAGGAAGAGTTTCTGTCATCACTTTCCACTCTCTCGAAGACCGGATATGCAAGCAAATATTTAATAGCTATATTCCAAAGTGCACATGCCCGCCGGACTTTCCAATGTGCGTTTGTGGCGGTGGTCAAGGTACTTTGAAACTCGTGAATCGGAAACCGATTGTACCAAGTGAAGCGGAATTAGCTCAAAATCCCCGCGCTCGTTCGGCCAAGCTGCGTATCGCGGAAAAGTTATAGCACACTCAGAAAAACTAAACGAAGGAGAATTCAGCCATGGCCTACACACGCGGCAATTTGGCCGTACAAGAGAGACAGAAGGAACAAAAGTCCCAGTATGTCGAGACCACGACGGTTATTAAGCGTCGATCTCAGCTGCCTAAACGAGAAAAGCTGCTCTACCTAATGTCCGTGTTGTTTGTAGTTGCAGTGATGGGTTGGGTTGGAATGAGCCATGTACAAATCTACGAAATGAATCGTCAGATTCAGAAAGCCGACCTTGAAATCAAAACATTGAATCAAGGAATAGACACGCTTCAGGTGAAGAAGCAAACACTTGAGATGGGTATTGCGCAAAAAGCGAAAGAACTCGGTTATGTACAAGCTGAGCAAGAGAATGCGATACATGTAGTCCCATCATCTGGGGATTAGATGCATCTAATGGACCGTCGGGACAAAACTAGAATAATAGTGAGGTTGTACCGATGATAAAAAAAATCAAACTGCGTACATTGCTATTAGGGGGAGTGATTACCCTCTTTTTTGCTTTATTGATTGGACGAGTCTTCTGGCTTCAAGTGATAGATAATGACTTTTGGCAGGAAAAAGCGCTGTCCATTTGGAACCGCCAAGAGACTTTAACAGCATCACGTGGAACAATTATGGATCGGGACGGAGACATCCTAGCGATGGACGCACCTGCGTATACCGTCACTGTAAATCCGAAAGTTATTCATGCAAATGGGCTTGAGGATGATATTGTTGATGGTCTTAATAAAATTTTAGGGAAAAAGAAAGAAGATCTCAGAAAGCTTGTTACGGCTAAGAATGACGAAGGGAACTACCATACCTATCGTGAAATTCGTAATGAAGGCTGGAAGATCGATGAAGACAAGAGGGATCAGGTTGAGGAACTCAAGAAGACGCTTGAGGATAAGCTTAGAGCTTCCGGTAAGACTGTGGACTCTGGAATCACGATTGTAACGGAGAAAAAACGGTTCTATCCACGAAACACCTTGGCCGCCCATGTCCTGGGATTTACCGACCGACAGGGAATTGCAAGAGATGGGTTTGAACTGTTATTTGATGAAGAACTAAAAGGCGTTGACGGCTTTGCAAAATATCAGAGTGATAAGAAGGGGGTTAAGGTCCCTTCTGCTGACGAAGTTTATCAACCTGCCCAAGATGGAAAAAATTTTAAGCTGACGATTGATGATACAATCCAGTATTATATCGAAGATGCAATGCGTGAAGCGTATGAGAAATATCAGCCTGTCAGTATGACGGTGATAGCAGCAGATCCCAATACAATGGAGATTCTAGGAATGGCTAATATGCCAACCTTTGATCCGAATACATATTGGAACAGTGATGTGAGTAGTTACTACAATCATGCGGTTCGTTCAACATATGAGCCCGGATCAACTTTCAAAATCGTTACGCTTGCTAGCTCCATTCAGGAGAACTTATTTAATCCAGAAGCAACCTATCAATCTGGTTCAATCCGGGCTGGAGGAAGAACACACTATGATATTCAGGCTGGAGGATGGGGAGAAATCTCTTATCTGGATGGTGTGAAATTATCCAGTAACGTTGCCTTTGTTAAACTCGGTTATGAGATGCTGGGTAAGGAACGACTGAAAAATTATATTAATGCTTTCGGTTTCAGTGAAAAGACAGGTATCGATCTCCCGGGTGAAGTGCTTGGACGAATGAATATGGAGAGAGATATTGATATTTCGACCGTTCCTTATGGTTATGCGGTTTCAGTTACTCCAATCCAGCAGATTGCTGCAATCTCGGCTGTAGCTAACGGAGGTAAGCTGATGAAACCTCAAATCATCAAGGAAGTTGAGGATCCGAACACCGGTGAGATTACCAAATACGAGCCTGAGGTCATACGTCAAGTGATTTCAAAGGAATCCGCAAGGAAAACTGGCGAGTATTTGGAACAAGTCGTAGCTGACCAAGATAGGGGCACTGGTAAGAACGCATACATTGAAGGATATCGTGTAGCGGGAAAAACGGGTACAGCTGTCAAAGGGGACTACAGTGACCGTTCCAAAGCGGTTGTTTCCTTTATCGGTTATGCTCCTGTGGATAACCCTAGAATTGCCGTGCTCGTCATTATTGATGAACCAAACGAAAAGATTGGTGGCGGAGCTGCTGCAGCACCGGTGTTCAAGAAAATTGTATCCCAAACTCTTAATTATTGGGGGGTTCCAAAGACAGAGTCTGAGGAACAACAGGATGACAAGGAAAAGACGACTGCTGCTGATCTTCTCAAAGCGCCTGACTTAGCAGAAATGAAAGTTAGTGAGGTTAAAGCCAAACTTCTCGCAGAGGGTTTCACATTTGAAACTTTGGGTAAGGGAACTAAGGTGTTGAAACAGTATCCTGCTGCCGGTACATCTATGTCAGCGAATCAGAAGATCTATCTTCTTACAGAGGATGGTTCAGAGATGAAAATTCCGGATTTAAAGGGTGAATCGCTGAGAGATGCCATGGAGGTTCTTACCTTGATGAAGGTGAAAGTTAACGTTCAGGGTGAAGGGTATGTTTCAGAGCAGAAGGAAATCACAGAAAAAGGAAAACGCGTGGTTTATCTTACGCTTAAAACGGCTGCCGATACCATCAAGGGTGAAGATTCAACGGAGTCTGCCGAAGACAATGAAGATACCAAGCAAGTAGAGACAGAAACAGAATAGCTTGTTCTAACCCCTGGTTGTCCCGAATACTCATGTGATAAACGAAAATCATGAGCTTACGGGTTCGATTGGGGGGAGCAAGTTGAAAGTATCTATGGTATCTCAGCGGAGAAGGCTGCTCTGGGCTCTGCTGTTGCTGTTCTTGATGTTCGCTGCACTCGTTGTTCGGCTTGCCTACGTTCAGATTGGAAAAGGTGCTGAGTTATCAGCGAAGGCAGAGGAATCCTGGCGACGCAATATTCCATTTACAGCCGAGCGGGGAGAAATTTTGGACCGCAACGGTGAAGCTTTAGTTACGAATATCAGTACACCGACGATCATGGCCATTCCAGTTCAGATTAAGGAACCGGACAAAACAGCTAAATTATTGTCTTCGATACTTGGCATGAATGAAGCTGATGTGAAGAAGATTATAACAAAGCGGGGATCCATGGTAGAACGGCTTAAACCCGGCGGACGAAAAATTACGATGGAGCTGGCTCAGGAAATTCGTGATTTGAAGCTGCCGGGTATCGTTGTTGCTGAGGATAATATGCGTTATTATCCACATGGAGGGTTGGCAGCCCACATTCTTGGCTTTACAGGGATTGATAATCAGGGCCTAACAGGAACCGAGAAGAAATTTGATGATAAGCTTAGCGGTCTTAATGGGAGTATCTCTTATTTATCGGACGCAGGCGGGCGGCTGATGCCAGGGTCATCAGAGAAATACATGGAACCGAGAGATGGGCTGAATTTAGAACTTACCATCGATAAATCGATACAATCCATTATGGAGCGCGAATTGGATCAAGCTATGGTTAAATACCAAGCTAATGCCAGTTGGGCTATAGCCATGAATCCGAAAAACGGAGAAATTCTGGCTATGGCAAGCAGACCTGGTTATTCCCCAGGAAAGTATAGGGAATTCGACCCTCAAATTTATAATCGGAATTTACCGATTTGGATGACGTACGAGCCAGGCTCAACATTTAAGATCATTACACTTGCTGCTGCACTTGAGGAAGGCAAGGTAAATTTAAAGAATGAACGATTCTTTGATTCCGGTGCAATAGAAGTTGGCGGAGCAAGGCTTCGCTGCTGGAAGAAGGGTGGACATGGAAGCCAAACGTTCATGGAAGTTGTTCAAAACTCCTGCAACCCGGGGTTTGTAAACCTTGGTCAAAGGCTGGGGAAGGAAACCCTTTTCCAGTATATCCGAGATTTCGGTTTTGGAGCCAAAACAGGAATTGACCTTATTGGTGAAGAGAATGGAATCTTGTTCAAGCTATCGAATGTAGGGCCTGTTGAGCTGGCTACAACTTCGTTTGGCCAGGGAGTTTCAGTTACGCCGATCCAGCAAGTGGCTGCAGTATCCGCTGCGATTAATGGAGGGAACTTGTATCAGCCTCATGTCGCCAAAGCTTGGATTCACCCGGAGACGGGTGAAGTAATCGAAGAGATTAAACCAGAGCCGGTGAGGCAGGTGATCTCGGAGGAGACTTCAAAGCAGGTAAGGGAAGCACTGGAAAGTGTCGTAGCTAAAGGTACAGGGCGACCAGCTTTTATTGACGGCTACCGGGTAGGCGGCAAAACAGGAACAGCCCAAAAGGTTATAAACGGTCGTTATTCTTCGACCGAACATATCGTGTCTTTTATAGGTTTTGCACCGGCAGATGATCCACAAATTATTGTGTATACAGCGGTAGACAATCCTAAAGGGATTCAGTTTGGTGGTGTTGTAGCAGCACCAATCGTACAGAATATTTTGGAGGATGCGCTGCATTACATGCAGGTTCCTCAGCGGAAGGATCAGCTTTCTCGGGAGTATAAATATGGGGAAACACCAACGGTAACGGTACCTAATCTTGTCGGGGCCACCGTTCAGGATTTGTACGAAGATCTGAATATGAACTTCGTGCTTGCTAAATCGGGTACAGGCACAACGGTAATCAATCAAGCACCGAAACCGGGAAGCCGGGTGGAACGCGGTTCAACAATCCGAATATATATGGGAAATGCCTCATCTGAAGATGAGCATGAGCACTAGACATGAACTTCTGCTGCAAGCAGTAGACTGTTATTGTGAATGTAGTGCACATATGGGGGGATGACGATGAAACTGAATGAATTGACATCCGTTTTGACCGCAGTTGTTTTAGTAGGTGATGGTGAGATTAACGTTTCTGGACTTCAGGTTGATTCCAGACAAGTCATGACTGGTGATCTATTTATCTGTTTGCCAGGCCATACCGTTGATGGACATGATTATGCTCGTGAAGCCGAAACGAAAGGTGCATCAGCTCTTGTCGTAAACCGTAGACTGGACACAGACCTGCCGCAAGTCATTGTAAAGGACTGCCGATTCGCGATGGCCATACTTGCTGATAAGTTCTATGGACATCCTAGCCAGCGAATGACGATCATTGGTGTGACTGGGACGAATGGTAAGACGACTACGACCTATCTCATTGATAAAATCATGAGCGATTTTGGACTGAAAACGGGATTGATTGGCACGATACAAATGAAAGTTGACGGCAAGAAGCTCCCGATGTCAGGTACAACCCCGGAAGCGCTGGAATTGCAGAAGAGTCTAAGCGCTATGGTGCAAGCTGGTACACAGTTATGCATCATGGAAGTATCCTCGCACGCTCTTGAGCAAGGGCGGGTGAAAGGGACTGACTTTCGAACCGCTGTCTTCACGAATTTAACACAGGATCACCTGGATTATCATAACTCGGTTGAAGAATACCAGAGTGCCAAAGGGTTGTTTTTTTCAAGGCTGGGCAATGCTTTTGCCAAGGATTCTAAAGAGCGAAAGTACGCTATTCTAAATGCTGACGATAAAGCTTCCGTGCCATTTGCCAAATTAACCGCAGCTGAAGTGATTACATATGGTATAAACGAAAAAGCGGATGTGCGTGCTTCTAACATTACCATTACAGCTCAGGGAACTTCTTTTCATGTAGATACGTTTCGTGGCAGCACGGAGATTTCCTTAAAGATGATTGGGAAGTTTAACGTGTATAACACGATGGCTGCAATTGCTGCTGCGCTCATTGAAAAGGTGCCGCTCCAGGATATTAAGAAAAGTCTCGAATCCATCCCTGGTGTGGAAGGCCGAGTTGAGGCGGTAGATGCAGGGCAGCCTTACGCGGTTATTGTGGATTATGCTCACACGCCGGATGGTCTAGATAATGTACTTCGCACGGTAAAAGAATTTGCACAAAGGCGCATACTAACGGTATTTGGGTGCGGCGGAGACCGTGATCGGACAAAACGACCGATCATGGGAAAGATCGCGGCTGAGCTTAGCGATATTGTGTTGATTACATCTGATAATCCGCGATCTGAGAATCCCGAACTCATTTTGAAGGATATCGAAGCAGGTTTGCAGGAGGAGGGCGTTTCAGAAGAATGTTACCATCTCATTGTGGACCGAAGGCAAGCAATTAAAAAGGCTATTGAAATGGCAAGCCCGGGAGATGTAGTATTGATTGCGGGGAAAGGTCATGAGACCTATCAACTGATAGCGGGTAAAGTCTACGATTTTGACGACCGCATCGTTGCAAAAGAAGCGATAAGGGGAAGACAATTGTGATTCATAAACCATTGCAAAGCATCGCCGCCATGTGCGGCGGTGCGCTTACGCGTAAACAAGATGAAGAAGTTATGATTCAAGGGGTATGCACAGACTCAAGAAAAATACTGAAGGGCTGTTTATATGTCCCGCTTGTTGGTGAACGATTTGACGGCCATGATTTCGCTGTTCAGGCGCTGGCTGAAGACGCGGGAGCTATTCTGTGGCAAGAAGATCATGGTACGCCGCCGGATGGTCCAGTGATTTTGGTTAAGGATACACTGGTTGCCTTACAAACGCTGGCAGCTTCTTATTTGGAGCAGAGTGGAGTCAAGGTTGTCGGTATCACAGGCAGTAACGGCAAAACAACGGTAAAGGATATGATTACCGCACTGCTTGAAACGAAATATAAAGTTCATAAAACTCAAGGTAACTTTAATAATCAGATTGGTCTTCCACTCACGGTGCTAGATATGCCGGAAGAAACGGATATTATTGTACTGGAAATGGGTATGAGCGGACGCTACGAAATCGAGCTGCTGTCGTCCATTGCTCGGCCAGATGCGGCAGTCATTACAAATATTGGAGAGTCACATTTGCTTCAGCTGGGTTCTCGTGAGGAAATCGCTAGAGCCAAGGTGGAAATTATTAGTGGTATGAAACCTGGCGGATTACTGATCTATCATGGGGATGAGCCGTTAATTCCAATGGTGCTTGCAGAGTCTGAAACGAAGCAGCCGGATGATTTAAAGACATTTACGTTTGGGATGAAAGAAGGCAATGATGATTACCCGACGGGCTTGATGTTCCATGCTAAAGGTATTATATTCACCTCCCATCGTCATTCGGGTGAGGGATTCAGCATGCCTCTGCTCGGTCGACATAACGTAGTCAATGCTCTTGCAGCACTGGCTGTAGCTGAGCATTTTGGGGTTAACGATGAGCAGATTCGTGAGGGCCTTTCAGGTTTGCGCCTGACAAGCATGCGCATAGAGTGCATTGAGACCGAGCATGGGGTTACTGTGCTGAATGATGCATACAATGCGAGTCCAGTGTCTGTCAAAGCTGCCTTGGACGTCTTAGGCGATATGAAAGGGTATCACCGCCGAATTGCTGTGCTTGGGGACATGCTGGAATTAGGCCCTCAAGAAGAGGAGTTTCACGCTGAAATCGGACGGTATGTATCGCCTGACAACGTCGATATGGTATTTACCTATGGTCCGCTTTCGATGCATATCGCAGAAGCTGCAAAAGCGAATCTACCTGAGGGTCAGGTAATAGCCTTTACAGAGAAGGCGGCAATGATTGAAGCAATAATTAAAGAGGTGACCAATAAGGATGTAGTATTGGTCAAAGCCTCCCGTGGCATGAAATTAGAAGATGTTGTGGAAGCACTCAAAAGCTTGCATGACAGAACATCAATGTAAGGGGGTGATTTCATGGACTTTCAACTGTTATTGCTGACGATCGGCGTATCGTTCGTACTTGCTGTCATATCCGCTCCGCTGCTTATTCCACTGCTTCGCCGGATGAAATTTGGTCAGCAGGTTCGGGACGATGGTCCGCAAAGTCACCTTAAAAAAGCCGGAACGCCTACAATGGGCGGAGTTATTATTTTACTTGCATTTACCTTGACATTTCTAAAGTTTTCTCCAGTGGATACCAATTTTTATGTACTGCTTGTAGGTACTCTAGGATTTGGTCTGATTGGGTTCCTGGATGATTATGTGAAGATTGTTTTTCGTCGGTCCTTGGGATTAACTGCTCGCCAAAAACTGTTCGGGCAACTTTTGTTTTCCGGAATTATGTGCTGGCTTCTTATCTCTAATGGACATAGTACGGCAATCGGAATTCCAGGGACAGACTGGTCATTTGACTGGGGTGCATGGTTCTACTATCCATTCATCGTCATTATGATGCTTGCGATAAGTAATGCCGTTAACTTTACGGATGGCTTAGACGGATTGCTCTCAGGTGTCAGTGCGATAGCGTTTGGAGCCTATGCACTTGTTGCGATTCAGTCTACTTCGTTTGCTGCTGCATTTTGTGCTGCTGCAATGATCGGGGCTGTGCTTGGTTTCCTCGTATTTAATGCCCATCCAGCTAAAGTCTTTATGGGAGATACAGGTTCCCTAGGAATTGGAGGCGCCATCGGTGCCATTGCCATCGTTACGAAGAGTGAATTACTCTTTTTGATTATCGGCGGGGTATTTGTTGTGGAAATGCTATCTGTTGTTCTGCAAGTGGCTTCTTTCAAAACCAGAGGTAAACGGATTTTCAAAATGAGTCCGATCCATCATCACTTTGAATTGTCCGGTTGGTCGGAGTGGCGAGTAGTCATTACATTCTGGGCTGTTGGTATCGTGCTGGCGGGTCTAGGACTTTATATTAACAAGGGGTTGTAGAGATGAAGCATCCAGAATTTTACCGAGGTAAAGAAGTTATTGTCTTAGGGCTTGCCAAAAGCGGAGTTCAAGTAGCTAAAGTATTTCATCATGCTGGAGCAATTGTAACCGTTAATGATAAGAAAAAGAGGGAAGAATGTCCCGAAGCTTCGGAGCTCGAAGCTTTGGGTATTTCCGTCGTTTGTGGAGGGCATCCGGATAATCTTATTCATCAGGGCGTCTCCCTGTTGGTGAAAAATCCGGGAATCCCTTATCATGTACCACCTGTTCTCAAAGCACAAGAACTGGGAATTTCCATTGTGACTGAGGTGGAGGTAGCCTCTCATCTTTGTAGTGCACCCATCATAGGAATTACTGGCTCTAATGGCAAGACGACAACAACGACATGGGTAGGTAAGATGTTCGAAGCCGCTGGCATGAAGCCAATTGTAGCTGGAAACATAGGGACACCACTGTGCCAAGCTGCTCAAGAAGCGACTGAAGATAACTGGATGGTTGTTGAACTAAGTAGTTTTCAGTTGAAGGGCACGGAGGACTTTCGCCCGCGCATTGCTTGTCTATTGAATTTGGCTGAAACACACCTGGATTATCATGGTGACATGGATGATTATGTAGCATCCAAGGCTAAGCTGTTCAAAAATCAAACAGCGGAAGATACAGCTGTGCTCAATTGGGATGATCCGGTATGCCGGAGCCTCGTGCCTTATATTAAAGCTCATATATTGCCATTCTCGATGAATGAAACGCTTCGAGAAGGTTTGCATGTGGTTCCGCCATACTTGCCAGGTAGTGAAGACGAAATAAACCGTAAGATTGTTTATACGGACAGCAAAGGCTTCAGCCAAGAGATCATCTCTGTAGCAGACATAGGCTTACCCGGTAGATTTAATGTCGGAAACGCACTTGCGGCATGTGCAATCGCTATTTCGGCGGGAGTAAATATCTCCACACTGTCTGGTCCACTTAAGGATTTCCAGGGGGTTGAGCACCGTCTGGAATTTGTGATGGATAAAGGCGGCGTCTCGTACATCAACAACTCGAAAGCAACAAATTCTAAAGCTACGATTATGGCGTTAACATCTTTTAAACGTCCGATTGTCCTTATCGCGGGCGGGCTTGATCGAGGCTCGGATTATGAAGAACTTCTACCTATTCTAAGTGAACGAGTCAAAGCTGTGGTGCTTATTGGCGAAACAAAGGAAAAATTGGCGAAAGTTGCAGAACAGGCGGGATTAAAGCAAATTATACTCGTCGATAATGATGAGGACGCCGCCGTTACACTGACCGACGCCGTAAAGAGAGCTGCTCTACTAGCAGAGTCAGGAGACATCGTTCTTCTGTCGCCTGCTTGCGCAAGCTGGGACATGTTTTCTTCTTACGAGGTACGTGGAAGCATTTTTAAAGAGGCGGTGCATAATCTGTAAGTAGGGGGGTGGATAAGCCCCTACTTCGTATGCTAAAGGTGGCCTCTTCATGAACAAGAATCGTCCGGCGCCTGATTTATGGCTCCTGATTTGTATTTTGGCCCTGCTCAGTATCGGAATTGTTATGGTGTACAGTGCGGGGTCCGTACTTGCTTTTCATGATTACGGAGATCAGTTTTATTTTGTGAAGCGGCAATTGCTGTTTGCTGGTCTTGGACTTGCTGCTATGTACTTTACGGCCAATATGGATTTTCGTGTATTGAAAAAATATGCGAAACCTGGGTTGCTGATTTGCTTTTTTATGCTTGTGATGGTTCTGATCCCGGGCATAGGTGTTGTACGAGGCGGGGCCAGAAGCTGGCTTGGTATCAGTTCATTTGGTATTCAGCCCTCAGAATTTATGAAACTTGGAATGATTCTGTTCTTGTCTAGGTGGCTTAGTCGTGAGGATTACGACATTACCTCCTTCTCTAAAGGATTGATGCCTCCACTTGGACTTATTGGTTTGGCGTTTGGATTGATTATGCTTCAACCCGATCTTGGAACAGGAGCGGTTATGCTAGCTGCAGCGCTTATGATCGTATTTACAGCTGGAGCAAGGATGAAGCATCTAGGGTTTCTTGCTTTAGGTGGAGTTGCTGGCTTCATCGGTCTCATCATGACAGCACCGTATCGACTGAAAAGGATTACCGGTTTTCTCGATCCGTGGTCTGATCCGCTAGGAACAGGGTATCAAATTATTCAGTCTCTGTATGCGATTGGCCCGGGGGGCCTTGGCGGTTTGGGGCTGGGGATGAGCCGTCAGAAGTACAGCTATGTTCCAGAACCTCAGACTGACTTTATTTTTGCTATATTGGCTGAAGAACTTGGGTTCATTGGCGGTTTAATTGTGCTTCTCCTATTCCTCACGCTGGTGTGGCGGGGGATGAGAGTGGCAATGACTGTGAACGATAGTTTCGGAAGTCTGCTGGCTGTAGGGATCATAGGCATGGTTGCGATACAGGTCGTTATTAATATCGGCGTTGTTATTGGCCTTATGCCAGTAACAGGTATCACGCTTCCGCTGATAAGCTATGGGGGCAGCTCCTTAACGCTGATGCTGACCGCGCTAGGCATTTTACTAAATATATCCCGTTATGCGAGGTGAACGGCATGCGTGTCGTATTAACCGGCGGCGGAACAGGGGGGCATATTTACCCTGCCGTCGCTATTGCAAGGCAATGTGAAGCGGAGAACCCAAATACCGCTTTTTTATATATCGGAGGCAAGCAAGGCTTGGAAAGTAAGCTTGTCCCTCAAGAAAATCTTCCTTTCGAGAGTATTGATATAACCGGTTTTCGCCGAAAGCTGTCTTTTGATAATGTGAAGACAATTATGCGTTTTTTTAAAGGTGTTTCAGCAAGCAAAAAACTACTTAAAGAATTTAAACCGGATGTCGTAATAGGTACAGGTGGTTATGTGTGTGGACCGGTCGTTTATGCGGCTGCAAAACTCGGCATTCCAACGATGATCCACGAGCAGAATGCGATACCGGGGCTTACGAATCAGTTCCTTAGCCGTTATGCATCGACTGTGGCCGTTAGCTTTGAGGGATCAGAGAAGTCTTTCCCCAAGGCCAAAAGGGTGGTGTATACCGGGAATCCTCGGGCTACCACGGTTCAATCAGCTAATCGTGAACGCGGATTTGCTTCACTCGGTATTCCGGTAGACAGCACAGTGGTGCTAGTTGTCGGAGGAAGCCGCGGAGCAAGAGCGATCAACAATGCGATGATTGGCATGGCACCTATGCTTAAGAAGTTGCCGGATGTTCATTTTGTTTATGTAACAGGAGAATTGTACTTTGAAGGGACCCGTGAAGCCGTACGCAGTCAACTAGGTACGATGCCAAACCAACTTCATATTGTTCCTTATGTGCATAATATGCCGGAGGTTCTCGCCTCCACATCTTTGATCGTTAACCGGGCAGGTGCTTCTTTCTTGGCAGAAATGACGTCACTTGGCATTCCTTCCGTGCTTATTCCGTCTCCGAATGTGACGAATAATCACCAAGAGGCAAATGCACGGCAGCTTGAAACAGCCGGTGCGTCAAGAATGATACTCGAAAAAGATTTGTCAGCAGAAACGCTATTTGCTCGGATTGAAGAGATTATGGGAAATGCAGAAACGCGCCAAGCGATGTCAAAGGCATCGAAGCAGCTTGGTAAGCCTGATTCTGCTGCAGTTATTGTTAAAGAAATACACAGGTTGATAAGCAACCGTTAAAACGGCTGGGCGATTGTCACACACCTATAGAGCTCTACATAAGATACTCTATAATCGTGACAATCTCACCCAAGAGGCCGGAATCATCCAGAGCGGCCATCTCTTCGCAAAGCCGAGGAATGGCCTTTTCGGTTTTGAAGTTAAGGGAGGTTTTAGTAAGATGCAGCAGTGGGAATTACAGCTATCGCAATCAAACGTTGGAGCAATATATAAGAATGAACCGCTGGCAAAATATACAACCTGGAAAATAGGCGGACCTGCCGATGTTTTGATTGTCCCGGATACGAAGGAACAATTGGCAGAACTGATCGCTATTCTTCATCTCCACAATATCCCGTGGACACAGCTTGGGCGTGGATCGAATATGCTCATATCCGATAAAGGAATACGCGGAGCTGTCATCAAGCTGGGTCAGGGATTTGACGAGGTAGTCTTTGACGGAGACATGGTAACAGCCGGAGGCAGTATGTCATTCGTTAAACTTAGCGTTCTGGCCGGTAAAGAAGGTTTGACCGGACTTGAATTTGCTGGGGGAATACCTGGATCTGTTGGAGGGGCTGTCTATATGAATGCCGGTGCCCACGGGTCTGATGTGTCACGCATATTTAAGTCCGCTGACATTGTACTGGAGACAGGGGAATTGGTTCAATATGCTGCGAATGATATGGAGTTTGATTATCGTCATTCCGTTCTTCATGACCGGAAGGGAATCGTAACCCAAGCGGTATTCCAACTTAAACGCGGCGACCGTAAGGAAATCTCAGCAGCTATGGCGTCTTATAAGGACAGACGGCGCCGTACACAGCCACTTCAATCTGCAACAGCTGGCAGTGTATTCCGAAATCCGCCCGGAGATCATGCGGCACGCTTGATCGAGGCAGCGGGTCTGAAGGGGCTTCGAATCGGAGGCGCAGAGATTTCCCGACAGCATGCCAATTTCATCGAGAACACCGGTCAAGCGACAGCAGAGGACGTGCTCGCCCTAATGAAGCAAGTTCAGGAAATCATCGCGGAGAAGTTCGGAATCAATCTGGTGCCTGAAGTTTATGTCATGGGGGAGCGGTAAACTCGGAGGTGATACATTGGACAAATTGGTGATTGAGGGCGGAAGCCCCCTATCAGGAACCATACGTATCCATGGAGCAAAAAATGCCGCTTTACCGATTCTAGCGGCGAGTCTTCTTGCCGAAGGAAATGTTCGGCTAAGTAATGTTCCGCATTTACTCGATATTGAAGTGATGCTGGACATTCTGAGTCGTCTCGGTTCAAAATGCAAGCATGAGCTAGAGACAGTCACTGTGGATACTTCATCTGCCAATTCGTTTCATGTACCAGAAGATTTAATGAAGCAGATGCGATCCTCCATCTTTTTGATGGGTCCTCTGCTAGCAAGGTTCGGTGAAGTTACCATTTATCAGCCAGGGGGTTGTGCGATCGGAGAACGGAAAATCGATCTGCATCTTCAGGGGCTTCAGGCGCTTGGTGCTGAAATCGAGGAAAGCGATCAAAAGATTCACTGTAGAGCAAGCCGTTTAGTAGGTTCGGATATTCATCTTGAATTCGCTAGTGTAGGTGCGACCGAGAACATAATGATGGCCGCTGCTACAGCGAAGGGTACAACGGTGCTTACGAATGCGGCAAGGGAGCCGGAAATTCAAGATCTACAGCATTTTTTGAACAAAATGGGAGCGAATATCATAGGAGCAGGTACGGACACCATTACAATTCATGGTGTAGAACGACTTGAACCATGTGATTATGAAATTATTCCCGATCGTATCGTCGCTGGGACAGTTATGATTGCGGCAGCCGCTACACGAGGCTCTGTGACGCTGACCAGATGCAATCCGTCGCATCTAAATTCTCTTATACACGTGCTAAAGCGCGCTGGTGTTCAAACTAGTATCTGCAATGATATAATGAATATAAGCTGTATGAGCCGTCCTAAAGCAGTCGAGCGGATTGTGACATCTCCATATCCCTCGTTTCCGACGGACTTGCAATCTCAGGTAATGGTACTCTTATCACTTGCAGATGGATTCAGTGTGATGAAAGAAACGGTTTTTGAAGGCCGCTTCAAACATGTAGAAGAACTTTCTCGTATGGGCGCGGATATTTCCACAGATATGAATTGTGCATTTATACGTGGAGTAAAGCGGATTTATGGTGCAACTGTGGAGGCGACAGACCTGCGGGCGGGAGCTGCGTTAGTTATTGCAGGGCTTGCTGCGCAAGGTACGACAGTAGTGGAACAGATTCACCATATTGATCGTGGCTATGATCGGATTGAGAATATGTTCCAAGGTTTGGGTGCCAAGATTATTCGTCAGGCGCCAGTACCGAAGTCACTAGATTTAGCCAATTGACCATGTCCTGAAGCATCCCTCCCTTGTTTGGGAGGGGTGACAGGCCTTTCTGGAGAGGTAATCAATGCCAAAGAAACAAATTCCTGTCCTGAAAGAGGACAGGCCTAAACCGAAAACCGGCAAGAAAATCATATTTATATTAATGCTATTGTTCTTAGCTTTGCTGGTTGTACTTTTTTTTAGATCACCAGTTAGCAAGGTTACAGAGATTCACTTTACCGGAAATACGTTTAATACGGAAGAGCAGTTAAAAGAAACGACGGGGCTCACTGTTGGAGTACAATACTTTAGTGTAGACCCTGACGAGGTAAAGGAACGTTTAGCATCCTTAGGAACCATTGAAACAGTAGAAGTGGACAAGCAATTTCCTGGTGTGGTAAATGTTAATGTTGTTGAATATCCAACAGTCGCCTATGAACTATCAAAGGATGGGAATTTGCAGGCTATATTGGCTAGTGGTAAATCGATTGCTGTTTCAGCGAGTGGAATCGCTGTGGAGAAGCCGATTTTGACCCAGTGGGATCCGGAGGATCCAAACAAGGCTAAACTCTCGGAAGTTTTAGCCGATATACCTAACAGTATGACTTCTGACATTTCGGAAATTTTACCATCACCAACTCCTTCTTTTCCAGACCGTATCAAATTATACACTCGGTCTAAATTTGAAGTGATTACTGCTGTATCTCTGCTCCGTGATAAAGTGGAATATCTCAATCAAGTGATTGAGATGGAACAACCAGGTATCATTACAATGCTAGAGGCGGATTCCTACGAGCCTTTTAATCCAGAAAACCTAGAACAGGGGGGCGAAGGTACCCCTACTCAGGAGTAGGAAGAAATGTTACAATTATACGTATTGACACATTGCTTCTCTCCCTCTTTTTTCTCTGACTTTTTGGGCTGTTCCTGACAAATGTTGGCACTAAAAAAATTGTAGAAAAAAGAGGGAAAGCCCCGCGCGTGTTGAATAAGTAGAAAAGTGTTATTATATTAATAATTTACAATGAGAGAAACAGGAGGTGCCAGAGCTTGAGCAACAATGACATCATTGTTAGTTTGGACATCGGTACATCCAAAGTTCGTGCTATTATTGGGGAAATTAATAATGGAACCTTTAATATTATTGGAGTTGGATCTGCCGACTCGGAGGGAATTCGAAAAGGTGCAATTGTAGATATCGATCAGACCGTACAATCCATTCGAAGTGCAGTTGATCATGCGGAGCGTATGGTTGAAATTCAAATATCCGAAGTGTACGTCGGCATTTCTGGGAATCATATTGGACTTCAATCGAGCCACGGTGTTGTGGCTGTATCGAACGAGGATCGGGAAATTGGTGAGGATGACATCGACCGAGTGCTGAAAGCAGCTGAGGTTGTAGCAATGCCCCCAGATCGCGAAATTATCGATGTAGTTGCTAGACAGTTCGTAGTAGATGGTTTAGAAGGGATCTCTGATCCCCGTGGAATGATTGGCGTACGACTTGAAGTCGAAGCGACAATTATTACAGGTGCTAAAACGGCCATACATAATCTTTTGCGTTGTGTAGAAAAATCAGGCCTGAAAGTTAAAGACCTTGTGTTAATTCCTTTAGGCGCGGGACAGCTTGCACTTTCTAAAGACGAGAAGACAATGGGTTCTGTGCTGGTTGATGTCGGTGCTGGATCGACTACACTAACTGTATTCGAGGGAGGAAGCATATCTGCAACCTCAACTCTACCTATTGGCGGAGACTTTGTAACCAATGATATTGCTTATGGTCTCCGGACGTTAACAGATCAAGCCGAGAAGGTGAAGCTGAAGTACGGTTGTGCGTTAATGGATAATGCAGCACCGGAAGTGACGTTTAAAGTAACTCGGATCGGAAGTAATGTGGACAAAGAGTTCACTCAAGAGGATCTCGCAGCCATTATTGAACCTCGTGTTCAAGAAATTTTTCAATTGGTACACCAAGAAATAAAGCGCTTGGGTTACAGTGACCTTCCTGGAGGTTATATACTTACGGGTGGCACAATGTCGATGCCTGGTGTGCTAGAGGTGGCACAGAACGAACTGGCGACTTCCGTTCGAATTGCGGTTCCCGATTTCATCGGTGTACGTGATCCAGGATATTGTAGCGGAGTCGGAATTCTCCATAATGCGATCCGGAATGTACGGGTTCGTCCGAGTGGAGGAAACAGTAGTAACAACACGAAGAAACCGGTGAACCGCGCGAAGCAAAATCCTGCCGCAGCAACTCAGGAAAGCAGCAGCCAGAAGCCGGGATTTATAGAACGTTTGAAAAATATGTTCAGCGAGTTTATATAGCGGGTTCATTTGACAGTGGACGTGCCATCCGCGCACATTGAGGGGGAGATGGATTAGATGTTGGAATTTGATTTTGAAATGGAGAGCTTGGCCCAGATTAAAGTAATCGGGGTAGGCGGTGGCGGTAGTAATGCAGTAAACCGCATGATTGAAAACGGCGTTCAAGGTGTTGAGTTTATAACGGTGAATACGGATGCTCAAGCGTTACACCTTGCAAAATCCGAACATAAATTACAAATTGGTGATAAGCTTACACGTGGACTTGGTGCTGGAGCGAATCCTGAAGTGGGGAAGAAGGCAGCTGAAGAGTCCCGCGACCTGATCATGAACACATTGAAAGGTGCAGACATGGTGTTTGTCACTGCAGGTATGGGTGGCGGAACAGGTACTGGAGCAGCCCCAGTTATCGCTGAAATTGCTAAAGAATGCGGTGCATTGACGGTAGGCGTAGTAACACGTCCTTTTACTTTTGAAGGCCGTAAACGTGCTTCTCATGCAGAGCTAGGGATTGAAGCTCTGAAAGAGAAGGTAGACACCCTAATTGTTATTCCGAATGACAGATTGCTGGAAATCGTAGATAAGAAGACTCCTATGCTTGAAGCGTTCCGTGAAGCGGATAATGTCCTCCGTCAAGCGGTACAAGGTATTTCTGACTTGATCCAAGTACCAGGTCTAATCAACCTTGACTTTGCCGATGTGAAGACGATTATGACAGAGCGTGGTTCCGCGCTTATGGGTATTGGTATGGCTACTGGCGAGAACCGTGCAGCTGAAGCAGCTCGTAAAGCGATTATGAGTCCGCTCCTTGAAACTTCGATTGAAGGTGCACGGGGCGTAATCATGAACATTACAGGCGGGGCAAACCTGTCTCTTTATGAAGTGAATGAAGCTGCGGAAATTGTTACTTCCGCGTCTGACCCAGAAGTGAATATGATCTTCGGTGCGATTATCGAAGAGAATATGAAGGAAGAGATCAAAGTTACGGTGATCGCTACTGGCTTTGAAAGTAAGCCAATGCAGGCCGCACCGCAACCAGGACGTCGTCCTGTATCGGAAGGTGAAGGACAAGCTCAACAGCAACAGACTGACAAAAGTAATGTGAACCTGAGACCATTTGGCAACCAGGGAAACAATGATCAGTTGGATATTCCGACATTCCTTCGCAATCGCTCCCGTAACAACGATTAATTTAATGAAAGCCTGCTTCTCTCTTAGGAGAGAGCAGGCTTTTTTTATTTTCAAGGTAAATATTAAGCTATCTATTTCACAGCGATCGAAATAACTAATTTGAATTGTCCTCTATAAACTGCCTCACATCGACAAAAATAGTCGGTGGACAACCCACAGATTTAGACAGACTTTGATTTCTATTCTTTTTATACTAAAAACAACTCCCACAGCCCAGAAGAACAATAACCCGGGAAAGATTCCGTTAGGCGGGTGAAGACCCTGGTTGTCTATATCGATCTAATCTTTCTAGCAAACCTGCTCATCGACTTTATATTGCTTGCCCTTACAGCTTGGATGAGAAGATTAAAGCCCAAGTGGTGGAGAGTCTCTCTATCAGCAGCGGTAGGTGCAATGTATGTTGTAATGATGTTTGTGCCTGATCTGACATTTATGTTTACGTTTCTGATTAAGTTCGGGCTCTCTTTATTGATGTTGTGGATTGCATTTGGAGTAGTCAGCTTGCAAAGTTATTTACGGAACTTGGCGGCTTTTTACATGGTGAACTTTGCAGCAGCCGGGGGGATTATCGGTTTTCATTATTTACTACAAAATTCGGGAGAACTATTCAGTGGAATCTGGTATACAGCCTCGGGTGGGCTTACGTTTGAATTAAAAGTTGGGTTTTGGTTCGCTTGTATAGCTTTCTTTGTAGTAATACTCGTCTTTAAGGGAGTACAAACCAATCGTCGTCAAGTGGAGAATAGAGAAAGTTTATTAGGTCATGTCACAGTATACATCGGAGATAAAACAATTATGTGTACGGGATTATTTGATACGGGTAATCAACTGAGTGATCCGTTGTCACGAACCCCGGTGATGGTAATGGAAGCCTCCTTATGGGAATCTGAGTTGCCTCCTGCTTGGTGCGAAAAGCTAGCGGAGGGTGAACCGGATAAACTCATTATGGAGCTGGGAGAAATTGATTTCGAATGGCAAGATAGGTTAAGGCTTGTTCCCTATCGTGGGGTTAACAGAGGAGCGGCATTTATGTTGGCGTTAAAGCCCGACTCAGTACGGATCGAACTAGGAGGTAAGGAATACTTCTCAACGAAAGTACTTATTGGATTTGATGGTGGCAAACTCTCGGGTGAAGGTGCCTATCGTGCCATTATTCATCCTAGTCTTACAGAGGGGGACGGAAAAGTAGTTGAACACTCCGATTCTGATACGCAAAATTTCGGGATTCAGGAGAATCTATTGTAAGTTGATATGAGAGATGAGTTGCTTTATAGAAGTCTATATCTGCTGAGATTGTAATGGTAAGAGTTTCTCTTCGAGAAATAAGACTACGCTTACGAAGTAAGTTTCCTTACAGGAAACTAAGACTATGCTTACGAAGTAAGTTTTCCTTTGGAAAACTAAGACTATGCTTACGAAGTAAGTTTCCTTACAGGAAACTTTTAGGAGGATAAAAAATGCCTGTAAAATGGAGATTGACGCTACAACTTCAGTATTATCGTGTTTTGTTTTTTCTGGGATTAAAAAGTCAGGAGATCTATTACATTGGTGGTAGCGAGGCACTTCCTCCCCCACTTACTAGAGAAGAAGAAGAGTTTCTTCTGCAAAAACTACCTTCTGGAGATGCTGCGATTCGCGCGATGCTAATTGAACGTAACCTGAGACTTGTAGTTTATATTGCTCGGAAATTTGAGAACACAGGCATCAATATTGAAGATTTGGTTTCCATTGGGGCCATTGGATTAATTAAAGCAGTAAATACATTTGATCCGGAGAAAAAAATAAAACTGGCTACATACGCTTCGCGCTGTATTGAGAATGAAATTCTCATGTATTTGCGCAGGAACAGCAAAACCCGTAGTGAGGTGTCTTTTGACGAGCCTTTAAACATTGATTGGGATGGCAATGAACTGCTCCTTTCTGATGTGCTGGGGACCGAGAATGATACGATTGGCAGGAACATCGAGGAACAGGTAGACCGTAAACTTTTGCAAAAAGCACTCGACAAATTAAGTGACCGGGAGCGAATGATTATGGAACTCCGTTTCGGTCTTCAGGATGGGGAAGAAAAGACGCAAAAAGACGTGGCAGACCTGCTTGGCATCTCACAATCTTACATTTCCCGATTGGAAAAGCGGATTATAAAACGACTGCGAAAAGAGTTCAACAAGATGGTTTAACTGGTAAAGGTCAGGAATAAAATAAAGACCCAGGGAGATAATGAACATTAATGTTTCTCCTTGGGAGGTTAGTCATCATGACCCGAAACAAAGTTGAGATTTGTGGTGTGGATACAGCGAAACTGCCAGTTCTGACGAATGTGGAGATGAGGGAACTTTTTCATTCCTTACAGCAGAACAATGAACGATCAGCAAGAGAGAAATTGGTTAATGGTAACCTGAGATTAGTGCTTAGTGTCATTCAACGTTTTAACAACCGCGGTGAATTCGTGGATGACCTGTTCCAAGTAGGGTGCATAGGCCTCATGAAAGCCATCGATAATTTCGATCTATCGCAAAACGTTAAGTTTTCGACCTACGCCGTACCGATGATTATTGGAGAAATACGTCGCTATTTAAGGGACAACAATCCGATTCGAGTATCCAGGTCCTTAAGGGATATCGCTTATAAAGCGCTCCAAATCAGGGATCAGCTTACGAATTTAAATTCACGTGAACCAACGATATTTGAGATTTCTGAAGCGCTGAATGTGCCTAAGGAAGATGTCGTATTTGCACTAGATGCCATTCAGGATCCAGTCTCCTTGTTCGAACCAATATATAATGACGGTGGCGACCCGATTTATGTGATGGATCAAATCAGTGACGATAAGAACAAGGATATATCGTGGATTGAGGAAATTGCGTTACGTGAAGCAATGCATAAGCTGGGACAGCGAGAAAAAATGATTTTGTCGATGCGTTTTTATGAGGGGAAGACCCAGATGGAAGTTGCTGATGAGATTGGTATTTCTCAGGCTCAAGTTTCACGTCTTGAAAAATCAGCCATTAAGCAAATGCAGAAACATGTCAAAACATAAAGTCGTAACTGAATATGAACTACAACACGATCCCTTTTTTGGGATCGTTTTTTCTTTGTCTTAGAAAAAGAAGTTATTTTGCGTGCTTCCAACATATATTGAAATATAATACAAACACATCTAGGGTGTGATGATTGTGATACCAGATAATCAGATGGTGGGGAAAATGATGAAAATTTCCGATTTCCAAACTAAAGATGTCATCAATATTATTGATGGCAAAAGACTCGGTCAAGTGAGCGACTTGGAACTTGATTTAAGGCAGGGACGAATTGAAGCTATTGTTGTTCCGAGTTACGGGAAATTCATGGGGCTATTTGGTGGCGGCAGTGACCTGGTTATTCCATGGCGAAATATAGTTAAAATCGGGTCGGACGTTGTTTTGGTGAAGATGGAGGAAGTTAGAAGGGTACCTGAAGAACAGGAGCCTGCAGGCTATCTGGAGCGACCTGAGCGGGGAGAACGAAGAACATATTGAATTCAAATATTTGCCTGATTCCTTTTGGCTGATAAAATGCAACGATATATCCATTTCTGTTACACTGTTGTAGAGGTGAATTAACATGGAACCGTTTAAAAAACAAGATTATCAGGGGCCGAACTTGTTTGTGCTGGAATCATGGAATGAGGAAGGAACCGGCCTCACAGCCGGTTTTAGCGGACGGGGAGGTGGAGTAGGGACTGGGCCATATGATAGTCTGAATTTAGCTCTTCATGTAGGAGATCGTCCAGAGGATGTAATTGCGAATCGGAAGCTGACGGCAGAAGCACTTGGCTTCTCTCTCGAAGACTGGACATGTGGTGAACAAGTGCACAGCAATGAAATTGCCGTAATTGGGCTAGAGGAACGAGGAAGCGGCAGTCTTGATCGGGAGTCGGCCATACAGGATACCGACGGGTTGTTGACTAATACTCCTGGCGTACTGCTTGCTTCCTATTACGCAGACTGTGTACCACTGTATTTTTGGGATCCGGTTAAACACGTAGCAGGACTCGCCCACGCAGGCTGGAAAGGGACTGTATCGGGAATTGCAAGTCGTATGATCGAGAAGATGACAACTGAGTTTGGCAGTCGTACTGAAAATGTCCGGACGGCTATTGGGCCATCTATAGGTCAATGTTGTTACGAAGTAGATGATAAGGTGATGTCAAAGGTAAACGATTTAGGTTTACTTGCACCGGGTAATAACATGGACTCAAGTTTGTTTTATATCGATAAGGGAAACGGTAAATATATGCTGAACTTGAAAGAAATAAACAGACACATTATGATAAAAGCAGGAATATTGACGGATCATATCGAATGTACTTCTTGGTGTACAAGCTGTCGTAACGATTTGTTCTTTTCATACCGTAAGGACGGCGGTACAACAGGGCGTATGGCAAGCTGGATCGGAATGAGAAAGAGGTGAGTCTTCCCTTGAGTTTGATAGAGCGCATCAGTCAAGTGGAACAGCAGGTGTCGGAGGCTTGCCGCAGAAGCGGAAGGAACCGTGATGATGTTAACGTGATTGCAGTAACCAAATATGTTTCGGTTGCTAAGACCGCTGCCGTATTGGATCATGGTATCCATCATATCGGGGAGAATCGCTGGCAGACTGCCGAGGAGAAATGGCGTGCTCTGGGTGAGCGAGGTATTTGGCATTTTATCGGTCATCTCCAGACGAACAAGGTGAAAGATGTAGTTGGTAGGTTTCAGTATATTCATTCACTGGATCGACTATCACTTGCCAAAGAGTTGGAGAAAAAAGCAGCTGCTCTGAATATACAGGTATCTGCATTTATGCAAGTGAATATTTCGGGAGAAGCAACGAAATACGGTCTGCAGCCTGAGCAGGCTTTGCCGTTTCTTAAAGAAATCAACCACTTGAAGCACGTAAATGTGATCGGACTTATGACTATGGCTCCTTTTGAATTATCCGCAGAGGATACGCGTCCCGTGTTCCGTGGATTAAGACAACTAAGGGATGAGCTGAATATTCAGGCACTTACACCGGAGCCGATTACTGAATTATCCATGGGAATGTCCAATGATTTTGAAGTAGCAATAGAAGAAGGGGCGACCTGGGTACGTCTGGGCTCAAGTTTAGTTGGAAAAGAGGAGGAGTGACAATGGGCGTCATGAACCGGTTTATGAATTTTCTAGGATTGCAGGATGAAGAAGAGGTTGTGGAACGCGAAGTACTCACTTCGCAAGAAGAGCCGGTGGAAACACCACCATTTGAGAACCGCAAAAATGCAAAAGGCGGTAACGTTGTGAGTATACATTCTCAGAAAAATGTAAAGGTTGTTTTGGTAGAACCTCGTTCCTATGATGAGGCTCAAGATATCGCGGATCATCTGCGGTCTTTCCGCTCGGTTGTCGTTAATTTACAACGTGTTCGTAATGACCAGGCGCTACGGATCATCGATTTTCTTAGTGGCACTGTATATGCGTTGGGAGGCGGCATTTCTAAAGTGGGTGGCAATATCTTTCTGTGCACGCCAGACACCGTCGAGATTCAAGGTTCTATCACCGAGATTTTAGCAGACGAGCAAGAATACAACAGAATGAGGTGACTTAAGCTTTGAGCCAGAATATTTATGAACTAGTATTTTATGTGTTCCAGATTTATTTTTACATGATTCTCGTGTATGTACTGATGTCATGGCTTCCGAACGTACGTGAGAGCTTTATTGGGGAATTGCTTGGCAAGTTAGTTGAACCATACCTGGCTCCTTTTCGCCGGTTTATTCCGCCGATTATGGGGATGATTGATATTTCGCCGATCGTTGCATTGTTTGTTCTTCAGCTGGCGAGAAATGGATTGATCAGCGTACTCGGATTCTTTTTGTAATAGATACGCTAGAAGGGATTTAAGCGATGCAACTAGATATTTACGAACACTTTCACCGAGATGAGCGAGAGTTTGTAGACAGAGCTTGGGAATGGGTCGTGAATGCGGGCCAGTATCACGAGACAAAGCTAACCGATTTTCTGGATCCACGTCAGCGATTCATACTGGAAAGCCTCGTTAACCGTCATCCGGATGTACATGCTGTTTATGATGGGGGTTATCCTGATGCAGAACGTGTCCGTGCCTTGATTGCTCCCGACTACAAAGATCTCAGTGATGAAAACATGGGACTTAAGGTGCTGGGGATTACATCAGGAGATCAGAAGTTTCTTGCACTGGAACATGGAGATTACATGGGATCAGTACTTGGTCTTGGTATTAAACGTTCTAAGATTGGGGATATACATGTGCTTGAGGACGGTTGCCATGTAGTCGTTGCTGATGATATAGGCAGCTATCTGCATTTAAATCTTAGTCAGGTGCATCGCGTGCATGTGATGACAGAGCTTTTGTCTATTCAGGAGCTCCGTGTGAAGGAAACAAAGCTTGATACGATGGAGTTGACGGTGGCTTCGCTTCGTCTGGATGGTATTGCAAGTGATGTACATCGCATCAGCCGTACGAAGATAGTTATCCCCATTAAAGCAGGCCGCTGCCGTGTGAATTGGAAGGTGGTAGAGGATCCCTCTACCGTGCTGAAAGACGGCGATACGGTTTCCATGCAGGGCTTTGGCCGATTTAAAGTGCTGGAAACCGGAGGATTGACAAAGAAAGGGCGATACCGCGTCAAGGTCGGTAAATATACTTAAGCCATTTGAAGGATTTGCCGTTTTTTTGTCGAAACGTTCTAGAATAAAATTAATGTAAAATTTTTCAATATCAAGGCAGTAATAATTTATGATGATTATGCCGATACATCTGTTGACTGCTTTTGTAAACTGATTGGTGGTTCGGCTTCGGACAGCGGATTTTTACCGTCATGCGAAGCCATATTCTTAGGAGGTGCACATCATGCCATTAACACCGCTGGACATACATAATAAAGAGTTTGCCCGCCGTATCCGTGGTTACGATGAGGACGAAGTTAACGAGTTTTTGGATCAGGTCATTAAGGATTATGAAAGTGTAATTCGTGAGAATAAGGAATTGCACAACCAATTGATGTCTCTTCAAGAGAGATTGGATCATTTCGTTAATATTGAGGACACACTATCCAAGACCATTATCGTCGCACAAGAGGCGGCAGATGAATTGAAGAACAATGCGAAGAAAGAAGCTCAGCTGATCGTTAAAGAAGCGGAGAAGAATGCAGATCGAATCATAAACGATTCATTGAGCAAATCACGTAAAGTTTCATTGGAAGTTGAAGAGCTTAAGAAACAGGCATCTATTTACCGGACACGCTTTCGTTCCTTGGTTGAAGCACAGCTGGAACTTTTGAAGCATGATGGTTGGGAGTCACTGGAGAGCCGCGAACCAAGTCTGGAGCCCAAAGAAGTATACTAAGGGTAAGGGCGAATATCATATTGACTTTTTTTCATAAAGAGTCTATAACTAATAACATATTATGATTTGCATAAGTATTCGTTGATGGGAAAAGTACGACAGGAACTGATCCTCAGAGAGTTGGCGCCTTGCTGAAAGCCAATGTTCAGACCTTTACGGAAGATCCTCCCGGAGAAGTGAAGCTGAAAGCGCCATGCGTGTGTAAGCAGAACCGTCTGCCGAACGTTACATCGGCTCCGTGTTTAATAAAAGCATGGACTTGAGGTGTCGTTTCAGTGTGGTTTCCGTTAGGATTCTATGCTGAGCGAAATTAGGGTGGTCACGCGAGCCAGGTTCTCGTCCCTTTGGGGATGGGGCCTTTTTTTATTTGGCGATTTTTTCTCACAAAGAAAGCGCGAAGGATCGACAAAACCTTCAGTATCAAGAAAGGATGATCATTGTGAACAGAGTAGATGTCAAAGAAAAGGCGCGGGCGAGAGAGATCCGCATTTTGAAAAAGTGGAATGAAGAAGATACGTTTAAGAAAACGATGCAGAACCGTGAGGGGAAGCCTAACTATGTGTTTTATGAAGGTCCTCCAACCGCGAATGGTGCTCCGCACATTGGGCACGTATTAGGACGGGTAATTAAAGACTTTGTCGGCCGCTATCAGACGATGAAGGGCTACCACGTTATTCGTAAAGCTGGCTGGGACACACACGGACTTCCTGTTGAGCTCGGTGTTGAGAAGCAACTCGGAATTTCTGGTAAACAAGAGATTGAAAATTACGGCGTAGAAGCTTTTATTAAGAAATGCAAAGCCAGTGTGTTTGAATATGAGCATAAATGGCGTGAACTGACTGAGGCCATTGCATATTGGACAGATCTCGACAATCCATATATTACTCTGGAGAACAATTATATTGAGAGTGTATGGAACATTCTTGCTACCGTACATGATAAGGGACTGCTCTATCGAGGGCACCGCGTAAGTCCATATTGCCCATGCTGCCAGACAACTCTAAGTTCCCATGAGGTTGCCCAAGGTTATGAAGATGTTAAGGACCTGAGTGCTACAGCGAAGTTTAAGCTGGACGGTAGTGGAGAATACGTACTTGCATGGACAACTACACCTTGGACGCTTCCAGCTCATGTAGCTTTAGCAGTAAATCCAGATATGGATTATGCGCGTGTTCAACAGGAAGACGGTGTATACATTGTTGCAAGTAACCTGGTTGAAAAGGTTATGAAAGGTGACCATACCGTTCTGTCTACACTTAAGGGTTCAGAGCTTGTAGGCCAAACCTACACTCCGCCGTTCACATTCATTAATCCGGAAAAAGGTAATGTAATCGTTGGAGCTTCCTTCGTAACAGATGCCAGTGGTACGGGAATTGTACACATGGCACCAGCCCATGGTGAGGATGACTACCGTGTCTGCCGTGAGAATGGGATCAGCTTTGTTAGTGTTGTGAATGCTCAGGGTCGTTACACTGATGAAGTGAGCGACTTCGCAGGACGTTTTGTGAAAGACTGTGATATTGACATCGTGAAGGCTCTTTCGGAAAAAGGATTGCTGTACAGCAAAGAGAAATATGAGCACAGCTATCCGTTCTGCTGGCGTTGTAAATCTCCACTTCTCTATTATGCAATGGAGAGCTGGTTTATCGAGACAACTGCAGTTAAAGACCAACTGATTGCTAACAACAATTCCGTTACTTGGTACCCAGGTCATGTTCGTGATGGACGATTTGGTAAGTTCCTTGAAGATCTGGTTGACTGGAATATCAGCCGTAATCGTTACTGGGGAACACCGCTGAACGTATGGGTGTGTGAGTCAGGCGAGCATCAGTTTGCTCCGCATAGCCTTGCTGAGCTGCGTGAGCATGCGATTGGTGATGTACCAGAGGATCTGGAGCTGCATAAACCGTATGTGGACGAAGTGAAAGTAAAATGTCCTCACTGTGAAGGCGTAATGGAACGTACTTCCGAAGTGATTGATGTATGGTTTGATTCCGGATCTATGCCGTTTGCACAGTATCACTATCCGTTTAATGACGATGACCAATTCGAGCAGCAATTCCCTGCGGATATGATCTGTGAAGGAATTGACCAGACTCGTGGCTGGTTCTACAGTCTACTAGCGGTATCAACACTCTTTACAGGCAAAGCACCGTATAAAGCGGTTATGGCTACTGGTCATATCTTGGATGAAAACGGACAAAAAATGTCTAAATCCAAAGGAAATGTTATTGATCCTTGGGAGATTATTAACGAGTACGGAACCGATGCATTCCGCTGGGCTCTTCTTGCAGATAGCGCACCATGGAACAGTAAACGTTTCTCCAAAGGTATCGTAGGTGAGGCAAAATCCAAAGTAATCGACACCTTGGTTAATACACACGCGTTCTTGACGCTATATGCAGGCATTGATGGATACGACCCGGCTGAGCACGAGTTTAAGCCTTCTAACAACAAGCTTGACCGCTGGGTTCTGTCTCGTCTAAACAGCTTGATTCAAAATGTGAATAAAGGGCTCGAAGTGAATGACTTCCTAAATGCGGCTAAAGCGATTGAGTCCTATGTGGATGAGCTGAGTAACTGGTATATCCGCCGGTCTCGTGATCGCTTCTGGGGCAGCGGACTTGGCGAAGATAAACTCGCTGCTTACGGTACGCTCACGCAAGTCCTGCTTACATTGTCGAAACTGATGGCTCCTTTCACCCCAATGCTCTCCGAGGACATCTTCGTGAACTTGGGCGGAGGAGAAAGTGTGCATCTGGCAGATTTCCCACAAGCGGATGAGTCGATGATTGATAAGACGCTGGAGCAAAACATGGAAACTGCACGTCAAATTGTTGAACTTGCTCGTAATGTTCGGAATGAAACGGCAATTAAGACTCGTCAGCCATTGGCTGAACTTATCGTCTCCATGGATCGTGACTTTGATCTTGCGGATTATGAAGAGATCATCAAAGATGAGATCAACGTGAAGCAGATTATTGTTGAAACCAGCGATAGCGGTTTTGTAGACTTCACATTGAAGTTAAACCTGAAAGTAGCGGGTAAAAAATACGGTAAAAACGTAGGTTTCCTGCAAGGTTTCCTTAAAGGCATGTCCAGTGAAGAAACCCGTGCAGTGGTTCAAAGCGGTAGTGTAAATGTAACTTCACCAGAAGGTGAGGAGTTACAAATTACAGCCGAGGAGCTTCTGATCGAGAAACAAGCGAAGGAAGGTTTCGCTTCTGCTTCTGGTTACGGTCTGACTGTAGCGCTCAACACGGATATTACACCTGAGCTAGAGCAAGAAGGTTGGGTGCGTGAAGTGGTTCGCGCTGTACAAGATACTCGTAAGAAGCTTGATTTACCAATCGAGAAGCGCGTCGTTCTAACACTCGATGCTGATGAGGAACTCCAGGCTTCCATTACGGCTTTTGACCATGTTCTTCGCGACAACGTGCTTGTGACAGATGTTCATTTCGGACAAAAAGAAGGTATGGAGCAAGTTGAAATCGGCGGTAAAACGATCGGTATTCATATTGTTTAACCCATAGTTAACCCTTCTCTTGATTAAAGTTAAAAACCATGGTTACCAGACTATATCCGGTAACCATGGTTTTTTTATGGCTGAATAAAGAGGTTGAACTGAATGGTAAGGGGGATTTTGAAGCATAATAGCATAAATATGGACAGAAGTGAGAGGATATTGTGGAAAAAGGAGTCGATATGCATGGGGGAACAGATTGATGAGAAGCATCTGAGTAGTACCGATGTAACGCGGCAAGTGGAGAATGAAGCAGATCAGCTCAGTAAAATGTATTTGCTGACTGAGAAAATTGCAAACCAGTTGGAAAAATCCCGGATTGGGGATTATGCTCAGCTTTTGCATCGACCTTGGAAACTGATCGGATTAAATCTATTGGCAGGTTCGGCCAAGGGAGTCGGGATCGCAATCGGATTTACTTTTTTTGCTGCGACCATCATTTATTTACTACAAGCGCTCGGCGCACTGAATCTTCCAATCATTGGAGATTATATTGCTGACATTGTCCGTATTGTTCAGAGACAACTAGAGTTGACATAGAAGGCTGTCCGAAGAAACGAAAAAGCGGAGTCAGCCATTAAGCTGAAACCGCTATTGTTAAAATGGATAATGATGCTGATTAACCTAAAGGATCATCTTCCGGATCTGCATGAGGGTCCAGTATAAAACTTCCTTCGCCTTTATTTAAATAGTCGTAGTATTGATCACCACGGACGATGAATACTTCGGTATTGTCTATATTGGTAGCTACAAAGTTCTCATATATTTCAACAAAGCCGCCCTGGTCATCATTATCTTCAAAATCCATCTCGTTATAGCTGGATACATTAGGATTTTCAGCCATAGCTGGAGAATTAGAACTTCCCATGCTCTCGAGAATTTGTAGTGTATCTTCGCCATCGAATCCTGAATATTCATGTTCATCCAAACTTGACCGTCCAAAAGGTGGAGAGAGAAACTCTTCTTCTATCGGACGATTGTGAGATAAATGTTCACGCGGTGTATCCTCTAGGCAATACATCGTATCAGGAATTGCCTCCAGTCTTTCGAACGGAATGGGCTTGCCACATACGACACATGTCCCGTATTGTCCGTCCTTCATCGTTTCCAGTGAGAGCAGAACACGCTGCAATTCCAACTCAGCCCGGTCCTGGAGGGCGACATCTTTCTCACGTTCGTAAAGCTCTGTTGCCAGATCGGCAGGGTGGTTATCGATATGTGACAGCTCACCGGTATTATCGCGTTCGGCTACACTTAAACCATGGTCATCATTTTCGTTCAGACGTTCAAGCTCGGCTTTACGATCAAGCAGCTGTTTATGCAGCTGTATTAATTGGGATTCAGTTAAATGGGACATTTGCTGATGCTCCTTTCAGGTCTTGTTGCAGTCCGCATGTTCCTAAATATAGAGTGCGCTTTAATGGACACTTTTAGAGACGGAAAATCTTCACCTTATTGGACGGGAATGGACGTTTTCAAAGCCGCTGTGCTACAATAAGACGAACTCCAATTTGGATTTGTGGAGTGGTTCTTTTTGCACTAGACAAGATCGGAGTGACAAGTTACTGTGGCCTATTATTTAATTGCGCTAATTGTATTCCTCGTCGATCAGGGAATTAAATATTTGATCGCAACCCAGCTCGAATTGGGTGAACAGATTCCGGTAATTGGAGATTTTTTCGTTATCACATCTAGTCGTAATCGGGGTGCCGCGTTCGGCATTTTGCAGGATCAGCGATGGTTCTTCATTATTGTGACGACTCTAGTTGTTATCGGTATTATCTGGTATATGCGAAAAATGAAAGCTGAAGGACGTAAACTGTTGCCAACTGCACTTGCACTTGTTCTGGGTGGTGCACTTGGGAATTTCATAGACCGCCTCGTAATGGGAGAAGTTGTTGACTTCCTTCAATTTACTTTCGGCACCTATACATTCCCAATCTTTAATATCGCTGATTCTTGTATAGTCATTGGTGTGGGATTGATCATTTTGGACACCATATTGGACGGGAAGCGCGAGCAAGCAGTTTCCG
The DNA here is from genome assembly GCF_042666275.1 of Paenibacillus sp. GCM10028914. Taxonomy (NCBI): domain Bacteria; kingdom Bacillati; phylum Bacillota; class Bacilli; order Caryophanales; family Paenibacillaceae; genus Paenibacillus; species Paenibacillus sp. GCM10028914. Next base: position 332,467 of record NZ_JBHTFO010000018.1, read on the forward strand.
GTCACCAGAGCTCCGGAAAGGAAGGGAATGAATAATTTTGCAAGATGGCAGAAGACTAGAAGATGAACAGCAGCACGATAAGAACGTGCAAGAAAATGAAGATATGAATGAGCATGAATGGACCGTAGATCCCAAGAACGTAAAAATGAGGATCGATAAATACATAGCGGAGGCGCTAGGTGAAGATGCGTCCCGTTCACAGGTTCAGATGTGGATTACCGAAGGCCATGTGAAGGTGAATGGCAGTCAGATTAAATCGAATTATAAGTTGAATGAGGGAGATCATATTTCTCTTGTTATCCCGGAAGTGGCAGCGGTTGAGATTATTCCAGAAGATATCCCTCTTGATATCGCTTATGAAGATAGTGACTTGATTGTTGTGAATAAGCCGAGAGGCATGGTTGTTCATCCAGCTCCTGGTCATCCGAATGGAACGCTTGTTAATGCGCTGATGCATCATTGCAAGGATTTATCCGGTATTAACGGCGAATTGAGACCCGGAATTGTTCATCGGATTGATAAAGATACGTCAGGATTGATTATGGCCGCCAAGAACGATAAGGCGCACGCTTCCTTAGCAGCACAGTTGAAGGAACATAGCGTGAATCGTCGTTATTATGCGCTTGTGCATGGCAACATTAGTCACGACCAGGGAACAGTGGATGCTCCAATAGGAAGAGATCCGCATGATCGGAAGCTGTATATGGTGACCGATCGGAATAGCAAACATGCGGTGACCCATTTTACGGTCGTGGAGCGGTTTGGAGACTATAGTCTTCTAGAGTTAAAGCTGGAGACAGGACGGACACATCAAATTCGCGTTCATATGAAATATATTGGACATCCTTTGGTGGGTGATCCTGTGTATGGTAAGAGCAAAGGTTTAAAAATGAACGGGCAGGCACTTCATGCTGCTGTGCTCGGTTTTGTTTATCCTGGAACGAACGAATATATGGAGTATTCGGCACCATTGCCGAATGATATGGAGGAACTGCTAGCGGTGCTTAGAAGCCGCTAGCGGTTTTTTTTATTATTCACTTGTTGAAATAATGCAAATCATCAGTTACATCATACATGGCTCATATTACGGTTTTGCGGCATATTTAACAATATATTAGACCGTATATTAAGGGGATGAGTGCAAATTATGAGTATCGATCAGGTGCAGGAAACATATATTCAGCAAAATTTTGCAGAACGAATTGGTGGGTCCAACTATGGGAAGGATACAGCTATCTATAAATTTGAGAAAATCAAAAGAGCCAAAGCGTCAGCTAAAAAGGAATTCCCAAACATTGAGTTAATCGATATGGGAGTAGGAGAGCCGGACGAAATGGCTGATGCGGCTATAGTAAGCAGGCTTGCAGAGGAAGCTGCAAAGCCCGAGAATCGTGGTTATGCAGATAATGGGATACCCGAATTCAAAGAGGCGGCTGTAGAGTATTTGGAACAAGTATTTAATGTAACTGGCTTGAACGCTGAAACTGAAGTGCTTCACTCTATCGGCTCTAAGCCAGCACTTGCAATGCTTCCATCTTGCTTCATTAACCCAGGGGACGTGACTATTATGACCGTACCTGGTTATCCGGTTCTTGGTACACATACGAAATACCTTGGCGGTGAAGTTTATACGGTGGAATTGAAAAAGGAAAATGCCTTCTTGCCAGATTTGAATTCTATTCCCGATGATATCGCTCAACGAGCGAAGCTTTTATATTTGAATTATCCGAACAACCCAACGGGAGCCAGTGCAACGGTTGAATTTTTTGAAGAGGTTGTAGCATGGGCTCGCAAGAATAACGTAGTGGTTGTCCATGATGCGCCGTATGCGGCACTCACTTACGATGGAATGAAACCCTTAAGCTTTTTGTCCATACCTGGAGCGAAGGATGTAGGTGTTGAGCTGCATTCGCTTTCTAAGTCTTACAATATGACCGGATGGCGAATTGGATTTATCGCTGGTAATCCACTTGTGATTAAGGCGTTCGGAGATGTGAAGGACAACAATGACTCAGGCCAGTTTATCGCTATTCAAAAAGCAGCTGCATACGCTTTGAAGCATCCTGAGATTACTGAGCGGATTGCAGCGAAGTACTCACGTCGTCACGATAAGTTAGTCGCTGTATTGAATGAACTTGGATTCAGAGCAGAAAAGCCAAAGGGATCATTCTTTCTGTATGTGGAAGCTCCGAAAGGAATTAAGGGAGGGCATCGTTTTGAGACAGGTGAAGATTTTTCCCAATATCTCATTCGAGAAAAACTTATTTCTACGGTTCCGTGGGACGATGCAGGACACTTTGTACGATTCTCAGTTACGTTTATCGCCAATGGAGAAGAGGACGAGAACCGGGTAATATCTGAAATTCGGCGTAGGCTTAGTGATGTGGAATTTGAATTCTAGTAAAGTTTACCATGAATTCGACTCCGACTTTTGTTGACAACCTTCAAATGGTCTGTCATAATTTAATCAATCGAATAGCACCTTTAAATCAGTCCCGTGAGGCTGGCAAGGTAACGTGAACGAAGTTCATGACTGGAAGGATAATTTCATCTGCGGATGGGAATTTATGCTTTCAACACAATCTCTTTGTGTGCACATGAGATTAACTCCTTGCCTACGGGCAAGGAGTTTTTTTGTGTGATTACACAAGATTGATGGTAAAGGGCTATAACCAAGGAGGGTCTTATGATGAGCAGTGAAAAGCATGTGATTATGGATGAAATAGCAATCCGGCGGGCTCTGACAAGAATTGCTCATGAAATACTGGAAAAGAACAAAGGGATTGAGGATTGTGTACTGGTTGGAATCCGAACAAGAGGCGTGTTCCTCGCTCAGCGGATTGCAGAACGTATCCAAGAAATTGAAGGCACACCGATCCCTTACGGGGAAATCGATGTAACCTCATATCGGGACGATCGGGAAGAGGAAACAGGCGGAACATCTAAGCAAGCCAAACTCACCCCGGAGCACCTGAATGTGCATGAGAAGAAAGTGATCCTGTTCGACGATGTGCTCTATACGGGCCGCACGATCCGAGCTGCAATGGACGCGATTATGGACTGCGGACGACCGCGGATGATACAACTGGCCGTGCTTGCAGATCGTGGCCACCGCGAACTACCGATCAGACCTGACTATATAGGAAAGAACGTACCGACATCGAAACACGAAGAGATAACCGTTGCACTTACGGAAAATGACGGCAAGGATGAAGTAACGATCTCACAGAGAGAGGAACGATGAAGATGATAACAACAACATCTGTAAGAGAACGAAGCTTACTTGGATTGAAAGATCTGAGTGGGGATGAAATTATGTCGATCTTAAACCGTGCAGCCTATTGGGAAAGCCAAAGTGAAAAAGTGGTCCCTGTTTTAAACCAAAAATTTGTTGTAAATATGTTTTTCGAGAATAGCACAAGAACACGTTGTTCCTTCGAAATGGCTGAGAAACGCCTTGGAGCTGAAGTCATGAACTTTACTGCAGGAGTATCCAGTTTGGAAAAAGGGGAGTCCATCTACGATACGGTACGTACATTGGAATCACTTGGTGTGGATGCAGGAGTTATCCGGCTTAAAGAGGTTGGCGTACTACAAGAGCTTGCGCAGTCGATATCTATACCGCTGGTAAATGCGGGAGATGGAAACAATGAGCATCCAACTCAAGCGCTGCTGGATCTTTACACGATGCGTAAAGCATTTGGTGATTTTAAAGGATTGACGGTATCCATCATTGGAGATGTTAGACACAGCCGGGTTGCAAGATCGAATGTGTGGGCTCTGAATAAACTCGGAGCAAAAGTACAGTTATGTGCACCTGACTCAATGGTATCAGCTACGCTTAAGCAACACGCTTCCTATGTCGGCATAGAGGAGGCACTCAAGGCGGATGTAGTCATGATGCTTCGGATACAGCTTGAGCGTCACAACCAAGGGTTGTTTAAGTCAAATGCTGAATACCGCGCGCAATACGGTTTGACGGAAGAACGGGCTGCAGGTCTAAACAAGCACACAATCATTATGCATCCAGCTCCGGTGAATCGGAATGTCGAGATCGATGATGCGGTTGTAGAGTCTCCACAGTCAAGAATATTCCAGCAAATGTCGCATGGAGTTCCGATTCGTATGGCAGTTATAGAACGGGCAATGAAAGGCTAATTAAGAAGCGAAAACTCATCATTTGTGAATTTTGTTAATAATTATACACATTAATGAATAAATATTATACAATATACAAGAAGCGAACCGCGCTTCTGCAGCGGAGGGATATTAGGTGCTACAAATTATCAAGAACGCCAATGTGATTAACGAGCAAGGACAACTCGAACTTAAGACGATCATCATTGATAACGGAGTGATTCAATCCGTCACTGATGAGCATCAAGAATTACCTGAACAGGGTAGTAACGTGATTGATGCGGAAGGAAAGTTGGTCACTCCAGGATTCATCGATATGCACGTACACCTGAGAGAACCGGGTTTTGAGCATAAAGAAACAATCGAGAGCGGCAGCCGCTCTGCGGTTAAAGGCGGATACAGTACGATCGCATGTATGCCGAATACCAAGCCAGTAATGGATAACCCTGATACGATCGCTCTTGTGTTAGAGAAAGCGCGGCAGGCCAATATGGCAAAAGTATTGCCATATGCGGCTATCACGAAGAATGAGCTCGGTCGTGAGCTTACGGATTTTGAAGCTCTGAAAGAAGCGGGAGCGATTGGGTTTACGGATGATGGTGTTGGTGTACAGAACGCACAGATGATGAAGGATGCAATGAAAAAAGCTGCTTCTATCGGAATGCCGGTTATCGCTCACTGTGAAGATGATTCCTTGGTGAAAGGTGCATGCGTAACGGAAGGAAAGTTCGCAGAGAAGCATGGACTGAAAGGTATTCCAAACGAATCAGAAGCAATCCATGTCGGACGTGACATTTTGCTGACCGAAGCGACTGGTGTTCACTATCACGTATGTCATGTGAGCACTGAACAGTCGGTAAGACTTATCCGCCAGGCTAAAGCGATCGGAATTTCCGTAACTGCAGAGGTGTGCCCGCATCACCTAGTGCTTTCTGATGAGGATATTCCGGGTCTTGATGCAAACTGGAAGATGAATCCGCCGCTACGCTCAACACGCGATGTAGAAGCATGCATTGAAGGGTTGCTGGACGGAACACTTGATATGATCGTGACAGATCATGCACCGCATAGTGAGGAAGAGAAAGCCAAAGGAATGGAACTAGCACCATTCGGTATCGTAGGTTTCGAGACAGCTTTCCCACTGCTCTATACCAAGTTTGTCGCTACAGGTAAATGGGACCTTTCCTTGCTCGTACAGCGTATGACAAGCGATCCTGCTCGGGTATTCGGACTTAATAACGGGGTGCTGAAAGCTGGAGCGCCAGCCGACCTCACGATGATCGATCTGGAGAGCGAGAAAGAAGTAAATCCTGAAGAATTTGCAACAAAAGGACGGAATACACCGTTTACGGGCTGGAAGCTGAAAGGCTGGCCGGTAATGACGTGGGTAGACGGCGAAATCAAGTGGTCCGAAGCTAATGGTTTTGAGTAATTCATAAGCATTAATCTACTAATCTACTAATTATAAATTTTACACATAGATGATAGGAGTGAATAGAATGCAGACACAGGCAAGATTGTTACTGGAGGACGGCACGCTGTTCAGTGGAAAGGCCTTTGGCGCGGATGCTGAATTGACTGGAGAGGTTGTTTTTAACACTGGAATTACAGGATATCAAGAGGTATTGTCTGACCCATCCTATTGCGGACAAATTGTAACAATGACCTATCCTTTGATCGGAAACTACGGCATTACGCGAGATGATTTTGAATCTATCAGACCTTTCGTAAATGGATTTGTCGTTCGTAGACATGAGCCTGTACCGAGCAACTGGCGCGCAGAATACAGCGTAGACACTCTGCTGAAAGAGTACGGCATTCCAGGTATCAGCGAGATTGATACACGGATGCTGACGCGGATTATTCGTCATCACGGTACAATGAGAGGCGTAATCACTACTTCCTCGAAGCCGGTTGAAGAGCTGATGGAGATGATTAAGAGCACTCCACAAGTTCGGGATCAGGTAGCGCGCACTTCCACTCCTCAAATCTATACTAGCCCAGGTTCTAAAGAGCGCATCGTGCTAGTAGATTTCGGTTCAAAGAGCGGAATTTTGAAAGAATTGACTTCACGTGGTTGCGATGTCATCGTCGTACCTCACAATACTACAGCAGATGAAATTCGCCGTTTGCGTCCTGATGGCATTCAGTTGTCGAATGGCCCTGGGGACCCGAAAGATGTTCCTTATGCAGTAGAGATGATTAAGGAATTGCTTGGCGAATACCCTATCTTCGGCATTTGCCTGGGTCATCAATTGTTCGCACTTGCTTCCGGCGCGGATACGGAGAAACTGAAGTTCGGACACCGCGGAGGCAACCATCCGGTTAAAGAATTGTCTAGCGGACGCTGCTACATCACTTCTCAAAACCATAGCTATGCTGTTAAGGAAGATTCAATCCAAGGTACAGATCTTGAAATTACACATATCAACAATAACGATAAAACAGTTGAAGGTTTAAAACATACGAAATATCCAGCATTCTCTGTACAGTACCACCCAGAAGCTGCTCCTGGTCCACATGACAGCAGTTATCTGTTCGATGAATTCCTTAATATGATCGCTGAGCACAAGAACAATGAAATTCGGAAACCGCGTCAAGCGATTCTGGCTGCAACCGTGAAAGGAGCTCGTTAATATGCCTAAAAATGATCAGTTGAAAAAAATCCTAGTTATTGGTTCCGGTCCAATCGTTATTGGCCAGGCAGCAGAGTTCGATTACGCTGGTACGCAAGCTTGCCAAGCTTTGAAAGAAGAAGGTATGGAGGTTGTACTGATTAACAGCAACCCGGCTACCATCATGACAGATACGAATATGGCTGACAAAGTCTACATCGAACCGATCACACTTGAATTTGTAACTCAAATTATCCGTCAGGAGCGCCCAGATGGTCTCCTTCCTACACTTGGTGGTCAAACAGGTCTGAATATGGCGGTTGAATTGGCTCGTGCAGGAATCCTTGAGCAGGAGAATGTAAAGCTGCTCGGTACGCAGTTAGATTCAATTGAGAAGGCTGAAGATCGCGACTTGTTCCGTGATCTTATGCGTGAGCTAGAGCAACCGGTACCTGAAAGTACGATTGTAACAACACTTGAAGAAGCGCTTGATTTTGCAGATGAAATCGGATATCCGCTAATCGTTCGTCCAGCTTACACTCTGGGTGGAACTGGTGGAGGTATCTGTGCTAACGAAGAGGAATTGCGCGAAACAGTTTCTTCTGGTATTCGTTACAGCCCGATCAACCAGTGTCTGATTGAGAAGAGCATCGCGGGTATGAAAGAAGTAGAATATGAAGTTATGCGTGATGCTAATGACAACTGTATCGTTGTCTGCAACATGGAGAACTTTGATCCGGTAGGCGTACACACTGGAGATAGTATCGTTGTGGCTCCTAGCCAGACGCTTTCTGACCGAGAATATCAAATGCTAAGATCCGCTTCTCTGAAAATCATTCGTGCGTTGAACATCGAAGGCGGCTGTAACGTTCAGTTCGCTCTTGATCCAAACAGCTACCAGTACTACGTAATCGAAGTGAATCCGCGTGTAAGCCGCTCATCCGCTTTGGCTTCCAAAGCTACCGGTTATCCAATTGCTAAAATGGCTGCTAAAATCGCTATGGGCTACACGCTAGATGAAATCGTTAACCCGGTTACAGGTCAAACATACGCTTGCTTCGAGCCAACACTGGATTATATCGTAAGTAAAATTCCACGCTGGCCGTTTGATAAATTTACATCCGCAAACCGTAAGCTTGGTACACAAATGAAAGCTACAGGCGAAGTTATGGCGATTGGCCGCACATTTGAAGAGTCCATTCATAAAGCGGTTCGCTCGCTCGAAATTGGTGTACATCGCCTGTACCTGAAAGAAGCAGAAGAGCTGAGTGAAGAAGTACTGAATCAGCGCCTGGTTAAAGCAGATGATGAGCGTTTGTTCCTGATTGCTGAAGCTTTCCGCCGCGGATATGGACTACAGCAAATTCAGGATCTCACAAATATCGACTGGTGGTTCCTCGATAAGATTGAAGGACTCATTAACTTTGAGAAACATATTCGCAGCGAAGCTGCACTGACATATGAAACTCTATATCAAGCGAAACGTCTAGGTTTTACAGACCGCGCTATTGCGGAGCTTCGCGCAGAAGGCAAAGCTACATCACATACAACAGAAGAATCGATTCGCTTCCTTCGTCACGAACATGATCTTCGTCCGGTTTACAAAATGGTTGATACTTGTGCGGCCGAGTTTGAATCGTCTACACCATACTACTACTCGACCTATGAAACTGAGAATGAAGTGATTGAAACGGCGAAAGAGAAAATTATCGTGCTTGGCTCCGGCCCAATCCGGATCGGTCAAGGTATCGAGTTTGACTACTCTACGGTACATGCTGTATGGGCAATTCAAAAAGCGGGTTACGAAGCAGTTATTATTAATAACAACCCAGAAACGGTGTCAACGGACTTTAACACCTCGGACCGCTTATACTTTGAGCCACTCTTCTTCGAAGACGTGATGAACGTTATCGAACAGGAAAAACCGGTTGGTGTAATCGTCCAGTTCGGTGGACAAACAGCAATTAATCTGGCTGCTCCACTCCAAAAAGCAGGAGTTAACATTCTTGGAACAAGCCTAGAAAGCATTGATGAAGCTGAAGACCGGAAGAAGTTTGAAGCACTATTATCCCGACTGAATATCGCTCAACCGAAGGGTAAGACGGTTATTACAGTAGATGAGGCTGTAGGTACGGCTCAAATGCTGGGCTACCCAGTTTTGGTTAGACCTTCTTACGTGCTTGGTGGTCGTGCGATGGAAATTGTATACTCTGACAGTGAATTGCTGAGCTACATGGAACAGGCAGTGAAGATCAATCCAGAACATCCGGTTCTGATCGACCGTTATATGCTCGGTAAAGAAGTTGAAGTGGACGCAATTTGCGATGGAGATACAGTACTTATCCCAGGTATTATGGAGCACGTGGAGCGCGCAGGGGTTCACTCAGGAGACTCGATCGCTGTCTACCCGCCACAATATCTTACGGATGAGCTGAAGCAGAAGATCAGCGATATTACGATTAGGATTGCTAAAGAACTAAAAACTTTCGGACTCGTTAATATCCAGTTCATTATCTTCGAAAATGAAGTTTACGTTATCGAAGTGAATCCACGTTCTTCCCGTACTGTTCCATTCCTAAGCAAGGTAACGGGAATCCCGATGGCGAACCTAGCTACACAAGCGATTCTTGGAACTAAACTCAAGGATCTTGGTTATGAGGAAGGTATGTGGCCTGAGAGCGAGCACGTATCGGTTAAAGTACCGGTATTCTCCTTTGCGAAGCTGCGCCGAGTTGAACCTACACTTGGACCAGAGATGAAATCAACGGGAGAAGTTATGGGACGTGACGTGAAGTATGCAAAAGCGCTCTACAAAGGTCTGATCGGTGCAGGAATGAAGATTCCTTCAACAGGAGCTATCATTGCTACTATAGCGGACAAAGATAAAGCCGAAGCAGCAGCGCTGCTCAAAGGCTTCCAAAAGCTCGGATATAAAATTATCGCAACTGGTGGTACGGCTGCAGCATTGAAAGAGGCTGGACTAATCGTAACCACAGTTAATAAATTGTCCGAAGGAACCCCGAACATTCTGGATATGATCCGTACCGGAGAAGCGAACTTTGTCTTTAACACACTTACTAAAGGTAAAACACCTGAGCGTGACGGATTCCGTATCCGCCGTGAAGCTGTTGAGAACGGTGTAGTCTGCATGACCTCTCTTGACACAGTGCGTGAGCTTCTGACGATGCTGGAGACCATTAACTTCTCCTCAGAATCAATGCCAGTACATGCTTAAAGGAGGAGTACGATGAACGCCAGTTATAAAGAAATGGCGGGCCGCCTAATGGTGGCCCTGGATTACCCGGATGCCAATCAGGCATCCGAGCTGGTCCGCAAGCTGGAGGGCATTCCTTGCTATATGAAAGTAGGAATGCAGCTCTTTTATACTGCGGGTCCGGATTTCGTGAAAAGTCTTAAAGATAAAGGCTACTCTGTTTTTCTAGATGTCAAAATGCATGATATTCCGAATACGGTAAAAGGCGGCTCTCATAGTGTGACCCGGCTCGGCGTGGATATGTTTAATGTCCATGCTGCAGGCGGTGTCAGTATGATGCAGGCGGCAAAAGCCGGGGCGGAGGCGGCAGTCGCGGAAACCCCAGGACTTGTCATGCCTACAATCATTGCCGTTACACAGTTAACTAGTACAAGTCAAGCTGTTATGAATGAAGAGATCGGTATTGCCGGCACGGTTGAGGAGTCGGTTGTAAGATACGCAAAGCTGGCTAAGGAAGCAGGACTTCACGGTGTGGTTGCTTCTTCTTTAGAAGTAGAAGCGATATCTGCAGCCTGCGGATCAGACTTTAAAACGGTAACTCCGGGCATTCGGCCTGCTGGAGCTAGTATGGGGGATCAAACCCGTGTATTGACTCCAGGACAAGCTATTTCGCGCGGAAGCCATTACCTTGTTGTTGGCCGTCCAATCACAGCATCGCCGGATCCTAGAGCGGCTGCAGAACAGATCATAGAGGAGATGACTAGAGCATGAGCACAATAGCAGAAATTCCACAACAAATTGCATCTTATCTTTTGAAGATTGAAGCGGTGGCATTGCGTCCACACCAGCCGTTTACTTGGACGTCCGGGATTAAATCTCCAATCTATTGCGATAATCGTTTGACGATGTCATATCCTGAAGTGCGTGACTATATTGCCGAGTCTTTTGCTAAAGTCATTCGTGAACAGTATCCGGATGTTGAAGTGATTGCGGGTACGGCAACGGCTGGCATTCCACATGCAGCTTGGGTTGCACAGAAGTTGAACCTACCTATGGCGTATATTCGTGATAAAGCTAAAGGTCATGGTAAAGAAAATATGATTGAAGGTCATATTAAACCAGGACAGAAGGTTGTTGTAATCGAGGACCTGATTTCTACTGGAGGTAGTTCGCTTAAAGCCGCTCAGGCTGTGCAGGCTGTTGGAGCCGAGGCACTTGCAGTGTTGGCGATCTTCAGTTACCAGTTGGATAAAGCAGTACAAGCTTTCGCAGAAGCGAATATTCCTTTGCAAAGCTTGTCTAACTATACAGCATTAACAGAAGTGGCATTAAGCGAAGGACAGATTCAGAAGGAAGATCTTGAACTGCTTCAATCCTTCAGAGCTAACCCTGCTTCTTACGGTGAATCATTGAAATAATCTGCAATCATGAAGAAGGCTGCTGCCCATCGTCTAATGACGGGGCGGCAGTCTTTTTTATTATGTAAATCAAAATTTGTACTATTATTTGCCCAAAAGTAAAATATACGTTGACTTACAACAGGCATAACGCAATAATATATACTAACAGTTGATTATAAGTATAAAAGGGATGTGAGCCCATGTTTGCTGTAGAAGCTGTTGGTGTCAGTAAAATGTACGGATCTAAAAGAGGAGTCACTGATTTGAACTTGGAGGTACAGCAAGGGGAAGTGTTTGGATTTATTGGACCGAATGGAGCAGGAAAGTCCACGATGATCCGAATGATGATGCAGCTTATTTATCCGACCGAAGGAACGCTAAAGGTACTTGGTAATCTCCTGGATAAAGAGAAACCAGAACTTCGGAAACGGATTGGTTATTTGCCTTCTGAAATTGTATCTTATCCTCATATGACTGGAAAAGAAGTATTAGAGCTAACGGCCAGAGCTTACGGATTGAAGCTGAGTGATACACCTATTATGGAATATGCAGAAAGACTTCAGTGGAACCCTGGACAAAAGGTTAAGTCGTATTCGCTCGGAAATCGAAAGAAGCTTGGTCTCATTATGGCTTTATTACATCGGCCTGAGTTGCTTATATTGGATGAACCGACATCGGGACTCGATCCATTGGTTCAACGTGAACTGTTTGATCTGCTGAAGGATCTGAACAAGAAGGAAGGTATGACCATTTTTTTCTCCACTCATGTGCTCTCTGAAGTCGAGAAATTATGCGAGCGTGTGGCATTTATACGTGAAGGGCAGCTTCTTCGCATATCTCGATTGGACGATCTCTCACAACAACGCACTCATAAAATCTCTGTTCAATTTGCAGCATCGGGGAATCAGATTGAGGCTTTTGGATTAAAAGTGCTCGATCCCTTAGTCACTTATGATGGAACACATCATTTGCTTCATACTGGAGAATCGCTTCAGGCAGTCTTGGTTAAGCTGTCAGAGCTTCCTATCGTGGATCTGATGATCCGCAGGCCAACGATTGAGGAGTTGTTTATGGATGACTATAAGACGATTAAGGAGATGGGTAGAGAATGAAATGGAATCTTATCTCTCATGAACTTCGTCAAAACCGTCGAGGATTTTACACCTGCTTAATGATAACGTTAATTTTTATCGTCATGCTCCTTGGAAAAGCGGATGCGTTTGTCGACAACCCGGAGATGGAAAAGTTAATTCAGGGAATGCCTGACGGCCTTCTCAAGGCGTTTGGTATTCAAGTAGAGAGCTTTCGAACCTTTGAGGGTTATTTGGCAACACAGGTCTTCCCATATTTTATAGTAATCGTATCATCGTTCGCAGCAGCTTGGGCTGCAGGTAGCATAGCGAAGGAACGAGATCGAGGAACTGGGGAGTATTTATTTACACTGCCGTATAGTCGTTTTATGATTTTCAGTTCCAAGGCTGCAGCTCATCTATTGCATATGACGCTAGTGTTTTTGTGTGGCTCGTTACTTCTGTTTCTGCTGGCTCAGTCTTCAGGTCATATGATGCGGCCTACGGATATGTTTCGTTTGCTATTTGCAGGATATCTACTCGTTCTGTCTTTGATGGGGATTGGATATGCTCTGACGTCCTGGGTTGCTTCAGATCGTACTGCTGTATCTGTTGGAGCAGGGATTGCGGTACTAGCATTTCTGCTGAATTTATTAGCTGGAAGCAGTGAAATGATGCAAAAGCTGTCTGCTTTATCCCCATATCGATTGTTTGATGCGTTTGATATTGTTAAGGGTGAAAGTTTGACGGTTGCTTGTTGGATCGTTACATTAGGATTGTATGCTGTTGGAACTGCTGCTGGTGTATTTATACTGAAGAGAAGGGATATAGGCTGAACCCATGAACGCTAAAAAGGACGCAGTACTAGAGATAGGAAAACGGCTGTTTCTAGAGCAAGGAATATTACAAACAAGTATGGAACAGATTGCTGAAGCGGTGCCTGTCTCTAAAATGACGATTTATAATTACTATCAGAGTAAAGAGGGATTGCTCGATCATGTCATCGATAGTCTGATTGAGGAATCTTGGACTTTGTACCGTGAGGTTATGGATCAAGCAAAAGACCCACTTGAGGCACTAACTTTGTTTTATGAAAATAAGGAGAGTTTTTCACTAAATGTTACACAACAATTCATAACGGATCTTGTTAAGTTTCCGGATCAAATGGAGAAGTTGCTCGCTTATAACCGGGAGAAGATTATTCCAGAGTTTGAGATGTTGATATTCAAAGGACAACAGCTGGGTCAGATTCGAAAAGATATTTCACCACACTTACTGGTAGCCTTTCTTACTTTTATTAAAGAGTTTACGGCACGTACCGAATGGTATGATGGTCTTGGCAGCTTGAGCGCTGTTAGTGAGCAGCTGATGATTATTTTGTACCATGGGATCATTGAACAGAGCCATGATTCAGATGACTCTTAGGAGTTTGTAATTTCATCGCTTTCCCCTCTATGCTTTCGATGGAGGGGAATTGTTTTTCTGGAATGATTATAGCCTTCCCGGGCATAATAAGCACGGGATGAAGATGATTACGGAAAAGGGGGTGAAGTCATGAATTGGGTGTATTACGGTAAACTGTACACAACCAAATTTCAAGCTGGTTGTTTTGCCAAGCGCTTGGAACAGGATGCTTGGTTATTCGGCTATGGAGATCCGCAAGTAGTAGAAGTATACCGCTCCAGAAAGGGGCGATATGGGATAAGATATATTCCTTGAGAAATTTTTTTTATTTTTTTCTTGACTTATATACCTAGGATACTGTATGATTATTCTTGTCGCTGTTTACGATATCTAAATGACGCGGGGTGGAGCAGTTCGGTAGCTCGTCGGGCTCATAACCCGAAGGTCACAGGTTCAAATCCTGTCCCCGCAACCAATTTTTATTTACAGAATTGTCCTTATGCGATTATGTATGTAGTTAGGGCCCTTAGCTCAGTTGGTCAGAGCGGTCGGCTCATAACCGATTGGTCACAGGTTCGAGTCCTGTAGGGCCCACTTTTGAAAAACCCTTGCGTTGCAAGGGTTTTTTGCTATTTATAACCTTCTTGTATCCGTTTAGGAACGTAGAAGGTTTTTTTGTTTATATTTATCGTGAAAATGAATCTTTTTACCTACATTTGTTGATTGGAAACAGGATAAAAGTCCTTGTATATCGAATGTGTAAAGAAGCAAAAAGAAATTATCGATATATGGGGGATATGAATGGCTAGACGAAAGAGCAAAGCGAAGCAGCAGGAGGGCGTGCATCAAGCATTACTTGGAATATCGTTTGTAATACCTGCATTTATGGTCTATGTGTTGTCCGGATCGATGAAAGCAGCAGGAATTGTAGGTGGAATCTGTTTCGTAATGGCCATAACTCTCATTTTAATAATTATGAAACTCAGAAAAGAGGAGCGTCAAAGATCGGACACTGCTGAGACGGATGGCTATAATATTTGATTCGAGCCTGTAATCACGGAGCGAAAATATAATAAAAAAGGATAGATACACAGAATTCATCTGTAGTATCTATCCTTTTTTTTGTAATGTTTTACTCCGTATCTTTTTTCAATCTACCTGCTTTTTTCACCGCTTCCTTTAAAATAATTTCGATTTGAGCATTAACGCTTCGTAATTCATCATCTGCCCATTTTTCAAGCGCGTCATAGAGCTTTTGGTCGATTCTTAGCGGATAAGCTTTTCGTTTCGCCATTTGGCTATCCTAATGGATGCTTCCTGTATTAATGACAGGTTGCGATCCTTTTTCAGAGACAATGGCAACCATCAGGTTATTAACCATTTGTGCTTTCTTATCATCGTCAAGCTCGACAACACCTTCATCCGCTAATTGTTCAATTGCACTTTTTACAAGACCGACGGCTCCATCTACGATGACTTTACGTGCTGATAATACTGCCTGTGCCTGTTGTCTCTGCAACATGGCAGACGCAACTTCAGAAGAGTAGGCGAGATGCATAATGCGAGCTTCCATTACATCAACTCCAGCAACGGACAGACGACTTTGAAGATCTTGTGCTAAAAAGTCAGCTATTTCATCGCTATTCTTCCGTAATGACATATCCGTATCTTTGTCAAAATGATCGTACGCATATTGACTGGCAATATGGCGAATACCTGTTTCACTTTGAATCTGAACAAATTCTTCGTAATCTTCTACATCGAATGTTGCCTTTGCGCTATCCGATACTTTATAGACGACAACAGCTGCAATTTCAATCGGATTACCTTCTAGATCGTTTACCTTTAACTTCTCACTGTTAAAGTTGATGACACGAAGAGAGACTCTGGACTTAATTGTCAAGGGAATAGCAACCCATAGTCCTTGCTCTCTAATTACGCCGACATAAGTTCCGAATAAAGTAAGGACTTTGGCTTCATTTGGTTGAACAATTGTAATGCCTGAAAGAATCAGCAAAGCAACAATGCCTAAGAGAATAGGAACCGCCAGAGCCGCACCATAAGAATCCATGGAAACGACGAGGAATGCAGCTAATCCGATAAGTATTAACGATACAATAATACCGACATAGCCGTTCATCTTGAATGCTTGTTTTTCTTGCATATTCATAGCCCCCTACATATCAATGTGATATCACAATAATATCACTTGATTCCATTATTTACAATACAAGTTATATATTTAGCTTGGGTTATTTTCTAATCGGTAGATCCTGTTAAATAAAAATAGAGCCCGCAGCCTGTAGTCTGCGGGCTCTATTTTATACAGAGATGTCCAGATTCTTTCCCAAGTTTGGATCTGCGCTTTTCTCCATCATTTGGACGAGTCCTTGGCCTTGGATACTGGCCTGGTTTTTTACCATGCTCAAAACACGGAGGCCGACAGCTTGTGATAACGAAGCTTGGCTCATAGATATAGATAATGCTGCAATGTCCATTGTGACACCTCCCATAATTTATTATCGGAATAATTGTGATTCTCCTTAGAATTTGTCTTCTTCGTTTTTTTAATGTTATAATTTGTTCTACTAAACCGTCCAGACGGTATAGTGAAAGGATGATGTATATGACCACAAAGGAAAAATTACTGGAGGCTGCGTCCAAAATCATCATTACCCGTGGAATAGGTTCGCTGACCTTAGAGACAGTAGCTCTTGAGGCAGGCGTTAGCAAAGGAGGCCTATTGTATCATTTTCCAAATAAAGAAGAGCTTATCGTCGGCTTGAATCTATATTCCCTTGAGCGCTTTAGAAATTCGATAAAGTTAGAGATGGAAGCAGGTAAAAATTATGTTGAAGCCTATGCAGAGGCTACTTTGAATGACTTGTTTCACTCTGAATATCTCGGGATTGACGCAAGTGTGCTGGCAGCATCCGAAAACCACATAACGGTGCTGGAGAAGTGGAATGAAGAGTGCAATCGCTTCACAGAGGAGCTTAAGAAGGAAGGGATTCCGTTTGAGCTAGGCATGTCCTTGAGACTGGCTTGTGATGGTCTCTGGTATTCCAAAATGTTCGGAATCGGAGAATTGAATGAGGAAGAGCAGCGGCGGATTATTTCTTTTTTATTGAAACAGATTAGGGAGGAAAGTTTGTGATCTTTTATCTTTTTTTGGCAGGAGCTATATGTTTAGAAGTATTCGGGTCAACAATGCTGAAGTTGTCACATGGATTTACAAAGATAAAGCCCATTATTGGTGTGATTATTGGTTATGTTCTGGCTTTTTATCTTCTGTCGAAAGCATTAGGAGGATTGCCATTAGGTCTTTCATATGCAACATGGAGTGGAATGGGGACCATTTTAACCGTTGTGATCGGGGTGTCAATCTTTAAAGAAAAGGTAAATCGCCAAGGGTTACTTGGTATTACGCTTCTTATCATCGGAATTGTGATGCTTAATTTATCTAAGTAGAGGAGAATAAGAGTGAAGGGTGTAATATACTTAGGATTTGCTATACTGCTCGAGGTTTTTGGCTCAACGATGCTTAAACTTTCAGAAGGATTTACTGTACTTTTACCTTCAATAGGCGTTGGATTAGGGTTTCTGGGATCATTTACGTTTCTTTCTTTTGCATTAAAAAGCATTTCGTTATCATCCGCTTACGCAACCTGGTCAGGGATTGGGACCGCGCTGACTGCAATTATCGGAATGTTACTATTTCAAGAACAGTTTTCTTTGCTGAAGGGAACTGCTTTGGTTCTTGTCATCTTGGGAATTGTTCTCTTGAATAAATCCCAAAGTGAGTCTAAGGAACAGAAGAATACGGCAGTTTAGACGCAAAGAAACCGTTCTTTGGTGAAATGGAGGTCGACCCAAACCAGTTTACGAAAGGAACGGTTTCTTAGCATATTCAATTTACTATAGACCAACTTATTGGGTTTATTAATGATTCACTTCCATGTAGTTCTTTGCTTGCTCTCTGTAAGATAGCAAGTCGGAGATTGTAACAAAAGTAAATCCTCTCTTTTTCAGTTCTGGTAATATGATCTTCAAAGCTTCATAAGTCTGAGTGCTATCGGATACAAAATCATGCATAAGTACGATATCCCCGTTATGCGCATTTTTAAGTACTTTGTTCACGATTTTATCAACGCCTGGCTTTCTCCAGTCTAGAGTATCCTGATGCCAGGACCATAAGATCATAAGCAAGCCGCTTTTCTTACAGTGTTGAACGATAGATTCGTTATAACTTCCTCCTGGGGGGCGAAACAAGACGGAATGATGTCCTGTCGCTTTAAGGATAGCCTCCTGAGTTTTGTTTAGCTCGTTCATCATATTACTACTGCCGATTCTGTCAAATGACGGATGGCTGAATGAGTGATTTCCTACCTCATGGCCTTCCTCCAATTCGCGTTTAACGATCTCCGGATATTTCTCAACTCGGTTGCCGACGACAAAAAACGTAGCTTTTGCATCGTATTGTTTCAGCAGATCGAGAATGTTTTCTGTTGTGTCGTTATCAGGCCCGTCGTCAAAAGTTAATGCAATCACTTTGTTTGGCGTAGGAACCTCCCACACAATTTCACCCCGCTGTTCATAATACTCTCTCCCTTTACTGGACGCAGAAGGCATGGCATCCAAAGGAGAACTTAACAGTGAATTGGCGATGGCGAACACGAGCAGTAAACATAAGTTTTTCATTGTTTGAATTGTCCTTTACTTGTCATGTTTTTTATTTATTGTTTGATTAGACGAGTTAGTTTATTCTTCTAAATGACAATGAATTCGATTTCCAAGGTTTATTTAGATGTTATCCATCCTAAAAAACCTTGTCCTTGAAAGTTTAAATGGAGAGGGAATGGATAAACTCTATCTGTAAAAAAGAGATTATTAAATAATTTTAATTTATTTGTTGACAACTATATAACTTCCGTGATATTATCTATCTTGTCGCTGCTGAGACAAACATTGCGAAGCAGGCGCAGGAAGCATACCGCTTGTTGGTCCGAATCCCATACGGAGGTTCGAATAAAGCGAAGTGTAAAACGTGGAAAAACCGCGTGAATTATGCCGGGGTGGCGGAACAGGCAGACGCACAGGACTTAAAATCCTGCGGTAGGTGACTACCGTACGGGTTCGACCCCCGTCCTCGGCATCAATGAAATAAAGCTCCTTTCAGCACTTGTAACAAAGTGTAGAGAGGAGCTTTATTTTTTAATGTCAAGAATCGCAGCCTCATTGATACGGCATATGATAAAGATAAACCAGCTTCCTATTAGGATGCTGGTTTATTTTTTCGTAGAAAGAGTGTAATATTTGCATTACCATAATATAAGGTTATCCGGGAATAACAGCTAGGAGGATGCATCGGTGTTTAATAATGATTGGGATGCGGTTCTACAACAGGAAATCGAGAAGCCATATTTTGAAGAATTATGTACGAAGATCGTAGAAGAATATGAGAACCATACCGTTTACCCGCCGAAAGAGGATATTTTTCGCGCGTTGAAACAAACGCCATATAAGGATACAAAGGTGGTAATTCTGGGACAAGATCCTTACCATGGACCTGGGCAGGCTGAGGGACTGAGTTTCTCTGTTAAGCCTGGGGTTAGGATACCTCCTTCATTACATAATATTTATAAAGAGATGACAGCGGATTTGGGTATTTCTGCTCCGTCCCATGGATCTCTGATGCACTGGGCTAATCAAGGCGTTCTGCTATTGAATGCAGTGCTTACCGTTAGAGAAGGGCAGCCGAATTCTCATAAAGGGTTGGGATGGGAAACCTTTACGGATGCAGTAATAGCACAATTAAATGAGCGTAATACGCCGATGGTTTTTATACTGTGGGGCAGTTATGCGCAAAAAAAAGGCGCTATTGTTGATCGGAGCCGGCACATGGTACTGGAATCCAGTCATCCGAGTCCACTCGCAGCACGGAGAGGCTTTTTCGGAAGTCGTCCATTTTCTAGGGCAAACGCTTTTTTGGAAGAGAAGGGCATTAAGCCGGTAAAATGGGATATTCCTAATCAACCGGATACGAAAAAGTAAATAGTCCGGAGGTGGCCAAGTTGAAGCATTGGATTGGGCGTAGAGTAGTTGTCCAGCGGCGTGACGGTGCGAAGATCGCTGTTGAAGGTATACTGAAGATTTGGGACAATGTACACGAGAGAATTGTAATTGTACCGGGTGATGTTGTGGTACCCTTTCATGCGATCACAAAGATTGAGCGGGCTGATCGGTCTCCGTCTTTAAACAGTATTGGATATAGAATCAATCATTCGATTCAATTTGATAATGCGGTATACTTTCGTTCTAATGTGATGATCTGGAAAGGCGATTCTCTAGTAACACCTCAGGCTATATTGGTAGCACATGATATGGAAACCGTCACGCTGTCGAGCGGTCAGCGATTACGAAAGAATGAGTATAGTTTTGTTGTCCGTTCCTTGCGAGGCAAAGTTTGATGATCTTATATACACTTTATCTATTTTCATACGAAAAAGGTCGAAGAAAGGCTCTATTAGAGTTCCTGTCTTCGGCTTTTTTGATTTATTGTCACCCACTTTAGCAGATTGTGGGCAGGTAATAGCCATCCGAACTTTAGGCTTACTTCGGACGGGCCCCGAAGTAGATAACGCTTGGATTTTCGATTGTTTGGCAGTTGGGAGAACGCGGGGTTTAGGAACTCAGATTCCGTCAAAGAAACAGTTCTCTCACTGCCCTCCAATGACCCTGTTTGAGCTGGTAGAGTCAGCAAAGACCTCGCGTAAAAAGCGAAGCTGTGGGTTTGGAGTCCATGGTGAGAATGCTGATGAAATCAATAAAGGAGGTTCTAAGTTTATACGTTTTTTGATGGATATGCTCAAAGCAGCGGAGGGGACAAAGCGTTTCCGGACAAACGGTAGTGGTCGCCTTTGTGATCCAATTTCCATCCCTAACTAAAACCAGTTCAGGAAATTGGAGAACAAGAGCGATGGGAGGAATGATTTGTACCCGTAGTGTCTCACAACAGAAAAAGGAGTCATCCCGCAAGATCCTAGATCTTTTGGGACAGCCCCTTTGTTAATTTAGTAAGGTTAATAACGAAAATCTATTAAGCATCTTCGATCTTCTCTGCCAGAAAGAGCTCGTATACTCGAACGACGATGATTTTTAGAATCATATAAGCAGGAATAGCTAGAAGAACGCCTAGGATCCCGTAGAAATCACCACCGACCAGTAATAATACAATGGTTGTAAGCGGGTGGATATCTAGCTGTTTACCGTATATGACAGGTGTAAGAATATTGTCCTGAATTTGTTGAGCAATGACAATGACGACAACGGACCAGATCGCTATACTCGGAGATTCGATAAATCCGACGATGACGACAGGTATCGCAGCGAGTAGAGCACCCACGTACGGAATAAAGTTAAGAACAAAGGATATGAGCGTAAGCAATAGGGAGTACGGTAGACCAATAATAAGGAATCCGATATACATAAGGACGCTAAGGACGAGGTTTAGAAGTACCTTTCCAATGATGTAGTTACTTAGTGCGTTGTCGATGTCGCTTAGCACCTCTTGTCCATCTTTGCGGTATCTCCTAGGAAGGATACCTAGCAGTTTGAACGAGAATTTGTTTTTCTCTTTCAACATGTAATACATAATAATTGGAACGGTGGCGATAATGACAACAAAACTGGAGACAACTGTAATCAGGTTGGTGATGGAATTGCTGATCGTTGTCATGGCTTTGTTCGCATAATCCATTAAACTACTGTAGATTTCGGATTCCGATGGCATAAAGCGGGACCAGAACGGATTCTGCCCAAGATGATTCATTTGTTTCTGAAGATCATCGACCAGATTAGGTGCATTTTCAATGAAATTTTCAATCTGTTCTTTCAGAGTCGGCCATACGAGAAGAATGAAGATGGCAAATAATCCGGCAAATACAAAATAAATCATAAACACACCAAGTGGGCGCTTGATTTTTCGTCGTTCCAGATAGTCCACGATTGGACGAAGTAAATAATAGAAAAACCCTGATATCGCAACCGGCATAAGAAGCATATTGAATATCGAGACGATCGGGTTAAACAGGAAACTGATTTTGGAACCGAGATAAATAATTAACAGCAGTGCAATTATACCGAGACATGTACGAAAATATTTGCTCTGCATCATAGAGCGTTCCCTCCAAGCTATGTATGGTGTCACGATTATTACGCCTTAACAGTTCTCATTAACCACATTCGCTTGTTTTGAATGAAGGGCAAATGTTCCAGAGTACAAAAATATTAGTCTCTGATTGTCACTCTGGTATGGATTGGGACGAGAGAGGCAAGCTCGTTGACATCCTCGTTATACATCCGAATACAACCATGAGATACCGATCTTCCGATGGAAGATGGATCATTCGTGCCATGAATTCCGTAATGGGGTTTAGATAGACCGAGCCAATAAGAACCAAATGGACCACCTGGATTTGGTTCTTTATTCACAATGGTAAAGTTACCAGGAGGTGTCTGGGTAGCGAGTTTGCCGACAGCAATGGGATAGGTTTTTACTACGATGTCCCCATCGAGTAAGTGCAGCTGATATTTTGATCTGTCAACTATAATTCGGTAATTAGGCATGATCAACAGCTCCTTTTTTTCTTATCCTATGTGCTTGGATGTGCATTCGCGCATTCAGAAGAGAAAATAGGCTTCTATCGCTTCCGTTTATTTTTTCTCGAGAATGGTTAATGAGGTACGTATTTGCAATGTTTTAAAGAAACCTGTAGTGGAGGTAAACATATATGGCAATTCTTATGGTGGGTATCTATGAAGCAGAGGCGGATGTATATCAATTGGTTAAGAAGTTAGAGGAGTTGGGATTTAACACAAAAGAAATCTCGCTCATTGGACGCAGAGTAGAAATGCTGGAGGATCTAAGTGAATTGGCAGGGACCCAAAATCCAGACACAGGAATGGCTTCGAGTGGTCTGCTTGGATCTTTACGAATGGTATTGTCTGGTTTTGATGTGTTGACAGAGCCTATTGCCGCTGTGGGACCTGTTGCCGAAAGAGCGGCTGGAGCAGGAATTGGAAGTAAAGAGCCAGACAGCTTAGCCATAGCTTTAAGAGGACTGGGCATTCCAGAGGAGGATGCGAAATCGTACGAACGGCAGGTAGAAGCTGATCGCATGCTTTTACTTCTTGAATGTGACAAAGATCAGCAGGAGCAGGTGGCTGACTTGTTTAAGGAGACGGGGGCTTTAAATGCCTAATAATTGAAGTGTGACTAACAGGTCAAGGGAGATGATGCCCTTGGCTTTTTTAGTCTCTTCTTCTGCATCCAAATTATTACAAGATTATTTAATTTATAAGACATGTTATATTAGAGAGGTAGGACGACCGAAGTTATTCGTACTTGCATCAGGAAGGAGTTAGACTATTGTGTTTCCGGTTAACTTCTATAACAATTATATAAAAAATAATATGTTCACTAAAATGTTGTTGTCGTTCTCAGTAATCACCATAGTAACGATTCTTACTTTGTCATATTTGATGTACTATTTTTTATCGCAATCGGCTATCCGTAGTGAAATCGATAATCAGCGCGATGCGGTAGAGATGGTAGGACGATATGTAGATCAGAAGTACGAAGCTGTTCATGCGTATGTAAATGATCTTTATCGGAGCAATTTGCTAAGTGATGATCTTGCTTTTTTTCTGTTGAATAATTTCGATGAATATATGGTGAAAAGAATCGATCGATTCTCGAATTCAGACAGCCCGCAGTCAGAAAGTGTGTTGGCCTATTTCAAACAGCGTCTGGAAGATGACCTGGATATAGAGAACATTATTCTTTATAGTGCTGAGAAGCAGTTTATGTATGCCTTTAAGCAGGGAAGTATGAATAAGCTGTATCAGGCGAACGCTGCACGCTCTTTTATCCCTGATGCAATGGCATTGGAAACTCAAAGTGTAACGCTACCTAATGAATGGGTTTGGAAGCAGATACAGACAGAGGATACACAACTTTATTCGATCAGAAGTCCCATTAATGATATGAGAAGTTATAAGAACCTTGGTCAGCTTCTCGTTTATTTTCGTACAGACCGAATTCATCAGCTGCTGGACGATGCTAATTCAGATTTGAAGGGCTATATTATGATATTATCCGCTGATGGTCAGGTGCTTTTTGACTCCTCACGACAATATTACGGTAAGCGCTACCCTGACACAGAGGAACTTCTTAATCCTAAAACTAGAGTTGAGCTAGAAAAAGAAGCATATATAACAGCCTCACCTCATAATCAAGGTGGATTTACCGTTGTTGGAATCGCTCCCAAAACAGAAGTTGCTGAGTCGTATAAAGGCTTGCGTAACACGATTATACCGCTCGCCTTTGTCTGTATATTGATAGCTATCCTTTTGCCTGCAGTAGTGATTGTGAATTATTCGAAGAGAACTAATAATATTATTCGGTTTATGCGTAAAGTGGAAACCGGAGATTTTGTAGCTAGAATCCAAGATCCGAAAGAGGATCAGCTCGGACAAATATCACAAAGTTTTAACGAAATGCTGGATGAACTGACAAGGTATATTGATAAAGTGTATAAAGCAGAAATTAATCAGAAAAATGCGGAGTTATTAGCGCTTCAAGCAAGGATCAACCCTCACTTTTTATATAACACGCTTGAAGTGATCCGGATGAGAGCCTTATCCCAGGGGGCTCACGATGTCGGAGAGATGATATATAGTTTATCGGTTCTCTTTAAAAATATGGTGCAGTCAAAACTTAACTACACTCTGAAAGATGAGCTTGAAGCTTGCCGTTTATATCTTGAGCTGTTTCGAATTAGGTATAAGGATAAGTTTAGCTATGAGATAGATTGGGATAAAGACTTAGGCAATATACCAATGATCAAAATGTCATTGCAGCCACTCATCGAAAATTATATTGTGCATGGGTTAAAGACAGATTGTTATGATAACTACATTCACATTAAAGTCGTGCGTGATGGTGGTCGAATTCAAATCGTGATTCGTGATAATGGAAAAGGGATTACACCCGAGCGGCTGGACAGCATTGTTAAGCGCATTCAAATTTCCGAAACGAACGAAGAATCTTTTGGACTAAGAAGTGTAAACGAGCGGCTAAAGCTTACTTATGGAAATGAATATGGTATGGACATCCAGAGTAAGCCGGACGTGGGTACGACGGTATCTATCGATTTTCCGGTAACACATGAGGAGTGACGAACGAGATGTATAAAGTGTTTATTGTCGATGATGAGCCTTTTATTATAGAAGGGCTATATGATGCAGTAGATTGGTCTCGATTTGGTATGGAGATCGTAGGAAGTGCAGAGAATGGACGACAGGCGCTGGAGAAGATGCAGCATCTTCCTGTTGATATATTAATTACGGATATCTCTATGCCAGTGATGACGGGATTGACCCTTATTGAGGAGGTTAGAAAAATCAAGCCTGAATTGAGGGTGATTATCCTTAGCGGGTTTGATGACTTTTCTTATTTGAAAGAGGCGATGCGTCTTGGGATCGAGAATTACTTACTCAAGCCAATCAACTTTAAGGAACTGGACGAGACACTTACCGGAACAATTCAGAAGATCAATGCATCACGTGCAAAATATGCGCTAGATGAATATGACATTTCTATTCTCAGAAGCAACATCCTTTATCGCTGGTTGACCGGGAGAATCGAACCAGCTGAATTGGCAGAACGTGCGTCTCTCCTTGGATTACGTCTGGACCGGCCTTATTTGTTAGTATCAGTTCTCCGAGCGCAATCGGCAAAGCTGGAAATGGCACTGATGCGTCTGGTCGAGCAAGAGAATAATGTAATGTATTTAGTTGATTACGACGGAGATTTTGTTGTGATTTTTACGATGGATGAACCACTAATGGAGAAACCTAGAGCTATACGGTTACTTCAGCAGGTTAGGGAACAGTGTTATGGAGAAGAAATTAGTATATCTCTCGGAAGTGTTGAGACTATTTCAGAGCATATTACAGAAAGCTATAGGCATGCGAAAGAAGCTCAGGAATATTTTCTTGTGCTCGAACAGCCATCTTATGTAGACTATGTGGACATTCAGGAACGAAAGGACGAGGCATCACGATCTTTAACCCTTCATTGGCCCGATTACGCCAAAGGGATTGGGGCGCGGGACAAGGATGAGCTGTTTAATACTATTGATCGCGATTTTGCTCGTCTTCGAGATACTTCTGGGATTACTCCAAGTGTCCTTCAGAGCATTGCCGTAGAGCTTATTATTCGATTTAAAATTGAACTTAATGACATACAATATGGTGCAGCTCCAGATTTCGTAAAAAATACGCTAAGCCGAATTATGGGATCGGGTTCGATCGATGATTTAATACTAGCTGTGAAAGAAGGGGTTGGCAGACTTATCGACTCCTTAAATAGTGATATTAAGAGCCCCGTAATTCAGCAGACGCTAAATTATATACATGAATCGTATGATGAGGACTTATCACTTAAAGTGCTGGCAGCTCAGTTTCATATTCATCCGGTGTATTTGGGGCATCTTTTTAATAAAGAAACAGGTGAGAGTTTTACCGAGTACATTAATCGCTATCGGATAGAGAAAGCGAAGGAGCTGCTTCGCAATACACCCTTAAAAGTGCAGGAAATCGCTAGAGAGGTCGGTTATTGGGAAACGGGATACTTTTATAAACAATTCAAGAAATACGTAGGCCTTTCTCCGAGAGATTTTAAAGGACTGCTCTGATGATTTAATCAGAGTAGTTTTTTCTTTATTTTCAACCATATTAACTTTAATTTGTCGCCTATGTGAAAATGCTTTCATGCAGTAACCTTATATATATCAAGAGAAACAAAACAAACACAGAGAAAAAAAGGGAGGAAATGAAATGAGTAAATCAAGAAAGAAGTGGCTGCTTCCCGTAACATTGTTGCTATCTGTTTCGATGATACTATCGGCATGTGGCGGCGACAAAAAGGATGCGGGAAATGAAAGCGCAAGCAATGGTGGTTCTAAACCCGTAGAACTGATCTGGTACACGATCGGTGCTCCTCCAAAAGATTTGGAAAAAGTTGAAGCTGAAATCAATAAATATACTGCCGAAAAAATCGGTGTAACGGTAGATATGAAAATGATCGACTTTGGTGACTACAATCAAAAAATGCAGGTAATGGCTGCGTCTGGTGAGCCGATGGATATTTTGTTCACAAGCTCATGGGCATTTGATTATGTACAAAATGCAAGAAAAGGCGCGTTCATGGAATTGGACGAGCTGATTGAGAAACATGGTCAAGGTATCAAAGAAGTATTGGATCCTGCTTTCCTTGAAGGTTCTAAAGTTGACGGACATAACTATGCGATTCCGGCTAACAAAGAGCTCCCTGCTCAAGAAGCATGGCGTTTCAACAAAACTCTCCTTGAGAAATACAACTTGGATATTACCGATGTGAAATCTTTGGAAAGTCTTGAGCCACTGCTCAAAACAATCAAGGAAAACGAACCAAATGTGGTACCGCTCGCGATCAACAAAGACTTCAGTCCACTGCTTCCTTTCGACTACGTAATTGAAAAAATGCCTATGGCAGTTCACCTGGACGACAATGAAGAATTGAAAGTGGTTAACTTCCTCGAAGCACCTGAAACGATGGAAGCTTTGAAAACAATGAACAAGTTCTACAAAGCAGGATATATTTCTCCTGAAGCAGCAACTACAACTTCGACTCAAGATTTGTTTACATCCGGTAACTGGTTTACAGACCGTGCTGCTACCCAGCCTTTCGCGGACAACCTGTGGAGCCAAAGCTATGGATATCCAGTCATTTCCACACCAGCTGGAGACCCTGTAATTTATAACTGGTCTGTAATGGGTTCCATGCAAGCCATCTCTTCTAACTCGGAACATCCTGAAGAAGCGATGAAATTCTTGAACCTGCTTAACACAGATGAAAAGCTTCGTAACCTGGTGGATTCCGGTATCGAAGGCGAGCACTACAAGAAACTTAGTGAAAATGTAATGGAAAATCTTCCTGAATCCAAGAACTATGACATGCCTACATTTACGTTTGGTAACGTAATGCTTACTTACTTGAACCCAGAAGATCCTGAGAACAAATGGGAAGAGTTCAAGAAGTTTAATGAATCAGGTACAAATGCACCACTGCTCGGATTTAACTTTGATCCTACGAAAGTATCCACTGAGCTTGCTGCAGTCAACAACGTAAAAGAAGAGTTCTGGGCACCGCTCATGACAGGAACTGTTGATCCTGAAGTATACCTGCCTAAAGCAATTGAGAAATTGAAAGCAGCTGGCTTAGATAAAATCATGGCTGAAGTTCAAAGCCAAGTTGATGCTTGGAAAGCAAGTAAATAGTAAGTGTAACAACAATTGGATAAAAAAGGGCGGCGGAATTTCACCGCCCTTATTATCCATTCATCACGAGGAGGGGTTAGCGTGAGGGCGATCGGACAGTTTTTCAAAAATATCATGACGAACAAAGCCATGCTGTTCATGGTTTTACCGGGGGCCATTTGGTTTCTCTTTTTCTCATATTTGCCGATGCTCGGAACGGTTATTGCGTTTAAAGAATATCGCTTTAGCCGTGATGGGTTTCTCGCTAGTATCATTAATAGTAAATGGGTAGGACTTGAAAACTTTAAATTTCTGTTCAGTACGAATGATGCTTATATCATTACAAGAAACACGGTGTTGTACAATTTCGCCTTTATTGTATTAGGTCTCATTTTAGCTGTTGCTCTGGCCATTGTATTATCTGAGATCGTAAATAAGCGGCTGGCGAAAGTGTACCAGACCGGTATGTTTCTTCCCTATTTCTTATCATGGGTAATTGTTGGTTACTTTGCATTCAGCTTTTTGAGTATGGATAAAGGGATGTTGAACCAGATTCTAGGTTGGTTTGGTTTAGATCCGATTCAGTGGTACTCGGAAGCGAAATATTGGCCTTTTATTTTGATCATTATCAGCTTGTGGAAAGCGATAGGTTATAACAGCGTTGTGTATCTCGCTGCGATTATGGGCATAGACAAATCATTGTATGAAGCAGCCATGATTGACGGAGCGAACAAATGGCAGCAAATTAAGGCCATCACGATTCCAATGCTGAAGCCACTCATGACTATCTTAACCCTTCTTGCTGTAGGTAAAATCTTTTATGCGGACTTTGGGCTGTTCTATCAAGTGCCGAGAGATTCCGGTACGCTGTATTCTGTAACGAACGTTATCGATACGTATGTATACCGCGGACTGAAAACGACGGGTGAAATCGGTATGAGTACTGCTGCTGGTTTATATCAATCCGTTGTCGGATTTATTCTCGTTATGACTTCCAACTATATCGTGCGTAAATACGATAAAGAGAACGCCTTGTTCTAATAAGTGAATTACTTCAAAGGGGGTACGAGCTGTGTTTAAAAGAAAACCCAAAACGCAAGACTTTCATCAGCTCTCCAAAGGTTGGAATATTGGAGCGAATCTGATTGCAGGTATATTTGCCTTTATGTGTGTGTTTCCGTTCTTGTTCGTAATGATTATTTCCTTTACGGATGAAGCATCTCTTGCAACGAATGGTTATCAAATCTTCCCTGAAAAATGGAGCTTAGAAGCATACAAGTACGTGTTTGAAACAGGGGATACATTGCTTCGCTCTTATGGTGTGACGATCTTTGTTACGGTTGTTGGTACGATTATCAGCCTTTGCGTCATCGCGCTGTATGCATATGCCGTGTCTCGCAAAACTTTCAGATATCGTAACTTCTTCTCATTCTTTGCATTTTTCACGATGCTATTTAACGGTGGTTTGGTTCCAACGTATATTGTAGCTACTCAGCTTCTCGGACTAAAAGATTCTATCTGGGCGTTGATCTGGCCACTTGCCGTAAATGCGTTCTATATTATGATTCTTCGGACGTTCTATAGCACGAGTGTTCCAGATGCAATCGTCGAATCCGGTAAAATTGACGGCGCAAGTGAATTCAAGATTTTCTATAAGCTTGTTCTGCCACTCTCTCTCCCAGGTTTGGCGACGATCGGATTGTTCAGTACGCTTGGTTACTGGAATGACTGGTTCAATGCTCTCTTGTACATTGACAATCCGAATTTGGTTCCACTACAATCGATGCTTATGAGAATTGAAACGAGCATGCAATTCATTCTCCAAAATTCTCAGAACTCTTCACTTAGTATGAGTGCTCTACAATCGCTTCCACAGGATACAACTCGTATGGCGATGGTCGTACTAGCAACAGGACCTATCATTTTGGCGTATCCGTTCTTCCAGCGTTACTTTATTCAAGGTTTGACGATTGGTGCAGTGAAAGAATAAAAAATGGTAGTGACCGGAGGTTATGGGAATGACTTATAAAGATTCTAGCAAACCTGCCTTGGAACGGGCTGAGCACTTACTCAGCCTTATGACACTCGAAGAAAAGATTGGCCAGCTGGTTCAACCTTTCGGCTGGATGACCTACGAATATAAGGATGGTCAAATTTCATTAACAGAATCTTTTAAACAGCAAGTGAAGAATGGCGGCGTGGGCTCCCTGTATGGG
Organism: Paenibacillus sp. GCM10028914; assembly: GCF_042666275.1. Classification (NCBI taxonomy): domain Bacteria; kingdom Bacillati; phylum Bacillota; class Bacilli; order Caryophanales; family Paenibacillaceae; genus Paenibacillus; species Paenibacillus sp. GCM10028914. Next base: position 362,887 of record NZ_JBHTFO010000018.1, read on the forward strand.
GTGCTCCGTGCTGACCCTTGGACAGGTGTTACGCTTGAGAGTGGTCTCTCTCCTAAGGAAGGGGCGCAAGCGGTTAACGAAATTCAACGCTATGCAATTGAGAATTCCCGTCTTGGTATTCCAATCCTGATTGGAGAGGAATGCTCTCATGGGCATATGGCCATCGGTGGCACTGTTTTTCCCGTACCATTGTCTTTAGGTAGTGCGTGGAATGTAGATTTGTACCGTAGAATGTGCCGTGCAGTAGCGATTGAAACACGAAGTCAGGGGGGAGCAGCAACTTATTCACCTGTACTGGATGTTGTCCGTGATCCGCGCTGGGGGCGCACAGAGGAGTGCTTCGGAGAAGATCCCTACCTGATCAGTAAGTTTGGGGTTGCTTCTGTCGAAGGTCTTCAAGGAGAGCAACTGGATGGGAAAGATAGTGTGGTTGCTACATTGAAGCACTTTGTAGGCTACGGAAGTTCAGAGGGTGGTAGAAATGCTGGCCCGGTTCATATGGGACTCCGTGAATTATTAGAAGTTGACTTACTACCATTTAAGAAGGCTGTTGAAGCCGGAGCCGCGTCTATTATGCCAGCTTACAACGAAATTGATGGCGTGCCTTGTACTGTCAATTCAGAGCTTCTCGATGATCTTCTTCGGAAGGAATGGGGCTTTGACGGAATGGTCATTACGGACTGCGGAGCGATCAATATGCTAGCTTCCGGTCATGATACGGCTGAAGACGGTATGGATGCTGCAGTTCAATCCATTCGTGCGGGCATAGACATGGAAATGTCCGGTGAGATGTTCGATAAGTATTTGTTAGAAGCTGTGCGTCTTGGCAAGTTGGAAACGGAAGTCATTGATCGTGCTGCCCTGCGTGTGCTTAGCTTGAAGTTCCGCTTGGGATTGTTTGACAATCCTTATGTTGATCCGGATCGAGCAGAAGAAGTCATTGGCAGCAGTGAACATAAAGAAATCGCTCGTCAGCTTGCAGCTGAAGGCACTGTATTATTGAAAAATGAAGCTGGAATCTTACCTTTGTCCAAAGCGTCAGGTACGATTGCGGTTATTGGTCCGAATGCGGATCAGGGATATAATCAGCTGGGCGACTACACTTCACCACAACCTCCTGATCAAGTGGTAACTGTGTTGAAAGGAATAAGGCACAAGTTGAAGGAAGAGGTAGAACGTGTACTGTACGCTCCTGGGTGCAGAATTAAAGACGATTCGAAGGAAGGTTTCGAATTTGCCTTGTCTTGTGCAGAACAAGCGGATACAATTGTTATGGTTCTAGGGGGATCCAGCGCCCGTGATTTTGGTGAAGGAACGATTGATTTAAGAACCGGAGCATCTAAAGTGACGGAACACTCTTGGAGCGATATGGATTGTGGTGAGGGAATTGACCGTATGAATCTTCAACTCTCAGGCGTTCAGCTTGAGCTGTTTGAAGAAATTCATAAACTCGGAAAACCTGTTATTGTTGTATACATTAATGGTCGACCGATTGCAGAGCCTTTGATTGACCAACATGCTCATGCCATTTTGGAAGCTTGGTATCCAGGTCAGGAAGGCGGTCACGCCATTGCTGATATATTATTTGGTGATGTGAACCCGTCAGGACGTTTGACCATTTCAATACCGAAACATGTGGGGCAATTACCAGTATATTATTACGGAAAGCGCTCTCGCGGTAAACGGTATTTGGAGGATGATTCGCAGGCTCGCTATCCGTTTGGATATGGTTTGAGTTATACGAGCTTTAGCTACAGCGATCTTAAGATCACTCCTGAAGTGATCCGGGCTGATGAAATTGCAACTGTAAGCGTTAATGTTACCAATTCGGGAGACCTTGAAGGCAGTGAAGTCGTTCAGTTGTATATTTCCGATGCAGCGAGTCAGTATACCAGACCAGCAAAAGAGCTGAAAGGTTTTCATAAGCTGAATTTGAAGCCTGGAGAGACCCAGTCTGTTGAATTTACAGTTGGGGCTGAAGAACTGCAGTATATCGGCAAAGATTACAAATACGTCGTTGAGCCTGGTCTGTTCCGCGTGATGGTTGGCAGACATGTTAACGATACGCTAAGCGTCGATTTAGTGGTGCAGGAGGTTTAATTATGGAGCGAATTAGACGTTTTATTCGAGAACTATCGGAGCGTCAGTGGCTGGAGCATATCGAGCTGAGGGATTGGGATATTACGCGTTCAACGTATAAACTTCCTGGTCAATATGAGGATACAGCACCTTATCCTGAAGGCAACGGTCTGGATTGGTTCCCGAGCAAACAGGGTACAACATATTTTTTCCGTAAAACACTTGAGCTTCCGAAGACTTGGAGTAACAAGAAGATTGGTCTAGTGTTTCATTCAGGAGGAGAAGGGCTGCTGCGTATCAATGGCAGCTCTTATCAGGGGCTTGACCGAAATCATACGTTTGTAGCACTTGACCCTGAGCGTACCGGAGACAATATGGATCTTGAAATTGAGCTCTATGATCCGATTCCAGAGCCGGTTGATCCGTTGAATCAGCAAGCGGTCATCCAGCCCCCAATCACTTCGATTCGGAGTTTGCTTGTATGTGTTAATGGACCGATACAGAGCTTAATGTATACGATTACGGTTATTCGTGATTCTCTCATTTTGATGCCAGAGCAAGATTTTCGCCGTGTCCGTCTTTTGGAATTACTTTATAGGGCAATGGATCGGTTCGTGGCTATGGATGACTCAGCAATTCGCATGGGACAAGCCGTAAGTGAGCTAGAACAAGACCTGATCCGAGAAGTTGGTGAAATCGGCACAAACGCCGAGGGAACAGAGCATATGGTCGGACAATCGCATATTGACATTGCATGGCTGTGGCCCGTCCGGGAAACGGTTCGGAAAACGAGTCGAACCTTTTCAACGATGGATGCATTAATGGAGGAATATCCTCAGTTTAAGTACGCACAGAGTCAGCCGCTATTATTTCAATTTTTGAAAGACAACGATCCTGAACTGTATGAGCGGGTTAAAATGAGGATCGCTGAAGGGCGTTGGGAGCTGGTTGGTGGAATGTGGGTCGAACCGGATCTGAACATTCCGAGCGGAGAATCACTTATGCGTCAAATGCTTTACGGTCAGCGCTTCTATCAGCAGGAATTTGGGAAAACCTCGGATATAGAATGGCTTCCTGATACGTTTGGTTATTGCGCTTCGCTTCCTCAAATTTTAAAGCACGGCGGAATTCGTTATTTTATGACGACGAAGCTTGGCTGGAACGATACTAACGTGTTTCCTTATGATCTGTTTAATTGGGTGGGGATCGACGGAACACCGATGTTGTCGTACCTAAATCATGGAGTGAACGAGAATACGCTTCCAAAAGACATTCATGATCACTGGCAATCCTACAGGCAGAAGGATGTTCATAATGAACAAATGCTGCTCTACGGGCATGGTGATGGTGGTGGCGGGGTAACCCGTGAAATGCTGGAGTATATTGATCGCTCAGAGTTGATGATCGGACAACCGTCCAGTCGTTACAGCACCGCATCTGAGTTCTTCGGAAGTATTAAAGAGAGAGATCCAAAACTCCCGATATGGCGAGGGGATCTTTATCTGGAACTTCACCGAGGCACCTACACAACCCATGGACGTAACAAGAGACATAACCGAAAAGCTGAAGTGCTGTATCGTGAGGCTGAGCTTTGGAATACGCTGGCAGCGCCTGCTATGAAAGCTGAACAGGTAGAACAAGTAAAAGCTACACTTCATGATGGCTGGAAGCTAATTCTCTTAAATCAGTTCCATGATATTATCCCCGGATCAGCGATTACTGAATCATATGTGACGTCTGAGAAGGAGTATATCGAAGTATTTGATAAAGGGAATACCTCTCTTGATACGGGACTTGAAGCGCTATCAACCCAAGTGAACACTGTAGGAGACGGTGTGCCATACTTGATCTTCAACAGTTTAGGTTGGTTGCGTGATGCTGTAATATCTTTACCTTGTGAAGCAAATCTAGTAAATCAAGCGGTTTATGATGCAGAAGATAACCTTCTTAAGAGTGATATTGTGACAGACACCGCGGGGAACACCTCGATAATCGTACATGTGCCAGGAGTCCCAGCCTTTGGTTATAAGACGATCTGGGTTAGAACCATCGAGATAGCCGCTGAAGAAGAAGTCGTTAACCAATCGAATGTACTGGATCAATCATGGGAGACTGAGCACTACAAGATACAGTTTAACGATCGCGGTGAGATCGTCAGCCTATACGATAAAGAGGCTGATCGCGAAGTAGTGAAGCATGGTGAGCGGGCGAACCGATTCCATTTCTTCCACGACCGACCTACGCTATGGGATGCATGGGATATTGATACTAGATATGAGGATCAGGTTGCAGGAGAAGCAGAATTACTAGAGAAACAAGTGGTGCTGTCAGGAGAAGTTAAGGATATTCTTCGTTTCCGCTGGCGCTTGAATCAATCGGAGATTACCCAAGATATGATTCTGTATCATCAGGATCGACGAATTGATTTTAAAACACATGTCAGCTGGAATGAATCACATAAACTGCTGAAAGTTGGATTCCCAATCGATGTTGTGGCGGAAAAAGCAACCTACGAGATTCCCTTCGGAACTATTGAACGTCCAACCCATCGTAATACGAGCTGGGAACAGGCTCAATATGAAGTGTGTGGTCACCGTTTCGCGGATGTATCTGAGTTCGGTTATGGCGTCAGCCTGCTGAACGATTGCAAATACGGTTATGACGTCCAAGGCAGTACGATTCGTTTGTCTCTGCTCAGAGCCCCAAAATGGCCGGATGTCACCGCAGATTTGGGAGAGCATCAATTCACCTATTCTTTATATCCTCATGCAGGGGACTGGCGTCAAGGAGGCACATTCCGGAAAGCCGCAGAGCTTAACTATGAAGTGCCGGTACGTCAAGCGTCTCAGCAAAAAGGACAATTGCCTTCCACCTATTCTTGGATTCCTTTCGAAAGTCAGCATGTTGTCCTGGATACGGTCAAGCTGGCTGAGGATGGTAGCGGAGTTATTCTTCGCTGGTATGAATCCTCCGGTGGGCGTGATTCCATAACCTTAAAATGGCCTCATGGATTTACGAAAGCCTATCTGTCTAATGCGCTAGAGGAAGAAGTCGAGTTTATAACAGATGCGAATGAAGCGATTAAGCTTTCGTTTGCTCCTTATGAGATCAAAACAGTGAAACTAATTTATTCCTAATACTATACTTAACTTCAAAGGAGCCAGTTAACATGGAACAATTCAGACTCCCTAAAATACCTATGCCAACACTTAAGCTTCCACAATCGATTCAAGAAGTACTTCAGGAAGCAGAAGAGAAGCTGGCGCATCGTCCTAAACTGCTGCAACTGTTTAAAAATACGTTTCCAAATACATTGGAAACAACAACAAAGTTGATGGATGACGGGACTACATTTGTCATCACAGGTGATATTCCTGCAATGTGGCTGCGTGACTCCGTTGAGCAAGTGATGCACTACGTACCATTTGCTAAAAACGATCCAGATTTGCAACGCATTTTAAGCGGTGTGATTAAACGTCATATGAATTATATTCATATCGATCCTTATGCGAATGCGTTTAATGAAACGGCTAATGATTGGCACTGGAACACCGATGATGTGACAGATATGTCTCCGTGGGTGTGGGAACGTAAGTTTGAGATTGATTCCCTCTGTTTCTCGATTCGTCTAGCATATGCATACTGGAAGGAAACAGGGCTGACGGATGTGTTTGATTCCGGCTTTAAAGCAGCTATGCTGAAAATCGTGGATTTGTTTAAAGTGGAACAGCATCACTTTGAACGCTCCCCATATCGTTTCGAACGGAATAATGGAATTCCAGAAGACTCTTTGCGCAACAACGGGCTCGGCATGCCAGTAAATTACACAGGAATGGTATGGTCAGGCTTCCGTTCAAGCGATGACGCTTGTGATTTCCACTACAACATTCCAGGCAATATGTTTGCTGTAGTCGCTCTGCGTCATATGCAAGAATTCGCAGAATGGATCTTCCGTGATATGACACTTCTTGCTGATCTTAAGAAGCTTGAAGCTGAAATTGATCACGGGATTAAGTTGTATGGTATTTATCGTCATCCAGAGTTCGGACCGATCTATGCATACGAAACTGACGGGTTTGGTAACTATTGCCTGATGGATGATGCAGGAACGCCGGGTCTGATGTCGATCCCTTATCTTGGATATGTAACTGCAGATGATCCGATTTATCAGAACACAAGACGTTTTGCCCTGAGCAAAGAAAATCCGTTCTATTTTGAAGGGAAAATGGCTAAGGGAATCGGAAGTCCACACACACCAGAGAATTATATCTGGCATATGGCATTGTCCATGCAGGGAATTACGGCATCATCAACTGAAGAGAAGCTCGAAATGATCGCTATGCTCGAATCGACAGATGCGGATACAGGATTCATGCATGAAGGCTTCCACGCAGACGATCCGAAAGTATTTACAAGATCCTGGTTTGCTTGGTCAAACAGCCTCTTCTCTCAACTTGTGTACAAAGCAATGAAAGAAGGCATTTTGTAAGCCTTTTGTTGATCTAATTAATGCATGATAAACCTTCTAACAAAAAGGAGACATAACAATGAGCAAAATTATTGGCGAATCCCTTAACAACATTCCTTGGCAAGACAAGCCGGAAGGCCTTAATGCTCCGGTATGGCGCTATTCCGCAAATCCGATTATTGAGCGTCACGCAACCCCGAATTCCAACAGTATATTCAACTCTGCCGTTGTTCCGTTTGAAGGCGGGTTCGCTGGTGTATTCCGTTGCGATTCTAGATCGGTAAGTATGGATATTTTCGCAGGTTTCAGTGAAGACGGAATTAACTGGACAATCAATCATGATCCTATCGTGTTCGAAGGCGATGAGGAAGTAACTAAGCGCGAATACCGCTACGATCCACGTGTGATCAAAATCGGAGACCGCTATTATATCAACTGGTGTAATGGCTATCATGGCCCGACGATCGGTATTGGCTATACAACTGATTTCAAAACATTCCACCAATTAGAAAATGCCTTCTTGCCTTATAACCGTAACGGGGTCATGTTCCCTCGTAAAATCGGTGATTATTATGCAATGCTCAGCCGTCCGAGCGATACGGGACACACACCTTTCGGGGATATTTTCTACAGCGTTAGCCCTGATCTTACCTTCTGGGGTAAACACCGTTATGTAATGGGCACAGTTAATGGAGATGCTTCGGCTTGGCAGTCCAAGAAAATCGGACCTGGACCTGTGCCGATCGAAACAGACAAAGGATGGCTTTTGATTTACCATGGCGTTATTAATACTTGCAACGGATTCGTGTATCGTATGGGTGTTGCTCTGCTTGATATCGATGAGCCATGGAAAGTTAAAGCACGTTCCCGCAACTATATCTTAGGCCCTGAAACGACATACGAATGCATGGGTGATGTACCAAACGTAACGTTCCCTTGCGCGGCGTTGACTGATGCCGATACCGGCCGCATCGCGATTTACTATGGATGTGCAGACACCGTGACAGGTCTTGCATTTACGACCGTCGATGAGCTAATGAGTTACATGGAAGAGTACCCTTTGGTAGATGAAGCGTAAACCTGTAAGATAACAACAAACATAAAACATGGGAGCGTGTAAAATGCTGGTTTCAATACAACATTTCACACGCTTGTCATGTTCATACACCATTCTATGAAGCAAGGGAGTCGACAACCATGACCCAATCAAGAAAAGCCCATATCATCTCTCATACTCACTGGGATAGAGAATGGTATTTACCGTATGAGAAACACCATGTACGGCTTATCCAGTTGATGGACCAACTGCTTGAGACTATGGAGAAAGATTCGGAGTACCGTTATTTCTTCTTAGATGGTCAAACTATTATCCTGGAGGACTACCTGCAAGTACGCCCTGAGAAGAAGGAACAACTTGAAAAGTTAATCCATGAAGGACGTATCCAGATTGGACCTTGGTATATTTTGCAAGATGCATTCTTGACAAGCAGTGAAGCGAATGTTCGTAACATGCAGATCGGGCATCAAGATGCAGAAAGCTATGGAACGATCTCCAAAATTGGATATTACCCTGACACATTTGGTATCACAGGCCAAACACCTCAGTTGATGCAGCAATCCGGAATCGAGAATGCCTTCTTCGGACGCGGTGTTAAGCCGACAGGCTTTAACAATACCGTATCGGATGGAGACTTTGAGTCTTCCTTCTCCGAATTGGTATGGGAAGGTCCAGACGGCTCCAAAGTACTCGGTATTCTGTTCGCGAACTGGTACAGTAACGGTAACGAAGTACCTGTGGATGAAGAGGAAGCCAAAGCTTACTGGGAAAGAAAGCTTGCGGATGCAGAGAAATATGCTTCTACAGGACAACTGCTCTATATGAATGGTTGCGACCACCAGCCGATTCAGTGTGACCTACCAGAAGCCATCCAAACAGCGAAGAAGTTACATCCTGATACAGAGTTTGTTCACTCTAATTTTGCTGATTACTTGGTGGAATTAAAGAACAATATGAGCCAAGATTTGTCTTCTGTACAAGGCGAGCTTCGCAGCCAGCGTACGGACGGATGGGGAACTTTGGTGAATACAGCTTCTGCTCGTGTTTACTTGAAGCAGATGAATCAGAAGGGTCAAAGCATTCTTGAAAAGGTTGCAGAACCGCTTGCTTCCTTCGCAAGTCTGGTTGGGCAAGAGTATCCGCACCATCTGTTTACTTATGCTTGGAAGACACTGATGCAGAATCATCCGCATGATAGTATTTGTGGCTGTAGTGTCGATGAGGTTCACCGTGAAATGGTTACCCGTTTCGATAAGAGCCGTCATGTAGCTGAGTCGATTATTGATGATAGCAAGACTGCTATTGCTGAAGCGATCGATACAACAGCTTTTGCAAAATATGGTGATAACGCTGTTCCGTTCGTCGTGTTTAATACGACAGGGTGGAAGCGCAGCGGTACAGTAAGTGTTGAACTGGATGCAGAGCGTCTATACTTCCGTGAAGGCTTTTCCTTGAAAGAAACAAGTCGCCGGATGAAAGATATTGATCTTTCAGGACGTACGGTTGTGGATAGTGAAGGAAACGCTGTTGCCTTTTCAATGGAAGATCTCGGTCTGCAATTCGGATATGATCTTCCGGATGATAAGTTCCGTCAGCCGTACATGTGCCGTAGAGTGAAGCTGACGTTTGAAGCGAAAGACATTGCTGCTCTTGGTATTCAAACGTATGCTTTTGTGAAAGGTGACATGGCGCCTGCAGCTGTAGAATCATTGATCACTGGAGATCGTATTCTTGAGAACGATAACCTCAAAGTTGAGGTTTCTACAGATGGTTCCTTTACATTGACTGACAAACGTAGCGGTCAAATCTTCCGGGATCTTGGTGTTTATGAGAATACCGGAGATATTGGTAACGAATATATGTTCAAACAGCCTGAAGGTGAAGAAGCTCTCACTACCAAGGGGCTTGAGGCTACGATTCGTGTGGTGGAGGATACACCATACCGTGCATCGTTAGAAGTGATTCACGAATGGGAAATCCCAGTTTCTGCTGATGAAATGCTTGACGTAGAACAGCGTGAATTGATCTACTATCCGTACCGTAAAACTCAGCGTTCCAAAGAGACTCTTGTTATGAAGATTCGCACACTCATCTCCCTGAACCGTGAAGGTAAAGGTGTTGAGATTGAAGCAAGCTTTAACAACCAAGCTAAGGATCATCGTCTGCGGGCATTGTTCCCAACGGATCTGGAAACTTCCGTTCACCGTGTTGATTCCATGTTCGAAATTGTAGAGCGGAACAACGTTCCTGCTAAAGAATGGGAGAACCCAAGTAATACTGCCCATCAGCAAGCATTTGTTGATGTAAGCTGTGAAGGTGCAGGACTTACTGTAGCTAACCTAGGCTTGAATGAATACGAAGTGCTGCGTGACGGACGCAATACAATCGCTGTAACCTTGCTTCGTGCTGTTGGCGAACTTGGAGACTGGGGCTACTTCCCAACACCGGAAGCTCAGTGCCTGGGTGAAAGCACTGTGCGCATGGAAGTCATTCCACATAACGGAGATGGTATGACATCAGGTGCATATGCAGAAGCATATCAGTTCCAGATTCCGTGGACAGTTAGCCAGACGGGTATTCATGAGGGAACTGTAACTCCTAATTGCTCCGTATTCCAGTGGGAGAGTGAAGAGCTTGCATTCTCGTCGCTTAAAGTCAGCCGTAAATCGGGTGATCTGATGCTTCGTTGGTTCAATATGGGGGCGACGCCTGTTGATCTTACGCTGCAATCTAACATTGCTGGTGTACAGGCTTACAAGACAACAATTCTTGAAGAGCCGGGAGAACTTCAACCATTCACTGAAAATGGAGAGTTCTCGCTTCCTGTGAAGCCTTATGAAATCATCACCGTGGGTGTAAAAGCCTAATCGCTTGTCCGTAAAGGTTAATTATTAAGTAATCATAATTTTATTAAGGGCATCTCAAAAGATCTATGATCTTGCGAGATGCCCTTTTTTCTATGATCAGATATTTGTTTAGTAATCCTGATTGAGCTTTTCAAAGAATTTATCAGTTATTCATTTGACGAAAAATTTCATATTATGATTGTAAAAATCATTATTGTGATTTAATATTACATTATAACATTGAGGGGAGAGTTCTTTGATGACGAAGGGGCAATTGACTTATCCAGAGATTGGGCAACAAGGCGATGCTATCGCAGCAGCTTGGGAACAATTAGCGAAGCAGCAAGAATGGGTAGAGAAATATATAGGAAATACGGAGTATGATGAGGTAATATTTATAGGTTCTGGTTCTTCTTATTATCAAGCTCAAACGATGGCTACAACATTCCGTTTATGGCTCGAAAGACCAGCCAGTGCCTTTCCTTCATCCGATATTTTTTTATTCAGAGATCAATCCTCTGCAAAAGGTGGAAAAAAACTTCTTGTTGGCGTTTCCCGCTCAGGAGAGTCAACTGAAGTCATCCTCGCCATAGATTCGGTTAAAGGACTGGAAAATTGGGATACTTGCGGGATTACATGTTATGAAGATAGTGGTATGGCTAAGCAAACAGAATGCCTCGTATCTCCGTATGGTAAAGAAAAAAGCACTGTCATGACGAAATCATTCGTAAGTATGACATTTATGATGCAGGCAGCGATTGCAGCAGCTGCAGGAGGAAGTTATTCTAATGAAATGAAAGCTGTAATGGAGCAAGCTGGAGCCAAAATTAAGGAAGCTGACGATTTTGCACAGCAGTTGCTTCAAAGCAATCATTTTACGAAAACGATCTACCTTGGAATGGGCAGTTACTTCGGTATCGCACAAGAGGCTTGCCTCAAGCTGAAGGAAATGTCTTATACTTGGACTGAGAGCTACGGTACCCTTGAATTTAGACACGGTCCTAAATCGATTGTAGAACCAGGAACTTTAGTTATATTGCTTCTTTCAGAGACAGCAAGATCGTATGAGCTGAAAGTGGCGGAAGAGATGAAGGGCTACGGGGCTCATGTACTCGTCCTGACATCACGCGAAGGTGAGGATACTGCTTTTGCGGACTCCGTATTTGAAATCGGCGGTGCAGACGTTAGCGATGAAGCGCGCGCCGTTATGTATTTACCGCTTCTTCATTATGTGGGCTTTTGGACGGCAGTGAACAAAGGGGTCGATCCTGATGAACCACGCAACCTGACCCAAGTAGTTAAAATCTAGACTAACTGTATTCTCAGGAGAATGTTCAAAAGCTCATTGAAGGGGCGCATCGTTACTCACCAGCTAGGAGGAAAAGAAAAGTTATGGCACGTATTGGTATGAAAGCAGAAAGACAAAACCAGATCCTGAGTGCGCTGGCGATCAAAGGTGAAATGTCACTTCAAGAGCTGATGACGACATTCAACTGTTCAGAAGCTACAGCACGGCGGGATCTCGAGGAACTGGAGCAAAGCGGAAGTGTAATCAGACGCGTCGGCGGCGGAGCGATGTATGTGAAGCCGGCTTCGGTTTACGAGGTCCCTTTTATCGAGAAACAACAAGTTTTATATGCTGAAAAAATGGCAATTGCGAGCATGGCGGCCTCTTTGGTCCAAGAAGGGGATGTCATTGGTCTTACTGGAGGAACAACAACGTTCCTCATTTCTCAGCAGCTCAAACAACGCAAGAATATTACGGTCGTAACTAACGCCGTCAATATAGCGATGGAGCTTTCGGAGAACAGTGACCTTCAGGTCGTTCTGACTGGTGGTGTGCTGCGTAACAAAAGCTTTGAGTTATGTGGTCCGCTGGCAGAGCAGACGGTGAATGCTGTAAACATTAACATGATGTTTATGGGGATTGATGGCTTTACAGCTGGAGGTGTGAGCACCTACTCGGAGCTGGAAGCGAATATAGCCCGTATGCTCATGCGCCGTGCTGATAAAACGATTGCTGTCTTCGATCATACCAAGATCGGCCGTGCTTCACTATTTACAGTCGCTCACCTTAATGATCTGCACGGTTGTATTACGGATGGTGAACCACCAGTGGCTTTGGTCGAAGCATTGAAGGAAGCGGGTACTACGCTGTATGTAGCCCAAAACTAACAATCCCTGGGAGGGGAAACGATGAGTTTCTGGATTGGTATAGATGTTGGAGGTACCAATATCGTCTGCGGTATCGTAAATGAGAAGGGCGAAGTGTTAGGTTCTCTGAAAAAGCCTACTGAAGCTTATCTTGGTAGCGTATCAGTCTTGGATAAAATGGCTCAAATGACGTTAGAAGTGGCAGCTACTGCTGGCCTTTCTCATCAGATCGCTGGAATAGGGATCGGTATACCGGGATTAGTGGATCCGTGGAATGGTACGGCTGTCTATTCCGCGAATCTGAACTGGCGTGATGTTCCTTTGAGTGCTGAGCTGTCAAAACGTACCTCCTTGCCGGTTTATATCGACAATGACGTGCGAATGTATGTTTATGGCGAAGCGGTATATGGAGCAGGTCAGGGAGTTGATTATGTACTTGGTTTGACCGTAGGAACGGGAATCGCCTCGGCTATGGTCAACCGGGGGCATCTTCATTATGGGCACCTTAATTTGGCCGGTGAGATTGGTCATGGTCCGATGGAGGGGGAAACGGCTCCATGCGGATGCGGGTTTGATGGTTGCTTGGAAGCATCAGCTTCAGCATCAGGGATGGTCCGCGAAGCTAAGCGTTATATAAGAGAAGGAAAAGAAACCATCTTATCAGAGTGGTTTCCTGAAGATAAACTTGATCAATTATCAGCAGCGGATCTTTCTAAAGCGATGGATGCCGGAGATCCGCTCGCTTCTGAAATCATGAATCACGCGGGTGAACTTCTTGGTAAGGCACTTGTTCCTGCCGTTCACATACTGAGTCCAGAGGTTATCATTATTGGCGGTGGTGGAGCTATGGCAGGGGAAAGACTGCTAACACCGCTGATACAAACCATGATGTCCCGGTTACTGCCTGATTATAGAGAGCATGTCAGTATTCGAACAGCAACTCTTGGAGATGACGCAGGAGTCATTGGTAGTGCAATGCAGGCTAAGCAGCGTCATGAGTTAAACCATTCATAATTTACGTTCCACATGGGGAGGGTTTTATATGACATTAGTATCATCAACGCCATTATTACAGACAGCTCGAAGCGGAGGATATTGCATCGGTGCGTTTAACGTGCATACACTTGAAATGCTTCAAGCCGTTGTTGAAGCAGCTGAAGAAACACAGTCACCGCTTATTATTCAATCCACAGTAGGAACGGTAAAGCATCTAGGCCCTGACTATATTGCGAAGGCTGCTTTGGTGGCTTCCGAGAGATCAAGCATTCCCATTGCACTTCATTTGGATCATTGTTCTGATTTTAATATTATTATGCAATGCATTCGGGCAGGCTACACTTCCGTTATGATTGATGCTTCGCATGAGCAGTTTGATGTGAACGTTGCCATGACCAAAAAGGTAGTGGAGGCTGCCAATGCGATTGGCATCAATGTAGAAGCGGAGCTGGGACGCGTTGGTGGCGTGGAAGATGATATTGTGGTGGACGATCAGCACGCTATGCTGGCAGACCCGGATGAATGTGTACAGTTCGTTGAATTAACCGGTGTACATACACTTGCGCCTGCCATTGGTACCGCACATGGTATCTATAAAGGTGAGCCAAACATCGATTTTGATCGTATCGGAAAAATCGCATCAAAAGTGTCCGTTCCTCTCGTGCTGCATGGGGGATCAGGAATTCCTGAAGATCAGGTTAGACGCTGCGTATCACTGGGAATGTCTAAGATGAACGTAGCAACTGAGCTTCGTATCGTATTCTCCAATGCTATTAAAGAAGTGTTCAATCAAAATGCAGAAGAAAATGATCCGCGGAAATACATGGTGCCTGCGAAAGAAGCTTTGAAGAAGGCAGCTATCGAAAAAATGCGCTTATGTGGATCTTTCGGAAAAGCAAAGGATTTTCTGTAATGAAAACGAAGATCGTCACCGTTACGTTAAATGCGGCCATCGATAAAACGTATTATATGAACGGCTTTTCAACGGGTAGCGTGATGCGCGTGGATCGTGTACATGCCATTGCTGGAGGAAAAGGCCTTAACGTGGCAAGGGTTCTCAATCAGTTAGGACATGCGGAAGTCAAGGCTTCTGGTTTTATAGCCGGATATAACGGACAGTTTATTGCTAAGGCAGCTGAGGACGAAGGAATCCACACTGATTTTGTTGCTATTAATGGTGAATCGAGAGTATGCCTGAGCATTGTGGACGAGGTGAGCGGCTCCTTTACCGAAGTTCTAGAGCCGGGACCTTGGATAACGCAGGAAGACGAGAATTTGATGAAGGCCAAAATTACAGAGTTAGCTAAGCAGGCAGGTCTCATTATTTTCTCAGGAAGCATACCTAAGGGTTGTCGTCCGGAGCTATACGCTGAATTAATTGAGATATGTTCATCTCACGGAGTTGATGTGTTTCTGGACACGAGCGGAAATGCGCTTGTTGAAGGAATAAAAGGTAAGCCAGGTTTAATCAAGCCGAATGAAGATGAAATTAAACCTTGGTTAACTCACGCTGGAAATCAAGATAGTGACTCTAATATGACTGTCGAAGCATCTCTGGACAGCTATAGTACCGCTATTCGTAACCTTGCAAAGGATACAGAAATACCAAGGGTTATTGTATCTTTGGGAGCTATGGGTGCTCTAGCATATATCGAAGATGTAGTCTACAGAGTGCGGATCCCTGAACTAAAAGCCGTGAATCCGGTAGGGAGTGGGGATTCATTTGTTGCCGGCTTTGCCTATGCACATATACGTGATTTACCTGTAGTGGAATGTTTGCGTTTTGCAGCAGCCGCTGGTAGCGCGAACGTGCTAAATCCGACTGCCGGATGTGTACTTCCAGAAGATCATCAGCGGCTCATGGAGCAAATAGAGGTAGACATATGGGGATGAATAAAGATTATTCTGCAGGTCAAAATCTTGATATCATTGACGCGAAGATTCTTACAGGACATGAATCATTTGAACGAGGTGTTCTTCAAATCCGTGGAGGTTTGGTTGAAGAGATTCTGTCTTTGGAGCAATGGGAGCGTTCATCTCGTGACTCCCTAATCCCTGTGAACGATGCTTCAGGAAGAACACTTATACCTGGTCTGGTGGATGTTCATGTACATGGCGGAGGCGGGTTTGATGTTATGTCACGCCGGAAGAGCGACCTTGAAGGGATGAGTCTGTTTCATGCATCTCGGGGTACGACTTCCTTTCTTGCAACAACACTTACAGCAGGACATAATGAGCTCATAGAAGCCGTTCGGGTAGTTGGAGAGTGTATGCAGGAAGGAACGTCAGGAGCGCAAATTGCCGGCATTCATTTGGAGGGACCGTATCTGAATAAGATTAGATGCGGTGCGCAAAATCCGGAGCATATTCGTAATGTGAATCTGGAGGAGATTCGGCAATACTGGGACGCTTCTCAGGGACAGATCAAACTGATCACGCTTGCACCCGAACATGAGCAGGCTGAAGTTAGCACTCGCTGGTTAACTGAACGCGGTGTGACAGTATCTGTCGGTCATTCTGATGCAGATTTCGAAACCGTTCGAAAGATCGTAAGCGCCGGAGCGAGCCATGCTACTCATTTGTTCAACGGGATGAGACCACTACACCATAGGGAACCCGGCGTCGCAGGAGCATCATTGATGCTGAATGAAATCACAGTGGAACTGATCGCTGATGGTATTCATGTACATCCGGAATGGATCAAATATGTCTGGTCGACAAAAGGCAGTGAAAAAGTCGTTATGGTAACGGATTGTATCGGTCAGGCAGGGATGATGGATGGAACCTTCGATTTTGGAGGACTTCCAGCCATGATGGTGGATGGCATTGCTTATCTTCGCTTGGAAGATGGAAGTGCCGGCAGTCTAGCGGGTAGTACCCTCAGCCTTGAAAAGTCCCTCCGGAATTTTCTTGAGTGGACGGGATTACCACTGAAAGATCTGTTGCCAGCGTATACAAGCAATCCTGCAAGGCAAGCGGGATGTCTAAGTCATAAAGGGACATTATCCCCGGGGAAAGATGCGGACTTCTTGCTCCTTGGTCATGAAGGAAAGCTCGAAGAAACTTGGGTTCGTGGTAGAAAAGTATATAGCAGACATTCATAATAGCGCTACAGAGTGCGTTGCGTAAACCTAGAAGACAGGCGGTGCCCGTTCTATACGAGGTGGTAATTGCTTGTCTTTTTATTGATGCTTTCTATTATGCAATTTCATCGAGCGAACAAGCAGCAAAAAGCAACAAAAAAACCAAGCACGGGCAAGGTGCTTAGCTCTTCAGGAAGTATCGTATTATTTTTGAATAAGTACAGGGGTATTCATTTTAACTTTGTCATATAGCCAGCGGACATCTTTATTATGCATGCGAATGCACCCTTGAGACACATATTTACCGATGGATGATGGATTGTTGGTGCCGTGAATGGCGTAAGCGTAACTAAGTCTGCCATTGATCTTTACGTTAATCCCTAACCACCTGTCTCCAAGCGGATTTTTAGGATCTCCGCCTTTGATGCGTTCTTTATAATAAGGTCTGTTTTTCGTTTTTTCATGAATTTTAAACAGACCTTCGGGCGTGTAGGAAGGTTTCAATCCTGTTGCCACAGAGAACGTCTTGATTGCTTTCCCTTTCTCATAATAGGTCAGCTTGTTGCTGGACTTATCAATGACAATAAATTGCGCGTATTTTGCGTATTTACTGTCTAGCTTTTGCTGGCTGGCAGCATCGACAGGGTTGGCGGATGGGAAGAAAAATACAAGAAGCAGGGAAAAAATAATAATACGAGATAAAACTTTAAAGATGTGAATCACCTCTTTTCGCTTTTCCAGTATATGCGAGAGAACTCGAATGTTGCCGATTTTTTATAGAGGATTAAAATGATTGAAGCGGTATATATAATACGTTTACTTTGATGAGAAGGAAACATTTTCTTTTTCATTTTTTGCATAAAAAAACCCTTCCAGTGAACAAGCCAGACCAGCATCAATATAGATGCACCTGTTACTTGTTACTTGAAGGGCGTGGATGTTGTAAACACCATTTACAGATTATTATTCTGACTCGTTTGTTTTCTCATAAGCAATTAATGTTACCTCTTTGCCAGTTAATCTGGCGATTGTAGCTTCTGCTGCTTTAATCGCACTAACCGTCTGTTCATCACCGCCTAATGAAGCGATTCTATACGCATCGGTTTCAATGTTCATTCTGTTCACATCCCTTGCTTAAAGTTGAATGCATGAGATAGGATTTCCCATATGAAAGGAATTGAATACAGAAGTAACCACCATTAAGGTTACGATAAATATTTTTGAAAAATATGATTCATACGTCGAAATTGAGTTTATATAAGAAATAAGTGGGAAGTGGTAATAATCATTCAGCACACGGAAAACAGTAATGTGACTCCGAAAGGTTGTTGATTCACCATGAGCACTCTGAAAAGGCAAAGAAAAAGACGGTCGATACTTCGGCGGTTCTTCAAAGGTAAGGCACCCTAGCAATTGGAAAATTGCTTAGATCATAAAATCGCTTCCCACGACAAGAGGCCCTGCGGATGTTCCGCGGGGCCTTTGTTTTGTAGCTACAATATAATCAAGACCCCACATACTAGGAGAATAGCCCCTAGCATTAGATAAGTGATCCCGCTGTTTTTTATCGATCGCATATATGCTTCATTGGGCTCAGAATCAAATTTATTTTTCCAAGTTATATACATGGTACTTTTCGCGGGTTTAATTATTCTAAAAATTCCACGTATTAGAAAAACAAGTCCGAATAGTACAAGAGAAAATCCAGCCATGGCAAACCCTCCTTAGGCGTGAGATAACAGAAGGCAAATATTGATTACGTTATAGCGTAAATATAGAATGTAATCCTTACCCCATATAAACTATCGTACTCATTATTGACATCAAGGTCATAAATACTCCACAGATGATCATCAGTATTCCGCGAAATTTCATGATTGATATATCGACATCTTCTTGTACGACATCATCAGGGATTCTTCTGATGAATCTCACCCAATCGGAATCTGGATTACGTACAACATAGAATCCGAATAAGATAATCAGAAGATTAAATAATACAACAAAAGCGCTTACAAATATGGCTATCATTTGAATCATCTCCGATAAAGAAATTACGGAATTAAGTTAGGAGCGAAAAAAAAGTTAAGCATATGTAAGAGAGAAGCTAGTTGTTAAAGTTGACCAAGAGAATTAATGAAATTCGCTGCGACTAAAGAGCAAGCGCCAATGATCAGCAAAACAAATACCATGACAACAACAAATTTCTTACCATTCATCATTTTCACCTCAGAGAGATTATACCCAAAATAACCCATGAAACCAAATGGGAGATAGGCAGTTTATATATTTATCATAGACTTCCGGTAATTTAGAAGCTTTTTTTAAAAAAAAGACCCGCCAAAATGACGGGTTTGATTATTCTATTTTCTTTTCGAACACCTTTTTCATCAGCCAGAAAATAAGAAGCGCTACTCCGATACTAACTGAAAAATTAAGAAAAAGTTTTGCGATATTCACAAACGAATACGGGACATCATCAGTCTGGTACTTAAATAAGTCTAGATTTCGATACGTCAAATTTCCGATAACTTTACTTATGAGCAAAGCTATAATGAATTTCCATATATCCTTCATATCAAACTCTCCCTTATATCCCACTTCTGTATTTGATTGATATAACATTAACGGAAACACCGTCTTTAAACATTTTGTTGCAGCATGGAGAAAAAAGAAAAGAACCCTTGCTACGCAAGGGCTCCCGGCGATGATCTGTAGTGGGCTCGAACCACTGACCCCTACCCTGTCAAGATAGTGCTCTCCCAGCTGAGCTAACAGATCATGTGAAGTATGTTGTTTCGAAAGATATCTCATATATTATCAGCTGCCTGAAATCATGTCAATTGTTTTCTCGTTATAAAATAAGGCGATCCGGTTCAGACTATGGAAAGCATGATTTTTCCATAAGGAGAGAGGACAGCATGATCATGAGAAAGCATTATAGAGCAATTGGGATGAAAATATGTACCGCGCTTTTATCTATTTCGCTATTTACTGGTTGTAGTATTGCCACGCGAGTATCCGAGGAGATGAATCCTAAGGAGCAGCCGGCGTCGCCTGTAATACAAGATGTATATGAGCAATCAGTGCAGAAGGATGTATACTCGACCGGTGGTAGAAGTGGACAGAGGCTCAGTCCTATGCCGTCGTTAGAATCTCAAGATCCGCTCTTGAATTCTGCACAGTAGCTTGCAGGGAAATACATAAAAAACCGTCGACCGAAAAATAGGCTGACGGTTCTTGAGGCATGCTTCTATTCCTCATCCCATTTGCGGGAATAGCCTTTTTTAATCGTATAAAACATGGGGATAATTAACAGAACCGAAATAACGATAGCCCAAATTGTAGTGCCACCAATACCCATGCTCACTCGCCAGCCCCTTTCAAAGTACATTTAAATTCACTATACAGTAAAACTAAAATTTTGTATAATAATTCAACTTGCTCTGGTGAATATACAGGAAAGTAATTTTTCGATTAATGAGGTGTTTGATGTGGCAGCAGAAATTATAAATGTGACAACCGAAGAACAGCTGCGTGAAGCGCTGAACATTCGTATGGAAGTGTTTGTACAAGAACAGAAGGTGCCAGAAGATTTAGAGATTGACGAGTATGACACTCTCGATGCGGATTCGTTTCATATACTGATTAAATATGATGGGGAGTACGCAGCGACAGGGCGAGTCACATACTACAATAAAGATTCAGCGAAGATGCAGCGTATTGCTGTACGCAAACCTTTTCGCTCTAAGGGTCTGGGCAGAGTCCTGTTAATGGCTATGGAGGGGCAGGCTCGTGAATTGAAGCTTGAGTATTCTGTATTGGATGCTCAGTGTCAGGCAGAAGGGTTTTACAAAAAGCTCGGTTATGTAACGATTTCGGACGAGCCTTTTGATGATGCAGGGATCCCCCATGTCCGGATGAAAAAAGAACTTTAAACTCATTTGATTATACATAAAGACCCCGAACTTCGGATCGGGGTCTTTATTCCATGCATACCACTATGTTAAGCATCAGTTTATTTTGCTTAGAATATCGGCAGATTATCTAAGTTGTTGCTAGGGTCACCGTCGGCATTGGATCTCAGATGCATCTCATCGTCTCGTCCACGGAATACGTTCAGGTTCTTAATTTCGTTGTTTTGAACCATCTGCTGAGCGGTTTTATAATCTACAACAGAACCGGTATTTAGTTTTAGCTGAACGATGTCGCCATCACCATTTTTTCGTACGGCTACTACTTCTGCTTGCTGATCATTATTCATTAAATATCGCCTCCCATACCTAGCTTCCCCGAGGCAGTCTATTTTCTATTCATCATTTCAAGGAGAAGAAGAATCTACATATTCTCAAAACTCATATATACGCTGCTGTTCAAGAAACTGCATGGAATTTGTATGCCCTTGATAGCTCTGCATATCATCTCCGTAGTGCATGAGGTAGATCCGCTTCTGTAGACTTTCTGGCAGGCTTAGAAGCTCTTGTAGTGTAGTATGAACCTCACCAGGGCCCACGAGCTGACATTCATGTAAAATGACCTCACAGCCCCGCTCATTCACTAACTGTGTGAGAAGTTCAGGTGCAAATATCATATCGGCACTGTAAAAGATGCGATCATTAAAATATATAGAATAGCTATTCTTTCCTGGAATATGCTCAGTCTTTATAAATTCTGCACGAATACCCGACGAAATATCGACAGGTATGCCAGGCTCTACTGAATGCACTTCAAATACATCCTCTAAACAAGTGATATATCCTTCCTGGAACAACCCCCCGCGAAGGGTGTTCTCCCATAAAGGGTTGATGAGACTTTCTGCAATGTATAAAGGCATTTTACGGTTGTACAGCATTTTCATTTTGAACGCGAGTTCTTCAAGACCGCCAACATGATCGGCATGAATATGTGTGATTAGCACAGCATCGATGGAATCAAAAGACTGTCCGAGACGATGAAGCGCCATGGGAGCTGTAACGCCGCAATCCACCAGTAGGGTAAAGCTTTCATCCATAATGAGGGCGTTGTTATTAAAGTAAGTTTTTGCAAAAGCACTGCCGGTACCTAGCATTTGTAATTTTAGAGTCAATGAATTCAACCTCCAGACGAGATATGATGTGGTATTGAGGTATCATTGTATATTAAATAAATTTCCAGTGAATTGCAATTCATCGCGCAACTTTACTTTTTACTCTGTAGTATAACCATATAACAACTAGAAAAAGTATATACGGAGGGTTGCTTTTATATGAAATCGAAATGGAAAAAGATAATGGCCTGTACATTATTTATTTCATTATTAGGCGGTGGCAGTTCAATATTGTTTGCTGACTCTTTTAATGAGCATGTACGCGTATGGTTAAATGGCAGAGAGCTGAAAGATGGTGGCTATCTGATTGATAACAAAACATATATTCCGGTCCGGGATATTGATGGGGCCGTTAATTGGGACAATAAGAGCGGAAAGGTTCAAATCATTAAGCCAAACGTACATATTTTTCTATTTAAGGGGGATACTGCATTCGGGAATGTAAACAGAGGTAAGTTGAAGTTTAATGTGTTCAGCCAAGTTGACACTCTGAATGAAGATATACACTCTGTTAAGGTTGCAATATCAGATCCTGATGGAAATGTGAAGGATATTCAGTCACAAGAAGTCAAGAATAAAAGTGACAATTTCTGGTTTCGAACATATGATTTTACGTATGATTTCAATACAGTCGGAAAATATTCTGTTGGGTTTTACATCAAAACTTCGTCTGATTCCGGGTTTGTAAAAGTGGCTGATAAAGTTATTACCGTTTTGAAGTAAGGTTTGTATATTGGTAAATTGACCTAGTTATTCTTCCGTGTTACCATACGGAAGTATGATAATTTAATTGAAGTGAGGTATTTTTTAATGAGCGATCACAAACATGAACACGACGATGCATGTGGCTGCGGTCACGATCATGACCACGATCATGAACACGAAGAGTTTGTGCTTACTTTAACAGATGAGCAAGGCAATGATGTCGAAATGGTACTCGTAGAGACATTTGATGTCGGCGAGAAGCTCTATGCACTTCTTCTTGAACGTGAAAATCCAGGTGCAGACGGTGTTATTCTGCGTA
Source organism: Paenibacillus sp. GCM10028914 (assembly GCF_042666275.1). Taxonomy (NCBI): domain Bacteria; kingdom Bacillati; phylum Bacillota; class Bacilli; order Caryophanales; family Paenibacillaceae; genus Paenibacillus; species Paenibacillus sp. GCM10028914. Next base: position 385,680 of record NZ_JBHTFO010000018.1, read on the forward strand.
TGGAAGAAGAGAACGAGGAAATGGTTCTTTACAATATCGAAGATGAGGAAGAATGGAATGCAGTTGAAGCAGCGTATAACGAGCTTGTAGCAGCTCAGGAATAGTATTTTGTATAACAAAACCCCGGTGTAAATACACCGGGGTTTTTGAGTCTTTTAGAAGATTGGATCTGCTTCTACAATAACCTTGATGTTTTGGATACTACGATCTTCTGGTCCTTTAACCGGCAATCCAACATCTACATGGTCAATAATATAATCGATGTTGTCTTGAGAAATAACCTCGCCCGGTAGAAGGATAGGGATACCCGGCGGATATACGTAAATAAATTCAGCAATGATTCGTCCCGCAGATTCTCTGAATGGAATAACCTCAGTATCTCCATAAAACGCATCTCGAGGAATAAGGGAAAGTTGAGGAATCTCCGGAATTTTAACGACCAATTCGTTAATTTCATTAACATTATTATAGGTCTTGGACAACTCACGCAAGGCCGTAAGCAATATTTCGATGGTCTCTGGTGTATCCCCAGGTGTCACCAAGCACAAAATATTGTACATATCACTGAGCTCGACTTCGATGTTGTAATGATCACGAAGCCAGTTTTCCGTGTCGTATCCTGTAATACCCAAATGGCGCACATGAATCGTCAGTTTCGTTGGATCATAACTGTAGGCAGCTTCACTGCCCAAAATATCTGTTCCAAAACAATATAAACCTTCGATTTCATTAATCTTCTGACGAGCATATTGAGCCATTTCCATCGCTTTTGCAGCCATTTGGTGGCCATTGAGTGCCAAGTTGCGCCGAGACGTATCGAGTGAAGCCAGTAAAATATAAGAAGTAGACGTTGTGGTGAGCATACTGATGATGGTCTGAATTCGGAATGGATTAACGTAACCATTCTTCGTATTCACATTTAGTACAGAACTTTGGGTCATCGAACCCCCAAGTTTATGGACACTCGTAGCAGCCATATCAGCTCCAGCTTGCATGGCTGACATCGGAAGGACTTCGTGGAAGTGAATCAACACCCCATGCGCTTCATCGACCAATACCGGCACGTTAAAACTGTGTGCCAGATCTACTATTTCCTTTAGGTCTGCACTAACTCCGAAATAGGTCGGGTTAATAACGAGTACAGCCTTGGCGTCTGGATGTCTCTTTAGCGCTTTGCGTACTGAACTGATCGTAATTCCATGATCAATTCCAATGTTTGTGTCTTGAGCAGGAGAAACAAATATAGGCTTTGCACCTGAATATATAATAGCGGATAACACGGATTTATGGACGTTCCGAGGGATGATAATTTTGTCCCCTGGAGAGCAGACAGACATGATCATTGTCATGATAGCTCCGCTTGTTCCTTGAACACTAAAGAAAGTGTAGTCAGCTCCAAAGGCATCTGCCGCAAGCTTCTGCGCTTCTGCTATAACAGCTGTAGGTTGATGAAGGTCGTCGAGTGGTGCGATGTTGATCAAATCTATGGATAGAGCATTATCTCCTATGAATTCCCGAAATTCGGCATCGGTACCGAGACCTTTCTTATGACCTGGAATGTGAAACTGTACGGGATTCTTGGCCGCATGTTCTTTAAGCGCAGTGAATAGCGGTGTACGGCTATGGTCCATGGACGCTGTCACAACCTTTCTGTGAGTGAAATTGTTTATGCTTGTCGATTTGTGTTTCATATAAACAAAATTGAGTATAGCAAAATAGGGGGGGAATGCAAGTAAAGCTTATAGGAGGGCATGTCTTCTTGGAGAACAGGAAACAATAGAAATGATGCTGTAACAGTATAAAGATGGGATGTGAGAAAATGTCTGAGGTCATTTCCCCCGGGGAGAAACGCCGACTGATGTCTCCTTTTTTCTTTGAATTGCTCGCGATTATATTTTTAGTCGAGTTTATCAAAGGTTCGCTGCTAGTGGCGATTCTTCCGGTATATATGAAAAATATTCTGGGTGTGTCTGGAACGGTAATCGGTGTTGCTTTCGCCTTACAGTATTTGGGCGACAACTTGTTCCGCAGCCCAGCAGGCTGGATCGCTGAGCGTCTTGGTTTCAAGTTAACGATGTCTGTAGCACTTACTATGGTTGTTCTAGGAGTGCTCATTATAGCTTTTACTGACGGACCCGTCTGGCTCTCACTCGCATGTCTCATCCTTGGAACAGGTACGGCTCCCTTATGGCCCTGTGCTATGACAGGAGCTACGGAAATCTCTGGCCCTAATAGCAGCAATGGTACCGCTATTGGAGCCCTAGAGACAGCTGCGCTGGTTGGGACAGGAGCAGGACCAATTATAATGAATTTTGTGATGGAACATACATCGAAAAATTATCAGACGGCCTTTTTTATTATGATTGGAGCGGGTATTATACTTGTGCTTACTGCACTACTGCTTCCAGGGAGAATAAGAAATACTACCAAAGCAGCAGTATCTTCTTCCACGGCTTTAGCAGGGAGAGGGTTGCGAAGTGGTTTTAACAAACTTCGGACAAGCGTAAAAGCCACACTCCGAGAGGTGAAGACTACACTTCATGTGAGCTGGCTAGTATACCCTGCATTGTTCCTTCAATCTTTTGTCATTGGGCTTTTAAGCCCCGTATTGACGCTCTATGTGAGTAATGAACTCGGTTTTTCCCCGAATCAATATAGTTTGCTGCTGATTGTTGGAGGCGGGATTACGGTTCTTACCTTAATTCCGGCTGGCAAGTTGATGGATCGGTTTGGAACAAAACGCTTTCTAAATGTTGGGTTTCTGCTGTGTGCGGTGATGCTGTGTATTTTTACCCTGTTCAAGTCACTTCTATTAGTTTTTGTAGTGGTTTCCTTAATCGGAATCGCTTATGCCTTGATTCTGCCGGGATGGAACAGCTTCGTTGCCAGTTTGATTCCTAAAGGTGAACGGGGCACCATATGGGGGTTCTTCTTAACATTACAGGGTTCTGGGATGGTATTTGGGCCGATCGTTTCCGGCTGGTTATGGGATGGCATTGGCCACGGGGCACCATTTGTTGTGAGCGGAATCGTAATGGGGACGCTGTTCCTAATTCACCTGTATCTGACGCGGCATGACAGCTCACCTGTTCAACCAAGTCGAGTAAAGATATGAGTACGAGACGGTCACAACAGCACAAAAGAACAGCCTTAACTCAAATTGAGCTAAGGCTGTTTTAGATGTTCTAGAATGCCATTCGATACAGCGGAAGTAATGTTTCAAACGTCTCCTGAATCTTTTCAACCAGCTCGTCTCCACTAAGTTTAGCAGCTTCCTCACGCGGGATACGAAGACCGCACATAACCTCGGCTTTTTTCACTTGCTTCAGCTTGTTGATAAGTATGTCAAAACGTTCTTGATCCATGTCTTCATGTGGGGTGCCGCCAGGGCTCATATGGTCGGTTGACCAGTAATATGCCTTAGGAAGACTCAATTGAATCTCGGAGATTTCTTTTTCTAAATTTCTAGCGAATGTTGTTTTATTTGGGCTTTCGTAAATGATTGCAAAAATAATGAATAGATGAGATTCAAACATACCGACCTCAAAATGCGGAAGTGCCTTATAACCTCGTTTGTTTGCAGCCCATGCAACCCAAGTATCAATCGGAGGATTGACAGTTCGTCTTGCGTGCTTGGCGACGTGGACAAACATTTCCTCTCCGCATAGAGCGGATATGTAAGGAGCAATTTCAGCGCCGAGCGTTTCCAATTTTGGACGGACACGTTCGATCAATACTTCCATGCGGCCTTCTAGTCCCGGAACGGTGAAAACATCAAAATCATCTGCTGTAAATCCTGTAAAACTCATATATAAACAGCCTCCTTGTAAGTAGTCATAACGAGTGCTTGTGGACAATCCCTTATACCTTTAGTCAAGCTGGAAGGAGAAATACTCGGTATCCAATTGAAATAAGGTCTTAGTCTCTTTTTTGGAGGGGGAAAAATAGTCAATAAACCAAGTTACCGTTACATAAGATGAAGTATAAGATATAGATAAGACAACGTCAAAGCAGTCATCGCATTAATTCATCTCAGCCACGTAAGATAGGAGAGGGAGTACCGAGGAGGGAGTGCCGTGAATAAGAGCGAGGAAGTGGAGTATTGCAATTTGGAGCTCCGGTTTGACCGCCGGCATATCCAGGACTTAATCAAGGAACTGATCCAAGAAGGATATTCACTTTATTGGAGTGAGAACGATGTCCAATTTGTCATTTCTATCCGGACGGGTCGAAAGCTTGTAAAACTACGCTTCCAGCGTACGGGCAGGGGATATAAACTGGTCGGCGATTATATGATCAGGGATCCCAAGCTTGCGGAATGGATGGAGAAACTAATTGAGAATACGCGGGGCCATGCGGTCGTTAAGCGATTTAAAGACCGGCAAATATTAATTGAAAATATTTTGTTCGGTGAGGTTATCCGGCTTGTTGAAATTTCCGGGTATCGGCAGCGAGTGCTCTACCAGAAAGGAACGCCTATGACGGAGCAGGAGATGGTGCGTCTGTTCGAGTCGAAGGAGGGTGAACGCCGCCTACTGCTGTGCAGACTGGAGACCGATGATGAGCTGGAAAAACTGTATGAGGCGATGATATCAGGAAATGAAAACGTCATAGCCGAATGCAAAAAAAAGCTTCATGAACTTTCTCTGGAGTTGTTACGCCTAGAATGGTAATAGGATTCCTGCATAAACTAAAAAGCACGAATAACACCTCAGACGTTCAGGGGTGTTTTCGCGCGGTCTGTTTTCAGGTCAGGGGTTCACTTCTCTGCGGAAAAACGTTAATATAGGTGTATTGTGAGTCATCCGAGGTTTTGATGCTAGGGATGAATTACGTACAAATATAATGGAGAAAAGGATGGAGAACCAGATGGAAAAACAACAAATTGGTGTGATTGGCCTTGCTGTAATGGGTAAAAATTTGGCTCTTAACATCGAGAGCAAAGGCTTCACCGTTTCCGTATATAACCGCTCTCCGCAAAAAACGGAGGATCTGTTGAAGGAAGCAGAAGGAAAAAACCTCAAAGGAACATTCTCCATCGAGGAATTCGTGGAGTCCCTTGAAACTCCTCGTAAGATTCTAATCATGGTTCAAGCTGGACAAGCTACTGATGCTACAATTGAACAGCTTCTTCCACATTTGGATCAAGGCGATATTATCATTGATGGAGGAAATGCTTATTTCCCTGATACGGTTCGCCGCAGTAAAGAGCTTGAAGCTAAAGGCTTCCGTTTCATCGGTGCTGGTGTATCCGGTGGGGAAGAAGGAGCGCTTAAAGGACCTTCCATTATGCCTGGTGGACAGAAGAGTGCTTATGAGTTGGTTCAACCGATTCTGACAGCTATCTCTGCACATATTAACGAAGAGCCTTGCTGTACATACATTGGCCCAGATGGTGCTGGCCACTATGTGAAGATGGTTCACAACGGCATCGAGTATGGGGATATGCAGCTGATTTGTGAGGCTTATCATCTCATGAAAGATGTACTGGGACTTGATGCTAAAGAGTTGCATGCTATTTTCTCCGAATGGAATAAAGGCGAGCTGGACAGCTACCTGATCGAAATCACTGCCGATATCTTCTCGAAATATGATGAAGAGACTGGTAAGCCGATGGTTGATGTTATTTTAGATACAGCGGGTCAAAAAGGTACTGGTAAATGGACAAGCCAAAGCTCTCTGGATCTTGGTGTGCCATTGTCCATGATTACTGAATCCGTATTCTCACGTTTCCTTTCTGCAATGAAAGAAGAGCGTGTGAAAGCAAGCACGATCCTGAACGGTCCAAAAACCGAAAGCTTCACTGGCGACAAAGCTGAATTTATCGAAAATGTTCGCAAAGCGCTGTTCGCGAGCAAAATTGTGTCCTACGCACAAGGTTTCGCTCAGCTTCGTGTAGCATCTGATGAATACAACTGGGATCTCCAGTATGGTGAGCTTGCAAAAATCTGGCGCGGAGGCTGCATCATTCGCTCCCGTTTCCTTCAAAACATCACCGATGCATACAATAACAATCCTGAACTGAAAAACCTGCTTCTTGATCCGTTCTTTAAAGATATTATCGAGAATTACCAAGATGCATGGCGTAAAGTCGTTGCTTCTGCAGTAACAATCGGTATTCCGGTACCAGGATTCGCAAGCGCTCTGGCATACTACGACAGTTACCGTACGGCGAACCTTCCGGCGAACCTGCTGCAAGCACAACGTGACTATTTCGGAGCTCACACGTTTAAACGTGTGGACAAAGAAGGCGTGTTCCACTTTAACTGGATGGAGTAGTATCCGTTAATCCATGAACGATGTCGCGTAAACAAGCGCGTATATCATCGTTGTCAGCATGAAAATGCGCTTTACTGCTGAGTAGTAGCATAGCTACTTCGCAGTAACTGTTAAAGCTTTGCAGTAGACGTGGCTTTGAGAGGTCCAGCAGTGCTGGGTCTTTCGAAGCCACTTTTTTTTGTACATAATGTAGAACCCAGACAATATCCTCACGACATAAAGGGTGTGAAGGATCTAGGATCAGACTGAGCCTTTTAGGTAGTTCTGGCCTCGTGAATTGGTCGTAAGACATCGTCTTCTATCACTCCTGATTATCATAATCTTGCAAACGGTTATTACTATTTATATGACAAAATATGAAAAGATAGACTTGTAGAATATAAATATAAAATCCTCTTTGGCACGGACTAGGCAAGGATTAGGCTAACTTACTGGATTGTCCAATCTTTTCGGCCTGTGGTATGATATGAAAAAGTTTAATAGGATGAATGCGCAAATGGGGTGAGGAAATGAATCAAACAGACCGCAATATCATTCTGATCGGTATGATGGGCACGGGTAAGAGTACAGCTGGAAGTATTATTGCACAGCAATTAAATTATTCGCTCGTTGATCTAGATAACGAAATTGAGAAAGCGGTAGGTAAGTCGATACCGGCCATGTTTGAATCGGAAGGAGAGCCTTTTTTTCGTAACGCGGAAGCTGCAGTTCTCGAGAGAATTCTCGAAAGACAGAGGCTAGTCATTGCTACTGGTGGTGGGGCCGTTCTCCGTAAAGAAAACTGTGAACTGATGAGCAGGAAAGGCTGGGTTGCCGCACTGACGGCTGATGAATCCACAATCGTTGAGCGTGTTCGTGGTGATGAACATCGTCCACTCTTGGTGGGTAATGTGGAGGAAAGAGTACGTAAGATTATGGAAGAGCGGAAAGATTGTTATCAATTTGCAGATGTTACGGTGGATACAACTGGTTGCTCCGCCCATGAAGTAGCATTAAATATTTTAGCGCATTACCGCGGCTAAGCTTCATTTGCTGTGTTAGAAGTCTCAATTAGGGCGGGAAATTCATCCCGCCCCACATGGCAATGAAGAATGTGTTCCTATAGGAACTATTCTTCGCTATTCCACTGAAGCATGCCGCCATTCATGTTGACAATGTTGTGGATACCTTGATGGCTCAAAAATTCACACACATGTTGACTGCGTCCTCCGCTGCGGCAGATAAAGATAACCTCAGTGTCTCGTGGGATTTCATCTAACCTGCTGGGGATGTCACCCATCGGAATATGTTTGGCACCGGCAACCATGCCTTGTGCGACTTCATCATCTTCTCGTACATCAATCATATAGATATCTTCTCCATTTTGAAGCCGGCGTTTTAGCTCTGAAGGCTCAATTTGAGGGATTGATTTCATTGAAAGTTCCTCTTTTCTGAAGTTATTATGGCTTTGTCTTTGTTTTCCATGATACCGAAGGGGAGAATTATCTGTCAATTTATCTATGATGCTGGGCATGTAAGAGATAAATAATAATTTAAGGAGAGTATACATACATGGACGTTATCGTTAGACCAACCCCAGAATTAAAAGGAGAGATTGGAGCGCTATCCTCCAAAAATTACACCACCCGCTATTTGCTCGTTGCAGCTCTTGCGGAAGGGGAGAGCACCATTTATTATCCGGCCCACAGTGAAGACAGTGATGCAATGAGACGTTGTATTCAGGATCTGGGAGCTACGCTTTATGAAGATGAAGAGAAGGCGGTTATTACGGGTTTTGGTCGTTCTCCGAAAGATGTGAAGGAACTTAATGTTGGAAACGCGGGAGCCGTGTTAAGGTTTTTAATGGGTATCACATCGTTGTCCAAGGAAGTAACATTCGTTAATACATATCCAGATTCATTAGGGAAGCGTCCACATGATGATCTGATCGATGCACTCGGTCAACTTGGTGTACAAGTGGAGCATAATAATGGCCGGCTTCCGATTACGATCCGGGGAGGTCAGCCAAAAGGTGGGAAGATTTCCGTATCTGGGGAGGTTAGCTCACAATACTTAAGCGCTCTACTCTTCGTAACACCACTCTTATCAGAAGATAGTGAAATTACGGTGACCGGAGACCTGAAATCGAAGGTGGTTATCGGACAAACACTTGAAGTGCTTGAACAGGCAGGGATCGTTATTCATGCTTCAGATGATTATATGCACTTCCGTGTGCCAGGAAGACAGGCTTATCAAGCGAAGACGTATACCGTGCAGGGCGATTATCCGGGTTCGGCAGCGGTACTTGCTGCAGCTGCTGTTACACAATCAGACGTGACCATACGTAATCTGTCTGAAGATAGCAAGCAAGGAGAACGGGCGATTATCGATGTCCTAAAAATGATGAAGGTGCCTCTTACGCATGAGAACGGTGACGTTCATGTACAGGGCAACGGGAAATTGCAGGCATTGGAGTTTGACGGAGATACAGCGACAGATGCTGTTTTGGCGATGGTTGCTGCAGCTGTGTTCGCCACAGGAACCTCCCGTTTTTACAACGTAGAGAATCTTCGCTATAAAGAATGCGATCGGATTACCGATTATCTGAATGAGCTTCGAAAAGCTGGAGCAAATGTTGAAGAAAAACAGGCTGAAATTATCGTCCATGGGCGCCCAGAAGGTGTGGAAGGTGGCGTAGAGATTAATGCGCACTACGATCACCGGGTTATTATGGCGCTGACCGTCGTTGGTTTACGTTCTGAGAAACCACTGCTCATTAAAGATGCCCATCATGTTGCTAAGTCATATCCTCAGTATTTTGATCATTTAAAGGCGCTTGGTGTCAATGTAGAATGGGTACAATAGAGTAGATTGGTGATTAAAACTTGTAACGATGAATTCTGGAAAGGTGGTCTTCTAGATGGCATTTGAGAATCCTTCACGCGAACAGATTGCTGATATCCTACGACATGCAGGGAATATAGCTGTCGTCGGTTTGTCGGATCGTACGGATCGTACATCGTATATGGTTGCGCAGGCGATGCAGAATCGTGGATACCGGATTATTCCGGTCAATCCGAAAGCTACCGAGATTTTGGGAGAGAAGTGTTACCCATCACTCAAAGATATTCCTGAACCTGTTGGAATTGTAAATGTGTTCAGACGAAGTGAATATTGTCCTGAGGTAGCTAAGGAAGCAGCTGAGATCGGTGCTAAAGTGCTTTGGCTGCAGCAAGGTATAATCAGTGAAGAGTCTGCAGCAATTGCTGAGGAACACGGTATGATAGCGATAATGGATCGCTGCATTAAGGTAGAGGATTCCATCGCATTGGGTGGCAAATAAACATCTAATAAGTAACGATATCAGGCAAACCCTCACTTAGAGGGTTTGTTTTTTTATGAAGATCAATGAAGCCGTTTCATGTGAGACCTTTTCTTTTGACAAAATCCTGCGCAGCGCTTACCATCTAAAATAGAAAGGAGGGCTCTCCTTGAATTGGTTGGGATCTTTGCAGCAATTGGGCAGAGCAGTCATGCTCCCTACGATGGCTCTTCCTGCGGCAGCTCTCCTGCTAAGTGTCGGGAGTTTGCCATGGGCTTCATGGGGAATAGAGTCCGTAGGAGAAGTAGCTTCTGCTGCAGGCCACGGTGTTTTCTATTATATGCCCTATTTATTCGCGATCGGGGTAGCCTGGGGGATGTCTAACCAGGGTGGTCCTGCCGGGCTAGCAGCGCTTGCCGGTATGTTCATCTACGATCAGGTCACCTCAGTAGCCGGTGACGGTAGTGTGCAGCCGTCTACCTTGATTGGTATCATATTCGGAGTGATCTCGAGTATCGTTTATAATCGGTTTAAACATATAAAGCTTCCGGAGGCGATACAGTTTTTCGGAGGCTCTCGTTTTGTGTTGCTGATTATGGGATTGTTCTCAGCAGTATTTGCATGGGGAATGATCTTTATCGCTCCTTTTATACAGAAAGGATTCGAAGCTTTTTTTTCGTTAACCGTTCATATGGGTGGATTTGGTCTATTTTTGTACGGTATTTTATATCGTGTTTTAACGGCTTTTGGTCTACACCATATTCTAAACAATGTCTATTGGTTTCAATTAGGGACGTATGAGACTGAAGATGGCGTATTGGTTCAAGGGGATTTACCGCGCTTCTTCGCAGGAGACCCAACGGCCGGTGACTTTATGGCTGGTTTGTTTCCGATTATGATGTTTGCACTGCCTGCTATTGCATTTGCTATTATTCAGGAAGCACGGGAAGATCTGAAACCTAAAGTGAAAAAGACTTTTATGCGTTCGGCTCTCGTATGTTTTTTGACCGGAGTATCCGAGCAAATAGAGTTTGCCTTTTTGTTTGCTTCACCATACTTGTATGTTCTACATGCTTTAATGGCTGGTTTTGCTATGGTTTTAACCTATTCATTCAATATTCATCACGGTTTTTCATACTCTGCTGGGTTTATCGATTACGTAATCAATTATCATCTATCTCAAAATGCGTGGATATTGATTCCGATCGGGATCGCTTACGGTTTGATTTATTATTTCCTGTTCCGGTGGGCAATCCGAAGGTTTGGCATTCCAACACCAGGACGCGAAGAAGGCTCTGCGCTTGAAGATTGGGCTGGCAATATTCCATATCAGGCTCCATTGATTCTGGACGCTCTGGGAGGAAAGGACAATATCGTACAGGTTGAATCTTGTATGACAAGACTCAGATTGACTGTTTATAACGATCGTCAAATTGACACCAACGCGCTTAAGCTACTCGGCTCAGCAGGAATTATTAAGCTGGGCGGGGGGAATGTACAAGTGGTATTCGGAACTTATTCCGAGCTCATCCGTGAAGAGATTCATAAACTGATGCAGCGTGATCTGCCGAGGGTATTATTCAGCGCTCCCGTTCAAGGGCGAATGCTGCCAATCGAGGAAGTTCCAGATGATATTTTTGCAGCTAAGCTGGTGGGAAGCGGTGTGGCGTTCATCCCTGAAAAGGGTGAGCTGGTATCACCTGTTTACGGGACCGTCATGCACATATATCCTACGATGCATGCGATTGGTATCTCTACGCTGGAAGGCTTGGAGGTTCTCATCCACATTGGGATTGATACATCACAGCTTAAGGGTCCATTTACGGCTGTTGTCAGCGAGGGAGACACTGTGGAACCGGGTCAACTGCTGGTGAAATTTGATCTAGCTTATTTGAAGACACATGCAGCATCACTGGCGACACCGATGGTCATCACGAACCCGGATAAAGTGAGGTCCTGGAATTTTGCACCGTTCAAATCGGTTAAAAAGGGACAGTCTTCGGTTATGTCAGTTGTATTAAACGAAAGTAATGCTGGGGGTAGAGAATCATGATAAAAGGCATTGGCGCAGCAGCTGGCGTTGCACTTGGTAAGGCATTTGTGCTTCCACATTGGGAGCTTGATCTGCCGGATTCCGAAATCGATGCCGTCGATTTAGCCAAAGAGTTCGAGCGCCTTTATGAAGGCATACGGACCTCCAAAGATGAAATAGAATATATAAAAAATGAATTTAAAGAAATGGTGGGGGATGAAGAATCCCACATTTTTGATGCGCACCTCGCTATTTTGGAGGATCCGGTGTTCATGAATGAAATTCAAGGCCTTATTGAACGTCAATACAAAGCGGCCGAAGTTGCTGTTAAGGAAGCGATTGACCATTTTGTATCGATGTTTGATTTGCTGGATGATGAATATATGAAGGAGCGAGCGCTTGACATTAAAGATGTCGGAAACCGGCTACTCAAGCATCTGCTTGGTGCACCCGAAGTAACGCTGCCGTCGGATACACAGCCATATATTTTGGTGGCTAAGGAATTATCTCCGTCACAGCTTGCGCATCTCAATCCTTCTCACGTCTTGGGCATTGTGACGATGTCTGGAGGTAAGACTTCGCACTCGGCTATCATGGCTAGAGCGATCGGAATTCCACTTGTGTCAGGTATCGAGCATCGCCTAGAGAAGCCTATTCAGACTGGAGAATTCCTCGTGGTAGATGGGGATGAGGGGCATTTGTACATTAATCCGAATCAGAACGTTGTAGAGCGCTATAAAGGTATTCGCGATGAGCAGCGGAAGAGAAAAGAACAACTTCAGTTACTCTCGTCTGTGGAAGCTGTTACGAAGGACGGCTCTTATTTTCATCTCTCGGCTAACATGAATTCCTTGAAGGAACTGGATATGGCTTTGAAAAATGGAGCAGAAGGCGTTGGTTTATTCCGAACAGAGTTCCTGTATATGGATCGTACGACATTTCCTACGGAAGATGAACAGTTTGAGGTCTACCGTCAAGTAGCCGAAAAGGCGAAAAATTCATCTGTTGTTATCCGTACGCTGGATATTGGCGGGGATAAACAGCTGGATTATTTCTCATTACCTGAAGAAGAGAATCCTGTTCTGGGATACCGTGCTATACGGATTAGTTTAGACCGGACTGAATTGTTCCAAACGCAGTTAACTGCTATTTTAAGAGCGAGTAACTATGGGAATGTTAAGGTGATGTATCCAATGATTTCATCCGTTGATGAGGTTCGTCAGGCTAACGAAATACTTAAACGTTCCATGGAAGATCTTGATCGTCGCGGTATCCCTTATAACTCTCAAATTCAGGTGGGGGTTATGATTGAAATACCTGCTGCAGTAATGATTGCTGATCTCTTAGCTGAGGAGAGCGACTTCTTTAGTATCGGAACAAACGACCTGGTGCAGTATGTACTTGCGGTGGATCGTATGAATGAGCAAATTGCTCATATGTATTATCCATTTCATCCTGCCGTGCTGCGTATGCTGCGGACGACAGTCGAAGCAGCTAAGCAAGCTGGAATTCCTGTTAGTGTTTGTGGTGAGCTTGCTGGTGATGAACGCGCTATTCCGCTCTGGCTAGAGCTTGGTGTCCAAAACCTGAGCATGTCTCCCTTATCTCTGCTTAAAGTAAAGCATCGTATTCTGAATACGGATGCTGTGGCTGCGAAAAAGGAAGCGACTGCTTGCTTTAAACTCCGTACGAGTAGCGAGGTAGAAGATCGTCTTACCCGTTTTTCAGAACAGGATAGTTTTATGACTGGTAATACGAATAGGAGCACTCCTGCTTCTTAGATTGTTAACAGCCCGAACTTTGTTAAGCTGTAATATCTTTTTTTGATAGGACAAGCCTTTCTTTTGAATGTGAAATAGGTGGCATCCATCAAATTGCGGAAATCAAAAAAGCCGTTTCGAATGAGTGACTTACTCATACCGAGACGGCTTTTTTATGGGTTGAATTTATACCACAATAAAACTTTAATGTGATTTATTGCCTAGCAAGCGCATCACAAAAAGCTTTACCGTAAGGTGGAAGATCAGGTGGGCGTCTAGCAGAAATAATATGACCATCGGTAACCACGGCTTCGTCGATCCAGATAGCACCGCCATTTTCCATATCATCACGGATTCCTGGTGTTGAAGTAACAGTAACCCCATTTAAAATCTTGGCTGATATGAGTACCCAACCAGCATGGCAAATTTGTCCGATCGGTTTTTTATCTTCATGCATTTCACGGACTAGCTGAAGAACTTTGTTATAACGTCGAAGCTTATCAGGAGCCCATCCCCCTGGTACAAGGATACCGTCGTAATCTTGGCTACTCAGTTCCTCAAATGAATACTCGGCTGTAGCTGGAACGCCATACTTGCCGATATAGGTTTTACCCTTTTCATGTCCGGCCAAGTGAACTTCGGCCCCTTCCTCCCGAACTCGGTAGACAGGGTACCATAATTCTAAATCTTCAAATTCTTCGTCAACTAGAGCTATTACTTTTTTACCTGTAAGTCTCATAAGTTAAAAGCTCCTTTCTTTAACCAATTTCGGTTTTGCTATAGCAACAGTCTGTAAAGACAATTGCTACCGAATGAAATTATTGTAACAAAAACTTTGATAGGTTTCATTCTTTTACCACAGAACATAAGATCACACAATAGGAAAACAATGGATAGTTAAAATTTGAAGGGTTTTCGAATTGATAGTCGAATAGTACTATTCATATCAAAGAGAAGTATTTTATTAGTCAAAATAGCTCCTTGATTGACATCATGTGATAGGATTTGAGGTGGCCCAATTGTTTAAGAATTGCAAATGCGGACGGGTTATGAGAATGGAACTTAGAAGATTGATATTTTCACGAAGAGTATTTATCTATCACGTCCCCGTTTATGCTTGTCAAGATTGCTCAACCTATGAACTCATACCTATACTTAAGCAGGATATAATTTGCTATTTAAGCTCACTTGGTGATGTGAAGAGCCAGCTGAAAGTTTCATTCGCTGATATTTATGAACCTGCCTCTGTACTACGAGACGCTTTGTCATCTTCCAGTGATTCACCACTAGAGTTTCAGCTGCGCTGTAAAACTGCATTTGATGATCGGATTAATATGTTATTGGATCTTTACCAAGTTGCGAAGTTAGAGACCGATTCTATCTGGATGGCGGAGATTACTACCCGTTTGGAGAAGATGACTGCCTTCGCGAAGTTACAAAAAGAGTATTTGGATTTTTGCGCGAGTTAATCGATGAATTTTGTCGAGTTTGTTGGATTTTTCACGAACATTTTGTTAGGATATACATTAGGAACTTCAATATAATGAAGGGAATGTATATCCTATGGCGACTATGACGAAAATGACTACAAACGAACAATTGCTTAATGCTCTGGATTCATCCAATCAGAGAGCAGTACTTCTTTTTAAGCACAGCACACGTTGTCCCATCAGTGCCAGAGCTTATGAGGAAGTGTCTGCGTATTTACAGAATCAACCAAACGAACAATTGGATTACGCTATGATTGATGTGATAGCTGATCGTCCAGTTTCGAATGAGGCTGCCGAGTCTTTGAACATTAAGCATGAATCGCCGCAAGTTATTCTTGTTATACAAGGTGCGCCAGTCTGGCATATATCCCATTCTCATATTACGACTGAAGCGCTGAGAGGCAAATTGGATAGCCTATAAGGCTGTATCGTTGCACAATGCAGTAATTTGTCGTATCATAAATTTAATTGGCTGTCGTACGTATGAAAGATTGATTGAAAATTTATTGGCAATGGAGAGAAGGAATTTGACGGTAACCATTTACGATGTGGCGCGTGAAGCAGGCGTTTCGATGGCGACGGTATCGAGGGTAGTCAATAACAACCCCAACGTTAAGCCTCAGACCCGGAAGAAAGTATATGAAGCGATTGAGCGATTGGGATATCGTCCGAATGCAGTTGCTAGAGGTTTGGCAAGTAAGAAGACAACAACCGTAGGCGTTGTAATCCCAGATATCTCTAACTCTATTTTCGCTGAAATTGCCCGAGGTATCGAAGATATCGCCAACATGTACCACTATAATATTATTCTATGTAATGCTGATAAGCGGAAGGAAAAAGAGATTCGTGTTATTAACACTTTGCTTGAGAAGCAGGTGGACGGGCTATTGTTCATGGGTGGAACGGTGACGGACGAGCATATTCAGGCATTCCAGACTTCTGCAGTGCCGATTGTTCTGTGTGCAACCCGTGATGAGAAGGGTTCATACCCTTCGGTCGATATCGATCATGAACAAGCTGCATTTGATGCAGTTAATACCTTGATTCGCCATGGACATCGCGAAATCGCGATGATCAGTGGGACGTTGCAAGATCCTGCAAACGGCTATGCACGTTTTCAAGGTTATAAGAAGGCGCTTGAGGCGGCTGGTATTGAGTACCAAGAAGATCTGGTGCGCATTGGTAACTATCGATATGAATCTGGCGTAGAAGCGATGAAATACTTCTTAGGCTTGAAGAAGAAACCGACAGCTATTTTTTCGGCAACTGATGAAATGGCGATTGGCGCCATTCATAGCATTCAGGATGAAGGCTATAAAGTTCCAGATGATTTCTCAATTATTAGTGTCGACAATATCCGGATGGCGTCTATGGTGCGTCCACAACTTACAACAGTTGCTCAACCGATGTATGACCTCGGTGCAGTTGCGATGCGTCTACTTACGAAGTTGATGAAGAAAGAGAATGTAGAGAATTCTCGTGTCATTTTGCCACATGAGACCATTCTCCGGCTTTCTGTTAGTCATGTAAATGAGTAGGTTTTGTTAGCTGCACATTTATAGACACAAAAAAAGAAGCTCCTTTAAGGAGCTTCTTTCTAATGCGTTCGAGTTTATAGAACATAATCTTCGTTCTTTAGGAAGAAGTTTGTTCTGGTATACGAAAGAATGGAGGGCACAAAGAATCATGGGAACTTCCGTAGTTGGATTAATTGGTGCGATGGATGAAGAGATTGAACTTCTTTTGACTCAGATGGAGAGTGGGGAGAAAGTCTCGAAAGCTGGAGTGAACTATGTAAAAGGTACACTTCATGGTAGAGAAATTGTAGTCTGTAAGTCTGGTGTAGGCAAGGTTAATGCAGCAGTAACGACTCAAATACTGATCGATCATTTTGGTGTTTCACAGGTCCTGTTTACAGGTGTGGCAGGTGCGCTGGATCCTCGGCTGAATATTGGAGACATCGTAATCTCCTCGTCGTGTATGCAGCACGATATGGATGTAACTCCCCTGGGTTATGAGCGAGGTATTATACCGTATCAGAGCATATCTGACTTTCCTGCGGATGAACATCTGATAAGTCTTGCGGAAGAGGCTTGTAAAGAGCTGTCGGCTGATGGATACCTTGTAGGGAAAGTATTATCGGGAGATCAATTTATCGCAAGCAGAGACACTGTACAGACGCTGTATGAGCAGATGAACGGTGCTTGTGCGGAGATGGAAGGTGCTGCGGTAGCTCAAGTCTGCTACATGAATAATGTTCCGTATGTTGTGATTCGTTCTATGTCCGATAAAGCTGATGGATCCGCGCACGTAAATTTCCCTGAGTTTACAGTAAAGGCTTCCCAGCAGTCTCATTCAATTGTCACCCATATACTTAATCATTTGTGATCATAAATTGTTATTCAATATTAAGCGAAAGGCGCTGCTCTCCATTTCTGGAAGGCAACGCCTTTTCTGCTATTTAGTCTATTAATACATAAATCGCTGTTGGAATCTTATGCGGTCGAACTGTTCTTGGGAAGATAAAGGTACCTGCTTTCCGATCTTAACCATTAGACAGTTAGCTGGGTGGGAACAAATTTCTGGATCATCGGTTGCGTACCATTCCATTTCTACGACTTTCATTAACCGCTCCATCATTTTACGGTAATCCCACACGCTTAATCCACTTCCCTTAAGATCCCAGTGCCAATAATATTCTGTCGTAAAAACGATATATTGCTCCATTTGTCCATCTTCAAAAGCGGTTTGAATCATTTTTTGTCCGAGTCCCAAAGAACGGTAATCCTGTGCTACTTCGATGGCTCCAAGTTCGATCAAATCTTCCATTTTTCCTTGTGACCATCGTTCTTGCTCATCAGGGTAATGAAAGGTTACATATCCAACGATAGTCTCCTCGTCCCGGGTAAGGATGATCCTTCCCTCCGGCAGGCCCGCAATTTCTACCAGCGCTTCATGCTGTTCCGCAGGACGTCGAAATGCATTGAGATCAGGGTGCATATTCAGCGCAGAAAGCCGCTGGGGCGATACGGGGCCTTCAATGATTAGGCGGCGGTCTTCAGGAAACAAGAGGTGAGACTTGTACAGCTTGCAGTGTTCCATCCGGTACGCTCCTTTCAAGTACATACCCTACTTATAGCAAAAAAATAAAAAAATGAAAAGCAATGACAGGAAATCATATCCTATGATATAATCTTTTCGACATAAAACCTTCACAATTATATTATTGACTTTCATGCTCTCTCTCAATTTTTTTTAGGTCAAGTACCCAATGATTTTAGTCTCGCAGCTGACCTGATGTTAGTGAATTCTAAGGTTTCATTCATATCAATTGTAAGCGCATGCAAGATTAGGAGATTAGTTTAAGTATGAGGAGGATCCAATTATGAATCAAACGCATACCGAGGTACTGCCTAGTGAAGTTTCTGTTTCCAATATGAACAATTACGAGCAAACAGCTGCTCATTTTTCTTGGGATGAGATTGAACGTCACTTCACATGGTATGAGACAGGTAAAGTCAATATGGCTTATGAAGCAATCGACCGCCATGTAGCAGAAGGACGGGGAGAGAAGACGGCATTGCTGTATAGTGACGCTTCCCGTGATGAAGCTATCACCTTTGGTCAGTTGAAAGAACAGTCCGATAAGTTCGGAAATCTGCTTCGTAAATATGGTGTAGGAAAAGGAGATAGAGTCTTCATTTTTATGCCACGTTCTCCTGAGCTTTATGTAAGTTTGCTAGGGACTATAAAGGTTGGTGCGGTGGTAGGACCTTTGTTTGAAGCCTTTATGGAAACAGCAGTAAAAGATCGGTTGGAGGATAGTGGGGCAGTAGCCTTGGTTACAACACCTGCATTGCTACCACGTGTTAAACGTGATGAGCTTCCTGAACTCAAACATATTTTTCTTGTTGGAGAGAATACGCAAGAAGACGAAGGACTCATTGACTTTTTTAGTGAAATGGAAGGCGCATCCAGTGAGTTGGAGATTGAATGGTTAGATCGCGAAGACGGTATGATCATCCATTATACCTCCGGTTCAACAGGCAAGCCTAAAGGTGTATATCATGTGCAGAATGCAATGGTTCAACATTATTACACTGGTAAGGTTGTTCTGGATCTGCGTGAAGATGATGTTTACTGGTGTACGGCAGACCCAGGTTGGGTTACCGGAACAGCCTATGGAATTTTTGCTCCATGGCTTCACGGAGTGACAAACGTAATTCGAGGCGGTCGTTTCAGTCCACAGGATTGGTATGGAACGCTTGAGAAATATAAAATATCGATCTGGTACAGTGCTCCAACCGCTTTTCGTATGTTGATGGGCGCAGGCTCCGATTTAATCTCCCAATACGATCTGAGCAATTTGCGACATGTGATGTCTGTAGGAGAGCCTCTTAACCCTGAAGTGATACGTTGGGGGTATAAAGCATACAAGCATCGCATCCATGATACATGGTGGATGACGGAGACCGGAGGACAGTTGATTTGTAACTATCCAAGCATGGCGATCAAGCCTGGATCTATGGGGAAACCAATTCCGGGTATAAAGGCAGCCATCCTTGATGATCAGGGGCGTGAGCTTCCGCCATACTCCATGGGGAACCTCGCTATTAAAACAACATGGCCTGCGATGATGAGACAGATTTGGAAGAATCCAGCGAAGTATGAGGAATACTTCCGGATTCCGGGATGGTACGTATCCGGTGATTCTGCTTATATGGATGAAGAAGGGTACTTCTGGTTCCAAGGTCGAATTGATGATGTTATCAATTCTTCCGGTGAGCGGATCGGTCCTTTTGAAGTAGAGAGCAAGTTGCTAGAGCACCCTGCGGTTGCTGAAGCTGGTGTTATTGGGAAGCCGGATGCAACGAGGGGAGAAATCATTAAAGCGTTTATCTCCTTAAATGGAGGCTATGAGCCTTCACAAGAGCTTAAAGACGATATTTATCGCTTTGTAAAAGAAGGGCTGTCAGCGCATGCAGCTCCGCGTGAAATCGAATTTAAAGACAAACTGCCAAAGACGCGTTCTGGTAAGATCATGCGTCGTGTTCTGAAGGCGTGGGAGTTGGATCTGCCTACAGGCGATCTATCGACTATTGAGGATTAATTATAGTTCGTTATAAAGAGAACAGCCCTTGAGTCATTGGACTCTGAGGCTGTTCTTTTTATTTTCTAAGTGGACAAAACAGTTTGAGGACGAATTCTTTTACGAAGAGTTCAGGATAGAAAAAAAGGGTGTCTCCAATAGGTCACTAGACCTTTGGAGACACCTTGATGGGTACACTAATTTATTGTTTCTCAAAAAAGACAGTTGACGATGGTGAAGATTCCCCTAGATTATTCACAGCCGTAACCCGAAATGTTCCACTGATCGGATCACTGCTCTGGTAGTTAAACTCATTCGTTGAGCTTGTTCCGAGCTGTTGATAAATTCCGTCATTGTTAGGACTGTATTGAATGGAATACAAACTAACGTGGTCCTCAGCTGGATTACTGCTCCAAGTCGCTCTAAATCCTTCAGGAGTAGCTTGGATACTTAGTTGTCCAGGTTGTTGAGGAACCGTTGTAGGGCCCTGAGAATTGGTGTCAGGAGTCTCTTGTGTTCCATCCTCTGGTGTTATATCGTCAGGCTCATCACTCTCGTCAGGTGTTGAATCAACAACAGGATTGTAACCAACGATAGCGCTTGGCTCAGATGCTTTGCCTGCTACGTCTACTGCAACAATATAATAGCTAGCGTTTCCGCTTACTGTAAATTGCTTTGTATCGTCTGCCGCGACAATTTGTCCTTGATGCATATAAGGACTGCCGTTCACCGAACGGTAGAGTCTATAGCCCACTACATCAGGTGATCCGCTAGGCGAGAAGGTGATGACACCATTGGAGTAACTGAGGTTTTTCGGAGGGGTTGGAGCCCTTCCATCGTCGACTCTTGGGTCAACCTTCGTTGGCATACCTTTGTTAGCATCCTCTGGAATGTAGAATTCTAATGATTCATGGTTTCCGCGCATAACAGCGAATGCCGCTTCAAGTTCCTTGATCAATTCATCAATTGGTTTTGCACGTTTAATGACGATCTGTTCTTTAAGGAAATCTGAAGGTGTCCCATCTCTAGGAATATAATTAGCACCTTTGTACGTAATGTATTTAGCTTTAGCCAAACTGTCGTCTCTTTCCGTAGGAACAAACTTTTCATTAAACAAATCTGTTACAAATTTGTCAGTCAGTTCTGTTGGGAGTTTTCCGCTGTATGCTGATACTGTTTTAGATACGATACCATCTGGTTTTTTAAACTCTTTGGTCTGGAACAAGTCAGGCTTTAGACTAATAGCCTCATTCATGACCTTGGACCAGATGTTTTGAGCATGGGTTCTTTGAGGTTTAGCAAGTGTATTCTCAGAGTACTTATAACCTACCCATACACCCAAGGTGATATCTGGAGAGTAGCCCAAAAACCAACTATCCCCGTAGTCTTGGCTCGAACCGGTCTTACCAACAACCGGTACTGAATCAAAGTGTTTATAGTTACTACGAACAGTACTTCCCGAACCATTTGTAATAACGGTACGCAGCATATCAGTCATCAGGTATGCAGTTTGACTAGAAAATACCTGAACAGGTTCAACCTCGTGTTTATAAATAATCTTACCATTAGCATCTACGATTTTATCAATCATATAAGCGTCTGCAAATTTTCCTTGGTTACCGATAGCACTGTAAGCATTGGTCAACTCTTCGACAGAGAGACCGTAAGTAAGCCCACCTATTACACCAGTTTTTGCGCTATAGTCTCTGTCCACAAGGGTGGTTATACCCAGCTTTTTAGAGAAATCCAAGGCTTTCTCGATTCCGATAGCATTGTTAAACAGATCTAGAGCAACGGTATTGATTGAATTATTTAGTGCTTCACGTGCGGTCATAAGTCCTTTATAACGCCAATCAACGTTTTTAGGGATGTGGTATCCTTTGGACCCGTCCTTCAAAATAACAGGAGAGTCATCCACAATGCTGCCTGGTTGAACCTTGCCTTCTTCAAGGGCAGGTAAGTAAGCTGCAATTGGTTTCATAGCTGACCCTGGTTGCCGCACCATCTGGGTAGCGTAGTTCATTTCTTCTGTTTTGAAATCCCGGCCTTCAATCATACCTAAGATGGCACCGGTTTTGTTGTCGATCATCATAGCAGCGGTTTGTTCTTTCCCTTTAACTTCATCATCAGGGAAGAAATTGCTGTCATCCTCTGCAATTTTCCGCATTGCTCCATAGATGGTACGGTCAATGGTTGTGTAAATACGATATCCGCCCGTGCTCAGTTGAACACGCGCTTCTTCCATTAGATCGCCATTCTCTTTTGTTTTTTCGCCATCAACATTTGGATTGTTAAGCTCCATTAATATTTTGGAAGCTTGACGCTCAACTTCCATCATTAGATATGGATAAGTAACATAGGCTTTCTCAGTGCGTGGAGCAAGTGATTTCTTGATATCAAAAGCTATAGCCGTTTTATGCTCTTCCGCCGTGATTTTACCTTCTTCCAGCATACGGTCAAGCACCAGTCTTTGCCGTTTCATAGCACGGTTGAATGACTTTTCATCAAACTCCCCGATACCATTAAAAGCAGAGTATGCGGACGGGAGCTGTGGAAGACCAGCAAGATAAGCAGCCTGAGCAATATTCAGTTTGTTCAGATCACTGATGTTAAAGATACCTTTAGCTGCTGCTTTGATACCAAACACATTATAGCCATTTGAACCGTTACCAAACGGCACCTTATTCAGGTAGGCTGTAATGATCTGTTCCTTAGATAAAAAGCGTTCTAGACGTAGCGATAACAGTATTTCTTTTACTTTACGGTCGCTTGTCTTGTCTCTGTTCAAGAATGCTTGACGCGCAAGCTGTTGCGTAAGCGTACTGCCGCCTGTCTGAACTGGCTCGTTTAGGAGACGCTGTTTCACAGCGCGGGCAGTTCCCATGTAGTCGATGCCATTATGTGTGAAAAAACGGTTATCTTCTATGGATACGATTGCATCAATGACGATTTGCGGAATGTCATCATAACTCACTGGTCGTCGATCTTCTTCTGTCCTAAGCTGCCCAATAGGGGAACCATCGCCAAAATAGGCGAAGCCAGTAATTGCGTTATCATTCATCTTCTGTTCAATGAGAGCTCTCGATCTTACAGGTTCATCTTTAACGATAGAGGTTACATAACCTAAGACGGCTCCACCAGCGAACAACGCTCCCATTAAACCAATTACAAAAAGCCAGCCCAGTACCGATCCTATTTTGCGTCCAATGGATCTCTTAGGAGGGCGTTGTTTTTCTGGCTCCTTTTTTTTCTCCTCAACCATGAATGTTACTCCTCCTTTTAACGCACCTATTATAGCATAAATCGACGCATTTGAATCATCATATCGCATCCTGTCGTTCCCATTTTATGGAGTTTTATGAAAGGCGAAAATAAATGGTAAAAATTGATGCCGAATTTTCGTTTTGAAGGACCAATAATGGCTTTTTGCGGTAAGAATATAAGCATATTCTATTTCTGACTGTTTGTAGTTAGGTTATTACGGAAGAGCGTATTTTTATCCTTGGAAAATAAAAGATGGTTTTAATGTTTCATTCAACGAGGGATGTGCAGGAGAGAGGGGAACATCATTTTAACGGAAGAATGGAATGTTACATAGTTTGAGCATAGAAAATGACGAGTTAACTGCAGATTAATCTCATGATTAGAGAAAAAGTAAGCAGTGAACTCGTCATTATATAGAAATATAGAACAAACCGAAGGCGATAGCCTCCGGTTTGTGGGAAAGTCGATCTTAACGGTTGTAGAATTCGACGATTTGCTTCTCGTCGATATCTTGAGACAACTCGGAACGCTCTGGAAGACGGATGTACTTACCTTCCATTGCAGTTTCATCGAACTCAAGGTAAGCAGGAAGGTGAACACGATTAGCCAAAGCATCTTTAATTGCAGAAAGGCCACGGCTTCTTTCACGAAGACCGATTACATCGCCAATGCTTACAGCATAAGAAGCGATGTCGACTTTTTTGCCATTAACAGTTACGTGACCATGTGCAACCAATTGACGAGCACCTGCGCGGGAGTTGCTGAAGCCAAGACGGTAAACGAGGTTGTCCAGACGGCTTTCAAGCAAGAACATAAAGTTCTCACCGGCAATACCCTTCATGTGTTGTGCTTTATCAAACAGGGTGCGGAATTGTTTCTCACCCAAGCCATACATATGACGAAGCTTTTGCTTTTCTTGAAGTTGCAAACCGTAGTTGCTCATTTTTCTCCGTTGGTTAGGACCGTGTTGGCCTGGAGGGAATGGGCGTTTCAATTCTTTACCAGTTCCGCTAAGGGAGATGCCCAAACGGCGGCTTAATTTAAATTTAGGACCGGTGTAACGTGCCATGTAATATAGACTCCTTTGTAATTAAGTTTCAATTAGGGCTCTATTTGCGCCGTATTTGTTTATTCTGTCCGGTATCCGGCAGATCTGACGGGAAAGTTCAGCCGCTGTCCTGTCAGCAACAAATAACGTGAGGGTGACACAACGATTCCGCCCAAATTCAAATGAATGCATTGCATTCTCATCAACAATAAATATTATATGAAAAGCTGATATAAAGTCAAGTTGAAGATAACGACTAAGATTGTCTAAATTTGTCGATAGGACTATGGACCTAAAAAATATGAACAAAAAGACGATTTTTTAATGCAAAAGTGGGTAGAAAAGAGTAAAATATATTTTATAGTAATTATTTGATTAGTCCAAGTACATAAATATCGTGGTAACTGTTTAAAGTATCGTGGTAACTGTTTAAAGTGAAATACTCTCAAGACAGCCTTACTATTTTAGATATCATAGACAATATGGATGATTATGTAATATCTGGAAGGTTTGGGGCTATAACGGAACTTTATAATGATGCAAAGGAGCGCCCTTTATGTCAGAAGAACAAAGGAAAGTTTTTGAAGGCTCTTCCGGTTCTACGGCCATGGCGTTAGATAAGAGACGAATTCCTGAAACTGAATCTGATACATGGCATCAATCATTAGACATAACACCTTCGGATTTTCCTTATCTTCAACGGTTAATGGAAGAGAGTTTCGAAGAGTGGAAGAGAGAAAGCTCCGGACTCGAAATGGTTTCCAAATCGGATTGGGTGATTATTGGCCCGAAGGGGGAATGGGTAGCTGGCTCTCTTGAATTACAGGATTATTTCCTAGCCGGAGACGACGACACATTAAAATGCGTTTTAGAATTTAAAAAAACGTTAACTAGTTCAAGTGAAGAACGTCTTGGTGGAAAAACGATTTGTGCCGTGCCTATATTTTCAAGAATTCATCATGACTTATTTGCTGTATTGATTAGCGTCTCACCTGCATACATAGATTCTGAGCAGATTCAGTTTATGACCGAATCTTCTGCCATTACGCTGAAGGTTTGTTTCTACCGACGATTTGAAAATATTTTTATCAAAGATATGACGAAGCTTCATCGTCTAGCTGAGCGAGATGCCAGTAGACGTTCCAATTTATTTCAGTATGTGAGAAGGATGCATACCCAAATTGACGTGGACGGAGTATTTACGGAATTGTTGGATAGCATCCTTGTTTTCTATCCTTACGTCAATGTGCATTTGTTTATGTCACAGGACCATCAGAGCAGCCATCCCTTGGTACATCCGCTTTTGCTTCACCATTGGCAAGAGGAAGTGTATGTACGCACCTTTATGGAAGGTGCTCTCACTGTTTGCGAAGATACAGAGAGAGAGAAGGCCGAAATTGGTGTTCCAGTGGGGGGAAAGCAAGGGGTATATGGTGTTCTCCATCTTCAAGTTAAGCAAGATCAAGTATGGGAGATAGATCTTGAACTGCTCGGAATGATGGCGGATGCCGCAGGAACTGCTTTTGAAAATGCTAAATTGTACGAGCAGTCCAATCTGATGATATATGAGCTTAGAATGATCAATGACTTAACCCAGCAGTTGAGCAAAAGTTTACAGCTTACAGACATCTATCAATTCGCTAGTGATGAACTGTTAAAGATATTATCGGCAGAGTACTGCTGTATTTTAAGTTATAATGAGGATTTTGGCGGACTTGAAGTCGTATCTTGCAATGTTCCTGCGCTAGTTGGGGAAATATTCGAGAAGAATTACGGTCTTGGCGGGCTTGTGTATCATTCCAAAGAGTCTATGTTTTTGGCAGATTATTTGGAGGAGCATCCGATGGAATCAAAATTGATGGAGTCGACAGGCTCTAATTCAATGATGGCTACCCCTCTCATGGTAAATGGAGAAGTAAGGGGTGTTATATTATTAACTCATCGAAAAAGACATTATTTTTCCTATGATAATTACCGGCTTTTACAGGCGTTAACAAGTCATATTGGACTTGCCGTTGGAAACGCCTCGTTACATGCGGAAGTACGGTGGATGGCGAACCGGGACATGTTGACCGAACTGTATGCACGTCATTATCTAGATGAGGCAATTCATGAGTGCCAAAACCGAGATTTTTGTGGTTCGCTGATTGTGGTGGATATCGATGAGTTTAAGCAAGTTAATGATACATTTGGACACCAGCGAGGCGACAAAATATTAAAACAAGTCAGTAACATCGTGAAAACTTCTATTCGGCATAGTGATATTGCAGCCAGATGGGGTGGAGAAGAGCTTGCGGTATATTTACCTGGTCTTGGTATCGAACAGGCTTTTCAGGTGGCCGAGCGAATACGCTTAAGAGTTTCAGAAGAGACAGACCCAAGGGTTACCGTATCCTGCGGGATCTCGGAATGGAGCTGGGAGCATGACAGAATTAGTGTCGAATCTCTGTTTTACCGGGCGGATATGGCTTTGTATGATGCCAAGAACGGCGGGAGAAATCGAATTGTGATTGAGAAAACAGAAGTTTCTGAATAAAGAAAACCCAGCGGCTTGTCGTGCCGTTGGGTTTTTTCTGCATAAATGGCATGGAGGCGGTTAGTCTAAGAGGAATGAATTTAAGAAGGGCTGATTACAATTGATGATATTCATAAGAAATGTACACTTTCGAAGCATGGTGCTGTGGCTGGTTGTGGTTTTTTGTCTACAAGCTTGCGACGGAGAGAAGCTTACCGCGGAAGAATCTTTTAACAGAGCAGCTTCAGGTCTGGCAGGGGTGGATAATCTAGTGTTTAAAGGCAGTGCTGTGATCAGAAGTGACGGCAATGGTATGAGTGAGGAGCTGGTCGCTTATGAGGGCCAATTGCAGGATCATAAAATGCTCACGATAACAACGACATCTCCTTCCTCGACGAGAATAACTGGGAAGATAAGTTTGGAAGGGAAGAGTCAACAATTGGTGTCTTACAAAGCTCGTGAGCTTCCTCATGCTTACGGACAGTCTGAGGCAGAATGGCTAAATCCCTTAGAACAGTTGGAATTCGTAGGTGAGTCTGATAAAAAAGTAACCGAAGAGTCGGGTGCAGCCCGTGGTACGAAGGCACTTCGAATTGAATTATCTTCCGAAGCTTCTCAGGAACTAACAAAGAGGGCGTTGACGGGACAAATGCTAACACTTCGTAGTCGGATGGACCAGAAGGGGGATGTACTGTATACCGAAGATCCTAAGGTAAGGGCGAAGCTTCAAAATGTATGGGAGAAGGAAAATCAAGAATTGTCCCGTTTGCTTTCTAAGTCGAATGTAAAAATGGTCTTTCACATGACCATTAATCAGAAATCTTATTTGCCTCAAAGATTGTCCGTTGAGCGTACTATTACTTTGGAAGACACTTCAGGAAAGCCGAGAGTTGAAACATTTGTTTCAGACACTAAATTTTTAGAATACAGATAAAATTCAGAGCAGTGGCTGACGTTAGACCGAATAGCGTGATACAATATACTAATGAAATTTACCGCTGTTCAATTATGCAATTGAGCAGTGAAACAGCTTAAGGAGGTTAACACGATGCGTGATCCAAGAATTCAAAAATTAGCAGAAAATCTGGTTGGTTACTCGGTAGATATGCAGCCGGGAGAAAATGTGCTGATCGAAATGATCGGTTCAGAGCGTGATTTGCTCAATGCCATTGTTGAAGAGGTAGGGAAAAAGGGAGGGCGCCCTTTTGTTCAGCTTACGGATAAGACAGTACAACGTGCGATGCTGAAAAACGCAACGAAAGAACAGCTTACACTTTGGGCTGAGTTCGATTTGAACCGGATGAAGGAAATGGATTGTTATATTGGTATCCGTGCCGGTGAGAATGTGAACGATCTGGCTGATGTGCCTGAAGAAAACATGAAATTATACAATGCTTTATATTCTCACCCTGTACATAGCGAAGAGCGTGTAAAACGCACAAAGTGGGTCGTTCTCCGTTATCCTAACGCTAGTATGGCTCAATTGGCAAATACGAGCACAGAAGCATTTGAAGACTTCTACTTCGACGTATGCAATCTGGATTACTCCAAAATGGATCGTGCACAAGATCCGCTGGCAGAATTAATGAGAAAGACAGATAAGGTTCGAATTGTTAGCCCAGGAACAGATCTTACATTCTCGATCAAAGGTATTGGGGCTGAAAAATGTTCGGGACAGAAAAATATTCCAGACGGTGAAGTTTACACTGCACCAGTTCGTGATTCTGTAAATGGTACGATTTCTTACAACTCCCCATCCTTGTACAATGGGATTACCTTTGAAAATATTAAATTTACTTTCGAGAACGGTAAAATCGTAGAGGCGACAAGCAACGATACAGCACGTCTAAACGAAATTCTTGATTCTGATGAAGGTGCTCGTTATATCGGTGAGTTTGCGATCGGCTTTAATCCATATATCTTGACCCCGATGAAAGATATTTTGTTTGATGAGAAGATCGCTGGAAGCCTGCATTTTACGCCGGGTCAAGCTTATGATGTAACAGACAATGGAAACCGTTCTTCTATCCACTGGGATCTGGTATTGATTCAGCGTCCAGAATACGGCGGCGGCGAAATCTATTTCGATGACGTATTGATCCGCAAAGACGGTCTGTTTGTTATTCCAGAGCTGGAAGGACTAAACCCTGAAAATCTGAAATAGGACGAAATATAGTTGCATAAGAAAACGGATTCAAGGTATCATGAAGGAGCACGAAGAGCACTTCTAATATCTTTAAGTTAACGGAGGGATTCGTATGTCCAATACTAATGCCACAGTTGTAGACATTTCTCAGACCGCAAGTCAGTTCTCTTCCTCAATCGTTTTGCAAGCTGAGAATAAGTACATTGATGTTAAGAGCATTCTTGGCTTGTTCACTACGCTTGTGAGCCATCAGAGCTATGAGCTTCATGTTCATGGTCCTGACGCTGATGAAGCTAAAAAGGCGATGATTGATGTATTTACTAAGCATGGCCTGAATGTAACTGTAGTTGCTGAATAATATCAGCGAAAAAACATCCTTCCATGCATGGAAGGATGTTTTTTTTAATATATGAAATAGTAAGTGTAACAAAAAGATACTGAAAGCACTTTTCAAGTGCTTCTTGTATTGATATGAGATTTCGTCTAATATTAGAGGTAGAACCGTGCTCTGATATTGACATAGGGGGGAAGATCATGACTTCATCTGATTTGCAAGAACAGCTTAATCTTAAAGCGATTAGTCTTCTACATGAAGATGCAGATAAAATTCAAAAGCTCATTGAAGTGCAGATGGAGAATCTGGCAACCCGTTACTGCCCACTCTATGAGGAAGTGCTGGATACCCAAATGTACGGATTTTCAAGAGAAGTCGACTTTGCTGTTCGCGCTGGACTTCTTTCGGAAGTGACAGGGAAACAGCTGCTCAGCAAGTTGGAGCGTAATCTGGCTCTTTTATATGAAGCCATGAATCAAGCCGAATAGCCTGTCGTATACAGGCGATACATAGAAACGCATGTGAGGATTTGTCGGCATGCGTTTTTTTGATGTTGTAATGGATTAAATAACAGAGGTACAGCTAATAGGCGTGTTTCACGATATAAATGATCCGTGTAACACGCCTATTTTGATGCGTAGCTCATAAAAGGTAGAGGTTATACCAGGTAAAAGGAGACGCCTAATATTACATACACTGCTAGAAGCATGAGTCCCTCGTACCAGTTGGTTGCACCATCCTGTGTGATTGATTTCGCAATAAAGACGGCTACGCCGATCGCGACGAGCTCAATGGTCGTAAATACGATATCCATCGTATTTCCCATGAAATAGCTGATAAACACCAGTACAGGGGCTACGAATAATGCGATCTGTAGACTGCTGCCTACGGCAATTTCCACTGCAGCGCCGATCTTGTTCTTCATAGCCAGCATAATGGCTGCACTGTGCTCTGCAGCGTTACCTACGATCGCTACAAGGAAAGCACCTACAAATAGTTCACTGAGGCCGTATTCGTGACTGACAGGCTCTAGGACGCCAACCAACCATTCACTAACAAAGGCAACCATCACGGTAGCCACAACAAGGTAAACAATAGAACGCCCTTTAGTCCATGTAGGAGCGTGTTCATGTGGAAGCTCTGCTTCACCATCGTTGCTCACATCATTGAGATAGTCCTTATGCGTGATCATGGAGAACAACAACCATGCCAGATAGGCAACAATGAGTATACCTGCAACAATGAGGCTTAGAAATTTTGTGTCCGACTCTGTTATGGAGTGAGTGTTTAGAAATACAGCTGGAATAAAAAGGGCGATGATTCCAAGAATCATCAATGAACCGTTTAATCCCGCGAGGGTAATGTTGTATTTCTGGATCTTGAATTTCAAGCCTCCCGCAAATATGCTGAGACCAAGGACCAGCAACAGATTCCCGATAATAGAACCGGTAATACTGGCTTTAACCATATCGAATAGTCCTTGTTTCACTAGGAGGATGGCAATAATGAGTTCGGCTGCGTTACCGAATGTTGCGTTTAGGAAACCACCGAGTCGTTGTCCGGCGTAATGGGCCACACTTTCTGTCGCTTTTCCTAGAAATCCAGCGACAAAAATTACGGAAATGGCTGAAAGAACAAATTGCAGTGTGAAGTTCCAACCTAAGAAATGACCTGCTGCACTAAGCAGGAATGTAATGACTAGCAGTGCTGGATTCAGCCATTTTTTCAAGATGAACACCTACCTTATTAATATGTAAAAAATTGATTATCCATTTACCATATACCCATAATAATACACAAAATAACGCAAGTTTAAATCAGAGATTTGCTTTTTGGGCCTGTTAGGATTTACAATAACGGATAATGAGGGTGAAGGAGGATATGGCATGGCTGAACAACTTCAACTGGATAACGGTTTAATTCGAATATCGGATGATGTCGTCTCGAAAATTGCCGGAATGGCTGCCCTGGAGACTCCTGGGATCGCAGCGATGTCTGGTGGTTTGTCTGAGGGCTGGGCGAAACGCCTTAGCGGTAAAAATGTACAAAAAGGTGTGACTGTGGAGGTAGGTCAGCTGGAAGCAGCGATCGATCTTCGCATTATTGTCCTGTATGAGACACCGATACATGAAGTGTGCCGTATGCTTCAGCAAAACGTTCGTGAAGCTGTAGAGAGCATGACGGGACTTCGAGTGGTGGAAGTTAACGTTAAAGTAGAAGGCGTTGCTTTTAAAGATGATGAAATTGAAGACGTGTCTTATCGCACGAAGTAAGTTAGTTTAGAAAAGCATATGACAGAAAAAAGACTACCGGGCTGGCCGGTAGTCTTTTTTGACTACAGATTTTACATGTTCTTCTTTATCTGGTCGATTGCTTTCTCTGGAAATGCTCAGCATAATTCCCATAGCTAGCATCATAACAAGTAGGGATGATCCGCCGTAGCTGATAAATGGAAGAGTAACACCGGTGATCGGAATGGTGTTTGTCACTCCGCCGATATTAATAAATGCCTGAATCGCGATCAAACCCATGATTCCAATTCCGGTTAGTGTTCCGAAAGGGTCTGGGCAGCGAAGAGCAATGATAATACCTCTCCATATAAAATACAGATAAAGCAGTAAAAACATCGCCGTACCTATAAATCCAAATTCTTCCCCGATGACAGAAAAGATAAAGTCGTTATAAGGGTTGGGTAGATAATGAAGCTTCTGGACACCCTCGCCGTACCCAGCTCCTGTCAAACCCCCCTGGCCAATGGCGATGAGAGATTGAACCAGGTTATAGCCTGTACCAGATTCATCCTTGAAAGGATCTAGAAACGCTTCGATCCGACCTACTTTGTAGTTACTGCTTGAGCTTGCCTCAGCACCACCGCCGGAGGAACCGAATAAGGAACCAACACCGATCGTTAAAGCTAGACCGAGTGCAACAAGTGATATACATGCCGTAATATGCTTTAGGCTTGCACCGCCGGCATAAATAATGAGTCCACATGTAGCTACGAGAATGAAAGTTGAACCCAGATCGGGTTGCAACATGATCAAACCTGCCACAATACCTACGATAATGAGTACGGGGAAGAATCCACCCTTCCACTGCCGGATTCGTTCACCTTTCTTCGTAATTAAAGCAGCGAGGTACACGATGGTAGCAATCTTTGCGAGCTCGGTTGGTTGAATACCAAGACCAGCAAATTTAAACCAGCTTACAGCACCGTTTGTAGCCTGTCCGAAGACAACAACGAGAATAAGTAGTAATAAAGATAAGAAAAAAATAGGTATAACAAGCTTTTTGTATTTCTTGTAGTTGATGTTCATTGCCACCAGCATAATAAATGCACCTAGAACGGAGAATATGAGCTGTCTTTTAGTATGGTATAGAGGATCATACCCGTGAGGCTTACTAATGACAGTCAAGCTGGAGCTGGAACTGAACACCATGATTAGTCCGAATCCCACCAACAGCAAGGTGAGGATCAGCAACTGGAAATCTGGCGTCCCTCTCTTGGGCTGTGGTTTTGTTGTTTTCATAACATTACCTTTACGCTTCCAGCAACGATTTCAGTTCCTGTAGCTTCTTTGTAGCTACGTTTAGCACAGGCTGTGGAGCTGGAGTTTCATATTCCAGTCCGTGTGGAAACGTCGCTCTCCCTAAGTAAACGGCTTCAATTTGAAGCACAGTGTCTGGTTTCTCGAGCTTTCCTTCCACAGCGCGAGTGTTGATGCGTAGGAAATATTCTGCATCACTTTTCTTATCTTCAATTTTCAAATCATATGTAGCGCGGTAGTATTCCCACTGCCAGCGGATAAAGCCTACCTTCTCAGCACTTTCATCGAGATAAGCCAAATCACTTTTCAAGCCATCCAAGCCCGTATTTTCAAAAATCATGGCGTTAGTAACCCCCTTAATTAGTCCCTACAAAGTTCTTTAAATATGATAGTATGTTTCAAGAACTTGTGCAAGCACAAGCCTGTGGGTACGTTGTTAAGTGAAGAGGATTGCTGTAGGAAAAAATGACCATTTTGAAGTATATCGGTCGTTAATTTTCTGATACAATGAAAATTATTATAGACGTTTCTTAAGAGGTTAGGGTTCTTTAGCTTAAGGTTTATATATTCTTATGATGATTTCATAGGAAAAGAGGGGCTAAGATGAACCGTGCAGTTTATCAATCGGAATTTTATATTGTAGAGGAAACGAAGAAACAAGAGGTTATTGTGCATGATCTTATCCCGGATTCGACATCTGTAGTGGTTATCCATAAGGGGTGTGTTTTACTCGTAACTCAGTACCGGGAAGCCGTTGGTGAGCAAACTTTTGAGCTGCCGGGCGGCACCATAAAACCAGGTGAAGATAAGATCATCGCGGTACAGAGGGAGCTTGAGGAAGAAGCTGGCGTTTTGTGCGGTGATATAAAATATGTAGGAAGCGCTTACCCGATGGCCTCGCTCGTGAACAGACAAGTGCACTTTTATTTTACGGATGACGTACGGAAGGTTACAGATCTACAGCAGGATGAAGATGAGGATGTTATTCCTGTATGGGTCCCTCTGAGGAACGCTTATAGAAAAATGATCAATGGCACCAGTAACGACAGTATGATGGGTCATGCACTGCTGCTGTGTGCACTACATGGATTGCTAAAGCTAGATTGAGTTGTTCTGGCGAGAGGAAGGGTGATCGATATGAACGAGGAAGTGTACCTGGAAGGATTATTTCCACAAATGGTGGAATGGCGCCGATATTTACATAAACATCCCGAGGTTTCGTTTGAAGAGAAAAAGACATCCGCATTTGTTGAGTCTCGTCTGCAAGAGATGGGGTACGAAGTAACATCTGGAATCGCAGGTCATGGCGTAATGGCTATCCTCAAAGGTGGGCAACCGGGAAAAACGATCGTGCTACGTGCAGATATGGACGCACTGCCAATTCAGGATGAAAAGAACTGTGAATACAAGTCCACGGTAGATGGGATTATGCACGCTTGTGGACATGACGGACACACCTCTATTTTACTTGCAGCTGCATCCTACTTTAAGGCAAATCAGGAGCTGGTCCGGGGAGAAATCCGTTTTATTTTTCAGCCAGCGGAAGAGGTATGCCCTGGAGGCGCCGTAGGGATGATTGAGGCAGGGGTATTGAATGGCGCGGATGTTATATATGGTTTGCATTTATGGACACCGCTTGCGATTGGAACTGCATCAAGTTTAGCGGGGCCGATGATGGCGGCTGCCGATGAGTTTTTCATCGATATTATCGGTAAAGGCGGCCATGGAGGAATGCCGCACATGACGGCTGATGCTGTTGTAGCAGGTTCTGCACTCGTTGTACAGCTGCAGAGTATTGTGAGTCGGTCAGTTGATCCGCTTCAGCCAGCGGTCGTTACAGTGGGAACTATTCAGGGCGGCTTTGCTCAGAATGTGGTTGCGGACAGATGCCGGATTACGGGTACGGTCCGCACCTTCGATGAAGATACACGGAAACTAATACGTGCGCGATTAGAGAGGATTACGGAGTCAACTGCCGAAGCATACGGAACGGAAAGCTCGGTTCAATATCTCAATGGGTACCCGGCTGTAATTAATGATGAGAAGGAAGCGGAGCGATTTTTTCAAACGGCGCCGCGTGTGTTCGGGAAGGAACATGTTTTTCGATCTCCAAAGATTATGCCTGCTGAGGATTTTGCTTATTATTTGCGCGAACTACCTGGATGCTTTATGTTTGTCGGAGCGGGTAATAAGGAGAAAGCTGCTGTCTATCCGCATCATCATCCAAGGTTTGATTTTGATGAGGATGCGATGCTCCACGGGTTAAAGTTGCTGGTCGAAATGACTCGTTCCTATCAGGATGAGCATGCATTAGGTTAATCTGCTAGAATAAAGAATGTGAATAACGCATTGAAGCGGGATAAATTGGGAACAGTATACTTGGGGAAGTTCAGATCCGTTTATCAGACGGAAATGAGCTTCTTTTTGCGAATAGGGCCATTTTATCAGGGCCAACCAAGGAGGATAACAAGATGATAAAAGACAAGCCGTGCATTGTACAGCGGGACCGAACCATCCTCTTGGAGGTAGATCATCCAGGTTTTGAAGAAGCCCGTGAGCAACTGTCACGATATGCTGATTTGGTTAAAAGCCCTCCCTCTTTTCATACATATCGAATTACCCCCTTATCATTATGGAATGCGGCATCCTCTGGATGGAATGCTGAGCAAATATGCGGAAATCTCCAATCTCTGTCACGTTGGGATGTTCCCGCTGCGTTAATAGAGGAAATAACACGGTTGGTTTCAAGATATGGTCAGTTAACACTTTTAAAGCATTCTGAGCGCGATCAATGGCTTATACTCCGCAGTGATGACATTGAACTCATGAACGAGATACGCAATCAGCAGGCCTTATCTAAGACAGGGCTAACATTTCTTACAGATACAGAGGCGGAGATCTCTGCTGAGCGAAGAGGAGTACTGAAGCAGGAGTTGACTAGACTTGGCTATCCTGTGATGGATTATGCCGGATATCAAGACGGTCAGTTTCTGCATATACGATGGCGTGGAGAAACGGAAGAAACAGGGGAGGCTGCGCGAGAATGCCGTATGGATAATCGATCACCTTTTCGTCTCCGAGACTATCAAAAAGAGGCAGCAGAAACATTTCGGGATAGCGGGGGCAAAGGTGGCAGCGGCGTATTAGTACTCCCTTGCGGAGCAGGAAAGACGATTATCGGGATGGCGGCCATGAGGGAGCTAGAGTGCGAGACATTGATTCTAACGTCCAATACGACTTCTGTCCGGCAGTGGGTAGCGGAGCTGCGAGATAAAACAACCCTTCAAGCACATGAAATAGGTGAGTATACAGGCCAGCGTAAAGAGGTTCGTCCTGTTACGGTTGCTACTTATCAAATCCTGACCCATCGTCATCGAAAAGAGGACGAGCTGCGTCATATGAAGTTGTTCAATGAGCGTAGCTGGGGGCTGATTATCTATGATGAGGTTCATCTGCTTCCTGCGCCAGTATTCCGTGCTACCGCCGATATTCAAGCGACACGACGTCTTGGCTTGACAGCTACACTGGTAAGGGAAGATGGGCGGGAGCACGATGTGTTCTCATTGATCGGACCTAAACGTTATGAGATGCCTTGGAAATCGTTAGAGAACAAAGGTTGGATCGCTTCTGTGGACTGTGTAGAAGTAAGAGTTCCTATGCCGGACAGATTAAAGGAGAAGTGTTTGTATGCAGGTACACGCGAACAGTATCGGTTAGCATCAGAAAATCCTGCGAAAATCGAAGTGGTGAAAAGATTGCTTCGGCATCATTCGGATGCACAAACACTTATTATAGGACAATATTTGGATCAGCTAGAGCTGGTTTCGTCTGAGCTGGGTGCTCCGCTTATCTCCGGCCAAATGCCGCAATCCCAGCGTAATGACTTGTATGAGGCATTTCGAAAGGGGGAGCAGCGAGTACTTGTTGTTTCTAAAGTAGCTAATTTTGCAGTAGATTTGCCTGATGCTTCTGTAGCAGTTGAAATATCCGGAAGCTTTGGCTCAAGGCAGGAGGAAGCGCAGCGATTGGGTCGTATTCTGCGGCCGAAAGCTGATGATAACAGAGCTTATTTCTATGCACTCGTCTCACAAGACAGCCGGGAGGAGGTTTTTGCACTTCGACGTCAGCTGTTTCTTATTGAACAGGGATATCGGTATCGAACGGTGACAGAACCTCATATTTTAGATGCGAGCTCGCAAGCTAATGAAGACGATATAGAACCAGGGAAGGAGGCGTCGGGTACGACATGAATCCTAATATAGCTATGACTCCATGTCATTTGCCCACAATGGAGCGAAATGTATTGCGCCAGATTTGGCTTGCCTTTGCTGGTCAGGTATTTGATGAGGAGAAGTTGTTTGCACAGAGTATGCTTCCTTTCAGTGGTGCCGAAGTGATGACTGCTTTTTTAGGGCTTCGACAGAAGGGCTGGATATGCGCAGTTAAAAAAGCATGGGGAGAGCGGCTATATTTTATTCCTACAAACAGACTTTACTCGGTACAGGCATCTTTCTATACACCTTCACCAAAGTTGGCAGATGTTCCTGCCGTCTCTCTTTTATTTGAAGCTAAGCCGGGGCTTGCCCTGGATGTATTTAATACATTAGTGTACACCGCCAAGAATGAAGGTCTACCGCTCACTTCAAAAGGAACCTTACATAAAAAGCATATTCAAAAATTGAATGAGTCTGAAGGTTTAACAAGTGCAGACGTTTCTGCGATCGGACTTGAATATGCTCACTCGGATGTATACCCACCGTTAGTTGCTGTATTGCTCGATTTGATGCTTAGTTTGGGACTGGTTTTCAAAGAGAGTCATGCTTTTGTGTTAAAGAAGGATGCCTTGCAAGAATGGTTACATCTCACGATGGAAGAGATGAATCGACTACTCTTTCAGAGTGTTATGGAACGATATGGGCGAAACAATCCGGGGAGTCAGCATTTTCGGCAGGTATTGTGCCATGAAGCCTTTAAGGAGGATATCTGGTACGATGTGAATCAATTGCTGGATGAGATGCTGGCAGAGGGTATGCTGAAGACAGAGGACAGAAGTTCCTTATACGAGGAAGGAGTAGCTTGGATTCGCTTCCTGGCTGGTGCGGGATGGGCCGATGTTGGCACCGCGAATAAGGAAGATTGCTTTTTCCGGTGGAAGGTGAGCGCGGCAGAACTTCTTCAAGATGTTAGTCCTGCGACCGCACTTTCTGCTTCTAGCCATTTATTCATTCAGCCGGATTATGAAGTATTGGTACCTCCAGATACACCTTTTACGGTCCGCTGGAGTCTTGCTCTTTGCTCTGATAGGGTGTCTGTTGGTCATATGTCGGTTTATCGTCTAACGAAGGATTCTGTTGCGCTTGCAGCTGATCTGGGGATGAGACCGGATCAAGTGACAGAATTTATAACAGAACAGGCATTGGCTGGTGTACCTGACAATGTAGCTGCAGCTCTAGCTCAATGGGGGCGGGAGGTGGGAAGAACCTTTTTTGCCGAATTGACTGTACTACAGTGCGAATCGGCTGACGAGGGAGATCAAATTGCCGCGCATCCGAAACTTACCGAGTGGATTCATCGGTTGGGACCACTCCATTTTGCAGTGCGGTCGGATCGTGTGTCTGATATAAGAAAAGTGTTAAATATCGCTGGACTTCCTCCGAAACGACAAGTCGGTGGGTTTGAACAGGTCTTTGGATCATTGCAGTCTGAAGAGGCTAGATCTGAAAAGGATGACCAATCGGGTCGTCGTTATTTTGAAGGGGACTTCAATCATTTCCTATACCCTAGTCTTGTGTATAGCGGAAGAAATGAGCATTATTATGAACTGGATCTGGACGTGCCGAATAAGGAAAGCCTATTCCCTGATCTTGCAAAAGTTCCTGTTATGTGGACGCGGGATTGGCGTACTTATCATGGCACCACGGCAAAACAAATCATGGAGCAGGCGCTCGATTGGAAGATGAGATTGGAGCTCGGAATAAATAATACAAGAATAGAGTTTATTCCGTTGCGCCTGTTCCGTAATCCTTGGCGTGTATCGGGGGCGTTATTTTCACCGGACGTGACTGAACCGGAAATGGTTGAGCTCAGTGATGGAGATTGGCAGGAAATGCGATTGGTCATTCCTGATTTATCCAGGTCTTAAAAGCTGTTTCACTAAGGTGTAAACAGCTTTTGTTCTGAATGAGGTCGTTTATTTAGATGAGTCTAGGCTATAGTTTACCCCTTCTTAAGCGGCGTTTGTTATGCTATTATAAAAGAGTCCTTCGTTTAGAAGGGTCAAACTATAAAGAAGTGGGATGAGATCATGAGCGTATCAGAATTGAACACGGTTGATATGGCCGAGGTGCTCACCTACGCCTATGAATTGGGCGATATGATAAATGCATCCGTCGAGGTGGCGGATTATCTATATTGGAAACAGGCCGTTGAGAATGATCCGAATATTCAGTCTTTGATCCGTAAGCTTGAAACGAAGAAGGAATTATTCGAAGAAACGCAGCGGTTCGGTCATTTCCACCCGAACTATCACTCAGCTAAAGATGAGGTTCAAGCGGTAGAAGCAGAACTAGAAGGTTTTGAAGCCGTGGTGCGCTTTAAGCTTGCTGAGAAGAACTTGGATGACCTGCTGTTCAATATGTCGGAGAAAATTGCATTTTCAGTTTCTGACACTATTAAAGTACCTAGTAATAATGCTCTTCCGAAAAAAGGGTGCGGAAGCGGCGGCGGCTGCTCGTGCGGCTAAGTAGGGGATAGACAGAGATAGAGATGAAAGAGAGGCGAGACCAGGATGTTGGCAGAACGAACCGGTTATATCATTTGGGTTACTGATGTAAAAGCAGCAAGAAACCTTGAGAAATATGGTAGTGTGCATTATATCTCGCGTCGCATGCAGTATGTGGTCATGTATGTAAACGCTGAGCGCGCTGAGGAGACGATTAAGAATATTCGAAGACTTTCCTACGTCCGGAAGATTGAGCGTTCATTTAGAAATGAAATTAAGACAGAATACAGCAGCAATGAGCCTGACAAGACCAAATTCTTCGGACCGTAAGTTCTGTTTTCTGGTTTTGCATCTGGGTCTTGCCAGTTAGATGAATATGTAATATAGAGCAGCCGAAAGGCTGCTTTTTTTTAGAATTCAAGAACTATTCACAATGAGAAAAGTTTCTGCCTTGTGCATATTTAAGGAATGATGTAATATGTTGGGTATATATACATAGATACAAAGACCCATTTGGTGGAGAGTGATTATCCATGCGCGACAAAGGGACTGAGCGGTGGAGCACCTACGAACCGTTTTACGTTACGTTAAATGACAAGAAGGTAGCTGACATTGTAATAACCAATCATGCCAAGAGTCGGTATACAGACCGTGTGGAGCATCATGATACTCCGCATGATGAAATAGGGGCTTGGATGTGGGAATGCTTAAAGCAGAATCGAATTATGCCATATTATCGTAATGAGCAGGATGTGTATCTCATTGATGATGATCTTGTTGTGGTTGCGGAGTTTTCAGAGCTTGAAAACGAGCGTGATCTGATTGGCAATCCGCTTCACCGGATGATCATTGTGACTTTTCTTGGACGAATGTCAGAGACTATAGAACTTCGGGACTTGAAATCCTATTATTCTTGGTTGCGCCATTCTCGGCGTATGACCCTAATTAAAAACAGCCGTAAACGGAAGTAAAGCATTTGTGCGAAAGCACGAGTGCTTTTTTTTTGTGTGGATATGGGGAATCGGATAGAATGGAGACATAGTGATTAGATCAGGAAAGGGGCTGTGGAGATGGAGCTTGGTCAACTGTTAACAAAGGTTGATATGCAAAAAGGTTGCGATTTACATACGCATACACAAGCATCGGACGGTATGAATGAACCTGCTGAGAATGTGCGATTAGCTTATGAAAAAGGACTATCTGCGGTTGCGATAACCGACCATGATACGGTTTCAGGTGTTCAAGAGGCAATGGAAGCAGGAGCAAGGTACGGGATAACGGTCGTTCCAGGGGTGGAAATCAGTACGATGGCCGGAGGAAAGGATATTCATATCCTCGGTTATTATGTCGACACAGAGGATAGAGTGTTCTTGGACCGTCTTACTAATCTGAGAAACACAA
The DNA here is from genome assembly GCF_042666275.1 of Paenibacillus sp. GCM10028914. NCBI lineage: Bacteria > Bacillati > Bacillota > Bacilli > Caryophanales > Paenibacillaceae > Paenibacillus > Paenibacillus sp. GCM10028914. The sequence continues at coordinate 426,608 of NZ_JBHTFO010000018.1, forward strand.
GAAATGAACGTAATGAGAAAATCATTGCCAATCTTCGTAGGCTCGGGATTGAAATTTCGATGGAAGAAGTTATTTCAGGTCTTGGCCGTGACTTGAAGCCGGATGAGAGCATCGGCCGTCCGCATATCGCAGACACCTTAGTTCGAAAAGGATTCGCTTCGGATATGCGTGATGCATTTGATCGTTATTTGGCTCACGGAGCTCCCGCATATGCTCCACAGCCTCGTATTTCACCGCAGGAGGCATGTAATTGGATTCGGGAGGCTCGTGGAACAGCAGTGCTGGCACATCCGGGATTATATGGTGATGATGAACTTGTTAGATCTATTCTTGAACAATCGAATCTATCAGGTATTGAAGTGTTCCACTCGGATCATGGAACAGAAGAGGAACATCGTTATCTGAAGTTGGCGGAAGAATTCGGTTTAATTATAACAGCGGGCTCCGATTATCATGGAGAGCGGCAGGGGGCTGTGTTCCATGGAGACATCGGGGGGCGCAGGATAGCTGAACATGTATTGGAGCAGTTAAAGGCTGCGTGTGAAGAAATAACTGATTAAGAGAATTCGTGCAAGTTTGGGAATAAGACAGTTGGAACAACGATTGCTACGATAAGCGTTCTACTATGAAAAATGGGTTTCTCAAAGGTCTGAAGGACCGTATGAGAAACCCATTTTTATTAATTAGTTACGCTGGTTTTTGACGATATTTGGAAGACTCTTGATAAGCTGTTCATCCGGTGTCACAAACAGTGTCTTCTGATGATCATAGATGACGAATCCAGGCTTGGAACCGCTTGGCTTCCGAACATGCCGGATCAATGTGTAATCAACAGGTACGCTGCTTGATTCTTTAGCCTGGCTGTAATATGCGGCCAGCTGTGCTGCTTCCTGTAATGTGTCTTCCCCGTAGCTGTCACTCCGTATAATGACATGCGAACCCGGGATATCCTTCGTATGAAGCCATGTGTCGTTTGGTGAAGCGAGACGATTGGTAACATACTCATTCTGCAGGTTGTTCTTGCCTACATACAACTCGATTCCTTCCGAAGATGTATACATATGCAGGGTCGGCTTGTCGTTCTTTTTCTTCTTGCGTGTCTTTCGGCTGCGATCACGCAGATAGCCTTGCTGAATAAGTTCTTCACGAATTTCGTCGATATCGTTCATCGAGGCGTGCGACAACTGTTGCAGCAGATTTTCAATATAGCTGATCTCCTCGTGGGTTTTGAGAAGTTGTTCATCAATCACTGCGAGGCTGTTTTTATATTTGTTGTATTTCTTGAAATAACGTTGCGCATTATCGGATGGAGACAAGAGTGGATCTAGCGGGATGGTAACTGTTCGCTGATCTTCATCGTAAAAGTTTACAAGTTCGACTTGTTTGTCTCCTTTCTGGATCATATGCAGTGATGCGAACAGTAGCTCACCTGATATACGGTAACGGTCAGCATCCCCGGCTTCCTCCAGATCCTTGTTTAGATTGTCCAGTTTTTTAATGTTTTTAGACCGCTCATTCTGCAAGAAACGAAGCAGATCGCTGACCTTTTGCTTAACGGTGTCACGCTGAGCCTTGTCTCCATAATAATCTTCCAGACACTTGCTTGTTGAGTCATAACTCTTTATGTCCTCTGATAGCATCGTGAGCGGAATAACGGAGAAGACCAATTTCCCCTTGGCATTTACACCGGCCATCGGTGTGAAACGATTCTCTCGAACCTGCTCCATAACTTCGGAAAAAGCGGTCCATAGCCCGCCACAGTCCTTCTCGGCGCCATCTCCCTCAGACTGTGTTCTATAACCAGCCCGGTAGGCAATTTCTTGCGCCGCTAACGGACTTATCCCGCTAAAAGCACCAACGAGCCATGCGATCGGATCCTCTGGGCTGAGTAGGCAGGATTCTCGGAACTGCTCTTGCTCGGTCTCCAGTGGATTCAGCTTATGCTGCTGCGGTGGTTCGGTATAGGTAAACCCCGGCATGATGACCCGGTAGCTGCTGATTGCTGGGGTGACGTGATGAATTCCATCAAGAATGGTGCCAGTAGATGGATCGGTCAAAATGATGTTGCTGTGACGCCCCATCAGCTCAATGATAATCACTTTCGAGGAGACATCACCCAGTTCATCCCGCTGGCGGACACGGATATGGATGATCCGCTCCATGTCAATCTGCTTGATCTCCTCAATAATTCCGCTCTCACAATGTTTGCGCATCAACATACAGAACATCGGGGCTTCTGTCGGATTGACGAAGGTTTCCTCCGTCAGATGTACCCGTGGATATGTCGGATTTGCGGATAGCAAAATCTTGGCGTTTCCATTTTGTGTGCGGATATGCAGTACAATGTCACGTTCATTCGGTTGATATATTTTACTGATCCGAGCGCCTTTGCAGGCTTCTAGCTCATGCACAATCGCTCGTGTTACGATTCCGTCCAATGCCATTTGTTCATTCTCCTATCTGCTAGCGATACCCTTCATGCTTTCTACTCTATGATGCCATACTTTAGGCAAAAACTTAAGAGCTATGCTGTGATATTTATGGACCTGTCCGAATACATTTACGTTGAGAGGTGGAAAAGCTGTCATCCGCCGGAACAGGAGAAACAACCGGGAGGGAAAGGAAGCATGGAACAAAAGTTATGGCACCAGATGGATGTTGATGAATTGCAACAGGTGATGCAAGTGCATCCGCAGCAGGGCCTCACGGAAGAGGCGGCAGGTGAAAGGCGGAAAACCAGCGGCTGGAATGAGCTATCCGAAGGCAAAAAAATATCTCCATTCACGCTGTTGTTGAATCAATTCAAGGACTTCATGGTGCTCGTGCTTCTTGGTGCCACGTTGGTATCCGGTCTGCTTGGAGAATATTTAGACGCCGTGACGATCATCGCCATCATCATGATTAATGCAGTGCTTGGCTTTGTTCAAGAGTTTCGAGCAGAACGCTCACTCCGTGCGTTGAAACAGTTGTCAGCGCCAACTGCCAAAGTACTCCGGGATGGTAAAGTCATTCATATCACGGCGAAAGGATTGGTTCCAGGGGATATTGTCTTGGTGGAAAGCGGCGACCGGATTCCTGCAGACGTTCGCTGGGTGGAGACGAGCAGTTGCAGTGTGGAAGAATCGGCATTAACCGGGGAATCGCTGCCTGTTAACAAGCATTCGGAGTCTATATCCGAACAGGATGTGCCGCTTGGAGACCTTAAAAATATCGGGTACATGGGCACGATGGTTACCAGAGGCACAGCTAAGGGTGTGGTTATCCGTACAGGGATGGACACCGAAATGGGTAAAATTGCAGATTTGATCCAAAACACTGAATCGCAAGAAACCCCACTTCAGCATCGTTTGGAGCAGCTTGGCAAAATACTGATCGGTGTTTCCCTGGTACTTACGATTCTCGTGGTTGTAGCGGGAATATTACATGGTCAGCCAGCTTCAGGCATGTTCCTTGCAGGTGTCAGTCTCGCTGTTGCTGCTATCCCCGAAGGATTACCAGCTATCGTTACGATTGCACTAGCTTTAGGAGTGCAGCGCATGATTAAACGTAAGGCTATCGTCCGAAAGCTTCCTTCTGTTGAGACGCTCGGCTGTGCTTCGGTGATCTGTTCAGATAAGACGGGGACGTTGACACAGAATAAAATGACGGTAACCCGCGTCTGGCTTGGTGGCAAGATGATGGAAGTGACTGGACAAGGTTACGATCCGACGGGTCAAATCCTAAAGGACGGTAAACCTGTAGAGCTTCGGTCCGACCAGACGCTTCGGAGACTATTACAAATTGGCGGGTTGTGTAACAACGCAGAAATTGTTGAGAATGTGCCCGATGAAACCAAACTGAAACGCAAGAATAAGGAAGAGAGGGGCTCAGTCAGTTGGGATCTTAAGGGAGATCCGACAGAAGGCGCACTTCTGACCCTCTCTGCAAAAATGGGATTGGGGCAAAGTACACTTGCTTCTATCTATAAGCGGGATAAAGAATTCCCGTTTGACTCAGAACGAAAGCTGATGTCTGTCATAGTCAGCCACCAAGGCGGTCGATTGGTATGTACCAAAGGTGCACCGGATATGTTGTTGGATGCTTGTACCTATATTTTGTGGGAAGGCAATGTCGTGCCTTTAACAGGTACACTTCGGCAAAAGGTGCTTTCAGCGAACGAATATATGGCTTCTTCGGCATTACGAGTGCTTGGTATGGCTTATCGTGATCTTCGCCCATATGATAAACCTGAGACAGAACAAGATGCTGAATGTCAGCTAATATTTGTAGGTCTTGCCGGTATGATTGATCCACCCCGCAGCGAAGTTAGAGATGCGATTGCAACTTGCCGCCGGGCAGGAATTAAGACGGTTATGATCACAGGGGATCACCGTACAACGGCTGAAGCGATTGCGGCTCAACTGGGCATCATGCCGCGAAATGGTCAGTCAATGACTGGACAGGAACTGGCCCGTCTGGATGACAAGGAGCTGGATGCAAAGGTTGATCAGACTTACGTATACGCACGAGTCTCACCGGAGCACAAGCTGAGAATTGTAAAGTCGTTACAGCGAAAAGGCCATGTGGTAGCGATGACAGGAGACGGTGTCAATGATGCACCTGCGATCAAGGCGTCGGATATTGGGATCGCGATGGGAATTACGGGAACGGATGTTACAAAAGAGGCGTCCGCGCTTGTGTTGAGTGATGATAACTTTTCGACCATAGTTGCTGCGATCGAAGAGGGGCGAAACATCTATGAAAATATCCGTAAGTTTATCAGGTACCTTCTCGCCTCTAATGTCGGTGAAATACTGACTATGTTCTTTGCCATGATGATGGGGCTGCCGCTACCCTTGGTACCGATCCAGATTTTATGGGTAAACCTCGTAACCGATGGGCTTCCTGCTATGGCGCTGGGTGTAGATCAACCGGAGAAAGATCTCATGGAGCACAAACCTCGAGGGGCGAAGGAGAATATTTTTGCAAGACGTCTTGGATGGAAAATTATTAGCCGCGGTGTACTGATTGGTCTGTGTACACTGGGAGCATTCTGGCTTACGCTGCGTGCTGCTCCGGATCAGGCCGGCCAGCTGGCCAAGGCACAATCAGTCGCTTTTGCTACCTTAGTTATGGCGCAGCTGATTCATGTGTTTGACTGTAGAAGTTCACGATCGATTTTTCACCGGAATCCGTTTCAGAACAAATATTTGGTGTTAGCCGTATTATCTTCTGTACTTCTCATGCTGGGCGTTATGTATATTGAAGCATTGCAACCGATCTTTAAGACTGTTCCACTTGGAATGAGGGAATGGGCGCTTACACTTGTAGCAGCCGGAATCCCAACCTTCTTGATGGGGGCAGGTAGCCTGTGGGGAGGAAAACGCAATCGTAATCGGCGTAATATGATGACGAAAAGTGCAAATCTTTCTGCATAAAGTAAATTTGAAACCCCATTTATCTGCGATATGCTGATTTCATAAACAGCTGCAGAGGAGATGGGGTTTCTTATGATATTCACTAAAATGAACGGCCTTGGAAATGACTTTATTATCGTCTATGGAGAGATAGAGCTACCTGTTAACGCTGCAGATTTAGCTGTAAAATGGTGCAACCGATTTTTCGGGATCGGAGCAGATGGACTCGTATATATTTTGCCTTCTGACAAGGCTGACTTTAGGATGCGAATCATAAACTCAGATGGTTCCGAAGCAGAGCAATGCGGAAATGCCATCCGTTGTGTTTCTAAATATGTCTATGATTACGGCTACACGCATAAACGAGAGATAACGATTGAGACCTTAGGAGCTGGTGTACAGAAGGTTAGCCTCCAGATTGAGGGGGATCAGGTCAAAAGCGTCAGAGTTGATATGGGAGAGCCCGTTCTAGAGGGTTTGAGTATACCGACAACCCTGAATCAGAATCCGGTTTTAAACCAGCCGATCGAGGTGGGCGGCCAGGAGTTCAAGTTTACTGCGGTATCGATGGGGAATCCTCACTGCGTTATTTTTGTGGATGATGCTGTTCATTTTGATTTGCCTTTGTGGGGGCCAAAGCTGGAAATTCACCCCTTGTTTCCGAAAAAAATCAACGTTGAATTCGCAACAATTAAAGCTCGCGATTATGTGGATATGCGCGTGTGGGAGCGTGGAGCAGGACCTACCTTGGCATGTGGAACCGGAGCATGTGCAACTTTAGTGGCTTCAGTGCTGAATGGTAACACGGATCGTGCTGCGTTTATTTCTCTTAAAGGCGGTGACTTGTTCATCGAGTGGGATGAGAACGACAACCATGTGTATATGACTGGACCTGCCGAAATGGTATATGAAGGAGCCTGTTAGAGACTAGCTTGGAATTTACAGTCTACAGTCATCAATAGTACTGCTTTATTGTTTGCGGACTGACGTTCCGCTATTTCTGTAAAAATGTCACCTTTAGAACGTAAGAGGACAGAGAATCCGCTATTACTTACAATGCATAAAAATTCAGGTGTATTTTGAGAAAATAACGGAAACGGAGACCGCTTAGTCCTCATAAAACGTTGTTTTCTACTAAATAACGGATTGTCTGTCCGCCAGATCTACACATGCATACACAATTACAGCAAATTGCCTATAGACAAAAGGTCAGAAGTGGCGGTGTAGGGATAATCTCCCTGGCACCGCCATACTTTATTTTACTGATTTTTTCATCAAGCGAGCGGTCTTATCAAGGAAGTAAATCTACTACTGGAACAGCCTTTTTGTCTCTTATCTTTTGGAAGCATTTATGATACATTAATATGAAAATACAGTCAGGCGGGGGGAGCACGATGAGACTGGATCTTCGGCAAGCTTGGGGAAATAAAGTGCTGATCGGTGATGGCGCGATGGGTACTTTCTTATATCAAAAGGGTTTTCCAGTAGGGATATCCTATGAGGAGCTAAACTTGACCTCACCGGAGGTTATTGGTGATATTCATCGTCAGTATGTAGAGGCTGGAGCTCAGGTTCTTGAGAGCAATACCTTCTCCGCTAACTACGATAAACTCTCCAAATACGGTTTGGAATCCAAAGTTGATGAGATTAATCGGGCAGGCGTAAGAATCGCCCGTGAGGCTGCTGGGAAGAATGGATATGTGATAGGTGCGGTTGGTTCTATTCGGGGCGGAAAGCGGAATAATATATCAACCGATGAACTGAAAAGGTATTTTGAACAACAGTTTCATGCGCTGCTTACCGAGAATGTAGACGGAATATTATTGGAGACCTTTTATGATGTGGAAGAAATGCTTCTCGCCTTAAATCAGGTCCGGAAGTTAAGTGATTTGCCAATTATTTCGCAATTTGCTGTTGAGGATATTGCCCGGACGCTTGATGGGTATACCATGACGGAGGCGCTTCATATCGTTCAGCAAGAAGGTGCCGATGTATTCGGATTTAACTGCCGAACTGGACCTAATGGAATGCTGCGTGCTCTGGAAACGCTTCAAGGGAGCGTTTCACTGCCTGTATCGATTTTTCCTAATGCGGGGATTGCCGATTACGTGGATGGAGAATACCGTTATGGAGCGAGTCCTGAATATTTCGGACAGATGGCCTTGAAGTTTGCTGATATGGGAGCTCGGATTATCGGCGGGTGCTGCGGGACGACGCCTGAACATATCGCAGAGATCTCAGCAACGCTTAGTGAGTACATTCCGTCTTCTCTACCGGAACCTTCAATAAAAGACGTAGACCGGATTGTTCTGCACAAGACTTTGAAACAGAATGAAGCTGTAGAACGTAGTGAAGAGCCAACTCTGGTTGATCTTGTAAAGGAACGGCATACGGTCATCGTAGAGTTAGATCCTCCTCGTGATTTGGATATCGCAAAATTCATGAAGGGTGCAGAAGAGCTAAAAAGAGCTGGAGTGGACGCGCTGACCCTTGCTGACAATTCGCTGGCTGTTACTCGGATGAGCAATATGGCACTTGGACATCTTGTGCACAGCCGTACTGGAATTCGGCCTTTGATTCATATTGCTTGTCGGGATCGGAATTTGATCGGGACGCAGTCCCATATGATGGGCTTTGATGCGCTCGGGATTGACCATGTACTGGCTGTTACCGGAGATCCAGCTCGTTTCGGGGATTTGCCTGGTTCCAGTTCCGTGTATGATTTAACGTCATTTGAAATTATTCGAATGATAAAACAGCTTAACGAAGGCGTGGCTTTCTCAGGCAAACCGCTGAAACAGAAAGCGAAGTTTGTTGTTGGCGCAGCTTTTAATCCAAATGTAAGACATCTTGATAAAGCGGTACAGCGTTTAGAGAAGAAAATTGCCAGCGGCGCTGACTATGTTATGACCCAGCCTGTCTATGACCCAGAACTGATTGTACGGTTGAGTGAAGCTACTAAACATTTGGATATTCCAATTTTCATAGGAATCATGCCTTTGGCGAGTGGACGAAATGCAGAATATCTCCATAATGAGGTGCCGGGTATCCAGTTGTCCGATGAAGTGAGGGAACGAATGGCTGGCCTTGAAGGTGAAGAAGGACGAGCGATGGGTGTCACAATTGGCAAGGAATTATTGGATGTTGCAACGAAGCATTTCAACGGCATATATCTGATGACACCGTTTATGTTTTACGAGATGAGCGCCGAGCTGACTGAATACGTATGGGAGTTATCAGGGCGCCGATTGTCCCCCTTGTTTCATTAATAATTTTCAATTACAATAGTGTAATGGATGTGATTCCGATGTCATTAAGTATGACCGGATTTGGTCAATCCACCCTCAAATTTGAGGGCTATACGGTTACCTTCGAAGTGAAATCAGTGAATCACCGATATTGCGAAGTTTTATTCCGCATTCCGCGCGAATGGGCTTGTTTCGAGGATTCTTTAAGAAGGACTGTACAGTCCCGTACTTCACGAGGGCGGATCGAGGTTTACATTAATAAAGAGAGTGACGGCGAGAGCGTCTCGGCGGTACTTAATCATGCCATGGTTAAGGCCTATTTGAAAGCCGCGGATGAATTGGAGCGTTACGGTATTGAAGGGAAACCTACAATCCGTGATATCCTTTCGCTACCAGATGTTCTGGTCAGTCGTAGGCAGCAACTGGATGAGGAGAAACGCCTGCAGTGGGGTGAAATGCTGTGCAGCGGACTTGATAAAGCATTGGATGGACTGATGCAAATGCGCAGTACCGAAGGATCTCATCTGGCTAAAGATATGGAGCAGCGGATTGAACGTCTTCAGCTCTTGCAAGCAGAGATGGTGAACCTGGCACCTACTGTGACGGCTGAGTACCGGACACGCCTGCGTCAGCGATTGGAAGTCTTGAATGACGGCTCGTTGACTTTCGATGAACATATATTTGGAATGGAAATTGCTTTGTTTGCGGAACGCTCCAATATTGATGAAGAACTCACTCGTCTGCACAGCCACTTCGAACAGTGCAGACAGTTGTTATTACATCAAAATGGTCCTGTGGGACGCAAATTGGATTTTCTAATCCAGGAAATGAACAGGGAAGTCAATACGATTGGATCGAAAGCCAATCATCTGACTCTGGTAAACCGTGTTGTCGAAATGAAAGCGGAGCTGGAGAAGATTCGTGAACAAGCCGCGAACGTAGAATGAACAGGCTTACTTCGGCAAAAGAGTCAAATGTATAGGGGGAACAATCGCAATATGGCAATCAAACTCATTAATATCGGCTTCGGGAATATCGTATCGGCCAATCGAATCATTTCTATCGTGAGCCCAGAGTCAGCTCCGATAAAGCGGATAATTCAAGAAGCAAGGGATCGTCATATGCTGATTGACGCCACTTACGGTCGCCGGACTAGAGCTGTAATTATTACCGACAGTGATCATGTTATCTTGTCGGCTGTGCAGCCTGAGACGGTCGCTCACCGTTTATCCAGCAAAGATGATGACAACGACGAATAAAGATGGGGAGTATTATGTCTACAAAGGGATTATTAATTGTATTGTCCGGTCCATCCGGTGTAGGAAAAGGAACGGTATGTAGTGCACTTCGTCCACGAATTCCAGATCTGGTATACTCGGTTTCTGCAACAACGAGAAAACCACGCATGGGTGAAGTGGATGGTGTGAACTATTTCTTCAAGGAACGTGAACAGTTTCTGTCCATGATCGAGAACGATGAGCTATTGGAATATGCGGAGTATGTAGGTAATTTTTACGGTACCCCGCGTGATTTTGTTGAGGAAACCATTGCAAGTGGGAAGGATATCATTCTGGAAATTGAAGTGCAGGGTGCATTGAAAGTGAAGGAAAAGTTCCCTGACGGTGTTTTCATTTTCCTGACTCCTCCATCTTTGGATGAATTGAAGGATCGGATTGTAGGGCGAGGCACAGAAAGCCAGGCCACAATAGATCATCGGATGTCTGTAGCGGTTGATGAGATGGCATTGATCCGTCACTATGATTATGCGGTAGTCAATGATGAAATCAATCTCGCATGCAAACGAATAGAATCTATTATTATTGCCGAACACTGTAAAGTTATGAAGTAGTTTAAACTGCTCTTTGTGGTGTATGTGTAAGATAATCAGTATATGAAAATGAGGTGCTTTAAAACTATGCTATATCCATCCATTGATGAAATGATGAACAAAGTAGACAGTAAGTATTCACTCGTTGTTGCGGCTTCCCGCCGTGCACGTCAACTGCGTGAAGGAGAAGTTTCCGAACTCAAGAACCCGAAATCCCATAAACCAGTGGGCGTTGCTCTTGAAGAAATTTACGGTGACTACCTTCGTGTGGAAAAAGGCGAAGAGTAAAATTTTTGACAGACATCTTCATAAATGGCTTCACAAAATGTGACAACCGAAAGGTTGTTATTTTTTTGAAAATATAAAAAAAGTATAAGGTTATATTTATACTTGAAATACAGGGAAGAAGCGGCTTTGCCCATCGAAGCTTTGCTTCTTTGTTGTTTTATTACAGAAAGCGGGGGGAGCAGTCATGTTAAACGGTAAAGTTATTGTGCTTGGAGTCACGGGTGGCATCGCGGCGTACAAAGCCGCTACGCTATGCAGCAGACTCGTCCAGAAGGGGGCCGATGTGCATGTGATTATGACAGACTCGGCCAAGCAGTTTATTACTGAGCTAACACTGCAGTCGCTTACTAAAAATCCGGTATACAGTGATACTTTTGATGAACGTGACCCGTCTGTCGTATCTCACATTCATCTGGCAGATCTGGCTGACCTGGTGCTGGTGGCTCCGGCTACTGCAAACGTCATCGGGAAAATGGCCCATGGACTTGCTGATGATATGCTTACGACAACGCTGCTTGCAACAACGGCACCTGTCATGATATGTCCAGCGATGAATGTTCACATGTATACTCATCCTGCTGTGGTCGCTAATATGGAGACACTTGTGTCTCGTGGGGTGTCGATGATCGAACCTGGGGAGGGTCTTCTCGCTTGCGGCTATGTCGGCAAGGGACGAATGGAGGAGCCGGAGACCATTGTTGAAGTGGTGGAACGTTTTTTCAAACAGCAGGAGATGGACCAGGCGGTATCTGAAGAAGCGAAGACGCCAGGTCTGTTAGAAGGTAAGAAGGTAGTCGTAACGGCAGGCGGTACGATTGAACGAATTGATCCTGTACGCTACATCACGAATGATTCCTCCGGTAAAATGGGATTTGCAATAGCCAAGGTAGCTAAGGAAATGGGGGCGGACGTTCATTTGATCGCCGCACATACCGATGTTTCTCTGCCTGAGGGTGTGAAAGCGGAACGGGTGGAGTCAGCGCAGGATATGTATGATGCTGTGATGCGCGAGTTCGATGACAGTGATCTGATCGTTAAAGCCGCTGCGGTAGCCGATTACACGCCTTTGAATAAAGCTTCTTCTAAGCTGAAGAAGCAGGGAGATCGGATGACCCTTGAGCTGGTCAAGACGACAGATATTTTAGAGACGATGGGCAAGCGCAAGCAGTCCCAATTTCTGATCGGTTTTGCTGCGGAGACAGATTCGGTAGAGCAGTATGCAATGGACAAGCTTCGCCGTAAAAACTGTGACCTTGTTGTAGCGAATGATGTAACAAAATCCGGCGTGGGATTTGGAACGGATACAAACAGCGTGCATGTATTTGATTCGGAAGGGCTTGCTCTTCATCTTCCGCTCATGTCCAAGGAGGATGTGGCTCGGCGCCTGCTCGTCTTGGCAGCTGAGCGGATGACAAAGGGGGAATCGTAGGTGGAGATGGCCAGAGTCATTGTGGACGTACCGTCCAAGGATACAGACCGGCCGTTTGATTATCTGATTCCTGAACGATTGCGACCTTGGGTAGAGGTTGGGAGCAGAGTCGGGGTTCCTTTCGGACACCGGACGCTTCAGGGCTTTGTTGTGTCTCTTCATCCACGTCCTGAAATGGATTATGCCAAAATGAAGCCGATTCAGGAAGTCCTTGATTTCGCTCCTCCGTTGTCGCCTGAACTTATACAGCTTAGTGAATGGATGAAGGAGCGCTATGCATGTCGTCAAATTACAGTGCTTCAGTCCATGCTTCCTACTGCGCTGAAAGGCAAAGCGGAACGATACATTACGCTTGGGAACCCCGAAGAGAATGATAAGCCGGATGACAGTCTGTTTGTTTTTCCTTCTGAGAATGATAAGGAACAAGCGATACTGGCATTTGTTAAACAGCGTGGGGAAGTTACACTGGATCAAGTGAATAGGGCGTTTCCCGAGGATGCAGACCTCGTCAAAGCATTATTATCACGAGGACTGCTTCGTGAATATCAGCAAATTAAGGACAAGATGCAGAAGAAGACGCTGAAAGCCGTAGAATTGGCTGTAGACGTTTCAGAGGCGAAGGAAGCGTTGGCTTCGTTTCCGGCCAAGGCTCAGCGTCAACGAGAAGTTCTCGAATATTTGATCGACATGGAATCATTCCTTCCTATAGCAATGAAAGAAGTGCTGTCTACGCTCGGCGTAACGGCCGGAACGGTCAAGGCGCTTGCGGATAAAGGATATATTCGCGTTGAGGATATGGAAGTGTTCCGTGATCCGTATAAAGGCCGGGATTTTAAACCGACGGTTCCGCTCGTTCTCACGCAAGAGCAGCAGCATGTTTATAACAGAATTGTACAGAAGCTGGATGAACGCCAGCACGGTGTGTTCTTATTGCATGGGGTTACCGGAAGTGGTAAGACGGAAATTTATCTTCAAACCATCCAGCGATGTCTTGAGCAAGATAGACAGTCGATTGTCTTGGTTCCCGAAATCTCGCTTACACCGCAAATGGTAGAACGGTTTAAAGGGCGTTTCGGTGATCTGGTTGCTGTGATGCACAGCCGACTTTCGGCAGGTGAACGCTATGACGAATGGAGAAAGATTCATGAAGGCCGGGCATCGGTTGTTGTCGGAGCTCGTTCCGCTGTTTTCGCGCCATTTGATCGTCTTGGGTTGATTATTATGGACGAGGAGCATGAGACGTCCTATAAACAGGAAGAAACGCCGAAGTATCATGCCAGAGATGTGGCGACTCGCCGCGCTGCGGAGACGGGAGCCGTTGTCATTTTGGGTTCAGCTACTCCATCCCTGGAGAGTTATCATGCAGCCAGATCACAATCTCAGGAAGGATTTGCTCCTGAGCTGCTGGAGATGCCGACACGTGCGCTCGGAAACCGTCTGCCGGAGGTAGAGGTTGTTGATATGCGTGAGGAGTTGAAGGATGGCAACCGGTCGATGTTTAGTCGTCCTCTGCATGAGGCGATTTCAACCCGTTTAGAGCGGGGAGAACAGACAGTACTGCTCTTAAACCGCCGTGGTCACTCCACCTTTGTGATGTGCCGGAGTTGTGGTTATGTGGCAGGTTGTCCGGAATGCGATATTTCCCTGACGTATCATCAAAAGTCCAACAATCTTCGCTGTCATTACTGCGGTTACGCGGAGCAGTCTCCAGAGGTATGTCCGGAATGCGGAAGCGAACATATTCGATTTTTTGGAACGGGTACCCAGCGAGTGGAGGAAGAGCTAGCTAAGCTATTCCCGGGAATAAGGGTCATCCGGATGGATGTGGATACAACGACTGAGAAGGGCTCGCATGAAAAGTTGCTGAAGCAATTCAGGGATAAGAAGGCGGATGTCCTGCTTGGCACCCAGATGGTTGCCAAAGGTCTTGATTTCCCCGATGTGACTCTTGTCGGCGTAATTACTGCCGATTCGGCTTTGAACCTGCCAGATTTCAGAGCGGCGGAGAAGACGTTCCAGCTTCTGACGCAGGTTGCTGGTCGAGCAGGCCGTCATCAGCTGCCGGGAGAGGTTGTAATTCAATCTTATACACCGGAACATTATTCCATCATTCACGCCAGCGGACACGACTATTTGACGTTTGTGAAGGATGAGCTTAAACATCGCAAAGCGCTGCACTATCCACCATATTGCAGACTTATTCTGGTCACATTATCGCATGAGCAGCTGCCGCTGCTTGTGCGGGTTTCGGAAAATTATGCGTCAGAACTAAAAGGAAGGGCGGATCGCAGAGGGTGGTTCGGCAGTTTGGACCGTTTTTCTGCAGATGCTTTAGATATACTTGGACCTGTCGCATCCCCGATTCCAAGGCTAAAAAATAGATACAGATTCCAATGTATGATAAAATGGCGGGGAACGATGGATGCTGTGTCGCTTGTTCGGCAGGTTGCCGAGGAATTACAGGATTCAGTGCGTGACACGTCGCTGCAAATCAGCATTGACGTGGACCCGCAAATGTTAATGTAATACTGCATATATTGAATGAAAAGCGTGAGGAAGGTGTCATAATGGCAATACGCATTATCGTTAAAGAACCGGATGAGGTGCTACACAAAGTAGCGAAGGAAGTTACAAAAATTACGCCAAATGTTCAGAAGTTGCTGGATGATATGGCGGATACGATGTACGATGCGGACGGTGTTGGTCTGGCTGCACCACAAGTAGGGATTTTGAAGCGGCTTATCGTCGTTGATGCAGGTGATGAGCACGGGCTGATCAAGATGATAAATCCAGAAATTCTGGAGAGTGAAGGCGAGCAGTTTGGACCTGAAGGTTGCCTGAGCATCCCCGGTTGGAATGGTGATGTGCGCCGCGCTGAACAGGTGAAGGTAAAGGGACTCGATCGTGAAGGAAACGAACTGATTGTGACGGCGACAGGACTGCTCGCTCGTGCGTTTCAGCATGAGATCGATCATCTGAACGGAGTACTATTTACAGACATTGCTGAACGGGTGTATGAATTTGATCCGAACATGCCTCCACGGAGGGAGCTGGAGAATCGATGAACATCGTATTCATGGGTACCCCTGCGTTCGCTGTGCCAAGTCTCGACATGCTAGTAGCTGAAGGCTATAACATTGTTGCTGTCGTAACACAGCCGGACCGTCCCCAAGGACGTAAAAAGGTGCTTACACCCACTCCTGTAAAAGAAGCGGCTCTTCGTCACGGCATTCCTGTGCTACAGCCTGAGCGGCTGCGGAAACCAGAAGCGGTGGAGGAGTTGTCGAAATATAAACCAGATATGATTGTAACGGCTGCATATGGACAGATTTTGCCGAAATCCGTCCTTGATATGCCGCCTCTCGGCTGTCTCAATGTACATGGTTCACTTCTCCCTAAGTACCGGGGAGGAGCTCCAATTCAGCGTTCTATTATCAACGGTGAGAAGGTTACTGGCATTACGCTGATGTATATGGCAGAAGGGCTTGATACAGGCGATATGATTGCTCGCGTCGAAGTTCCAATTCAGGATGATGATACCGCTGGAACGATGTTTGAAAAGCTTAGTATCGCCGGAGCTGCTCTGTTAAAGGAGCAGCTTCCCCGTTTAACTGAAGGTAAAGTACAAGCGGAACCACAGAACGATGAAGAGTCGACTTATGCTCCGAATTTGACTCGTGAAGACGAGAAGATCGATTGGAGACGTACGTCGCAGGAAATCTACAACCAGATCCGCGGTCTCGTTCCGTTCTCTGGTGGATTTACACTTTGGAATGGTGAAGTGTTTAAAGTATGGTCTGCTGCTAATCCGGCGAATACAGGCTCTGCTTCCAGCCAAGCGGCTCCAGGAACGGTGCTTGAACTGACGGAGACGGGAGTCGTGGTGAAGACCGGTGACGGATCATTAACGTTACTAACCGTTCAGCCAAGCGGTAAAAAGGCTATGGATGCTTCACAGTTTGTCCGTGGGACAAGCATGACAGCCGGGACGGTGCTAGCGTGAGCGGACGAGGAAATAGTACGCCCAAAGGACGGCAGTTGACAGCCAGAGAACTCGCTATGAATGTTCTTACACAGGTAGAGCAAGAAGGTGCTTACAGCAATCTACTCTTAAATACGGCTCTCCAGAAGGCTTCACTTGAAAAAGGCGATGCCGGGCTTGCAACTGAGCTTGTATACGGAACGATATCACGGCTGAATACACTGGATTACTTCCTGGATCGCTTTGTCAAAAAAGGTACAGCCAAGCTGCAGCCTTGGGTTAGAGCGCTGCTTCGCTTGAGCTTGTACCAGATCGTATATTTGGATCGGATTCCGGAACATGCTGTCGTCAGTGAGGCTGTGAATCTGGCCAAGCGGCGTGGTCATCAAGGAATATCTGGGATGGTTAATGGCGTGCTGCGGAATATACTCCGGCAAAAGGAAGATCTTGTCATTCCGGACAACCTGCCTCCAGCAGACCGAATTTCTCTACGTCACTCCCATCCGAAGTGGCTTGTAGAGCGGTGGATCAAGCAGTATGGAGAAGATACGGCTGAAGCTATCTGTAAAGCCAATAATGAACCGCCTGCTGTGAGCGTCCGGGTTAATACGACGATGATTAGCCGAGAAGCGATGCTTGAAGAGATGAAGGCGAACGGATTCGAGGCAGTTCCTTCGGAGCTGAGCTCCTATGGGATCATTGTAAAGAGCGGTGGTAATATGGCTCTTACTGAATGGTATAGAGACGGGATGATCTCGATCCAGGATGAAAGCTCAATGCTCGTGGCAGAGGTTGTTGATCCAAAGCCAGGCATGCGCGTTCTGGACTGCTGCGCAGCACCAGGCGGCAAGACGGCTCATATGGGTGAGATTATGAAGGATGAAGGTTCTATCATCGCTAACGATCTGCACTCCCATAAACAGAAGCTTATTGCGCAGCAAGCAGAGCGTCTTGGACTGGATAGTATTAAAACGGTCACCGGCAATGCTCTCGATCTGGCGAAAGCTTATGAGCCAGCTTCTTTTGACCGGATATTGCTAGATGCACCTTGCTCCGGTCTAGGAGTAATCCGGCGCAAACCTGATCTGAAATGGGTGAAGACGCCGGAAGATATCGGGGAGATTATCTTGCTGCAGCGAGAATTACTTCAATCGGTGTCAAGTCTAGTGCGCCCGGGAGGGGTACTCGTATATAGCACATGTACGGTTGAGCCTGGAGAAAATGAAGGGACGGTATCCGCCTTTTTGGCTGAGAATCCTAATTTTGAAGTTGTGCATGATGATGCCGGCAGTATGAACCGGGTATTAAAGAGTGCACTTTCGAAAGGTGGAGGCGTTCAGATTCTGCCCCAACATTTTCACAGTGACGGATTCTATATTGCGAGACTTCGTAGACTCTCATAAGATGGTCGTACGTGTACAACAATAGGAATGGCCCGCCGTGCCGGCGGGTTTTCTCTTTTACCGTCACTTTTATTTATGTTAGAATAGGAAGAATGAGAAAACAGATGCATATGAATGAAAAAGACAGGTGTGGTGAGATGAACCCTTTTATATACGATTTTTCCCTAGAAGAGCTTCAAGCATGGGCTCAGGAGAATGGAGAACCTGCATTTCGCGGTTCCCAAATATTTGATTGGCTGTACGTTAAACGCGTAAACTCTTTTGAGGAGATGACCAATCTGCCTAAGGATTTGCGCCAAAAGCTGGAGGATCAGTTCAGTTTCGTAACTTTGACTGAAATCACTAAGTTTGAATCCAAGGATGGAACAGTCAAGTTTTTGTTTGGTCTGCATGATGACCATGCGATCGAGACGGTTATTATGAAGCATAACTACGGTAACAGCATTTGCGTGACGACTCAGGTGGGCTGCCGAATCGGTTGTACGTTCTGTGCGTCAACGCTCGGCGGGCTGAAACGGAATCTGACATCTGGCGAGATCGTAGCTCAAGTTGTACAGGCGCAGAAAATCCTTGATAAAAAAGGCGAACGCGTCAGCAGCATTGTTATTATGGGCTCCGGGGAACCGTTTGAGAATTACGATGCAACGATGAAGTTCTTGCGGACGATGATTCATGAGAAAGGTTTGAACATCGGTCAGCGCCATATCACTGTGTCGACAAGTGGTATTGTGCCTAACATTTATAAGTTTGCAGATGAAAATACTCAAATCAATCTGGCGATTTCAATCCATGCGCCTAACGACACACTTCGTTCCAAACTGATGCCTGTCAACCGGCGTTATCCGTTTGATGATGTCATCGAAGCTCTTAGATATTATCAAGCTAAAACAGGGCGCCGCATTACGTTTGAATATGCCTTGATTGGCGGTGTTAACGACCAGGCTGAGCATGCAGCAGAGCTTGCTGACGTTATTAAAGATATGAACTGCTATGTTAACCTGATCCCTGTTAACCACGTACCGGAACGAAAATATGTCCGTACGTCGCGTAATGATATTTTCAAATTTCAACGCACGTTGGCGGAAAAAGGCGTTAATGTAACGATCCGCCGTGAACAGGGCCACGACATCGCTGCCGCTTGCGGTCAGCTCCGGGCCAAGCATATGGAGTTGGGGTGAGAATAATTTGATCAATACTGTTCATGTCAGCCATGTCGGACGAGTTCGACAGATAAATGAGGACTCTGTCTTAATCCGTCAAATGGAGCATGGTTATACACTCGGTATTGTAGCCGACGGTATGGGCGGTCACCTTGCAGGTGATACCGCCAGCAGACTCGCGGTTTCAACCGTGTCTGAAGACTTAGCTTCCCTGGAACCTGATATGTCTATGGATGCTATTCGAGCTGTGCTTAGTGATGCCATCCTACATGCTAATGAAGTGATTTACCAGGAGGCTTCCGCTGATGAGCGGCTGCACAACATGGGAACGACCATTGTAGCTGTACTACTCCGTGGTCATGAAGGCTGTATTGGGCATATCGGTGATAGCCGAGCTTATAAAGTATCAGCAGGACAAGTAATCCGGCTGACAGATGATCACACATTGGTCAATGAATTGTTCAAAAGCGGTCAAATTACGGAGGAAGAGTTAGAGTCTCATCCACGTAAAAATGTGCTTATACGGGCGCTTGGAACAGATATAGATGTATCTGTTGAACTCAGTCCTGTATCCATTGAGGCGGGAGAGGTGCTGCTATTGTGCAGTGATGGGCTAAGTAATCCGGTTAGAAGAGATCGGATAGGACAAATTGTCGGCTCACTTGAACTACCTTTGGAGGAAAAAGCAGACCGCCTGCTTCAACTAGCACTTCTCGCCGGAGGCGACGATAATATCACTGTCGCCCTGATAGAACACCAAGAAGAAGAAGATGCTGGGCAAAGTAAAAAGGGGTGGAATTCATGATCGGACATGAATTGGCTGGTCGTTACAAGATCATAGAGCGAATCGGCGGCGGTGGAATGGCGCTGGTCTATAAGGCACAGGATATTTTACTAAACCGAAACGTAGCGATCAAAGTGCTGCGGCAACAGTTTGTGCACGACGAGGAATTTATCCGCCGATTTAGGCGTGAGGCACAATCAGCGGCGTCTTTGTCACATCCGAATGTGGTCAGTATATATGATGTTGGCCAAGAGGATGAAATTCATTATATTGTCATGGAATATATCGAGGGTAATAACCTCAACGAAATCATAAAAGAGAGAGCACCACTTCAGGTTGATGAAGCAGTTCGGATCGCTTCGCAAATTTGTGATGCCCTTGATCATGCACATCATAATCAGATCATTCACCGTGATATCAAGCCACATAACATCTTAATTGGACGCAATGGCCGAGTGAAGGTAACGGATTTTGGTATCGCAAGAGCAGTAACGTCTACGACGATTACCCAGACGGGATCCGTTGTAGGTTCTGTCCATTACTTTTCTCCGGAGCATGCCAAAGGTGTGGCTACGGGTGAAAAGTCAGATTTATATTCTCTTGGTATCGTGCTGTATCAAATGCTGACGGCACGTCTTCCGTTTCTTGGAGAAAGCCCGATTAGTGTGGCCCTTAAACATCTCCAAGAGGAATTTGATGAACCGCGGGAAGTAAATCCGCTCATTCCTCAAAGCGTAGAGAATGTGATTCTGAAATCGATGCGTAAAAATCCACAGGAACGTTATCAGTCTGCAGAAGAAATGATGCAAGATTTAGAAACTTGTCTGCTGCCTAGCCGGCGCAATGAGCCAAAGCTGGATTTTGAAGAGGATGAGGATCAGACAAGAGTGATGCCTGCGATCAAAACGATGCAGTCGGGTGAACACACATACGCTCCTCCTAAACACGATCCGGAAGAAGACGAGCTGGATGAGGAAATTGCCAAGGGAGCGGGCGGGAAGAAGAAATGGAAGAAGCCTGCGCTTATCGTTGGTTTAGTCGTTCTTTTTCTGGGTATCCTTGCAGGTGTAGTTATTTATGTTAATAATTTATTTGTTGTACCTGATGTGACTGTTCCAAGTGTAATCAACCATACTGAAGAAGAAGCGGTTCGTGAACTTGAGGCGCTTGGGCTGGTTGTAGATAATGAAGTGATCAGAGTATACAAGCCGGGTATAGATGCAGGTACAGTTTATGATCAGAGCAAGAAAGAAGGGAGCGTCGTCAAGGAGGGTTCTGTAATTCAGTTATCGGTTGGAGACGCTAAGCCATTAAGTCTAATGCCGGATCTGACTGGAGAAACGCTTGATGTGGCGCTTAAACTGTTGAAAGATCAGAAGGTTAGTGATGATCGAATCAATACGACTGAGGAGCATAGTGATAGTGTACCGGCAGGAGAGATTATATCTCAATCGCCTGATCATGATACGGAATTTGATCCGGATGTAACAGTCGTTAAATTGGTTGTTAGTAAGGGTAAGGAATCGGTTACGATGAGCGACTTGACTGGTATGACCCGAAGCGAAGCGGAGAATGAGATCAAGAAGCTTGGTCTTGAGGTCGGCACGGTAGATGAAGCATCAAGCTTTACTGTGGAAAAAGGAAAGGTTATCAAGCAATGGCCTTGGAATCCTAACTCGCCTGCTACGCCGGGAACCCAACAGAACATAACGATTAGTTCGGGTTACCCGTCTGAGGCTATTAATTATACTTTTAAAGTTCCGGTGGCTCCTGTCCGAGAAGGAGAGAAGAGCCAGATTCGTATCGTATACTCTGATGCGCTAGGAGACAACCAAGAAGGAGAGAGCCGTACAATTAGTACGACTGAGATTATTCCGGTTGAGCTTCTTCTGGCTCCGGAAAAGAACGGCTCTGTTCAGATTTTCAGGGATGGTAAATCACTTGATACGTACTCCATATTCTATTCCGACGCGAAGAACGGTACGGTACCTATCCCGGAGATTGAACCACCACAACAACCGGAAGTTCCTGTTACCACAGATCCTTCTACCGATAATGGTGAGGAAGAAGGCCAACCTGAAGGTCAATCCGAAGGTCAGGATGAAGATGAGGAACAGAGTGAAGAGAATGATCAGAATAACGATTCTGCTTCGATAAATCAAGGCGGGAATCGAGGTAACAATGGTAATGGCAAAGGTAACGGGAATGGTAATAAATCGAAAAATCTTGAGGGTGAGATTGAAGCCGCAGGATGGAACAGGTAAGGATTTTACTATTAAACGATCGAAAGTGAGGCCTGCATATGCTTGAAGGACTGATTGTTAAGGCACTAAGCGGATATTACTATGTCAAACCACTGCGAGAAGGCAATGTTGTATCCGGAGAGGACCCATCGGTTCAATGCAGAGCCCGCGGTATATTTAAAAAAAGAGGTGAATCTCCACTTGTGGGAGATCGCGTCATATACTCTTTGACGGAGAACGGGGAGGGGACCGTGGATGAGATTCTTCCACGGTCTTCCCAATTAATACGTCCGCCAGTCGCTAACGTTCATTTAGCCGTTCTCTTATTCTCCATAAAAGAACCTGATCTTAGCTTGTTGCTGCTCGATAAATTCCTCGTACACGTGGAACACGCAGGATTAAAGGCTTTGATCTGTTTAACGAAACAGGATCTTGCTGACGAATCGGATGATTCCGCTGAGCGTGCGAGAAAGCTATATGAAGGCATAGGTTATGAGGTCATAGTTACGAGTTCTTTGCATGGAATGGGGACTGAGGTCGTCAAGAAGCGTCTCGCGGGTACAATCAGTGTGTTCTCCGGTCAATCGGGTGTAGGTAAGTCATCGCTCTTGAATGCATTGATGCCGGGACTGTCTCTTGAGACTAGTGAGATCAGTATGCGACTGGGGCGGGGGCGTCATACGACCAGACATGTCGAACTGATTGAACTGGATAACGGTGGATTTGTTGCCGATACACCAGGATTCAGCCAATTGGACTTTCAAGAACTAGGTGTAGAGGAATTGTCGAGCAGTTTTAGAGAGTTCGTGCCTTTTGCCGAAAATTGCAGGTTCAGAGGTTGCAGTCACACCCATGAACCTGGATGCCGTGTTATTGAAGCTAAGGATGAGGGGCTGATTGCTCCTAGTCGTTATGAACACTACGTGGAATTTTTTACAGAAATGAAAGACAAGAAGCGGAGGTACTAACGTTATGATTAAGATTGCACCATCGATACTTTCGGCTGATTTTGCCAAACTGGGTGAAGAAATTGCAGAAGTACAATCGGGAGGAGCTGACTGGATTCACGTGGACGTAATGGATGGACATTTTGTTCCTAACATTACACTTGGACCTCCAATCGTACAGGCTATTAGACCACATACAACGCTGCCGCTGGATGTTCATTTGATGATTGAAGCGCCAGAGCGTTATATTGCCGATTTTGCGAAGGCAGGAGCGGATTACATAACCGTTCATGCTGAAACATGCCCACACCTTCATCGTGTCATTCATCTGATCAAGGAGCATGGCGTGAAAGCTGGAGTTGCTATTAATCCGGGTACTCCGGCACACGTCCTTCAAGAAGTGCTTCCTGATCTAGACTTGGTACTCGTAATGACAGTTAACCCTGGGTTCGGTGGACAAGCTTTTATTGAGCGTACCGTGCAAAAAATTGAGCAACTGAGAGAGTGGATTGCTAATGGTCCAAATCCAAATATTCATATTGAAGTAGATGGCGGCATTACAGCAGAGACGGCGCCACTCGTTGCCAAAGCAGGTGCAGATGTTCTTGTAGCGGGAAGTGCCGTGTATGGTAAGACAGATCGCTCTTCGGCAATTGCAGAGATTCGAAAGAGTGCACAGTCTGCGTTATAAGTCTTATAGTAGGATGCATAGGGCGGTGAACTGCCGCATAAATATGGTTACATGAGCTGGGTTCTCATGTAGCCTTTTTTGTTTATGTTCACATCGATGGGCTTGGTGCATAAAATAACTAGAAGGCATGAGAATGATGGGGAGGGTGAGACATGAAATTTTATACGTTCAAGCTGCCGAAGTTTTTAGGAGGTTTTGTGAAGGCCATTTTAAACACGTTTCACAAAAGCTGACAGCTTGTCCCGGCATAACAAAACCTCCACCCGGGACGGGATCGCCTTAGATAAACCGGGAAAGAGGCATTAAAAAAAGCACCTGCTTTCGCTTAGGGTGCTTTTTGTTTAGTTATATGTATGGAAACGCAAGAAAAACTTCCTTGTCCCGTACAGCCCATGATAAAGCTCGAGATTGAGAAGTTTTTCTTAAACATAAGAAAGTATAATTATTTGTTATACTCGGCTTATATTTCTTGCAGAAACGCGATCGTCCTATTAGGATGGACGACGCAATCGTTTCTACTTGTATGGGCATAGATCAATTATACGCGAGTCACTTTACCGGATTTCAAAGCGCGAGTGCTAACGTATACACGTTTTGGCTTGCCGTCTACCAGAATGCGAACTTTCTGAACGTTTACGCCCCAAGAACGTTTGTTGTGGTTGTTGGCGTGAGAAACGTGGTTACCAGTACCTGGTTTCTTACCTGTTACATAACATTTGCGAGACATAGATTACACCTCCTTGTTTCATAACCCTGCATAAAACAATACTTAAATATAATATCACAGTAAAAATTGCTCCGTCAACTATCCTAAAAACATTTATTTCTCTTTCTTCTTATAGTACAATGGTGTTTAGTCCATAATATTTCCTAAATGAAATTTAGTGGGCTAATCGGCTTGCCCTCTCCGTGGGGAGTGTTTGCCGAAACTCGGAGACGAGAGGCTAGCCCATGACCAGCGTTGTGACTAATTTATTAATCATAGATGTCTATTCATTGTTGTTGGGCAATTACCAACTCAAAGCTCTGAAAAAAGAAAATGAAGAAATATACAATTGAGTATTTTTTGTATCAAGCCAGGAAGGGGAATTCTCATTGAGTAAGCGTTCTTTGAATGGAACAGAATTTACCGCGATGGTACTAGCCGGAGCGGAGCAACTGCAGCTGCATGCAGAACACGTCAATTCCCTTAATGTTTTCCCAGTGCCAGATGGTGACACCGGGACGAACATGAATTTGACGATGACTGCTGGTGTGGCAGAACTGAAAAGTAAATATTCGGAATCGGTAGGGCACAGTGCCGGTGTATTGTCTAAAGGACTTCTGATGGGTGCCAGAGGGAACTCTGGGGTAATCCTGTCTCAATTGTTCCGCGGTTTTAGCCGTTATGCGGCACCTTACACTGAACTGAACTCCAGTCAATTTGCAGCTGCGCTACAAACAGGCGTAGATGCGGCTTATAAAGCGGTCGTTAAACCAGTTGAGGGAACGATCCTCACGGTAGCGAAGGAAGCTGCCAAGCATGCTGTTTATTATTCGCGCAGAAGTAGTGACGTCGTTGAATTAATGGAACAGGTACTTGCAAAAGCAAAAGAGACGTTGTCCCAAACCCCGGATATGCTGCCGGTTTTGAAGCAGGTTGGTGTTGTGGATTCCGGAGGCCAAGGTCTCGTTTACATCTATGAAGGGTTTTTAAGATCGCTGAAAAATGGTGCTCCTTCTTCAGAAACGGTACCAGCGTCTGTGACTGTATCACGGGATATTCAAGAAAAGATTGTTACCCACCCGGATTTGGCGACTGTACAGGTTCCTGCCTCAGCTCAGTCACAACTTTCGACGGAAGAAATTGAGTTCTTGTATGACATGGAATTTTTCATCAATAGACAATTGGGTAACGCTCACACTGCTGTGTTCGACGAGGATAAATTTAGAAAAGCGCTTTCTGTAAATGGCGATTCCATTATAGTTATCGCTGATGAGGAGACCATTAAAGTGCATGTGCATTCCAAGGCTCCTGGTGAAGTGCTGAATTTAGCTTTGTTATACGGTGAAATTACGCAAATTCATATTTTGAATATGCGTGAGCAGCATCGTGATCTATTGTCGACTGGCATGGACATTGCGCCGATGCCGGAGCTTTTCGCAGATATCCCTGCTGAATCCAAGACACCGGAGGCACCAGCAGTTCCACCTGCTGATGAGCTAGCACCTTACGGATTTATTGCTGTATCCTCAGGTGAGGGAATATCCAGCATCTTTAAGAGTCTCGGTGTAGATGTTGTTTTGGCCGGCGGTCAGACGATGAATCCGAGTACAGAGGATTTTGTGAATGCGATATCGTCTATTTCTGCTCAGCAGGTATATATTTTACCAAATAACTCTAACATTGTTCTTGCTGCACAACAGGCAAGAGAGCTGCTAGAAGGCGAGCGTAACGTTATTGTAATTCCAAGTAAGACGATTCCGCAGGGGATTGCGGCTGCATTTGAATTCCAGGAAGATGAAAGTGTGGAAAGTAATACAGACAACATGCTCGAAGCCATTGCCCGTGTACAGTCTGGACAAGTAACTTACGCTGTTCGGGATACTACGATTGATGAGCTTCACATCAAAGCCGGGGAATATATCGGCATTCAGAATTCGAAGATTGTTGCAGCGGCACCAGACTTGTTGACGGCATGTCAGGAATTGCTTGGTAAAATGCTCGGCTCTGGGGATGAGATCATCACTCTTCTTACAGGTGAGGATGCAACAGAGGAAATTACAGAGGGCTTGACTGAATGGATTGGCGATAACTATCCAAATGCAGAAGTGGAAGTGCACTACGGAGGACAACCAATCTATGCGTACTTGTTCTCTGTAGAGGTGTAATCTTCATTTATTATAGTAAGTTGATGGTCATTTATTAGGAGGGGTTCCCGGTGAAGAAAACCGTTATTGTCACAGACAGCACAGCGGATATTCCGGCAGACCTGGTGAAGAAATATGACATCCGAGTTGTTCCATTGCGTCTTATGTTTGGCAGTGATACGTATTTGGACGGAGTGGATATTACCGCAGGGGAGTTCTACAAACGGCTCGTCGAATCGACTCAGCTACCTACAACGTCTCAGCCCTCTCCGGCTGACTTTGTAGCGGTTTATGAATCGATTCTGAAGGAGTTTCCGGACAGTTCCATTCTGTCAATACACATTTCTTCTGGAATGAGTGGCACATATCAGGCGGCGCTGCTGGCATCCTCGCTTATAGAGGGTGATCCCGATATTACGGTATGGGATTCCAAGTCAGCGTCATACGGTTTTGGAGTGCTTGTTGTTCATGCAGCTGAGCAGGCTGCTCAAGGATTGGCTGTAGAGGATATTCTGACTTCGACAGAAGAACTTCGAAGCAAGCGTCGTCTTTACTTCCTAGTGGATACTCTCGAATATTTACAAAAAGGCGGCCGTATTGGTAAGGCTTCTGCCGTACTGGGTACGCTGCTAAACATCAAGCCGATCTTATCCATTGATCATGAAGGCATTATATTTCCGGTTGAAAAAGTAAGAGGCCGTAAAAAAGCGACTGCCAGAATGATTGAGTTATTCCAAAAAGATCTGGCAGGTGTTACGAATATAAATGTAGCGGTGGGCCATACAGCAGATCCCTCCTCTGTTAATGATTTTCTGGAGCAGTTGTCTGCTGTGTTTACGGTGAAAGAAACGGTTTATTCAGATATTGGAGCCGTTGTTGGCACCCATGTTGGACCGGGAACCATTGCCGCGTATATTTGGCCCGCTTGATTGGGGGAGAATTATGAGTCTCGATCTGGATCAAATATCCGTAAGACAGATCAACGGCGTGAGCGCCCTGAAAGAAGGGGAGCTTCACGCCTTTGGCGTCTTTACGGTTAAAGATTTGTTGGAATATTACCCGTTTCGGTATGAAGATTACCGACTACGCTCACTGAGTGAAGTTAAGGACGGAGATAAAATAACGATACAAGCCAAAATTGCAGGTATTCCTGTATTGCAGAGATACGGGAAAAAGTCTCGTTTGTCATGCAAAATGCTGGCTGAGAATTGGATGTTTACCGCTACGTGGTTTAACCGTCATTTTCTTAAGGATCAGCTGACGGCTGGAAGAGAAATTGTACTTACAGGCAAATGGGATCAGCGACGTATGCAGTTGACGACAACAGAATCGGAATTTCCTGATAAAGGGGCTTTCCGAAGCGGAACGTTGCAGCCTGTATATTCTGTTGGCGGGAAGATCACTCAATCATGGATTCGGAAGACGATGGTACAAGCATTGCAGCAGTATGGCGACATGATTCCAGAGATCCTGCCTCCAGCACTTTTGCAAAAATATAATTTGATGCCAAGAAAACAGGCGATCGCTACGATCCATCAGCCTGTGGATTCCAAGGAAGGACAGGAAGCTCGGCGGCGGATGGTGTATGAAGAGCTGTTCATGTTCCAGCTGAAGATGCAAGCTTTCCGGGCGCTAAACCGCGACCGAATGGATGGGGTTGTACATACAGTGGACAATGCAACGATTCGGGAGTTTGTTCGGAGTTTGCCTTTTGAACTCACGGATGCGCAGAAGCGGGTAGAGCTCGAAATTTTACACGACTTGCGCTCGCCATATTGTATGAACCGATTGCTTCAAGGTGATGTTGGTTCCGGTAAAACCGTGGTGGCTGCCATTGCCTTATATGCCACTGTTAAATCAGGTTTTCAAGGCGCCCTGATGGTGCCTACAGAGATTCTGGCAGAGCAGCATATGCGTTCGTTACAAAAGCTATTTGAGCCATTTGGCGTAACTGTAGGGCTTCTGACGGGAAGCGTGACGGGTAAGAGACGCAAAGACTTGCTGGCTTCCTTGCAAATGGGTCTAATCGACATCGTTGTAGGCACGCATGCTCTGATTCAGGAAGATGTCTATTTCAGACAGTTGGGACTCGTCGTAACCGATGAACAGCATCGCTTCGGTGTAAACCAGCGGAGTGTTCTTCGTCGGAAGGGTTATAACCCTGATGTACTCACTATGACGGCAACGCCGATTCCTCGGACGATGGCGATTACCGCATTTGGGGATATGGATGTCTCTACCTTGTCGGAAAGACCGAAGGGACGTATTCCGATTACGACATATTGGGTGAAGCATGATCTGATGGAACGCGTACTTGGGTTTATCTCTAGAGAGATTGAGCAGGGCCGTCAGGCTTATCTGATCTGTCCGCTGATCGAGGAGTCTGACAAGCTGGACGTTCAAAATGCCATCGATCTGCATGTCCAAATGCAGCAGGCTTTTCCGAAGTATCGTGTCGGGCTGCTGCATGGCCGGATGACGCCAGGGGAAAAAGATGAAGTCATGCGCGGCTTTTACAGTAATGAGCTGCAATTACTCATATCCACTACGGTTGTCGAGGTTGGTGTTGACGTTCCTAATGCAACCCTGATGATTATCATGGATGCTGACCGCTTTGGTCTGTCACAGCTTCATCAGCTGCGCGGCCGGGTAGGGAGAGGCGCTCATGCCTCGTACTGTATTCTCGTGGCTGATCCGAAATCTGAGGTTGGACAAGAGCGTATGCAAGTAATGACTGAAACCGAGGATGGATTTGAGGTAGCACGTCGGGATTTGGATCTGCGAGGGCCGGGAGATTTCTTCGGTACGAAGCAGAGCGGGGTTCCCGAGTTCCGGCTGGCTGATATGGTTGCAGATTTTGAAGTGGTGGAACAGGCAAGAGGTGACGCTGCTACGCTGGTTGGTGATGCGTCGTTCTGGACTTCTCCAACCTATACTCCTCTCCGAGATTATTTGCAAAAAGAACAAATTTTCCAAGGTGATCTGATTGATTAGTTGAACAGATAGCACAATGGACGGGCCTTCGTCATATACTCAAACAATGACAAGAGTTATAACGGGAGGTGCCGAACGTTTTGAGTTATCAACAATATGGAATTAGTCCGCAGTTGGTGGAACGTATTAAGCAGAAGATGAAGAATCCTGCCGTCAAGGATAGGGTTAAGGCTGTGGTTCAAGATTTGTCCAAAGTCGATCTTCAAAATAAGGCGAAGGTTCAGCAGTTAGTGCGGGCATGCAATTCTATTCTGAATGAAAGGCTCAGTCCTGCGCAAGAACAGCAGATTGTTCAGTTTGTTCTTGCTCAGCGCATTGATCCGAAAAACACATTTCATTTAATTAAGTTATGGGGTATGTTTCGTTAATCTTACGGGTTTATACCAAGAAAATGGAGAAAAGCCTCTGCGATCTGTTGCAGGGGCTTTTCCAATTGATCGCTAAGCATAGTGCTTGCGGAGCGGACTTAGCCAGTGATAGGTTGTATGCATTCCGGCGTATCGTTCTTGACCGAGTTGACGCTCGTTCCCACGATCGTGGCTTTCATCTCAAGTGCAGGGTAGGGCTCGAGTAGACGCCTGAGATCATCTCGGCTTGTATTACGGCTAATCCACAGCTCCTCATCCTCTGGCCTAAGGATGACGGGCATGCGATCGTGGATATGTTGCATGAGCGGGTTAGGACGGGTGGTGATAACCGTACATGTGCTGAGTTTACTCCCATCTGGCGCTGTCCATATGTCATATAAACCTGCCATGCTGAATATGCCGTCGTTTTTCATGCCGATTCGGTGAGGTTTCTTGCTATCAGCCGTTCGCTGCCACTCGTAGAAGCCATCGGCAGGGATGAGACACCTTTTTCTCAGGAAAGGGATTTTATAGGCTGGCTTTTCTTCAAGTGTTTCGCTTCGGGCGTTGATCATCTTCGCACCGCTTGCGGCATCCCGAGCCCAGGAAGGGACAAGTCCCCAGCGAAGCTGGCCGATCCGGCGGCGTACACCGTCGTGAATGACTGCGGCTACCATCTGTGTCGGTGCGATATTATAACGTGGTGCATGGAAAGGATTTGTGGATTCTGGATCGATCAAGAAGCGACTGAGCAATTCTTCCCAAGTGACAGTGAGTGTGAAACGGCCGCACATATAAATCGCCTCCTTCAGGCACAATGATAATAATTTACTAAAAGTATACACTTAATTCGGGTTGGCGAAAAAGTTATGTTCCCCTATAATAGTTAGGTGTGTTTTTTGCATATTGTGATTTTCACATCAGAAATGGAGGCAATTCAGTGTTTGATTTAAAAGCCAATGGGACCTCGGTCAAGACCGAATTCATTGCTGGAGCAACTACATTCTTCACCATGGCATACATCATGGTCGTAAACCCGTTGATCTTGTCTGACGCAGGTGTTCCGTTTGAGCAGAGCTTTACGGCAACCGTCATCGCTGCGGTCGTCGGTACTTTGCTGATGGGACTGGTAGCTCGTTATCCGATCGCTGTTGCACCGGGTATGGGGCTTAACGCCTACTTTACATATTCGGTTGTTCAAGGGCATGGGAACTTGTCCTATGTTGAGGCTTTCTCAGCTGTGTTCATTGCAGGTATTCTATTCCTGTTGTTGTCCATGACGACGCTGCGGAGTCGGTTGATTGAAATGATTCCGAAGAACTTGAAGCACGCGATTACTGCCGGGATCGGATTGTTCATTGCATTTCTCGGCTTGCGGATGAGCGGAATCGTAGCGGCACACCCGGATAATCTCGTAGCTCTGGGCGATCTACATCAGCCTAAAGTGGTCTTAGCGCTGGTGGGCCTTACGGTAACCTTAATCCTCTTAGCTCGTAATGTAAAAGGCGCGCTGTTTATCGGGATGATTATTACCGGTATTATAGCTTATTTCGCTGGTATGCTCTCCTTCTCAGAAGGGGTTGTCTCTGTACCTACACTTCCGGAAGGAATCTTGGTCTGGAATCCGATTGAGGCAGCCGGCGATGTTATTTCACACAGCTTGTATGCTGTCGTGTTCTCTTTCCTGCTAGTCACCTTGTTTGATACGACGGGTACAGTCGTCGGTGTTGCAGAGCAGGCGGGTCTGATGAAGGACAACAAGCTGCCTCGTTCGGAGCGTGCTATGCTCTCGGATTCTATTGCAACAGTTGCCGGTTCTATGGTGGGTACAAGTCCTACAACCGCGTACGTTGAATCTGCCGCCGGTGTGGGTGCAGGTGGACGAACAGGACTCACTGCGGTTGTAGTGGCGGTATTGTTCGCGATAGCGGCCTTTTTCAGTCCGCTCGTTGGTGCTGTGTCCGGGTTGTCTGCGATTACGGCACCATCCCTTATTGTGGTGGGATGCTTGATGCTCGGTAATGTCAAAAGCATTCGTTGGGACGATTTCGATGAAGCGTTCCCGGCATTTCTTGTTATTTTGACCATGCCGCTTACATCTAGTATTTCGACAGGGATTGCCCTTGGCTTTATCTCTTATCCATTAATGAAAGTGGTTAAAGGTAAATTCCGCGATGTGCATCCACTAATGTATGTTTTTGCTGTCTTGTTTATATTGCAGCTAGCTTTTGTTCCTCATTGATTGTTTGGAACGTTTAAGCTTGGAACGGAAAAAGCCGGAGAGTTCTCCCTGTCATAACAGGTGAGGCTCTCTGGCTTTTTTGTTTTAACGCTGGTCAGACTCATTCTGATGATGAAGAAGGCTATTTAGTTTTTGGGTTGATTCTTTTCCTTGGAGTATTCTTTCAGCAACCTCGCTAATTCCGACATGTACTTGGTCAACTGCACGCTGATCTCTGCTCGCATCACATCACGAGTCATGCCGAATCGTTCTTCATATCCCCGACAATAATAACGATGATAGATGACCAGGTCTGATTGCTCTTCGGTCAAAATCTTGATATTCCGCTGTTTAAGCTCACGCCTTATTCTGTACATATCCTGCATAATCTGTTCGAGGATCTTCTGGCTGGCGAGGATGTATAGGCGCTTCAGAATATTGGTGGAGTATTCGGCGTCGACAATACTCTTTTGAACCATTTTCTCCATATGCGGCAACAAGATATAATCACGGATCATGGTACGTTCTTCGGACGTGATGATCTTACTCCCAGGGGAAGTATGCTGCTGCTCATACTGTTCGACATGTTCTGTTAACAACATCTTGGATTTCCAGCGTTCGTTACCATCAAGCTTGCTCATTTATAATGCCCTCCAATTTGTTCAGCTCTTTCCCGTGCTACACCGGCTGCTTTCAAAGAAGAAGCCCGCATAATAGCGCTGCTCCCGTACCGGTTCTTGATCTCATCAATAACCCGCTCTTTGCGAAATGCAAGGGATCGGTCATCAAAGAGGGTGAGCTGGATAACGCTATCGTCCGTCAGTTGCGACAAGGAGATGCTTAGGTTGCTGACAGGCAACCCGCTCCAGTGGTCGATGAACAGCTTGCGTGCAGCAGCAGCTACTTCATGGGTGAGCGCCGTTGGCTCAGGGAGCGTCATCTGTCTGCTGAACCAAGAGGTTCGTTCGCCATCCGTCTCTGCGGCGGACACGGAAACAACAGAACCCAAATAACGGTGGCGTCTAGTACGCTGACACACCTCAACGACAAGCTCGAGCAGAACGACTTCGATATCTTGAAGCCTGCGGTACAGGCTCCAGCGGAGCGCTTTGCCATGACTGATTGATTTTAATTGATGCCGTATGCCGGATACGACGGGGCTAGGATC
The DNA here is from genome assembly GCF_042666275.1 of Paenibacillus sp. GCM10028914. Classification (NCBI taxonomy): domain Bacteria; kingdom Bacillati; phylum Bacillota; class Bacilli; order Caryophanales; family Paenibacillaceae; genus Paenibacillus; species Paenibacillus sp. GCM10028914. The sequence goes on from NZ_JBHTFO010000018.1 coordinate 459,587, forward strand.
GATCCCACGTGCAGTCTGCCAATAATACGCTGCTTGGATGTCGCTTTGTTTTCCCATTTCCCGGCGCATCCGTTGTTTAAACTCAGCGAATTCCATGCGTGCAATATCACCGATATAGTTTAGGCCCATTCGGGTAAAATGGCGGGTCATTGCGGAGGCTACCATGAACATATGATGTACAGGAAGTGTCCAGAGCGTGGACTCTAGCTTGTCAAAAGAAAGCTCGAATATGCCTTCAGACATCTTCTTGGCATAGTTATCGGTGGCCATCTTGGCGAGAACTTTAGTGGGGCCGATGCCGACCCGTGTCCAGACACCTGTGGATAACAGCACATGGTTCTGAATTCTCTTGGCTATTTCATAAGGAGAGCCAAAATAAGCGATTGAGCCTGTCACGTCGAGGAACTGCTCATCCACACTATAAGGCTCCACGAGATCAGTATAGGATTCAAAGATTTGTGTGATTAATAAGGATACTTGAATATAGGTCTGCATTCTAGGACGGATGACAATCAGATCCGGGCATTTAGCCAAAGCTTCTCCGACTCTTGACGCTGTCGTTACGCCGCGGGATTTTGCAATGGGGCATGCCGCAAGCACGATACCGTTGAGCCTTGCAGGGTCTCCTACAGCAACGGGCTTATCGCGATATTCCGGATGAGCTGCCTTCTCTACTGAAGCGTAAAAAGACTGTCCGTCGATTAAAAAAATATGTCTCGACATGGGTTACCCCTCCATTAAAATACTGTAAATAAAGACGTTGTAACACCGATTCATAAGAAAGTTTCTTCATGCATTCTTCATTTATTATATACCGAACACATGTTCTATATGCAAGTGGTAAATACAGTTTGTGGTGGGCGGAGGGAGAAATAAAAGTGGACGTAGGAGAAGGAATAAGATGAAATTGTAATTTAAAGGGAATTTATTGCAGCTCCCTTTGGAGTAAGACGTTTCATTGTTAAAACAAAAAATCATGATTCCATGCAAAAAAGCTGCCCCACGTCCTTACGGACTGCGGGGCAGCTTTTCTTGTGTATGTCAAACGATAGATTAGTGGCTGTTTTGAACAACCTTTTGCAGAGAAACCTCTTCACCTTGGTCGGACGAGTCGTAAATCGCTTGAATGATCTGGGAGGAGAGGATGACTGTATCGATATGCGAAGGCTGTTTCTCCCCGGTCTGAATGCATCGAATGAAACCGTCGATTTCATTCTGGAACATGTTACCGAGATTAAATTTTGGTGTTGTTTCGATCAACGCGCCGTCATCCGTGGTGTAGAAAGTGAAGTCTGCACCATACTTCAGTCGTATACCGCCTTTATCCCCGAGGAAGTCGATGTACATCTCTTCGGCACCGATATTTTGTGCCCATGCGCCGTTTAATGAAATGGTTGGACCTTCGGTGCGAACGAGAGCTGTGACAAAATCGTCGACATCGTATGTGCCGTCATATTTCGGTGGACCTGCCCACATGTTGAGGAAGGTGTAGTTCTCCATATCTTTACCCAGCTTGCAGTAAGCCTGACCGGAAACGGTCTTTGGTTTTGGATCGCCGGTACAGTACATTACGACATCGAGAAAGTGAACGCCCCAATCAATCAGCGCACCGCCGCCGGCGATAGCTTTGGTCGTGAAGGCGCCGCCCAGACCCGGAATCGAGCGATGAGCGCGGAAGCTCGCATATACGTGATACAATTCGCCGAGATCGCCGTTTTGGATCATCTTTCTGATTCTGTTTACGCTTTCATTATATCGGTTGACTACCCCGATATTAAGTGTTTTGCCCGTTTCGTGCTGAACCTTCTGCATTTCCAGCGCTTCGGTATAGGTGCGGGCTGCCGGCTTTTCACATAATACATGCTTCCCTGCTCGCAAACAATCGATGGCGATCGAAGCATGGACGTCATTCGGCGTACAGATCGATACGGCATCAACCTCAGGATCATTCAGAATCTGCTGGTAATCCTCAATGGCTTGGCCACACTCGTATTTGGTTACGGCGGCATCGGCCCGATCCCTCACGATATCGCAGAAGTATTTAATCTCAGCCTCTGCATTAGCCATATAGGCAGGGATATGAGCACTGTTCGCAATCGTGCCGCAGCCAATCACGGCAATTGTAATTTTGTCCATCGGTTTTCCTCCAAAGTAGTGGATTGATGATGCAGTGATTACATGAGCCTTTAACTTGAGCTTTCATATTGCTTGCCCCGAGTATAGCATATTGGATTAGGGTTGAGGAGTACAAGCATTTTATTGATCCTAATTAATATTTTGATGAACTGTAAGTAAAGGAATGATAGACTCACTAGTTTTAATACAGAGGAAGAGTGTTATCCGTTAGCGCTTTGAATTTTGTAACCAATTTTACAATGTTGGAGGCTGCACGATATAGTTAATTTTGATAAAATAATGAAGTAGCCAAAATGCGATTATTGAACAAATATTCTTAGAGAAAGGAGAGAGTCTAGGAGAGTTAGTCTGACCCATTTTTAAAAGAAGTACATATATAGAGGTTTCGAAGATTCGTAGCAGACAACATTCGCTTTCAGAAATGAATATTTTGATTCAGTTAGCAGCATAATGAATGATGAGTTAGGTGAATTATAATCGTTCTTAGTTTAGAATTATTATAAAAAAGCTTGACAGATCTCATGATTTGGTTAATTATAATAATTACAAAGTATGTTCAGCACATGTTATTCCAGAGTTTGAACATGCTTAATAAACTAAATTACAATTAAAAGGAGATATAATCATGTCACTAATCGGAACAGAAGTACTACCATTTAAAGCGTCTGCATTTCAAGACGGTAAATTTCTCGATATCACAGAAGAAAACTTCAAAGGTAAATGGAGCGTAGTTTGCTTCTACCCAGCTGACTTCACATTCGTATGCCCAACTGAACTTGAAGATCTTCAAAACCAATATGAAACTTTGAAAGAACTGGGTGTTGAAGTATACTCCGTTTCCACGGACACTCATTTCACACATAAAGCATGGCATGCAAGCTCTGAAGCAATCGGTAAAGTAAAATACATCATGATCGGTGACCCTTCACATACAATTTCTCGTAACTTTGACGTATTGATCGAAGAAGACGGTCTTGCAGATCGTGGTACTTTCATCATCGATCCAGACGGTATCATCCAAACAGTTGAGATCAATGCTGGCGGTATTGGCCGTGATGCAAGTGCTCTTGTAAACAAAATTAAAGCAGCACAATATGTACGTAATCATCCAGGTGAAGTTTGCCCAGCGAAATGGTCTGAAGGTGCAGAAACATTGAAACCAAGCTTAGATCTTGTAGGCAAAATTTAAGGTGGTAATATAAATGGCACTAGATCAAGATATTAAAAACCAACTAGAACAATACCTTCAGATGTTGGAAGGCGATATTGTACTCAAAGTTAGTGCAGGCGAGGATGATGCATCCGTCGAAATGCTTGCTCTCGTAGAGGAAATTGCTAGCATGTCTTCGCGGATCACGTTGGAAAAAACACAATTGTCTAGAACACCAAGTTTTAGTGTCAATCGTGTAGGTGAAGACACGGGTGTAATCTTTGCGGGAACTCCTTTGGGACACGAATTTACTTCCTTGGTGCTCGCTCTGCTACAAGTTAGCGGACGAGCTCCGAAAGTGGAGCAAAGCGTTATTGATCAGATCAAGGGCATTCGCGGCGAATATAAGTTTGAAACTTATATCAGCCTGAGCTGTCATAACTGCCCTGATGTTGTACAAGCGCTCAACCTGATGAGCGTCCTCAATCCTGGTATTTCTCATACGATGATTGATGGTGCTGCATTTAAAGAAGAGGTAGAAAGCAAGGAGATCATGTCTGTACCTAGCGTTTACCTCAATGGTGAGTTTTTCGAAAGTGGTCGTATGACGATTGAAGAAATTCTTGCTAAGCTTGGTTCTGCTCCTGACGCTTCAGAGTTTGACAATAAAGATCCATTTGATGTGCTTGTTGTTGGCGGAGGCCCATCAGGTGCAAGTGCAGCGATTTACGCAGCACGTAAAGGGATTCGTACAGGTATTGTTGCTGAACGCTTTGGCGGTCAGGTAAATGATACGATGGGTATTGAGAACTTCATCAGTGTGAAATACACTGAAGGTCCTAAACTCGTAGCGGCAATTGAAGAACAAGTTAAAGAATACAACATCGATGTGATGAAGCTGCAGCGTGCTACACGTCTGGAGAAGAAAGATCTCATCGAAGTTGAGCTTGAGAATGGTGCGGTTCTTAAGAGTAAGACCGTAATCATTTCTACAGGTGCTCGCTGGAGAAATGTTGGCGTTCCTGGTGAAGCTGAATTCAAGAACAAAGGGGTAGCTTACTGCCCTCACTGTGACGGTCCTCTGTTTGCAGGTAAAGATGTTGCGGTTATTGGCGGCGGTAACTCCGGCGTTGAGGCAGCGATTGATCTTGCAGGTATTGTAAACCGTGTAACCGTACTTGAATTCGCACCAGAACTTAAAGCAGATGCTGTACTTCAAGATCGTCTTTACAGCCTGCCGAATGTTACGGTCATTAAAAATGCACAAACCAAAGAAATTACCGGAACAGACAAGGTTGATGGTATCTCCTATATCGATCGTGAATCAGGAGAAACTCACCATGTTGAACTGCAAGGTGTATTTGTACAGATCGGTCTTGTACCAAACACCGACTGGTTAGAAGGTACACTTGAGCGTACTCGCATGGGTGAAATCATTGTAGATAGCCACGGCGCTACAACGGTACCTGGTGTGTTCGCTGCCGGAGACTGTACGAATAGTGCTTATAAACAGATCATCATTTCTATGGGATCTGGTGCTACAGCAGCTCTAGGTGCTTTCGATTATCTGATCCGCAATTAATTAATATTATTATGAGTAACAGCCCTCACTTTTTATAAAGTGAGGGCTGTTTGTTATGTCTTTGAGACGAAACTAGTATTTTGCGGACTAACGTTCCGCTATTTGTGTGTTGTAGTCACTTTGAGAGTGTTGGCGGACAGAGAATCTGTTATTTGCTATAAAATGAGTGGATCTAGGTATATTGTTAGTGAATAACGGAATCTGAGTCCAAGTATACAGCGTGAAAGCGTTGATTGTCACAAATAGTAGATTCCCTGTCCGCGGGATGTTCGTGCTTCCACGTTCAATGCTATTCCTCTTAATAACTAACTTTCACCTGGATGTCCTGCTCATAGTTTCCAAAACATCTGCCGAACAGACTAACCCCGCCGGCATTTCTTGCATCTTCCGGGGAACTGATACGGAACCGGAGTTCTTCGGCTGGCTGGATCGGAATATCCTGGATGCACACATCAGACAGCAGTACTCCGTCCATATACGTACCCGAAGAAGTGATGAGCAGTGTCTTGAGCAGACCATGTTGAGTGCTGCCTGGCTCCCACCAAGCGGGAGTGAGTTTGCCGCGTATGCTTCCAAAATCACCAGGGGAAGTCCACACGCAAACGAGAGTGTCGTTTACCAGGAACGAGATGTCTGATGCCCAATCCTCCGCATAGCCGGGAGCCTCCGAACCGATCTCAAGGGATATACGAAGACTGTTGATGTTACTTCTACCTGTCAGGTAATTCGGAATCCGGTACTCTACATACCCGCTGGCGAACCAAATATGCTGGGCCTTCACATGCTCGGGTTCGGCGAAGTATCGCGGGTCATCTCGCATTCCGATCAGCTTGGTCTCCGAGGCCAATCCGCATGTAGGCTTCACTTGGTATTCTGTGTACTGTCCGACAGGAATAGACACGGAATATGAATGCAGATCCTGAGTAGGCTCTGCCGGTGTTCCAGAGGTTTTGAAAATTAATGTCGTGGTATCCAGACGAAGTGTACATTGTTTCTGCATTCCACGCTTGCCTGCTGTCATCTCTGTATGAATGATTCCAGCTTCTTCAAGCTGCTGGACATGTTTAGTCACAATGGCAGAGGACATCTCTAGTCTTTGAGCCATTTCTCTGATGTTGAGGCTTTCCTTACTCAGCATTTCGATCATTCGAATTCGAGTTTCGGAGGCCAGTGCAACAAATAAGGGTAGATTACTTTGATTAACCTGTAACTCCATTCATAAACCCTACCTTTACCATTTACATAATTACGATATCACCCATTGTATAACCAATTGATTAATTAAACAAGAATATGATTGACTAAAGAGAGTAAGTATTTTAAAATTTGCTTGAAGCATCATTGTGTTAATTATTAATCATTAGGTTAACTAAATAGGAGTGATTAACAATGTCCATGGAATCAAGCAGTGCAACAATTCCACGCCCAGAATACCCTAGACCTCAGTGGGTGCGTCCCGACTGGATCAACTTAAACGGTCAGTGGCAATTTGAGATCGATCATGGCAAAAGTGGAAAGGAGCGCGGATACCATAACTCAGATCGCGATTTATCCGGGTCGATAACGGTACCTTTCTGTCCGGAAAGCAGGTTATCCGGTGTAGAATATAAAGATTTTATGGCTGCGGTATGGTATAAAAGGGATTTCTCTGTGCCGAAGACATGGACGAATGACCGGATTCTACTTCACTTTGGGGCAGTTGATTATGAAACTGAGGTGTGGGTTAATGGCGTATCCGTTGGTACGCATCGTGGTGGATATTCTCCGTTTAGTTTTGACATCACTTCGAACGTGCAGACGGGTGTAAATACCATAATTGTTTATGCGGAGGACGACGTACGTTCAGGTCTTCAGCCGCGGGGCAAGCAAAGCGGAAGATTTTACTCGAATGGTTGTGATTACACGCGCACCACAGGTATTTGGCAGACGGTATGGCTTGAGCATGTGCCTAAAGCATACTTAGCTGATATGAAGCTAGTGAGCGATCCTGACAATGCTTGTGTGCATTTGGACTTGAAGGTTGAGGGGGATGCAGCAGGGGCTAGACTTAGCGCGGCTGCTCTTTTTGACGGGAAATCGGTTGGTGAAGCGAGTGTACTTGTGTCTGGATCATCCGTAAAACTAACCCTGCCGCTATCCGAAATCCACTTGTGGGAAGTTGGTAACGGTCGATTGTATGACTTGAAATTATCGCTATATAAACAGGATCTGGTGACTGATTCGGTCAGCTCTTATTTTGGTCTTCGAACGGTTAGATTGGACGGAATGGCTGTCCGAATTAATGAACGATCCGTGTTCCAGCGTCTTGTGCTGGACCAAGGGTTTTATCCGGATGGCGTCTATACCGCTCCGAGCGATGAGGATCTCCGTAAAGATATCGAGATATCGATGGGACTTGGGTTTAACGGTGCCAGGCTGCATGAGAAAATGTTCGAGCCGCGCTTTCTGTACTGGGCTGACCAGTTAGGTTATCTCGTATGGGGAGAGCATGCGAATTGGGGACTTGATATTACATCGCCAGTTGGACTGTCACAGTTCTTGCCTGAATGGATAGAAGGCATGGAACGCGATTTCAATCATCCTGCAATTATAGGCTGGTGTCCATTTAACGAGACGTGGGATCATAATGGATCCAGGCAAAATAACGATGTCCTGCGGATTGTTTACGAGGTAACAAAACGAATCGATCCTACTCGTCCGGTCATCGATACCAGCGGGAATTATCATGTCGTGACGGATATTTTTGATATCCATGATTATGATCAGAACCCGGAGACGTTCCGTGCGAAGTATGAACCGATGAAGATGGGCGGCGAAGTCTACAATACGTTTCCGGATCGACAACAGTATGGAGGGCAGCCGTACTTTGTCAGTGAGTATGGCGGTATTTGGTGGAATCCAGATCAGAAGGATGATAAATCTTGGGGGTATGGTGATCGCCCAACATCTGAAGAAGCGTTTCTGGAACGTTATGAAGGGTTAACGAGCACGCTGCTTGATCATCCGATGATGTTCGGATTTTGTTATACGCAATTATATGATATAGAGCAGGAAGTGAATGGCCTGTATACGTACGATAGACAGCCTAAGTTTGATCCTGAGATCATTCGCCGTATTAACTCTCGTAAAGCAGCAATCGAAGATTAATCCAACCAATTTCAAGATAATATGGAGATCTGGATGGCTGACCCATGAGGAAGGGCATTTGGAATCGACAGAACAGAAGACCCGCTTGCGGGTCTTTTATTTTACAATTTTATCTGTTTTTTCGATAAGCAGAGGGCGTAGTATTGGTCAGCGTCTTAAATATCCGGTGAAAATGAGGGATGCTCGTGAACCCGCACATTTCGGCAATGTTGGAGACATTCTCATCTGATATAAGGAGTAATTCCTTAGCACGAATAATACGTTTGGCATTTACGTAATCCGTGAGGTTCATCCCAGTGAATTGTTTAAATACACGAGAAAAATGAGACTCGGATACCGATGCTATATCGGCAAATGATGCCAAGCTATACGGCCGTTCGGGATTAGCATCGATTTCGAAGAGCGCGTTTTTTATCCACGATGGTCCAATCTTGTTGTCCAGCACTTGGTTCGTAAATTGTGGATTGAGGTAACGATTCAATTGCAGAAGCAGTTTCCCGAGCTCCAATCTTATCGCTGTACGATAACCTTGTTGTTGGCGAAGGTTTTCATCATGAATGACTTCCATGGCGTCCTCTATCGTCCCACGAAGGAAGTCAGGGATTTCGAATTTAAAGTGTTTATGTTTGCGAGCGAAATCAAAGCATTGCAAGAGTGAGTAGGAGTCGTCATAGGTCCCAGCATCAGCGAGAGCAGGAGCGAAAAAAACAGCCGTAGAGATAATTGGATTGGTTTCGTCTGGAATAGAGTGGTGCACCGTATTGCCTGGAATGATGAACAGATTGCCAGTTTTTTTGGTATACAAGGTTTTGTCTATAAAGAATGAGCCGCTGCCTTCATGGATATAAACCAGTTCATAAAAATCATGCAGGTGATCGGGAAGTTCATTTTGCGGGAATTTAACAGTTCTATGGATGATATGAAAAGGAAACAAAGGGTCACCATAAAAAGGTTTTCGAAAAGGTTCCATATGCATCGCCTTTCTGCAATTTAATTTCATCTTTCACGATATCAAAATTGAGTACAAATTTGCAATTTTAAGCCATATCATTCTATATTTTGATTATTTATAATGGGATAAAAGAGATGGGGGGATATGGAATGCGAATTGATGCTCATCAGCATTATTGGCGAATCGAACGTGGTGATTATGGATGGATAACCCCTGAGATTCCTGTACTTTACCGAGATTTTGTACCGTCAGATTTAAATCCATTGTTAATAAAACATGATCTGGATGGAAGTATTGTTATCCAAGCGGCGCCTACGATTGATGAGACGGAATATCTGCTAGAGCTGGCAGCCGATCACTCGTCGATATTAGGTGTTGTTGGTTGGCTTGATTTATTTGATCCGAATCATCGAAGGCATTTCGAAAGGTTTTGTCAGCATGAGAAGTTCCTAGGATTCCGAATTACGATTCAGGAGATGTCTGATTCTAGTCGAATATTGGAAGAAGACTTTATTAACGCACTACGAGTCTATGAAGAGGAAGATGTTCCGGTAGATTTATTGGTGTTGTCGAGTCAATTAGAACATACTGTTCAATTATTGCATCAAGTCCCCCATTTACGCGGGGTTATCGATCATATTGCAAAACCGAGAGTCAGAGATATGGAGATGGATAGCTGGCTTGCGGCAATGCGAGAGATTGCAGCTTTTCCTAATATGTACTGTAAACTATCCGGAATCGTAACGGAAGGCGATCATTTGAACTGGAAGGCGCAGGATTTCATTCCGTATATTCATCATGTGCTGCAGCTATTTGGACCTGATCGGCTTATGTTTGGCAGTGATTGGCCGGTCTGTTTAATGGCAGCTGAGTATGATGAAGTCCTCCAGCTTTTAGAGGAGAGTCTTCCCTCGCAATGGGGAGAGAGCGAGCGGAACAAGCTATTTGGTTTGAATGCGAAGACGTTTTATAAAATATGACCAAGCTCTGAAAGGGACAGTGTTGATAACTACTTTTAACAAGGATGGAGTGATGCTCTGATGAAATATCGCGAGTTAGGCAAGACAGGACTGGACGTGTCGCTACTTAGCTTTGGAGCCTCATCTCTGGGTTCAGTCTTCCGTAATACGGAGGACCGCGAAGCCATAAAGACAGTGCATGCTGCCCTTGATTCGGGCATCAATTATATTGATGTATCGCCTTATTATGGCCTAACCAAAGCTGAAACCGTACTAGGAAAGGCTCTTCAAGAGGTGCCCCGTGATAAGTTTCTCTTGTCCACAAAGGCGGGGCGTTATGGAGCGGACGAATTCAATTTTTCAGCAAAAAGAATTGTTGCCAGTCTCGAGGAAAGCTTAGCCCGCCTGAATACGGACTATGTTGATATTTTGTTCTTGCATGACATTGAGTTTGTTCCCGCAGATATCATCCTTGAAGAAGCGATTCCGACGCTTAAGCAGCTAAAGGAACAAGGGAAGATTCGTAATACGGGAATATGTGGATTGCCTTTGGAACTCTTCGAGTACATGCTTCCAAAAGTGGAGGTCGATGCGATTATATCCTACTGTCATTATTCCTTAAATGATACTTCGCTGATAGAGATTCTGCCTCTGATCGAATCTTTGGAGGTTGGTCTGGTCAATGCCTCGCCACTATCGATGGGGCTGCTAAGTACACGCGGTACGCCGGAGTGGCATCCAGCGAGTCAAACTTTAAAGGATAGATGCAAGGAGGCTGCAGATTTCTGTGCAGCTAACGGTGCGGATATCGCGAAACTGGCGGTACAGTTCTCTGTATCGAATGAGAGAATTCCAACAACGCTTGTCAGTACGGCCAATCCAGTGAATATTGTAAAGAATGCGAGCTGGGTAGATGAGCCAATCGATGCTGAGCTTCTGAAGGCGGTACAAAATATATTGGCCCCTATACATAATGAGACTTGGGTCAGTGGTAGAGAGGAATACAATACTAGTTCACGGATCGAGGGGACGATGAATTCATGAACGGTATTGTATGTGAAAGCATAGGTTCACTTCAGTATAGGGATAATCTGCCGGAACCTGTAATGAAATCAGGGGAAGCGATCGTTCGAATAAGACGAATAGGTATCTGTGGAACGGATATGCACGCTTACCAAGGTAATCAGCCATTCTTTACTTATCCACGTATATTAGGTCATGAATTGTCGGGGATTATTGAGCAGATCAGTGATACTACTTATGGATTCATTGAAGGGGATCAAGTTGCGATCATACCTTATCTACATTGCGGAGCATGTATCGCTTGTCGTCACGGCAAAACCAACTGCTGTACTTCTATGCAGGTGCTTGGTGTTCATGTGGATGGAGGTATGCAGGAGCGAATTTCCGTTCCCGTCACACATCTGATTCGAACGGAAGGATTATCATTAGACCAGTCCACGATGCTTGAGCCACTAGCGATTGGGGCTCATGCGGTTCGCCGCTCCCAGCTTTCGCCTAGTGAAACCGTACTCGTTATTGGAGCGGGTCCCATTGGACTTGGGGTTATGGCATTTGCCAAATATGCAGGAGCGAATGTTATTGCGATGGACGTTAACGAAGAGCGACTCGCGTTCTGCCGGTCGTGGGTGAATGCAGATCATACAGTCCATGCACTGAATGGACCGCTGGAGCAGATTAGAGATCTAACGAACGGGAGTTTTCCAACCGTTGTGTTCGATGCCACAGGCAATAGAAAATCAATGGAAGGAGCATTTCATTATGTTGCGCATGGGGGGAGACTTGTATATGTGGGGCTTGTGAAGGATGATATTTCCTTCAATGATCCTGAATTCCATAGGAGAGAGATAACACTTATGGGCAGCCGGAATGCAGTTCGGGAAGACTTTAATCAGGTATTGGAGGCTTTGCGGGCGGGTGTGGTCGATACTCGGCGATATATAACCCACCGCGCTGCTTTTAAAGATGTTCCGAGTACATTCGAGGAATGGATAAACCCGGCATCAAAGGTCATTAAAGTGATGGTGGAGCTGTAATTGTTCGACTAACAACAGTGGTTTTGTTCACTAAGACAAATGAGGAAATATATAAGACGAGCATTTCTTCAAATGCTCGTCTTATATATTTTATGAACCCAACATTTTGTAAAATGCTTAGACCAATAAACACACCATCTTCACACCTAAATTGATAATATATGTAACAGGATTACGAATGATTTATGATTTTGGACTTCACTAAGAAATGAAGTTCTAATATGAATGAATAAAGAAAGGGGAGCCCATGATCAAGAAGTTACCGCCTGAAGTGACTGCTGCGCTGCAGCTCTATGCACCTTACGATGTTGTTTATTGGATGTTATGTAATCGAAGCCTAGACGGCGAGGGTTATGCAGCTACGTATTTGATATTAAGCAAGGAGAAGCTTTTTGTTGTGACAAGCCTGAGGGATGAGATGTGTGTAGAGTCCATTGATATGGACAGAATTGAAACCGTATTCACTAACAATTTAGTGGCCGCAGGTATTATTGTTATGAAGGAAGAAGAGGAGCGGGTTATTGGAGCATTCACGAATGAACATATGGCGAGTGCAGCGAGGCTTGTCTCGATCTTTACGAAGATCAAGAAGCAGGAAGAGATTAATGTCGAGGATATGGAGGAGCATCAAGAGAATAACACTTGTCCAAAATGCGGAATGAGATACCCCGAGGAAGGCAGAGCAATTTGTCCGAAATGCATGAAGAAACATACCATTTTCTCGAGACTGCTATCATTTGCTGGACGGTATAAGCTCTTGATGTTTCTTATTATTCTCTTCATGCTGCTTAATTCGGCTACCGGTCTTGTCATTCCTTATCTGCAAGGTACAGTCTTATTTGATCAGGCGCTGGGGAATACGGGGGACTTTGCCGGACGCATTGGCCTCGTAATTCTCCTTATTTTTGCTTTTCGAACGATATCCTTAGTGTTCGGTGTTCTGTTTAGTATGCTGAATGCCCGATTGTCAGCCAGTGTTGTATTTGATTTGAAGGCAAGTGTGTTCGCAGCAATGCAGCGATTATCGCTTAGTTTTTTTCAGAAAAAACAAACCGGTCAGCTAATGACAAGGGTTAGTAATGATGCGCAAGAACTGCAGTTTTTTTTCGTGGATGGTATTTCATATTTTATCGTTAACGCGATGAATATTGTAGGTATTACAGCCATCATGCTCTTTCTAGACTGGAAACTCACACTGATCTGCTTCATTCCGATTCCATTCGTATTGCTGTTGATCCGGTGGGTGTTTCCGAAGCTATGGCGGTTGTCCTGGCGAAGACATAGGCGTGTAAGCATGCTAAATGCGATGATCAGCGACACAATACAAGGAACGCGAGTTGTCAAAGCATTTGGGAAAGAGCGTCAAGAACTGGAGAGATTCCAGAGAGCCAATACTTCGTACTCTGAAGCGGAACAATCCTTTAACCTGATGAGCAGTACTATATTTCCAGTATTAACGATCATAACGCAATTCGGGGGGATCTTGATCTGGTCTTTTGGTGGCTGGAGAGTGATGCAAGGTAGTATTTCGTTTGGTGAAATCATGACATTTGTCAGTTATATCTACATGCTGTACGGCCCGCTTCAGTTCATGAATAACATTGTTAATTGGTGGTCGAATTGTATGAGTGCGGCACAGCGTATTTTTGAAATACAGGATTCCATATCTGACGTTTCTGAAAAAGAGAATGCAGTTCATAAGGAGTATGTAAATGGCGATATTCGCCTTTCCCATGTTACCTTCGGCTATGAGCCGAACAAGGCTATTCTTAAGGATGTGTCCATGCATGCCAAACCCGGACAGATGATCGGTGTTGTAGGTCATTCAGGCGCTGGCAAATCCACACTCGTGAATCTGATCTCCCGTCTATATGATGTTACTGATGGTGAAATTCTGATTGACGGTGTGAATGTGAAAGATCTGAAGATCGATACGATGCGAAAGAATATCGGGATTGTGTCCCAGGAGGTATATGTGTTCATGGGGACGATTGCCGAGAATATTGCCTATGCTGATCCAGAATGCTCGATGGATGATATTATTAACGCTGCCCGAATCGCGAATGCACATGATTTCATTGAAAAGCTGCCTGATGGCTATGACACCATTGTAGGGACGGGAGGTCATAATCTGTCTGGTGGTGAAAAACAGCGAATATCGATTGCCCGTGCGGTTCTGCATAACCCTAAAATTCTAATCTTAGATGAAGCGACAGCATCGCTGGATACAGAGACGGAACTTCAAATTCAAGAAGCGCTTGAAACATTAATCCAGGGCAGAACGACAATTGCGATTGCTCATCGTTTATCTACCTTGAGAAATGCAGATTATTTACTTGTCATGGATAACGGTAAGGTTGTTGAAGAAGGAACGCACGAGCAATTAATGAATACAAAAGGGATTTATCATGGCCTGGTACAAAAACATGATGAAGCGCTGAACATGAGAAGGGTGGGGTAAGTTCTTAATGCATAATACGATACCTGAGCAATCCGATTTGTCGGTTGCTGCAAGCATAAATTATCTAACGGCTGATAACACATTGTTCACGCTGACGAAAGGTCAGATGCTTACGGTTCAAGTAAATGATGAAACATATACGGGGGTATATTTACACTGCTCCTTTCCACATACCAACAGCAGAATCTACATATCGATACGAACGAAAGAAAATAAAGAAATCGGCATCATCAAATCATTGGATGAGGATTTTCCGAAGGAAACCGTAAAGCTACTGGAGGAGCAGATCAAAATAAGATATTTTGCTCCGGAGATCACGAAGATACTCACGATTAAAGAGGAATTTGGTTATTCCTACTGGGACACAGAGACAAATGCCGGAAATTGCCGATTTACGGTTCGCGCCGGCGGAGGAAATGTGAAGCTTGTAGCGGATCATAAGCTGTTAATTATTGATGTGTATGGGAACCGATTCGTAATTAGCAATATAAAGGAACTAAGTGACAAGGAATATCGATTGCTTGAAATGTATATATAGGGGGAGGCTGCAATGAACCTGCAATTTGAGCTGCCTGAGTTGGATCTTCTAGCTGTTCAGCAAGCCTTAGGGGAGAAGATAACCTATTGTGTGCCTGTCGATTTATCGTTTGATGGCCGAAGGACAAATGGGTATTTTGTAATCGGTGAGACCAAGTGGTCCCGAGTTCTGAATGGTAAAGTTCTTGAAACTTCTGTGATTCATGAGGCACATGATTATAAAGTTGTTCCACTGATCGGAAATGTCATTCTGGAAGCGACACATCTAAACACCCAAAGAATTATCATTCGATGTACAATGCAGCATGCGGCAAGGCTATCCTACATCGCACAAATACTAAATTATATAACTTCAAACAGTAAAATCCGTATCTATAACGATGAGAGTGAGCCCGTATGTTCCAAGTGCGGCGATTATCTGGTTAAAGGCACCAGGTTATGTCCGAAATGCATGAACAAGGGAGCGGCTTTCAAGAAATTATGGGACGTTTCGAAATCTCACTGGAAAATACTATTTACAGCGCTCATCGTTTTGCTGTTTATGTCAGCTGTTACACTAACAGGGCCTTACTTTCAAAAAATACTTGTGAATTCGGCTTTACAACCGCCTGAAGGTCTAAATCCAAGCACGCGGATCTTCCTCATCGCTATTGGGGGAATTGTGTTTGGTCTGGTTGCGGGAGAGCTTCTAGGGGTATTAAGGGGCAGAATCATGGCCCGTGTCAGCTCAAGAATTGCAGCAGATTTGCGCAAGCTCGTGTTTGAGAAGGTACAAAGCTTATCGCTTGGCTTCTTAACCTCGCAGCGAGCGGGTGATATCATGAACCGAATCAATTCTGATACGGACCGCATCAGGAATTTGATTCAAGAAGTGTTCACAATGGCTATATATCAAGTCATTATGCTGGCATCTGTGAGCTTTCTGCTATTTCACACGGATTGGAAGCTTGCGCTTATCATTATTTTGCCGGCACCGCTTGTTGTATATATCCAATATTTTGTCTGGAGAGCTGTACTTAAGAAGCTGTTTCGTAAACAATGGAAGGTCCATGATAAAGCCAATTCGTTTCTGCATGATGTGCTCAGCGGCATTCGCGTGGTCAAGGCATTTGGCAAAGAGGAGCGGGAAGTTAAGCGGTTTCGTGCTTACCATCGTGAGTACGCGTTAGCTTCGATTCGAAGTGAAAAAGTGTACAGTTATCTATCACCTATTTCTCATTATTTGATCCAGATTGGTCAATATTTTGTATTGCTGGTGGGTTGCCATATGATCCTGGGCGGGGAGTTTACACTTGGTGAGCTGGTTCAGTTCACAGGTTACGCTGCCATGATCTATGGTCCGCTCGGATGGTTAATGAATATGCCGAGGTGGATCGCTAATGCCCTAATCTCTATAGAGCGCGTATTCTCTGTTATTGATGAACAGCCGGAGATTACGGATACGGAGAAATCTATCCGTTACAAAATAGATGGGGCGATAAGCTTTAAGGATGTTACCTTTGGATACAAATCGTATGAACCTGTACTGAAGTCTATAAATATTGACATCAAGAAAGGGGAAATGATCGGACTCGTTGGTCATTCGGGATCGGGTAAATCTACGTTTATCAATCTCATCTCCCGTTTCTATGATGTTAATGAAGGAAAGATATGCATAGATGGTGTGGATATTCGAGATATAAAACAGGAGGATTTACGTTCTCAAATCAGTGTTGTGCTCCAAGAGACATTTTTGTTCGGCGGGACGATTTTGAATAATATTAGGTATTCCAAACCAGAGGCAACAATGGAAGAGGTCATACAGGCTGCGAAAATCGCGAATGCTCATCATTTTATTAGTCAGTTCCCAGACGGTTACGATACAAAGTTGGAGGAGAACGGGAACAATATCTCGGGTGGCGAGAGACAACGAATTGCTATTGCGAGAGCAGTACTAAACAATCCTAGAATTCTAATTCTGGATGAGGCTACCGCTTCCTTAGATATCGAGACCGAGTCGGAGATTCAAGAAGCACTGCAGCGTGTTACCAAAAATCGAACAACAATTGCCATTGCCCATCGGCTTGCTACACTAAAGAATGCAGATCGGCTGCTTGTACTGGATAAAGGGATGATTGCAGAGGTTGGAACACACGAAGAATTAATTGAGAAGCAAGGGATTTATTATAAGCTGGTTACCGCGCAGCGGAACATGTCTAAGACTCAAACCGAGAAGGGAAATCTGCTGGAGCTGTTGGAGCCTAGCTTACATACTTAACGAGGGAGAGAGCCCTCCTTCAATCTGACGAATTGGTTGAAGACGGGAGTGGCATTGGTGAGTACTAAATCTGGACGGTAAGAGATTATCTCTGAGTTTATGATAGGATAGGCTCAGTATAAGGAAAAGGTCGAAGACAGGCTCAATAGGAGTTTCTGTTGTCGACCTTTTTTTTATCCATGTCGGATAGTTCATCTCCATCGTTACGGTACTCCCGTGGTGATACTCCGTTTAATTGGCGAAATAGCTTCGAAAAGTAATGCACGGAAGAGAACCCATGCTTCTCCGCAATCTCTGTAACGCTAATATCCGAATTACGCAGATCATCCCTCGCTCGATTGATTCGAAACTGATTAATATATTGCGTGGGAGGCAGACCGGTTGCCTTTTTGAACAACTCAAAGAAGTATCCGCGGCTCAATCGGAGTTCGTTGTAATATGTTTCTAGCGGCTGTAGTCTGCCATGAATCAAATCCTGATCCAACTGCTCGAGTAGTTTACGGATTCGTTGATCGAGCATATGATCATCCTTCAAGACGAAGTTAAGAAAGAATTCGATAAACTGCAGAAAATGACTTTGAAGCTTGATGTTACGCATATAAGTACGTTCATTTACGAAGTTGTTCTCGGTATAAAATTTCTCGAAAAAATCGCTCCATACACGTAGTTTCTCCACTTTCAAATGTTCAGGAAGGGCATAAGGAAACGCTGAGTCTAACAGATCAGGAATCAAGCTTGCAGCATCGTAATGAATCTCAGATGGATGGTCGAAAAATGCCCGCCGATCCACATAGACCCAGTCAAAATAACAACAAACGTGAACCATGGGATCTTCGATATCGGCAATCCAGTCATGAGGCTGTCCCGCTGGGATATATACGAGAGAGCCCGGGGTCGTGTAGTATGTACGCCCGGAAGTATGAATGATGCCTTTTCCCTCGGTAATTAAATAGAGTGATGAAGAATAGCAATGTCGATTGATACTCTTTTGACCTCTAGAAAAGGGGTATCGGGTGGCGTAATTCACATGGGGATGGAAAGCGGAGAAATCCATGATTCTATGGCACATCCTTTTGTGATATTTGTCATATTGCATGACGATTGTACAAAACACGGACGTTTATGTAAATACATCAAGAGCAGCAATTGTTACAATGAACGCGTATTTAAACGAAGGTGGAGGAGTGAATGGATATGATCGATAGCAAGTACTTGTTGACGGATGAACAAATGATGGATTTTATAGCGAAAGGTTATGTTGTGCTTCAAAATGATTTGCCGGAGCAGCTCCATACAAGTGTTATGGATAAGATTTATCATGTCTTGCATGAGGAGGGAAACCCCGGGAATAACATTTTGCCTCGGGTTCCTGAGATTCAGCAGTTCTTCGAGACACCGGTCGTTAAAGGAGCGCTAACGAGTATTTTAGGTCCGGATCACTATATGCACCCACACCGGCATTGTCATTACAACCAACCGGGTAATCAAACGCCTGGCGGTGGGGAATGGCATAAAGATGGATATTGGTCCGCTATGCGAAGCCACCGGCCATGGTGGGCGATGATATTATATTACACGCAGGATATCACAGAAGATTTAGGACCAACGGCGGTCATGCCAGGTACACAATATTATGAGAAATTTATCGGTGACCGAGGTGAGACACTGCTTCCGACGGGGAAAGCAGGAACGATGGTACTGATCCATTTTGATCTATGGCACAAGGCTTCGTATAACATAACTAATATGGACCGTTACATGCTTAAATTCCAGTTCGTGCGACTTCGTGCACCGGAATATCCAACCTGGAATCATCAGAGCAGCGAGATGGTTGTGCCGGATGGAACGCCATTTGTTCATCTGAATCTGTGGAAGGATAATTGGGATTGGCTGCGCGGTGAATCTACGCCAAGTAAGGTCGATAAATCTGTAAGTGAGACGCAATTGGTACAACTAGCGCAAGATCTTAGATCGGGCGAAGAGTCCGTCCGAGCGCGAGCAGCAGATGAAATTGGACTGTTGGGGGAAGCGGGGTCTGCTTTAGCACCTGAGCTAGGAGACTTGTTGAATGACATAGAAGTAGTAGCTTTGAACGCAGCTTATGCACTTGGACATATGGGAGCAAAAGGAGTTGATGTGCTGCTTCATCATATTGCAGACGGAACAACGCTTGTGGCGACGAGAGCTGCATACGGCCTTCAGGGAGCAAGCATTGCTGCAATTCCGGGCCTTCTGAAGCTGCTGGAGGAACATCCGAAAGAAAAGCGCAGAGCTCTGGCAGCTTTTGTACTCGGCATGATCGGGCCGCTCGCACATGAGACTGTACCTGCGTTGATCTTATCTCTGGAGGACGAGAGTCCATGGGTTCGCCGTAATGCCATCGAGGCGATGGGCATGATCGGGAATGCTGGGGGGCAAGCCGGTAATGCCTTGTGCCAGGCGCTCGAAGATTCGATCGTGTGTGAATCGGTAGAGGGAGGAAACGCCAATGACGTAAGTAATCAGAGTCATATTATGAACAAAATTGGCTATACCGCAGCATTATCACTGCTCCGTGCAAGCAGAGAAAATGACGCTCCAACCATCCTTGGCTCCTTGGAGTTAGCTCTCCACAGTAAGGATCGTTATGTAAGGGCTTACGCCTTCGAGGCGCTCACCCATCTGCGGACAGATGAAGCCGTGGACATCCTAATCAGGTATTACCGTACTTCGAGATGGTGTCCGGATACGAGTAAAGCAAGTACTTTTTAATCAAAAAAGGCACACCTACCGGCGCGAAGAACATGGTATGATCCCCTTACGATAGATCGTGTATTCGAGTTAATGTAATGATGACTCAGTGCTATTTATCGTAGGGGATTTTTAAGGAGGCTGGATTCAACCGTGCTTGAAGTTAGAAGTTTTATAGGAACGCATGACAAGGATTGGGAAGATGAACGTCAGTGGAGTCATCAGAGTATGGAGATCACCGTCATACTGGAGGGCAATGGTTCATTTCGCCGGGAAGATGATGAAATCATAGTGCATGCCGGGCATGTTGTTCTTATTCCTCCGAATGTTCCCCATTCTTTTCATGCGATAACGCCGATCCGTTTCGGAGTTCTATTGGTTCAAGATCTTCCTCTCAAAACCCGTGAATTGTTCGACAGGTTAATTACAGATGGTCTTCCTCGAATAATCATTTTTTCCCAGCTGGATCAAGAGCATTATGAACTGCTGTTCCGGGAGTGGTTAATAGTATATTCGTCTGCGTTAAAAGAACCTGCGAGAAATTATGTGGCCTGGATTGAAGTTCTATTATTATTCTTAAGTGAACACTCCCATTCGGATCAGCAGGCAATTTCAATATCCCGCATTGGTGATTACATACGTCAACATTTGAACAACCCGATACAAATCTCAGCTTTAGCCGATATGGCTGGCCTATCCGAAGATGGGTTCCGTAAAAAGTTTTATAAGGTGTATGAAATGACACCGAAACAGTATCAGCAAGTATGCCGGTTGGTGGAGGCCAAGTGGCTGTTAAGTTCTTCTGATAAAGATATGCAGAGTATTGCGAATCATATTGGCTTTTCACAGCTGCATTCATTCTCGTTATGGTTCAAAAAGCTTGAAGGGTGCCCTCCTACCGAATGGAGAAACAAAGAGCGTTTATACCATTAAAAAAGGAATAGAAAAGGTGGGGATAGGAGGCCTATTCCCACCGAGATATTAGATTAATGCGGATAAGCATCGTCAAATTCAATACCGCAAGGACCGCCATCCGGATTCGCTTCAAGGTCTACAGCGGTTCCGTCTGCACGGAACAGAGGGCGATAGTGAGTGCCAATATGAGTTGCAGAGGCATTAGCATAATGGCAAATAAAAGCACGTCTGAATTGATCTTTCGTCTTGTTTCGGTAAGAGCCATGAATCAGGTTGCCGTTGAAGAATAATACATCTCCCCGGTTTATAATGGCAGGGATCGCTTTTTCGTCCTTGGGAGGTTTAACATAGTGGGTTGTAAAGGATTCATTCGCATCAGCCAGTTCCGGGCATACGATTTCATAGTCACTGGTCTTGGGAACAACAAGCAGACCTCCATTCTCCAGTGTAGCAGGGTCAATAGCTGTCCATGCCGCAATACAGTTACCGGGTTCGACTTGCAAATAAAAGTTATCCTGATGCAGTGCCTGACCGCGTGAACCGGGAGGTTTATAATAGAACATGCTTTGTGCGGCCAGTGCCTCTTCTCCATAGAGATCTTCAAGTACATCAAGCACCGGACGATGAAGCATGTACGATTTAGCGGTTTCGTTAAAGCGATGCGGGTGCATGACGCGAGGATAGCGCTTCAAGGGATCTTCAGCTCCTGCATTCATATCAGGTTCGAAATGACGGGGGATATATTGATGGCTGATCGTTTCGAATGTATCATCGATGATGCGAAGATCCTCTTCACTAAATAAACCTTTCACGATGACATACCCTTCAATTTGAAAATGTGCCATTTGTTCTGAAGTCAGTCGTTTTAAAACTTTATTCATAAATCGCTCATCCCCTTGCAAATAATATTGATTTTGTTTATTGACATCAGCATAAAGCAATCCATAATGGATAAGAAGTAGGGTTCTGGCTGAAAACTGCATGGATTCTGCTACACCGTGTCAAAGAAGCGGAGGAAGGAAGATGGCTCCTCATTTGCGTAATGAAGATGAATCAGGTACGCCTTATGGAAACCTATTAAGTGGGCACTTTGCAATGGATGACTCCTACGTTCTCCGTAGGCCAAATGCTAGAGGCGATTGGCTGATGGTGTACACGCTTGAGGGTCAGGGATATTTTTACACCCCCGAGGGAAGAAAAGAGACTCATGCAGGTCAGCTTGTTCTCTTGCGAGCGGGTGTTCCTCATGAATATGGCACGGTTAAAGGGCAACAGTGGAATTTTGTGTGGATACATTTTCATAAACTCATGGAAATGAGCTATTTGCCTCAAGAAGAGGTGCTTGTCGTGTCCATTTCAGAAGGATATTCGCAGAAACGGGTCGTGTCGGCGTTCGATCATATCTTGTATCTGGCAAGAGAGCGCTCGGATTACTGGTATGCTCTATGCGAGAACTCCATTCGCGAGATCGTTCTGCTTATCGCCCAGCAGCTGCAGACGAGGCGCGATCCGAGAATTGTACTTGTTCTTCAAAAGCTGTCTCAGTCCATGCAGGAGGAGATCAAGATTCATGAGCTGGCCAAAGAGGTTGGACTGTCATCTTCCAGATTGTCTCACCTCTTCAAACAAGAGGTTGGTGAGAGTATTACCAGGTATTTGAACCGAATGCGAATTAAGCAAGCAGCGTTATTCATGGAGCATATGGGAAGGTCAGCGACGGAGGCGTCGCTCGATGTAGGATTTAATAACTATAATCATTTCGCAGCGCTGTTTCGTAAGCAGATTGGTGTCAGTCCAAGAGCGTACCGGAAAGATAAAGGGATGCGTTAACCTATAACAATTGAAGGGTTGGGTTCCGTATGACGTTGAATGTAGGGATCATAGGTACAGGTTGGTTTAGTAAAGTGCATGCAGATATTTTATCTAAGATGGAAGGTGTATCTGTAAAAGCGTTTGTTGGAACGAGTCAGGAGAAGGCGGAGAAAGCAGTACAAGGGTATCCTTCAGCCAAAGCTTATACCGATGTAGCGCAAATGCTGGATGAAACCAAGCCAGATGCTGTATATATCTGTGTTCCACCTTTTGCACATGGGGAGATCGAACGCCAGCTTGTTGACAGAAAGATTCCTTTTTTAGTGGAAAAGCCGCTTGGTGTAAGCAAGGAAGTCCCGCAAGATATTTTGAAAAGGGTTACAGATTCGGGGTTAATCACCTCAGCCGGTTATCATTTCCGCTATACGGATGCCGCTTTAAAGGCTGCCGAGATTCTGCGTGAGAGAAAGATTGGTATGGCGCTTGGTTACTGGATGGGGGATATGCCGCAGGTGTACTGGTGGAGGAAGCAAGAAGGCTCCGGAGGGCAGTTTATTGAGCAAACAACACATATCGTAGACTTGCTGCGTTATTTGCTTGGCGAGGTGGACGAAGTGTATGCGGCATTCGCTCAGCGCGCGATGCATGAAATACATGACGGGGTTACTGTTCATGATGTCGGAACCGTTACGATGAAGTTAAAGAGCGGTGCTGTAGCAACGATCTCGAATACATGTATGCTGCCAGAGTCTGAGCAGGTAGGGCTAACCATTTACACTGAACAAGGCAGCGTTGACGTTAAATCAGATAAACTGATCGTTCAAGAAAAAGGCGGATTGGCCGAGTATCCGAATGGGGCTAATCCGTATCAACGCGAAAGCGAAGCATTCATACATGCGGTGCGTACCGGCGATACTTCACGGATTCTTTCTTCGTATGAAGATGCCTTCAAGACGATGGAGATTACCTATGCCGCTTTGCGGTCTGCCGAAACGGGAATGCCTGTGAAGATTTGAAAATAGAACAGCAGTGAACTTTGAGATATCAGAGTTCACTGCTGTTAGTTTTTTTAATGCGGAAATTCAACAACAACACTGTAGGTATAGGTGTTTATATATTGGAGGGAGTAATACATAAACGTAGATGGTAGTAAATAGAGTGGTGGTTTAAGTACATCGTTGTAGGTATAGGGGCACTCGAAGACTGGATGCGCAAACAATTTACACAGTTTATTAATCCGTATTTAGAAACTAAGAAATAAAGGAGATATAATAATGGCAAAAGTTATTATTCACACAACAACAACACTAGATGGATACATGGCCGACAAAGACGGTGGTATCGATTGGATGTTCGATTTTGAAGCTACGGACCAAGATTACGCAGTAGTCAATAAAGTCATGGAGGAAATAGGCGCCGTAGTTGGTGGCGCCAACAAAACGAACACGATTGAAGAAGGGGAGATACCGTACGGTGGTATGTTGAAAATTCCAATATACCTCATGACCCACGAAGCCCATGAACCGGTTGAAAAAGATGGTATTACGTATAGTTTCATCGTTAACGATATTAAGCAAGCCGTTGAGACTGCCAAATCAAGCGCTGGCGATAAAAGTGTCGCTCTTTTGGGTGGCAGCATCTCCCGGCAATGCCTCAAACTTGGTCTGGTAGATGAAATTGTATTGGATGTAGTACCCCTGCTGCTGGGTGACGGCATTTCATTATTTGGCGGGCTCGGAGAGCGTATTAAATTGGAGCGGATAGAAACATCGGCCTTTGCGAGTGAGACCCACCTACGGTACCGGGTTGTAAAGTAACGTATTTGAAACAGACTTCTTACCTTCATAAACATCAAGGTGTTAGAAGAAAATAAAGTAGTAGACTAGGTGTGGTAATCTAAGATTTTATTTTCTTTGAAATGAAAGTATCTCGAAGAAGGCCAGCGCTTCTTATAACATTGTATTCACACATCGGACTTCCTTCGTCGACCCTCGGTCCGCCAGATGGAATTCGAAGAAGCGGGATAAGGCGGACACACTTGCGAGGTAAGTCCTGTCGGACCCGGTCGCTGCGCGACCTTAAGTCTCTCGACGTCGTGAATACGGGAACGTTATATGACATAAACCTATTACATTTTAGGAGCAAATAATGAATATCACTTTCTCGAAATGGGTGCAATATTATCGAAGAAATAATCAAAACCTCAAATATATTCATTGGGGTGACAACTATAAATTAACAACAAATGAAAGAGAAATAATCATTAAGTCAATTCAACAGTTTCAATTAGGAGAAAAATCTGAAGGTAAACATCTAATTAAACGTGCGCAAGAATATGTACATCAGACACAAGATCAGGATTACTATGAAGCACTTATAGAATTCATTAAAGAAGAACAGAGGCACGCTAGAGATCTAGGCAGATTTATGAAGGTACAAGGAATCCCACTCCTTCGTAGACATTGGGTGGATAATGTATTTAGAAGATTACGTCGATATGCAAGTCTAGAACAATCAGTCATTGTTCTATTAACTGCTGAGATCATTGCTAAGTTGTACTATAAAGCCTTGCAAAAATCTACAAAGTCACAAGTATTAATAGATTTATGTAATCAGATTTTATGTGATGAGGAGAAACATGTTCAGTTTCAATCCGAAACCCTTCATAAACTTGCTCAAAATAGAAGTGCTTTCTTTAACAGAATAGTTTATATCCTTCGTAGACTCCTTTTTGAAGGAACACTAATTATAGTGTGGTATCAACATAAGCCTGTATTTAAAGCTGGGGGATATAAACTCAAAAGTTATTACTATGAATGCCGTCATGAGTTTAACTTAACGAAGAAGATTATAGCTAATTCATAGTAGAGGTTTACGTCAGATAACATCATATCCACGCTTCGGGTCCTGATGACCCCTCGGACCGCCCGAAGGGAATTGGCAGGGAAGTGGAATCAGGCGGACACATCCGAACCGACTAAGTGCATCGCGGCCCAGTCACTTCGTAACCTTAAGTCGGTGGGGCGTCGTGAACAAAACAACTTTAGGTGAAATTCAGTTAAAACATTTCGGAGGAATAAGAAATGAAAGAAACAAGGATCTATAAGCAAACAGAGAATTGCTCTATCAGTGCAGATATTTATTATCAAGGTGCCGGATCTCCTGTAATTATATATATTCATAGTGGCGCTTTAATTTTTGGAACAAGAGAATGGTTGCCAATCGAACAGATTGAATTTTTAACTAACTATGGTTTTAGTGTGGTCAATATAGATTATCGCCTTGCACCAGAAACTAATTTTGATTTTATTATTGAAGATATAAGAGATGCAATTAACTGGGTACGAACGGAAGCGACTCAATGGTACGACTTTGATGTTACTAAAATTGCATTAATGGGAGGATCAGCAGGGGGCTATCTTAGCTTATTAACCGGAACAATGGATTTTAAGCCGAATGTTATTATTTCTTTCTATGGATATGGGGACATTTTAGGGAACTGGTATACACAACCAAGCGAGTACTATTGTAACAAACCAATAATCGATAGGATGAGTGCTTTAAGTCGAATTGGAAATGTTGAAATTACAAATGGTGAATGGGACAGATTTGATTATTACGTATATTGTCGCCAACAAGGAATCTGGATTCAAGAAGTAACAAAGATGGATCCTAAAATAGATAAAGATAAGATAAAACAATATAATCCCATTGACAATATTGCAGAAGGTTACCCGCCTACTTTATTTCTGCACGGCAACCAGGACACGGATGTGCCTTATGAACAATCTGTAATTATGTATGAAAAACTCAAAGATATGGGGATATATTCAAAGTTAATAACAATCGATGGGGCGGATCATGTTTTTGATCACAATTTCAAAGATGAAC
This sequence comes from Paenibacillus sp. GCM10028914, assembly GCF_042666275.1. Taxonomy (NCBI): domain Bacteria; kingdom Bacillati; phylum Bacillota; class Bacilli; order Caryophanales; family Paenibacillaceae; genus Paenibacillus; species Paenibacillus sp. GCM10028914. The sequence continues at coordinate 486,173 of NZ_JBHTFO010000018.1, forward strand.
AGGTTCAATTTGCATTTGCTGAATTAATTGACTTCTTGAAAGTTCATTTACTTAAGTAACTCATAGAAAAACCGAACATCAGCTAACATCATATCCACGCATCAGAGCTTAGGGGCTCATCGGTCCGCGAAAGGCGATTGGCAGGGAAGTGAGGGTCATTTCGTGACGGGAACGTAGGAGAAATAGGTGTGATGTCGTATAAACAGGACTTTTCCAAAAAACAAATTGAATTAATAAAAAAGAAAAATGAAGAATTTAATAATAACGAGCCAGAAACTATCATTATAAATGAAGATATTAATGTAAGAGAATAGTAAGCGATTAAAAGAACCCCATAAAATTGAATGAAGGTCTTAAATAGAGGAACAATTGATTTTGTAAAAATTACTGAGGAGTATAACACAATGAATAAAATAGCAAAGATAATCTTGATTGTTATTTTGTTTGGTGTATTGATCTGTACCTGGTGGGTTACCCCAACTAAGATGGTAAGAATCAGTCATAAGGATGTTCAGAAAATTGAAATATTCAATGGGAGCACCGGTGAAGATATCGTGATTTCAGATAGATCTGAGATAGAACATATAATTAATAACCTAAAAACGATATCATTCAAGAAAGAGAAAATTTCTATAGGTTATATGGGGTATTCCTTTAGAACAACCATCTATAAAACAAATGGAGGCGTGTATAAGCAGTTCATTATTAATTCGAAAAATACGATTCGAAAGGACCCATTTTTTTATAAGGATAGTTCAGGGAGTATTGATTACAAATACATCGAAACATTATTTGAAAACCAAAATGAATAGAGAAATTCAAGTTAATCCTTTGAAGTCATTATTTCATCTAACATAGTATTCTCTAACTGAGGTGTTTGCTATGGTTTTTGTTCGTTCGTATAAAATAATTGAAGGCTTGTTTAGGGGGATATAATTGAGAAATTTATTTATTTTAATGCCTTTATTATTCTTGATTTTAGTAGGAATAGTCGCTTGTACTTCACAACCACCAGTTGATAAAAAAATTGGGAGAGTAGAATTCTATGAATTCAATACAAATAGTGAATTGACATTAGAAGATATTAAAGAGCCCTTTAGTCGCCAAGAATTAAATTTAAAACCTCAAATGGAAGGTGATTATCCAAAGTTAAACGGTGTTGAATCCAAGGCATATGAGTTAATCGATGGGATGGTATTTATTCATATATTCGAGAACAATAAGGAATTAAAAGAAGGGAGAAAACAAATTAAACAAGTTTATGAATATGAAGAATGGGGACTTAAAGTTTACGAAGTAAACAATATGTTGTTTGTTTATTCGCCAGCACATGCAACTGACGAATTAGTAACTGAAAAAAATGAGAGAATGATAAGTGCCATTGAGGAAATGATTAAATCCATAGAGTAGGAAATTATTGCAAAACAAAATATAACAGAATAAATCATTATTTATGAAATCACTATAGGAGTAGATTTATTTGCAAGATATAATCTCAAAAGCAAAAATATTCTTCGATAATGCTGGTTTTGATTGGTCTATATGTGGTGGTGGAGCAATTGATATATTTATTGGGCGGGAAACGAGAACTCATAAGGATTTAGATATAGCTGTATATTGGGAAGATAGAAATACAATTATTACTTTTATGTTGAACTCAGGATGGAGAGTTTTTGAAGCATGCGGTGGTGGGATAATACATGAACTCTTTACAATCAACGGCTTCGCGAAGAAAAATTTATTTTGTTTTACTAACAGAGAAACACGCTGTCATTTAGAACCTATTGGAGATAATAAGTATCGATTCACATTTGCAAATGAGCAACAAAAGGATTTTGATTACGTAGAATTTCTTTTTAACCACAGGGATAATTATTATTTCTATTATTCAGGAAATTCAAGTGTGAAGAGGAGCCTAGACAAGTCGACTTTAATAAGGGATGGATTTTGTTTATTGTCACCGGAAATTGTACTCCTGTACAAATCAACATATTTAAATGGAAATGATTCAAGAGATCATTATCATGACTTCAATCTATCTTTATCTTACTTAGATCTTGAACAGAGACTTTGGTTAAAGCAAGCTCTTGAAATAGTACATTTAAATAACCATCAATGGTTACTGAAATTGTGATTCATTCGGCCCTGGGTCTAAAAGGAGAAGAGACATCAATGAAAGAATCAATCACAATATACATTACAAGACATGGACAAACTGAATGGAACATTCATAAACGTTTTCAAGGACATAATGATTCTCCTCTTACACAACTAGGCATTAAGCAAGCAGAATGGTTAGGAGAATCACTTCATCAACATAAAATTGACAAAATATACACGAGTTCAAGTCAAAGGGCAACCAAAACTGCAGAAATAATCAGAGGACAACGGGAGATACCTGTTGAAATTTCTCATGCATTTAAAGAGATAAATCTAGGTATATGGGAAGGTATTACTCAGGAAGAAGCAAAGAAAAATTATGCAGTTCAGTATGATAACTTTTGGAATGATCCAGAGGCATTTCAAGTTGATAATGGATAGACTTTCCAACAAGTATCTGAAAGAGCAGTTAATAAGCTACATGAAATTATTAATACCAACAAAGGTAAGTCTATTCTAATAGTTACTCATACAGTGGTAATTAAGATGATCATGGCATATTTTGAACAGCGTGATATAAAGGATATTTGGAACCCTCCATACATTCACCCAACGTGCCTTTGTGAAGTCGAAATAAATAAAGAGAATCATTCAATACTAATACATGGCGATATAAGTCATTATAAGGAAGAAATAGTTGAGAGTTAATAGAGGATCCAGGGAAAATTATCAATTTGGTCAGGTAATGCTGCTCAAAAACAATTGATAAGTTTAGGTCAAAAAACGATTGTAGGTGATTAATAGATGATTGATAAAATAAGATACCCCATTGGTCAATTTGAGTCGACTCCCATTTTCTTTGAAGAGGACAGGTATGAGTGCATTAATCAAATTTTATTAATTGTTCCTAAGCTACGAAAACTCATATTTCACTTAACAACTGAACAACTCCAAACGCCATATCGGGATGGTGGTTGGTCAATTCAGCAAATTATCCACCATATGGCCGATAATGATATGAACGCTTATTTAAGATTTAAAAGGGCATTAACTGAAATAGAACCTATGGCTTCATCATATCGAGAAGATCTTTGGGGTAATCTTCATGATTATTATGATACCGACATTGAAACCTCTTTATTACTTCTAGAATCTCTCCACAAACGCTTCTATATATTACTCGACAAGTTAGATTCAGATCACTACTCCAGAACACTCAGAACTCAGGCGTTAGGGTTAATTAACTTGGACGATGCATTACAAAGATTTATTTGGCATAATCATCACCATAAATCTCAGATTGAATCATTAATTATTAGAAGAGCGTGGTAAACAGAGAACTGTGGGGATTTCAAGGCGCATCGGCGGATAAGCTGCCTCGGTCCCGGAAATCAGCGCAAAACAAAACAAAAAGACTAGAGGGGAACTATGAATAAATACGTATCTTCAGTTTTTCATCAAATAAAAATTGCTGTTGATTCAGTTATTGAAATAATCAACCAATTACCTGAAACTGATTTAAATTCAAAACCTATAGATGATAAAAGATCCTATATAGAATTGTTATCTCATATATCGCTTATATGTAAAGCTGATCTATTAATCTTAAATGAAGCTAGTTTAATAGAGATGCAAGAATATTATGAGAGAAATACTCTTAGAACTATTGAAGAAATTAAAAAGAAACTGATATTGAATTACAATGAATTAGTTGAAGAATTTTCATGTTTTTCTGAAGAAGAATTGTTTGAATATAAAGAATCTTACTGGGGAGTTAGGTACACGAGATTCGAATGGCTTTTAGAAATCTTAAGTCATTTATACCATCATAGAAGCCAATTACACTCATATATTTCTATTGATTTTAAAGAAATTAAAGTTCAATTATTTGAATAAAAATAAAGAGGTGAAATTCATTGTTTGAACTAAACTTGAATGCAAAGGAGAATATATCTTGAATAAGAGATTTCTATCCATCTTATTATTTTTATTGAGTTTAATTTCATTCATAATTTCACTAAAGTTATTTTGGAACATGGGTATTTTTGTAGATGAATATAACTTGAGTCCAGATATTGTAACTGGCGGTGGCTTTTGGCTGTTAATGGATTGGTTAAGATTATTATTACTATTTTCCTTATGTGTTATATCAGGAGTAAATATATTTAAGGGTAAAACGAGGTAATAACATGACATCGTTAGTTAATGGGATAATAGTTGAGTTTTCTATAGCAGCACCGGTCGGACCAATAGGAATATTATGTATCCGGAAGACATTAAATCAAGGAAGAGTCCTATAAGGGACTATTTTGAGAGTGAATCATGGACATAGGTATAGGTGATGAAATGGAACCTTATTGGCAGCAGCGATATCGAGATGAAGGTATGATATGGGGAGTTGAACCAAGCCCAACTGTTTATCATGCAATTGCTACTTTTAACAGACACAACGTTAATAATATATTAGTTGTCGGATCGGGCTATGGTAGGAACACAAAAGCTTTTTCTTCTAGTTTCCAAGTGGATGGAATCGAACTCTCATATGATGCTATTCAAATGGCTTTAATGTGGGATGAAAATACTAATTTTATTCAAGGCTCCATCTTAGATGAATTAGAAACCAACAAGAAATACGATGCCATTTACTGCTACGATTTATTACATTTATTTTTACAACATGATAGGAAGACAATAATATTGAATTGTGTAAAGCTATTAAAAAATAACGGAATCATGTATTTCACATGCTTTTCTGATAAAGATCAAAATTATGGTAAGGGTAAAAAAATAGAAGAAGGAACTTATGAATACAAAGCTAACAAATTTTCGCATTTTTTTAGTGAAGAGGATTTAATAAAGCATTTTTCAGAGCATGACATTGTTGAAGTCGGGTCTATAAAGGAGACACTGCAATATAAAGACAATGAAACAAAAGAATATCTACTAAGATATATAATTGTTAAGAAATTATAGCCATTCAACGAAAACTTAACTTCAGGTAACAAGAGTTTCATGCGTCGTGAATACAATAACGTTATTCGAAAGAATCCGAAAGCTTAACAAGAGCGATAATTCAAGGAGCTGATGTATTTGAAGACCAAAGCAGTATTCTTTGATTTATTCGAAACATTAATAACTGAGTTTTCAAACGGAAAACGAATATCGAATCGGAAATATGATTATCTGGAATCGCTTGGGATTACAACAGAAGATTTTAAGGAAGAATGGAGTAGTCGTCAGCAGAAGAGGATGATAGGGATATTCTCAAATTACTTCGAAGTTATTAAAGACATTTTGGAGAATAGACAATTAAAGTCTAACAATGAAGCAGTTCAAATCTTGTATCAGGAAAGAATCAAAGAGAAAATCATTCCATTTTTACATATTCGTTCAGACATATTGGAGCTATTAGAATATCTTCGTAAGAATAACATCAAGATAGGATTAATTAGTAATTGTACAGAAGAGGAAGTAAGGTACTGGAAAGAAAGTGAGCTCGCTCAGTATTTTGATGATTTTATTTTTTCATATGAGGTCGGAATCGCTAAGCCGGATATAAGAATATATCAATTAGCATGTGAACGTATTTCAGTAAGCTCACACGAATCAATTTTTATAGGAGATGGCGGTTCTAATGAGTTAGACGGAGCTTTCAATGCAGGGTTAAGAACTTATCACGCAATATGGTTTAATACATTTATTGAAAGTAATTATAAGAAGCTTGAACTACCTGGTGAGTTAATAAAAGAATTATAGTGATTTTATAGTGATTTGGTGAATCGAGGAAGAGTGGAATGCTGGAGATCGGAAACGATCGGAGAAGTTATCTTTACTATTGGGACTGATTGTGAAAATCAAAAAGCGGGTCACTACATATAACATTATACGACATTAGTGAGAGACGGAGGAGTATCCTACATGGGAATGTCAGATTATTATAAAAGTCTTAGAGAGAAGATAGGAAACCAACTTATCTTCATGCCAGCAGTTTTAGGCATCATCAGAAATGAACAAGGTGAAATCCTATTTGGAAGAAAACATAATGAACAAAACTGGGGTTTAATCGCTGGAGCGATCGAAATTGGAGAAACACCAGCTCAGGCTATGATCAGAGAAGCTTTTGAAGAGACAGGACTTGTTATTGAACCCGAGAGAATCATCGGAGTATATGGTGGGGATGAGCAGAGATTTACTTATGGTAATGGTCACCAAGTTGAATACTTAACCATTGTATTTGAATGCAGAATAAAGGAAGGAAAGATAAATCCAGATAACGATGAGATGAAGGATCTTAAATTCTTCCCTGAAGACCAGATACCACCGATTGCTAACAAGTACCCGAATTATATATTCAGTTCAAACCAAGGAAGAAAGAGCGCATTTTTTGTGATGATTCGATGAAGTCAAAAGAGTGAATCAATAATGTACAGTTTGATTGTTGGATGTATAGTCAAGGAATCAAGCTCAGACAACAAACGACCCAGCCTAAGATAAGAAGATATCTAAGGCTGGGTCGTTTCGTGAATACAGATCATAGATGAAAGGTCTCAAATAATAAGGAAGATGGTGTAATTGATATGAATATACAAATCACTAGAATAAACCAAGAACAACAAGAGTTGTTTTTGAACCTTTACAATTTATATCTGTATGATTTATCCGAATTCACAGGTGATGAACCAAAAGATAATGGGAATTTTGATCCTACTAATACATACTTGTACCTTGAAAGGCAAGAGTTGCATCCTTACTTTATTAAGACTAACGAGAAAGTCATTGGATTTATATTAGTTTGTTCACCGCCTTTTGTAATTGAGGAAGTTGATTATACTATTCAAGAGTTATTTCTTTTAAAGAAATACAGAGGTAGAAATATTGCAGCACGGGCTGTCGAGTTAGTTATAAGTAAATTAGATGGGACAGTAAGAGTTGAGCAGTTAAAGATTAATAAGTCAGCGGTTAGATTTTGGAAGAAATTTTTTGAACACCATAATATAGGATTCACTGAGATGGAAGAGAGCATTGAGATCGAGGGGTTAGAAGGTCAACATACTATAGTTTCACAAGAATTTGTGATCACAAAGATCAAGTAAAGACAGGAAGGTTATATGAAATCAATGCAATAAGGAGAATAATGAATGATACTTGAACCTACCATTTACGAGATTAATAAGTTATTTCAATTACATCAAATTGACGATGAAATTATTGAAATTCAGAGAATGTCTGGAACAACTTCGGGCCTTGTTCTAAAATTGGAATCAAATCAAAATAATAAGTATATTCTGAAATTTGATCACCCTAAGCAAATTCAATTGGTTGAACAGTTGTTGAATACCTATAAAAGCTCAGCGTTATTACCAAAGATCCTTTTTACTGGCCAGGACAAAACATGTTTTGCTTATACTTTTATTGATGGTACAACTCATTTTAATCGGGGTGCGAAGAAAGAATGGCTAACCAGATTGGTTAAAGATTTATTTAATAAATATATTAAATATGAAGACATGAGCTTGTCGGGGAGTATTGAATACCCACGTAGTACTTGGAAGGAATTTAATGAAATAGGTATTGAAGAAGCCAAAATAAATATAGGAAACTTATTATCTATCGAAGACTATTATTTCGTTAAATCAAAAGCAAGTAAATTGTTTGAGAATGATTTAGAGCAAGGAGAAAAGTACTTATTGCATGGTGATACAGGAGTTCATAATTTTGTGTACAATGAATCGACTTTGATCGCTGTTATTGATCCTTCACCAATGGTAGGACCCATTATTTATGATTTTCTTTATGCTTTTTGTTCTTCACCTGATGATATGAACATAGACACCTTATTTACCACTTCTGACTTTCTTGAACAAGGATGCATTGAAAAACCAAGGTTAATTGAAGAGGTCCTCATACAACTATATTGCCGCATAGGCCTTAGCATAAAGCATCACCCACATGATTTGCCTGGATACATAAAAGCGTGGAATGATTGGAAATCGCTGTGTATGTAACATCATCAAAATCCTATATATCACAAATGCTAAATTATTAGGAGAATGTATACATATGAACGTTTTAGAGAATTTGTTAGAACCGATAAAATTGAAGAAGCTTATGAAAATCCATGCTTTATTAAATATAGTACTATGTCGGGATGAATGGCTTCGTTACCATAGTTTTGTTCCTGAATGGAAAGATAAGATTTCGATGGCTAAAATCGATAATGGAGCAGGGGATCATTTATTTATCTTATTTGCTCCTGAAGGAACCATTATAAAAGGTTTTGATCATGAGTCTGAATTAAGTCCTTATGCACGAGATGAACATGAAATATGGCCTGGAATATATGAAGGAGTTCCAAAGGTATTATTCTCATTACTTGAGGATGAGGCAATAGAAAGTGAGGATGTTACTTTTTGTATATGGCGTGAAAATTGTGATCTTGAATGGCAAAAAGGGAAGGTAGAGATTCCGGAGGGAGAAGAGGATGGGTCTGGTTTTTTGTTAGGTACGATTTTTCAAACACCAGAGGATTTTGTGGAATTCGTGATAGATTACTTTGACTTAACGCCTTCATTAGATATTGTTGCGAATATTTATAGTGGTACTCCAATAACGGCAGAGATGATCCAGATGTTAAATCCAGACTGTGATGTAGAGGATGTTCTTCAAGAGTTAGAGTCACTACACTTATTAAGTTAATGGGAAACGATAAAGGGGGAGTTCAGATGGATGAAAAGGATTGTTTCATTTGTAGGAAACATAAAGGGGAAGTGACTGTCCCTGGGGGATGTATTTATGAAAATGACTTGGTGTACGTTGGTCATATGGGGTCAAATGATAATTTTGTTTATATAGGTTATTTAATTGTGGATTTGAAAAGACATGTCCCTGGATTTGGAGATATGACCGAGGATGAATCTCGGATGATCGGCTCTGTATTAAATCGGGTTGGAGATGCACTAAAGAAAATCCTTAACGCCGAACATATCTATTGTTTTGTTCAAGGAGATGCATTTCCTCACTTCCATGTGCACTTAATCCCGCGATCCCCAGGCACCCCAAAAGAATATTGGAACCCGATGGAACTGAGAAATTGGATGGAAGCACATGGTGATATAAATGAAATTGAAAAGGTGTGTTCAACTTTAAGAGGTTACTTAGAGCAATAAAGCCAAGAAATCTTTTTCGACATCATAATGTCCTGGGTATGGAAGGAATGAATGCTGGTTTAGATAGTAAATTGAAAAAGCCCCCTTAACGAGGGGCTTTTTATTAAATCATGCAAAAGTAGTATTCTTAACTTTCCATTTCTCAAGTGCAATGAATAACCAGAAGCTATAAATCCCTAATGTAATTATGCAAAGCAGCAACCACTTAATCCAGTTACCGAAGAGTCCTATTGCAGTTCCGTGGAATTTAAGTCTTCTACCTTCAACAACCGTATGATTAATTTTCCAGCCATAAACCATGCAAAGTGCCCAAGGATAACATATTCCTAACGTTACTATTGTTATAATTCCACCGAGTATAGACCACCCGATGAAAGAAAGTAAACCACCATCGAAATAAGATTTTCCATCACCGAGATGAACGTTATGTACATTATAATTTACAGTTGTACTTTCCATGCTTAATCACCCCTTTCAACCAATTTTGCGATGATCATGGATAACTAAACGTTATCATTCACCTATGTACACACATATATTAATAAATCTTATGAACCGTGATCTATGAAATACTTAATTGACTTAATATCACCATAAGAACATGTATATATCATTTATGGAAAAAGGTGTATAAAATTATATGGAAGCAATAAAAATATTGAAAATTGATCGACTAGACATTTCAGCAATTAGTCATCTCGTTGAAAGTAGTCAAAATGAAGGCTTCCGTCATATGGCTCGATTAGTTAATGAATATAGAATGGGGATAAATACTTTTTCTCAAGAGGGAGAAGTACTGTTTGTTGTTGTATATCAGGAAGAATATATTGGGATATGTGGATTGAATCGAGAGGTTAGTGTAAATGAAGGAATAGGAAGAATAAGAAGACTTTATGTAAAACCTGAATACAGGAATAAAGGTATTGGAAAAGAATTAATAAAAGCAGTAATTAAGGAGGGGAAACCTTACTTTAAGAGACTAGTATTAAAAACAGATAATGAAAAGGCATATGCTTTTTATAAAACGTTGGGATTTAATGAAACTGACGGAATGGAAAATCAAAGTCATTATATAGATCTATAGATGCTATTCAAGGAACAGTATAAGCAATTCGAAGAATCTATTAAGTTGGAGGTTTCGGCGATGCCTAGGGTTAAGATTGATATAAGAAGAGGTCGAAGTGAACAACACAAACGTGAATTATTAGATGAAGTACACAGTGCTCTTGTTGAGGCTCTAGAGATTCCAGAAGACGATCGAATACAAACTTTATATGAACATGACGATTTAAGCTTTGAAATTCCACCATATAAGACAGGGATGTTTACTCTAATAGAAATTACTATGTTTTCTGGTAGATCATTGGATGCAAAAAGGACTCTCTACAAAACCATAACAAGAAACGTAAAAAGATTAGGAATCGAAGAATATGATACGATGATTATTTTACTTGAACCAGCTATGGAGAATTGGGGTTTAAGAGGCAAACCAGCAAGTGAATTAGAGATTGATTTTAAAATCGATGTATAAAAAAGCATGATTTTTTGTGAGTGATTTCATAGATACTTTGGATGGTGATTATTGATGATCGAATTCAGACAATTCAGAGAAGAGGATTCAGAAAGTATCAGTTCTATAATGAAAGAGTATCCACTACAGTTTCCTCCATTTGTAATCGATCGTTATCCGCTTAGGTGGTCTCAATTTAAAGCTAATGAATCAAAATCAAACTACTATGTAGCTACTGAGTTAAATGAAGTTATTGGACATTCAGGTTTCATATACAATTCTGAGGTAAACATGTATGAGATAGTAGGAGTTGTAGTTTCTAAAAATTATGCAAGAAGGGGAATCGGAAGAGAATTATTAGAGATCATTAGCTCGAGTATAAATGTACTCGGCGGTCAAAAGGTAATTTTATATACTTTAGGTCATCCAGAGAATCAAGGGACAATAAACTTCTACAAATCAATTGGATTTGAGTTGGTGAACTTTGAAGAAAATTTTTTCGATCAAGGTTATTCTAGAGTGACTTTTTTGAAGGAACTTGAAAATTAAATCGGGGAAGAGCACTCGTTCGGGACTTAAGGTGGTACGGCTTCGAGTAACAAGAACGTTAGGCGGCGTCTAAAGAATAAGAAAGGAGCCGAAAAGAGTGTATATTTCCAGATTATTATCCAAGGAAGATTTATTAGAGATATGTTCATTTCCACAGTCGACTGCGGAATTGTTTTTTGTCAGTCCGAGATTTAGATATCCACTGACACCTGATCAAATTTTAGAACTGCTAACAAATAGATTCGAACCTACAGTAATCATTGAAGAAAATACAGGTCAAATTGTCGCCTATGCAAATTTATATGACATTAAAGATAATAGTTGCTGGCTAGGAAATGTTATAGTGTCTCCGAACCATAGGGGAAGAGGGGCCGCGGATGTATTAATTAATACAATGATCTATAAAGTTAAAGAAAACTATGGAATTAAGAAGCTATTACTTTCATGTCATCATACAAATTCGAGAGGATTAGCTTTCTATAATAAACATCAATTTAAACCGTATGATATGAAGGTCATAAGATTAGAAGATGGAGATAAAATGATCACGATTCAGATGGGAAGAGAACTGAATTGAAGGTAACTTTAGAAGATACAAAATCGCATAACAACATATTCACGCTTCCGCACATTCGACTTTTGGTCCGCTAGGTGAAAGTGCTGCAAGATTATATTGTTTAAGGAATGTTGAAAGAAGATTGGAATCATTGTTAATAGATTTAGTTCAAGAGTACTCATCTGGTAGTAATATTGTAATTCGAGGAAGATACTGTGAAAGAACATTAAAGCAAATTAACTATGGGGGAGAACAAAATGAAGTTAATAATACTGTTTGGTCCACAAGCAGTAGGGAAAATGACAGTGGGCCAACACTTGGCGGCTAAAACAGATTTGAAACTTTTTCATAATCATATGTCTATTGATTTTGTGTCTCAGTTTTTCGATTACGGAACACCTTCTGGAAAACGTCTTGTAGGCATGATAAGACATGAGATTTTTGAAGAAGTATCGAAGAGCGATCTAAAGGGCCTCATATTTACGTATGTATGGGCGTTCGATCTTCAAAGTGACTGGGATTATATAGAGAAGGTTTCTAATTTGTTTGAATCGAGGGGAGGAACCGTATATTTAGTTGAACTAGAGGCAGATATAGAGGAACGGAAAAAACGAAATATTACTGAAAATAGACTTATACATAAACCAACGAAACGAGATGTTAAATGGTCGGAGGAAGAACTTATTAAAACCTATCAAAAACACCGATTAAATTCATTACCTGAAGAGATTACAAAACAAAATTATATGAGAATTAATAACATGGGATTGGAAGCTGATCAGGTAGCGGAACTGATAAAAGAGAGATTTGAATTATAAGAGTCAGCGTATCGGGTTCGTGAAAACAAGAACGTTATCGTCGAAAATCAGTGTGAATTAAATCAAAAAGGGAAAAGGATCTTATAAAATGAATTCTCAATATAATTTACAATTCGTAAAATTGTGTAACATATTAAAGCTTGGCGAATTAATTAAAACTCCTGAAGTTATATCCGGCGGTCTATTACACAGAATGTTTGCAATCGAAACTTCCAATGGAAAATACGCGGTCAAAGCTCTTAACCCACAAATTATGGCTAGACCTACAGCGCTTAACAATTATATCAAATCGGAAAGAATCGCAAGTATTTTATCTAATCATATACCTGCTCAACCCGCGAAGGTATATGAAGGGACGTTTTTACAAGACATTGATAATCAATTTTATATGGTTTTTGACTGGATTGAAGGATGCAGTTTGGGAACGTCCGAGATTACCGAAGCAATGTGTAAGAAGATCGGATCTATTCTTGCTGCCATACATAAAACAGATTTCTCTGAGATTAGAAATAGCCATGAAGCTTTGAACGAAAAGCAACAAATTGATTGGAGGTTCTATTTAAACAAAGGAAAAGAGGAGCGCGCTATTTGGGTAGAACTACTAACTGATAGCGTAGAACAGTTGTCTTTATGGAATGATAAGGCAAACCGCTCTTTGAAGATATTGGCGACAGAAAGCGTATTCAGTCACCGTGACTTGGAACCTAAGAATGTGATGTGGAAACAAGGAAGTCCGATAATAATTGATTGGGAGTCGGCTGGAGATATCAGTCCTAAACATGATTTAATCGAGACCGCGGTTTACTGGTCGTTGAATGAATTGGGCAGAGTAGACAAAGACAAATTTCACGCTTTTATTGATGGATATCAAGAACATTATAGAATTATAGATGCTAATTGGCGAGTCGTTCTCGAACTTGGCTATTCAAGCAAATTAGACTGGTTGGAATATAGCCTTAAACGTTCGTTACAGATTGAATGTGCAGATGAAATTGAGCAGGAAATGGGGACAAAACAAGTAATAGACACAATAAATGCTCTCAAAGAGTATGAAAAAATATCTTCTATGTTAGTTGTCTGGTTGAATGAATTAAATGGAGGTACCAAAGATTAATTAATTCAAAGGAGTGCGTAATGACGATTGATAAACTATTGGACTTACTAGGCAGGTACGATATTCAACAACCAGAGGTTATTTTCTTAAGGCATAACGAGAACAGAACATATCGTATTCGTGACGCAGCGGGAGGGTCTTATTTACTCCGTATTCATGATCCTTTAAAAGACGAAATGAAAGGTCTACAGCATACATACGACGGTATACTTGGAGAATTACAAATGCTTGAGAAGTTGGGACGCTGGAGCACCCACGAGGTTCAAACGCCATTAAGAAATAAAGATGGTGAATTAATTACGATTTTCGAATCCGAAGGTAAATTGCTGAACTGCTCCGTCCTTAACTGGCTGGATGGAAGAGACATGAACATGGATGATGTAAACAATGAAGAACTAATAAACAAGTTGGGGTCGAAATTAGCTGAATTGCATTCTTTTTTTCGGCAATACGAACATTCAGGAATGGAGTTTCGCCCGACTCAAGGTAGAGCTTATAATGAGCGGATGATCCGTGTAATTCATTCGGGTGTGCAAAAGAACTTATTTACGTCTTCTGATGCTAATATCATCGAACAAACGCTACAATTGATCAACTCCCGGTTAGATTATTCTGGGGGGGAGGCAGGTCCTGACCTTATTCATGGGGATTTGAGCATGTGTAATACCATCATAACGCCCGAAGGAGAAGTGCGCTTCATCGATTTTGGGTTCTACGGAACGGGTTATGCCTTACTTGATGTTGCCATGGGAGCTATGATGCTTCCATCCGATAAAAGAGATACTTTCTTGAAGAGTTATTACAGAGAATATGAAAGTACAGAAAATGATCTCCTGCAGCTTGAAGGTTTTATGTTGGTTGCTATTATCGGATATTACGTCTTTCAGATGGGAAACGAAGACGTACATGGCTGGATGCGTGAGAAAATGCCGAAATTATGTGCAGAGTATTGTCGCCCTTTTCTCAACGGTGAACGTATATTTTACAAGATATAAGCGAGTATAGGGGGGATAATTAGATGTCTTATAATACTGCTATTGAAAAAATATATAAAAAATCTGATACAGGAAGTGAACTTAAATTATACATAAATATACCAGAGGATAACAAGAAGGATAGGCCAGCCATGATATTTTTTCATGGAGCAGGTTTTTCGAATAACAAATCTAATGCTTCTCAATTTCAACATCATGCAGAATATTTTACTTCTCGGGGACTTGTTACTATCTGTGCCGAATATAGACCACTAGATGTAGAGGGACTATATTCACCTATTGACAGTTTGTATAATGCAAAGTCAGCGATTCGCTGGATTCGAGAAAATTCAGAATTACTTGGAATCAATACTAATAAAGTGATAGCAGCGGGTGCATCTGCTGGTGGTTATTTAAGCCTTTGTTCCGCAATGATTGACCATTTTAATGATCCGTCAGATAACATTATGATTAGCTCTAAACCCAATGCCACCGTTATTTTCAATGGTGGTGTGGATTCTAACGTATTAATAAATCTTTTTCCCGAATTATCTGATGATCTGAGAATTGCCTCTCCCATAAACCATATAAGAGAAAATTTACCTCCATGTATACTTTTCCATGGGACACAGGACGTTAATATACGACTTGAAGAAATAATTAACTTTTCTGAAATTAATCAACTTAAAGGTAACTTGACAAGATTAGTAACATTTGAAGGATTAGGGCATGGTTTTTTTAATTATGGAGTACATGAAAATAAACCATATATCCAAACGATACAAGAAACGGAAACCTTTTTGAAAGAAATTAATATGTGGGGGTAGTCCAATACATCTTCGTCGAACAAAGTATTCGCGTTGCGGTAGTAGAACCTGCAGAGAGTATTTAGAACCCTATTAAAATATATTGGAGGTTGAATCAATGAATCCACCAAAGCATATTGTTTCTGCAGCAGCTATCGTTGTTAACGATAATCAAGAGATATTACTCATAAGGGGGCCACGTAGGGGATGGGAAATGCCTGGAGGACAAGTAGAACTTGGGGAATCCCTCTCACAGGCAGCAATTAGAGAAACAAAAGAAGAATCTGGGATAGACATAGAAATTATTAAATTTTGTGGGATATTTCAGAATACAGGAAATTCGATTTGTAATACCTTATTTTTAGCGAAGCCCATTGGTGGAGAACTAATCACAACAGAAGAGAGCTTGGAGAGTGGTTTTTTTTCCATAGAAGAAGCACTTGAAAAAGTTGAATGGAAAAATTTTAGACAAAGAATAGAATACTGTTTAAAACCTGAAACACAGCCTTTTTGTATTGAGTTTAATGACGAGACGAATATATGAGAGTAGCTAAAGAAGTCACAGAGGTGCGTATAAATGAAGGTAATAACACTATGTGGATCAACAAAATTCAAGAAAGAATTTGAACAAGTAAATAGATACTTAACTCTTAAAGGAAATATTGTTATTAGTCTAGCTTTTTTTGAGCAAAGCGAAGGAGTTGAGATTACTAAGGAGCAGGCAGCATTGTTTGGAGAAATTCATTTTCGTAAAATTGATATGTCAGATGAAATATTTGTTATTGATGTTGGTGGTTACATTGGCAGTAGTACAAGAAAAGAAATTGAATACGCAAATGAAAATGGGAAGATCGTTAAGTTCTATTCAAAAAGCGAATTAGCAGAAGATGGCGACGGGAGTAAGTAAACTCATGGAAGATAGCCAAATAGGAAGTTTAATTATTAGCCTACTAACAGGACTAGGCATGTATGTGGCTGGACTTATTTTAAAGAAAAAACCTCCTGGAATGATAAATTCAATATATGGATACAGAACCAAGAGATCAGTGAAGAATCAATTATTATGGGATGAAGCCAATAAATATAGTGCACAAATAATGATGAGATACGGATTGGTCTATGCTTTAATAGGTTCAATATTAAGTGTTCTATTTGAAGGGAGATACACTTCGCTTGTTATTTTTGGGATGATATTGATTCCTATCACACTTTTAATAATAAAGACTGAAAAACGATTAAAAGAACTTGATACAGAGATAGAAAAAAGACTTTATTAGTCGAAATAAATGATTAGCAGAATCGTTTCAGAAGCATAATATAAACTATTATGATTTCTCTTATGACCGAAATGAAGTTGATTCGCGAAACATTAATTTTGATAGGAGGTAATAGAAATGAAGCGAAGATATTTCCTTATGATGGCGATGTTGATTATGCTAATGTCTCTACTAACGGGGTGTATCCCAGGAGATGGAAGTAACAATACTCAAGATCCTGCAGGGTTTTTTATGGGGGTATGGCATGGATGGATTGCTCCTATTTCATTAATAATTGGAGCATTCAACGATGATATAAGACTGTATGAAACCTATAATTCCGGATGGTGGTATGACTTTGGCTATTACATCGCGATCATAAGTGGTTTTGGAGGAATCTCACTTTTTCGTCGTAAGAAGCTGAGATGAGTAACGGGAAAAAATGTGGAATGAAGTTACCGAGGGTATATGTCACCTAACAACGTATATACACTGAAAACTTGGATGGAGGACAAGAATGCTCAACATCACCTTGCGTGGAACCCCTTACGAAATTGGTTTTCAACATGGAGAAACACTAAAACCTTTAGTAAAAGGAATTGTCCAGCATTTAGTACCTTCAGATATGGAATTTCAACATAAAGATGTAGAAGAAACTATTACGCTATTGAAAAAGAACTTTCCGGAATTATTGGAGGAAATGAAGGGTATTGCGGATGGGTCCGATATACCCTTTGAGAAAATTGTCAGCTTGAATATAAAAATTCTTCACTACTGTACAGTTATTGCTTTTGAGGAGTCAGATGTAGGTCCCATATTGGGTAAGAACTTTGATTTCCCAGGTTACGCATTCCAAACGCTTTTTCATGTAATACCCAACAAAGGCCACAGCTTTGTTCATTTAGGATGTGCGGGATCAATTTCATCTTATGGCGGCATCAATATAAAAGGCCTAGCGATGGGACATGCTGTCGTTTTCCTGAGAGAACAAGAGAATGTTTTGGGGATTCCTATTGCTTTCGTTAGAAGGCTGGCTTTGCAATATTGTAGTACAACAAAAGAAGCGATTGAGTATGTTGCTAGCATACAGACTCAAAAAGTTGGTGATAACATTTTGTTCTTGGATAGCAAAGGTGAAGCTAGAGTTATAGAAAAGGCTCCAAAGAGTTTCCAAGTTCGCAAACCGGAAAGTCGGATTGTTTACTGTACAAATTCTTTTGTACATGAAGATCACAGTCATTATATTGATGATGGATCCGATGGTTCCAATCGACACAAAGCTTTAGGTCATTTACTTCCACACGACAATTTAACTGAACAATCATTGAAAACAATTTTAAGCAACAAAGAGGGCAACTATCCAATTTGCCGAAAGACTACACAAGTAAGTTTCGTGGCTTTTCCAGAAAAATTAATGTTAAAAGTGACCGATGGAAAACCTGTTGCTGAAGGATATAAAGATTTCATAATTACATTGTAAAATAATAATACAATACCGGAGAACATTGTGAAAAAACAATATAACGTAGGAATTTTGGTATACGATTTCATTGATATTCTAGACTTTGCGGGCCCTTCAGAAGTGCTCTCATTATCTGCATTTTCTAATTTTGAACAAAATATCATGTTGTATAAAAGGACTTTACCCCATAGAAAACCTTTCCATATTAAAACTGTATCAGAAACAGGAAATCCAATTAAAACTCATACAGGAACTGTGATCCTGCCAGATTATAGTTTGAATAATGCCCCTCAATTTGATATTTTAATCATTCCTGGTGGCCCATTACGTGCTGTAAATAAAGTAATAAAGAATAGAAAGATAATTGACTACATAATTAAATCACAAAATATCGAAATGATATGTACTGTGTGTACAGGTTCACTAATTCTAGCGGAAACCGGGCTCTTGAAAGGAAAGGTAGCCACAACTCATCATATGGCCTTGTCTTTACTTAATAAATCTACAGGTATTCGAGTTGTAAAAGATAAAAAAGTAGTTAAGGATGGAAATATCATTACATCTGGGGGAGTATCATCAGGAATAAATATGGCGTTGTATCTTGTTGAAAAACTTGTAAATAAAGAAACAGCACATAGAACAGCTAAAATATTAGAGTTTAATAGCTATTTAGAAAGTGAATTAATGGAGGGCTAAGTTCGGCGGACCCACGCTTACTCTCGGGTTAAAGATAGAAGAATATTATGGAACTATCACTTGGGAGGTTAGTAGTATATGAATAAACTAATTGGGGCAGCCTCACTTATTCTTGATGATGAGAACAAAATATTACTTGTGAAGCACAGCTATGGAAAATGCAATAGGGATTTACCAGGAGGTAAATCAGAAGAGAAGGAATCAGCAGAAGAAACAGCTAGGCGAGAAGTTAATGAAGAGATCGGATTGAATGTGAAAATCGAAAAGCTTACTGGAATCTATTATGACCCTCAATATGATATGCATCATTTTGTTTTCGTGGCAAAGAATGAAGATACGAATCTTAAGCCGAAACCGAATTCCCCAGAGATTTTAGAATGCGGATATTTCTCAATAGATGATCTACCAAAACCAATGTCTGATTTTACATACAACAGAATTGCAAACTTCCTTAATAGTAGCGAAGTCGTATTCAAGGTCATTGGACCAAGACAATGGATTGAATAGAAATCGAAGTCTGTTGACATAGTCCCTTTCGCCCTTTAAGTCTACCGGATTCGTGAATATAAGAATGTTATAAGAAAAGGGGGAAAGAAGAATGAGTGTTTTTAAGAAATTTAGGAATGATTATGTAATCTGGCATGCAAATCGTATAAAGATTCCTGAGTTTATACCTAGTATAATAGTAAGAAAAAAAGTGAGTTTTTCTGGAAAAGTGCAAAAGGTAGGATTCCGTTTAGAAATATATTGTATAGCTCGAAGAATGAAATTATCTGGGTGGGTGAAAAATTTAAACGATGGGAGTGTGGAAGCAGAATTACAAGGGGAAGAGACACAAATTGATTTTCTGGTCAATTGCATGCGGTCATTGAAACGGGCATCTGTACAGAAAATGACTATAATTGATCTTCCTATTAAAGCGAATGAAGTAAGTTTTGATATAGTGGAATAAAGAACATATAAGAACGTTAGATAAAACACTAAGAAATGAAGGGAACTAGGAAGCAAGATAATGCTGTAATAGACCTTATTCAGTCGAGTGGTCTTCAAAGAATAAAAAGCGACTTGAAGTCGCTTACATTAGAATCAGTTCGGATATGGACAGAGGTTGAACTAGAAAAAATTATTCCTATCTCTGATTCGAAATTAGGAGGTAGACCTGATCTCCTTCCGTGAAATCAAATTGAATGTGTGAGGTACAACATCATGAAACAATATAGCTTAGAGCAGGCAGAAAAGAACTTATTTGCTGTTCATCAAGTTATCTATTCTAACTCTGATATTGAGATGTGGTATGACTGGAATACTCGCTTGGATGATACGAAGTTCACAGATCAATGTTTTTGGATAACATGTGGTGATGACAGAATTGGAGGAGTTATAAAGCTTAATGATACTTTAATGTATCCTTTTCTAATCCCTCCATTTTCAGATCGAGAATTACTGTGGAGGATATTATTAAACTGTTGTAAAGATATAAGAAATATCAACGGAGTCCTGCAAGATGACGTAAATATACTGCTGTCATTAGGTTTTAAAGTAAATGTAATTCGGCAGGTAATGAGCTGTCCTACAGGGGGAAGTAAAAAATCCGTAATTCCTGATGGATTTTCTTTTTATTTGTTGGACGATTCTTTTGACAGAACAAAATTTAAAAATGTAATGAAGGAAGGATACCAAGGAGGAATTGATTACGAGATCTTTGGTGTTCCCGATGATGATAAGATAATAGAGGATTTATCGTATCTATTTCAAGTGTATAAACATAGGAATCTATCGATATATGTCGTAAATGAACAGAATCAGGAAATCGCTGGACTTTGTATAGCAGGTATAAGCGAGAAGATGCCACTAGGATTCGCAGAGATCGGAGAATTATGTGTTGTTCCTCAATATCGGAATAAAGGCATTGCAGAGTTCATGATAAATAATATAAAAGATGCTGCTAACTCCTGTACTGAGGTTGTTAAATTATGCGTTACTGTTGGTAATCATGCAGAAATACTTTATAAGAAAGTAGGATTTCAAGCTGGCGATAGATTTGCTAGAATGAGTAAACGATCAATGTAGTAATGATTTAGGTGATTTTCCTGAAGTCGAACTCTCAAACTTCGGAAAACAACATATATACGTTGCTCTGCTATGCTCTTTGGTCTGCTCAAACTAAACATGGAGAGGGAGGTATTCATGGAAATAAGACAAATGGCAACTGCTTTTTTAATTAATGATGACAAAGTATTGATGATGAAAAAAGCTAGGAGTAAGCTTTTTGATTTTGAATTTTGGGGAGGCATTGGAGGTCATCTTGAATATGATGAACTAAATTTCCCAATGAAAGCTAGCTATAGAGAAATTGAAGAAGAAACGGGAATTAAAAAGAGTGATATTATAAACTTTAAATTGAAATATATATTGATAGAGAATAGCAGTGGGGAAATTCGACAGCAATATGTTTATTTTGGAGAAACAAAACGTATGAACTTTATCTCTTCTGATGAAGGGGAATTATATTGGATACATAAGAATGAATTAATGAATTTACATACGTCAAAGATTATTAAATTTACGATTGAACATTACTTAGAGAACCCAAATCTTGAGGATATTTTAGTGGGAACAATAACGGCTAATCATGATTTGACTCCACTACTACAATGGGTAACAACTAAAGAAACTGTGAATTTCTGATATTTATCTAAGATTAACATAATGAATATAAGGGGAGCACTAATGATTACACTTAAGGAGATAGATCGAAATAATTTTTTTGATGTTATTAAGTTGAAGGTAGCTGAAGAACAAAGTGATTTTGTAGCGTCAAATATGTTTTCGCTCGCACAGGCTAAGGCATTCCCAGAGTGTGTTTGCTTGGCTATTTATCACGATGATATTCTAGTGGGATTTACGATGTATTGTATAGATGAAGAAGATAAAGAATACTGGATTTATCGGTTAATGATAGATTCTAAGCATCAATCAAAAGGATATGGCAAGGCTGCGATGGAAAAGCTCATTGAGAAGATTAAAGAAGATATACAACATCGGGTTATATACATAAGCTTTGAACCAGTGAATGATTGGGCAAAGCAATTATATGAAAAGCTCGGTTTTGCAGAAGATGGTCGAGTGATAGATGGAGAGGTCGTCTATAAATTGGAGTATTAATGAGGAAAAAGAGAATTATATCGTTCAGCTATTCACGTTGCAGCAGGTACCCACATCTAGATTCATAATGAAAATGAACAGACCCGAACGACCCAGCCTTAGATACGCTTATCTTAGGCTGGGTCGTTTTATGAATACAAGAACATGGGCGGGAGATCTAGAAATAGTAATAGAGGATAACCCAGTTTTTGAAACGGTTAAAGTAAAGTGTTACCATAGTAAAGAATATACATATAGATGGAGGTATACTGGAGTGAGCGAACAATCGATATCATTTGAACGAATATTTCAGACTGTACAGCAGAATGTACAGAATAATAAATGGCCGTCGGCTGTTTTTGGGGTTACCGATAAGGATCATTGTCTAGATATACGCTCGTTTGGTTCTTATCCAAATGGCGAAAGTGTTGATAGTACAAGCATTTATCCGATCTTCTCCATCACCAAACCTATGATAGGTTTATGCATTATGCAGCTATGGGAACAAGGCTTGTTGCACCCTGAACAGCTTATCAAAGATATCATTCCAGAATTTCATCAACATGGAAAAGACAAGCTTAGACTGTGGCATCTTCTAACTCATACCTCTGGCTTGGATCAATCCTACGCAGCAGCTTGGGGACAGGGAATGGGTGAGCCTGATGGAATGAATCATCCCAAGTTGTTCGCTACTCTGAAGGACAGCCACTTACAAGGTACACCAGGAACTGCTGTGAGCTATAACAACATGGCATTCACTATTCTTGCTGAAATCATAGAACGTGTATCTGGAGAATCGTATGATACCTACCTAAAATCGCATATCTTTGAACCGCTTGGTATGAAGGATACCGGCTTTGGAGGACCCGAGCTGGATCAGAACCGCCTACCACGAGTTGCAGGAGCAGAAGCAATGGGGGATCGAATGGATCAAGCCATAGCGGCCAAAATGCCTTCGGGTGGACTTTTTAGTACAGCTGATGATTTATTACGATTCGCGAGAGCGATGCTGAATGAGTCCCGTTATGAGCAGGATCGTCGATTGATTCAGCCATTAACCTTCAAGCAGATGATTACACCCCAGACGCTTCACCTTGATGAAGTGGATTCTGATTATGGATTCGTATGGAAGATGCCAGTTCGTCATAAGGGTTATATTGAGCGTAACATATACGGGCATAATGGAATGGGTGGCTGTATGTTGTGGATGTATCCGGAGCAAGAAGTAGCTTTTGTCCTCATGACAGGGCAGCTCGCTCCTACCGTAGATAACATCCATATTCATAATGTGTTTGCTTCTTGTTTCAAATAATTAGAATATATAGCAACATCAAAAAGCCTGTACACGTCACCAAAGTGGCGTTGCGGGCTTGTTTTTTTATGATGATAAAATAGTTGAAAACGTTTTATTGATATGATATGATTTTATCAAGATAATAAATTATTATACAGATGATAAAATAGTCTTAGGTTATTTGGAAGAAGAGAAGGGAGTCTAGATATGATGGGGAGTGAGAATCGGCAGTATCTTGAGAAGTTTTTTCCGATTGCATCCTTTATTGCAGCGATCATAGGTCCTAAATGTGAAGTAGTCGTGCATGATATCAGTGATCCGGAGCGCTCGATTGTTCATATTGAGAACGGTTACATTAGTGGTCGTAAAGTGGGAGATGCATCCACTGACCTTGTGCTAAAAATCCTCAAATCCGAAGCTTATCATGAGGAACAGTACATTGCGAACTACAAAGCTTCTGGTAAATTGGGTCAGAGCTTCCGCTCGTCCACCTATTTCATAAAAAATGATCAGAATAAGTTGGTTGGACTGCTATGTCTGAATATTGACGTCTCTCATATGGAAGTAGCTGCTGAATGGATTCAGCATATTTTGCAGGGAGGACCTAATCCATATGTGTCGCAAACTGTGGCAGAAACTCCGAAGGAGGACAAGCAAACCACGGAATATTTGCAAGGCAATGCGGATGATTTATTACAGCACATGGTATCTTCGGTCATCGGCAGGTTAACGATCCCGCCGGAACGTTTATCATCGCAGGAGAAGATTGAGATTGTCCGCGAATTGAACGAGCTTGGAGTTTTCCTGCTGAAAGGCGGCGTTTCACATGTAGCAAATTCATTATCGATATCAGAACCGACGGTATATCGCTATTTACAGAAGTTGAAATAATAAGACATCCAGAACGAATCAAGAGGGTGAAATGATGGTTTATAACTTTGATCAAGTAATTAGCAGATTAGGTACCAATAGTGCGAAGTGGGACGGAGCAGTGAAAACCTTAGGAGAAGATATGATGGTTATCTCTGTTGCAGATATGGATTTACAGGCGCCTCCCCAAGTCGTGAATAAGGTAACTGAGATGGCAAGACACGGAATTTACGGATATACCGATCCATTTCCTCCTTATTATGAGGCTGTTCAGCATTGGCTTGATAAAGCTTATGGATGGAAAGTACCGCAAGAATGGATTGTGTTCAGTCCGAGGATTATTCAGGCAGTATCCATTATGATTCAGAGATTCACAGAACCGGGAGACCGAATCCTGATGCATACCCCGGCTTATCAACCTATCGCCAGTAGCGTTGAAATGAATGACAGAAAGTTCGTTGAAAGTCGGTTGCTGCTCAGAGATGGACGATACGATTTTGATTTTGATGATATGGAGCGGCACATGCAGGCAGGAGTTAAGATGCTTCTGTTAATCTCTCCGCATAACCCGACAGGACGTGTATGGAATCGGATGGAGCTCGAACGTATAGCGGACCTTTGCATTCGTTATGATGTATTGATAGTATCGGATGACATTCATGCCGATTTTATCCACGAAGGACACGAGCATACTATTATCGCCAAATTGTCGGAGCAAATCGCGGAACGCTCAATCATATGTACATCGCCAGGTAAAACCTTTAATCTAGCAAGTCTTGAAATCGCTAACATTGTAATTCCGAATAAACAGTTAAGAGAGCGGTTCCAATATGGTTTACGTCAGGCCGGCATTCATAATCCTACTTTTTTTGCCCCTCCTGCTTTGGAGGTCGCATACACAGAATGTGATGATTGGCTTTCGGAGCTTCGGAATTATATTAGGGACAATATTTCGTTTACAGAAGCTTATTTTGCGGAGCATATGCCTGAGCTGAAAATCGTGAAAGCGGAAGGGACCTATCTTCTTTGGGTAGATTGTAGAGATCTTAGTAAAAATGAAAGCGATTTAATCGAATGGATTCAGAATAAAAGTCGGGTTTGCGTCAGCTTTGGTACTTCTTTTGGCGCTGTTGGCGAAGGATTTATTCGCCTGAACATCGGTGCTCCCAGAGCACTATTGAAGGAGGCCTTTGAACGAATGGCCAGCAATTACCCTTTAGTTCACAGATAATTTTTACATCATAGTTAGGGGGAACCTCACAATGGCTGTATCAAGCAAGGAAAAGACGATTAAGCAACCTACTCTGTTTTTAGCTTTATTGCCGATTGTCACTATGATTTTGCTACTATGCTTAGGGTATGTTCTGTTCGAATTGCCTCCTGAGCCATTAATCATCGTCTCCACCGTTGTTGCAGGTATTATCGCCATCAGGCTGGGGCATAGCTATGACGATATTATGGGCTCGATCGCGCAAAAGATCGCCAAGACCATGCCGGCCATCCTGATTCTGATTACTGTCGGGTTTATGATTGGTGCCTGGATGATCGGCGGTACGATTCCGATGATGATCTATTATGGGCTTGATATTATTAATCCGCAATTTTTGCTGATTACTGCATTCATTGTTACTTCTATTGTTTCTTTGTGTACAGGTACCTCTTGGGGATCGGCAGGTACGATCGGGGTAGCGTTTATGGGGGTTGGAGCGGGCCTGGATTTAAATCTGGCGGCTGTTGCCGGTGCTGTTGTAGCGGGGGCGTATTTTGGTGACAAGCTTTCGCCTTTATCAGATACAACGAATTTGGCAGCGCTATCAACTGGGGTTAACTTGTATGAACATATTGGTCATGTTCTCTATACGACGGTACCATCATTTATCGTTGCAGGAACGGTGTTCTTAATCACCGGATTTAATAGTGGTGGTTCTGATATGGCGATTCCTGAGAAGGTTGTTACGATTATGGATACGTTAAGTTCGGTATTTGACTGGAATTTGTTCTTACTGCTTCCGGTATTGATCGTACTGTATGGGTCTATTCGTAAAAAGCCTACCATTCCGGTTATGTTAATCTCTTCGTTTGTAGCAATGGCCAACGGTATGGTATTTCAAGGGTTTACACTGCATGATGTCATTACATCTGTCATTAATGGTTTTGATGTAGCTATGGTTAACGTACAAGGCTTTGATGCAGCTGCTGTGATTCCAGACATTCCACGTCTTCTGAACCGCGGTGGAATGAATTCTATGATGGGTACATTGTTGATTTGCTTCTGTGCCATTACGTTTGCTGGTACGATTTCGCTCACGAAGTCACTGGAATTGATCGTAAATAAGATCCTCAAATATGTGCGTTCGACGGGTTCGCTGATTATGGCGACAATTGCTACCGGACTGACCATGATTGGGGTAACAAGCAATGGTCAGGTATCCATATTGATGCCTGGTGAAATGCTTCGTGAGGCGTATATCCGCCGAGGTTTGCATCCTAAGAATCTGGGCCGGACGATTGAGGATTCCGCTTCGATTATTGAGCCGATCTTGCCATGGACTGCGGCAGGTGCTTACATGGCGGGTACGCTTGGCGTCGAGACTCTTTCGTATTTGCCTTGGGCAATCCTGTGCTGGACAGGTATTATCTTCGCGACGATCTGGGGCTTCACAGGTTTTGGAATTACCAAGCTGACCCCAGAGCAGCAACAGGAAATGCTGAAGGAGTACGATGAGGTAAAAGCAGATCAAGCTTGATAGGTTGGCGAACTGTATACCAATTGAAAAGCAAGAAAAACTATGAAGCGCAAGTGATGCGTGAATAAAGGGAGAGAATATCTATGACAAATCTAGAGAGAAAAACGATCGCAACTTCTAACGCTCCAGGAGCAATCGGACCTTATTCACAGGCTGTGCAGTTTGGAAATATGATCATAACCTCAGGGCAGCTTGGAATGAATGCTGCGGGAGAGTTCCCGGCTTCTGTATTAGAGCAAGCCAAGCAATCGTTGTCTAATGTAAAGGCGATATTGGAAGAAGCGGGGTATGGTATGGAGCACGTAGTCAAGACGACGGTCTTTTTAAAGGATATGAATGATTTCCAAGTCGTTAATGAAGTGTATGCCACATTTTTTGCGGAACCATATCCAGCGCGCAGCGCCGTTCAGGTTGCGAAGCTGCCGAAAGACGGCCTTGTGGAGATTGAGGTTATTGCGGTGAAATAACAATTACTTGGTGAGCTCCGAAAACGAGAGAAAATAGAAGCATTGTAATCAAGATGTGCAATAGAGAAAGAATGACCCATGGAAGATTCATATGAATGGAGTTTGACAACAACCATTACACAAATGAATCAAACCATGGGTTATTTTACATTTTCAACTGATAGAATAAACGCTATTTGCTCGTATCTCGCTTCACAACTTTGTAATCAGCAGCCGTGTAATTCCCCATGTACCACAAGGACACCCCGTGAAGACCATAGTACTTGGCCAGCCAGATCTTGGCCTCGATGCTCTGTTCATCCTCGTACCAGATCACATGACTGCCACGGTCATCTTGAAATGTAATTTTCTCTAAAAAATAAGGATAGTCAAATACAGATTTGCTGCCCGTTTTAGCTGCACGCTCTTCCACAAGTTTAATGGCCGGATTTTCAAGCGTAATCGTTCCATCCTTGCGTGTAATCCATTGATTGGCTTGTTTGGAGATCCCGAGAATCAGCTTATCCTTCGGAATATCCTTGAGCGCAGTCTGTATAGTTTCATTTACTAATGGAAGTGGAGCTGAAGGCAGGTTGCTCTCCAAATGTGTATAATCGTATGCCATCACAATCACTTGATCTGCAATTGCACCGATTTGGCGCAAGTCATACCCTTTATACCATTCCGTTGGGGGAACCGCTACCGACAGGGTGTGTCCATCAAGTTCCTGTTTTAACGCCTTTAGAAAGGCGACAAAAGCAGACTGCTCTGATGAATTTTTCAACCCTTCAAAATCGATCGAGATCCCCGTGAATCCATATGGATTATCCTTCAATGTATCACGAACGGATTGGATGAAGGCTTTCTGCGCTGGAAGATCCTTCAGAAACTTGCTTAGCTTTTGATCCTTGTTATCTGAAAACACACTCAGCTCTTTCTGAACCTGATTCTGATCTGCGATCTGTATGGCAGATTCCCAGCCACTTGGTACAGAATAAAAACCATTATCCAGATCCAGAGCTGCTGTCCCATCAGAGGTATAGGACAACTCAGCCCAACCGAATTTCACTTCATTTAAGATTTGCATCTGCTGAGCCTGCTTGAAAGATTCAATAGCATAGTAACCAATGCCAGCTACCTCGGTATCTTTTATCCGTTCATTGATCATTCGTTCGATGATTACGGCGGCTTCTTTGCGTGTCAACGATGCTTTTGGTCTGAACTTACCTGCAGCGTCGCCAACCATCATGTCCAGATGAGCACTATAATAGAGCTCTGCCTGATAACTGGAATGAATTTGCGCAGCATCTTTGAACTTTCGTGTGTTCGCCTCAGCTTTCCAGCCTGTTTGATTCCAGCTAACCCGCTCCTGATCATCCATGTCTTGAAGCAGCATACGACCGGTAAGTACAGCCACCTCTTCTCTAGTAATCTCTTGAGTAGGATTAAATCGATTGTTCTTAATCATAAAGTCAATCAGATCTTGATCAAAGGCTGCTTTAATATAAGGATATGACCAACGCTTAGGGTCTTGCATATCTTGTAACTTCATGGTTTGGGTTGTGGAGGAATCTACCTGAAGCCCAGCCATCAACATTTTTACAAAAGCTTCTCTCGTAAGAACGGCATTTCCTTTATACATACCATTTCCCATACCCGATATCACATCTAATGCAGATAACTTATAAATACTGCTGGCGGCCCAATCATTCTTAACGTCAGAATATGGTTTCATTTGTGCGTTATATGCGAGTGAACTGCTTGTCCCAGCACAAAGCATGAGGGCCATTGAAAGTGAAATAATCTTCTTAAGCATAATATCCTCCTATATTTGGCTTTCCCGAACCTACAACACATCCTTATTCTACCATTCTAACCATCTTCTTAATAGTATTTATTAACAATTGATAGTCTCTGTGTCTTGATTGAACTGGAAGTTTGGATTCAGTGGATAAGAGAGACTCATAACCCGTGTGAGCATGTTATTTCATGTTTAACCATGTTAGAATATTAGAATAATAGGAGATAGGGCATGGAGAAGGCAGGGAAGCAAACAATGAAACCTAAACTTAATGATGTTGCACAATTAGCTGGAGTCTCACCCACTACGGTTTCTCGTGTGCTTAATAATCGAGGCTATATCAGTCAGGAGACGAAAGATCGAGTTCATGAAGCGATGAAGCAACTGAATTATTTTCCTAACGATGTAGCGCGATCCTTATTTAGTAAACGAACCAATTTGATTGGATTAATCATTCCGACAACAAGTAACCCATTTTTTGGGGAGCTGACTTTTCATATTGAAAATATCTGTGCGTCATTAGGTTATAAACTGCTATTATGCAACAGCTTGAATCAGCTGGATAAAGAAGAATCTTATGTGGATATGCTCATGCGCAATCAAGTTGACGGAATTATTGTAGGGACACACAACCGGGGAATTGTGAATTACGACCAGAAGAATATTGCGGTCATTGCAATCGATCGTTTTCTATCTGACACGATACCTGTTGTAGGATCGGATAATTACATGGGCGGAAAAATGGCATCAGAGTTACTTATTCAGAAGGGATGCAAGCATATCCTGCATATAAATGGGCCTGTTGAATTAGAAACACCGGCAAGCTTAAGACGAAAAGCATACGAAGATGTGATGAAGCAATATGGGCGGGAAGCGATTACTTATGAAGTACATGATCCGTTCCATCAACAGAACCATGATGAACCGATTGGGCGCCTCCTTGATGAGCATCCTGAAGTAGATGGCTTGTTTGCGAGTAATGACTTGGTGGCTGCATCCTTTATTACTAATGCAAGAAAAAGGGGCAAACGTGTTCCTGAAGACATTCGCGTCATCGGATATGACGGCACAGAAACGACGCGTAACTTACTTCCAGAGTTAACGACGATTCAGCAGCCTATACAGGAAATTGCAAAATCTGCTATTGAGCTGCTCGTTAAAGAAATTGAAGGAGAATTCAGTGATGTGCCGCGGGAAACTTACCTGCCTGTGAAGCTGATCGAAGCTAGTACAGCATAATAATGTGTATCCCCAGAGGTATTGTTATTAATAAATGGAGCTATCCTATGGAGAGTTGAAACCCATGCAGATAGCTCTTTTTTCTTACCCTAACATGTCAAGCGGTTGACATATGAAACCGGTTGACATATAATCGATTTGTAAGTACGAAAGTGCTTCCATACACATTTAATAGACAACTTTAGAGGAGCGTTAGAAATGAGACAATCAAAGAGCATGTACTGGAAACTAAGCGCCTATTTCTTCTTTTTCTTCTTTACATGGTCAGCTAGTTATTCTTTGTTCTCCATCTGGCTAGGGCAGGAAATTAGTTTGAATGGTACGGAAACAGGTATTATCTTTACTGTAAACGCTATCTTTGCATTATGTATGCAACCGCTTTACGGATATATCTCCGATAAAATCGGATTAAAGAAGCACATTTTATTTTTAATCAGCGGGTTGCTTTTATTCGTTGGTCCATTCTATATCTTTATCTACGGGCCGCTACTTCAATACAATGTATTTCTTGGCGCCATTGTCGGCGGTTTGTACTTAGGTGTTGCGTTCTTGGCGGGGATCGGAGCTATCGAATCTTATGTTGAGAAAGTCAGCCGCAAATATGATTTTGAATACGGAAAATCACGGATGTGGGGATCACTAGGATGGGCAGCAGCAACATTTTTTGCCGGACAGTTATTTAATATTAATCCGAATATTAATTTCTGGATTGCATCCGTTTCAGCAGTTGTTCTCTTTATCATTATGATGACCATCAAAGTTGAAATGACCGAAACGGAGATGGAACGCGCAGAATCCGTTAACTTGAAGCAAGTAGGTATGTTGTTTGCAGATAAGCATTTTTGGTTCTTTATTTTCTATGTGCTCGGTGTTACGTGTATTTACAATGTGTATGACCAGCAGTTCCCAATTTATTTCTCATCGACATTCTCGACTGAGGCTCTTGGCAACCAAGTCTACGGTTACTTGAATTCCTTCCAGGTGTTTTTGGAAGCAGGGATGATGTTCTTAGCGCCGTTTATTGTTAACAAAATTGGAGCTAAGAAGGGCTTGATTTTGGCGGGGTTCTTAATGGCTTTCCGTATTATGGGATCTGGCTTAGTTGTAGGACCTTACGGTATCTCGGCTATGAAATTGATCCACGCATTGGAGCTGCCAATCATGCTGATCTCCGTATTTAAGTATTTGGCTGCTAATTTCGACACACGTCTGTCATCAATCTTGTATCTAGTGGGTTATCAGTTTACGAGTCAGGTAGGCGCTTCGATCTTCTCGCCAATTGCCGGGATGATGTATGACAGCAGAGGTTTTGCAAGTACGTATGTATTTATGGGGCTATTCGTATTTGCCTTTACGGTAATATCAATTTTCACATTAAAGAGAGATCCTAAAAAGTTAGAGCCCAAAGCTAAACCAAATATTGAAACAGCATAGGAGGAAGACAAATGATCACATATAGCAACAATACGAAGCAAGCTGAGGAAGCTTTGAAACAGGCTGAATCGAAGATGAACAAGCGTTACCGCTTAGGCTATCATATTATGGCACCTGCTAACTGGATTAACGATCCCAACGGATTGATTCAATATAAAGGGGAATATCACGCCTTCTATCAGCATCATCCTTATGATGAGAACTGGGGGCCGATGCACTGGGGTCATGTAAAGAGCAAAGATCTTGTGCATTGGGAGCATTGTCCGATTGCATTAGCGCCGGGAGATGCTTGTGATCTTGATGGCTGTTTCTCAGGCAGCGCAGTGGACAATAACGGTGAGCTGACATTGATCTATACCGGTCATCACTATATTGATCAACCGAATAATATCTTTTTCCAGAATCAAAATGTGGCAGTAAGCACAGACGGCATTCATTTTACAAAAATAAATCAGAACCCTGTAATTGCTGAACCTCCTGCAGATAGCTCCCAGCATTTTCGTGATCCGAAAGTTTGGAAGCATGGGGACACTTGGTACATGATCCTAGGTAATAGTACAAAAGAAGAGGTACCGCGTGTAATTCTATATACATCACCAGATCTTAGAGCTTGGACTTATCAAGGTGTGCTATTGCAAGGAGATAAGGATATGGGCTTTATGTGGGAGTGCCCTGACTTCTTTGAACTGGGCGGTAAGCATGTATTTATGTTCTCTCCACAAGGTATTGAGGCACAAGGGGATAAATACAATAACTTGTTCCAGACGGGATACTATGTTGGCGAATATGATTATGACAAAAACGAATTCAAGCACGGGGAGTTCATTGAGCTGGATAACGGTCATGACTTCTATGCAGTTCAGACTTTCCAGGATGATCAAGGTCGCCGTATTGCAATTGGCTGGATGGATATGTGGGAAGCGGATATGCCGACAAAGGCAGACGGCTGGTGCGGTGCGCTGACGATTCCTCGCGTGATTACGCTAGGTGAGAATAATAAGTTGCTGATGAATCCGGTAGAAGAAATGAAACTGCTTCGCCAAAGTGAACATGTTGTGTGTCAAGACTGCGTTATCTCTAAAAGTAATTTGACGGAAGTGGATGAGGATCTGCTTGAAGTGAAGGCTGTGTTCGATCTGACGAAGACAAGTGCGGACGTGGTAGGCTTGAAGCTTCGCGGTGCAGGGGAAGAGGAAACGGTTATTACTTACTCCATCTCGAATCAAAAGCTTATGCTTGATTGTTCCAAGTCCGGTAAGAATACGGATGGCTTACGCCGTACAACCTTAAATGCGGGTGGAAAGTTGACACTCCATGTTTATCTGGATCGGTCATCGATTGAACTGTTTGCAAATGAAGGTCAAGCGACAATGACAAGCCGCATTTATCCAAAAGGGAAGCTTCAAGGGATTGAACTCGTAACAGAGAGTGGAGAGGCTTACGTGGATGGACTGACATTTTGGAATCTGAAAGATATCTGGCAAGCTGAATAACATCGAGAAAAGGCTGCTATCTGAGGTCATTACAAAGACTTCAGAAGTGGTCTTTTTTTTGTGAGCAGATCTGCTGTTATCATGACATAGGTAACATGAGACAGGCGACAGATGACACCTGTCTCATGTATAAACATAAGAAGCGGGATGGAGCAAGTGACTAAAGTTATTCCTTCTTATTCTTTCGCGAGCTCGCGTAAGGATTTGATCTTTCCGTGTGGATGCTGTGTTTGCTTACGGATCTTGGTTGCATTTTCACGACGATTCTTCGGAATAGACATCAGACATTTCTCCTTCGCTCTCATATTATCATTCAACCTTTTGCACGATAGGTTTGGCAGGCAATATACAGATCATGCAATGATTGAATGTAACAATATCATTCCCATATACGTTATAAATATGTTGTTACAAATAAGAGGGGCGAGAGGACATGAAAGGGACAGGTAATGAGAAGGTTGGCGCTATAAGACGTTTTTTACCGATATATTTATGTGCTTTAATTCTACTTCTCGGGAGCGTAACCGGATGGTATCTTAATAAAGATAAAGAGGGTACTCCAGAAGAAGTCAACTACTATCAAATTTCCGCTGACAACGGTATACAGCTACATGTATTGCAAACAGGTCCAAGTCGTATTTCGCTTAGTAGCATAAACGACAACGTCGTGCGAGCTGGAATCAGTGGAATAAACGGTGGATTCTTTTGGGAAAATCAGCTGCTTAGCATCGCGGCTATGGATGGCATGCCCGTAAACGGAAGTCCTAAAGAATACGGTTCGGGCTGGTATAACATCAAATACGCACGAGGAACCATCGTATATGACCGGGTCACGGGAATGATTGATGTGCAGCGAGCTGCAAGCGTAGATGATCTAGATATGACAGACGCTACAAAGTTCTGGGCGCAGGGCGGTGTCAGTATGAATATAAAGGACGACAACAACTGGTATGCATTAGCCGTCAAAGAAGAAGGATTGCCCTTTCCTGACGATGAGCGCTTTCGCAGCGGTATGGCCTACGATAAATCTGGGGAGGTCTACCTCATCGTTACTTCTACTAAATGTACTGCAGAGAACTTTCGCACTGCTGTTAAGCGAAATATTGCCGTAGGAAATTTGAGTGAGGCTATCTTTCTAGACGGAGACGGTTCCTCACAACTACTTGCTGGCGATGTGAAACTAAAGGGTGACAACCGGACGGTACTGCAGATGATCGGGGTACAGGAGGATATGGAAGATTAGAAAAAAGAACCATGAAATGATGTATAGGTGACAAAACAATGTAAATTGTCATATTATTTGATAAACCTTGAAGGAACCACTTCATTTCCAGCGAATTACAGAATATTGATAACGATTTCATTTTGAGTCACATAGTGAGGATAAGCCATGAATAATCGTTTTAGATTTTCTTTGCGGTTCAAATTTATTGCCGGTTTTTCGTTGATCATGGTACCGCTTGTCTTGTTCCTATACTTCAATAATGTCTATGCTATGGGTGTTGTTCGAGATCAGGTTTCTTTAACAAATCGCAATTATGTCATAAAAAATGTAGAAGAAAATGAACGGATTCTGAAGGAAACAAACCGATATTTATACAGTCTCGGGGAACAAGACCCAGATATCATCTCTTTGTTTTTTTTACAGTATGGAAGTGGTGATTACACGATTGCCAAGCAGCGGATTGTGAACAAATTTAGAGCGGATCTTGGATTTTATGATTTGTTAGACGGTTTATTTCTATATGATATCGTCCATCAGGACACCGTCTTGGCGTCTCAAAATGGGTATGACGAAAAAATGACTGCGATCAAGGGAATGATGCCTGAGGCTTCACGCATAAAAGCGGATGTTTCTTCTTATAAGTGGGAGATTATACAGATCAAAGACACCTATCATCTCGTGAAAACGGTCAGAATTAATGAGCAGTTTATTGCTGGGGCATGGGTACCGATGGACAGCCTCAATCAACGGGTTCATAGCACGGAATGGGGCGAAGGTGGGGGCTCTGTGATTCTATCAAATCAGGGAAATCCGCTATCCAAGACGGAAATGCCCAAGGAAGTGGTAAGTCTAGCTTCCCTTAATAAAACAGCACTCACGAAGCTATATCAGGTTGTTGAACAAGGAGGAGACAAAAATCGCTATTTGATGATCGGTGTGCCTGCTCATGAGGACGTCATCAATTATGTGGTCATGCTGCCAGAGGCCAGCATTATGCGCAACTTGCCTGTATTCCAGCAGATTATCCGTCTGCTGCCGTTTGCTGCATCGA
The DNA here is from genome assembly GCF_042666275.1 of Paenibacillus sp. GCM10028914. Taxonomy (NCBI): domain Bacteria; kingdom Bacillati; phylum Bacillota; class Bacilli; order Caryophanales; family Paenibacillaceae; genus Paenibacillus; species Paenibacillus sp. GCM10028914. Next base: position 521,924 of record NZ_JBHTFO010000018.1, read on the forward strand.
TTCTATTATTCCTTGTACTCTTCTTTCTAAGGCAAGTTCTGTTCAAACCGATGAACACACTGATTCGAGGGATGAAAAAGGTTAGTCGAGGGGAATTGGATGTGAAGCTCGGGCCATCTTCTTCTCCTGAATTCACGTTTGTAACACACACCTTCAATCAAATGACCGCAGAGGTTCAGGATCTAAAGATCGGAATGTACGAAGAGCAGCTTCGTGTCCAGGAGGCGGAACTCAAACAGCTTCAGATGCAAATTAACCCCCACTTTTATTTGAACTCACTCCATATCATTCACAGTTTGGCAGCCTTGCAAAAGCATGATCTTGTTCAGAAAATGGCGGAACATCTCGGTGGCTATTTTCGGTTCAGCATGCAAGCTGACCGTAACTTGATTCCAATTAAAGATGAACTGAGGCATGTAGAGAACTATCTCGAAATTCAGAGGCTCCGATTTCCACATCAATTGAAATACGAGCTGGAGCTAGATCCACGGTGCGAAGATATGTTTCTTCCTCCACTAACCGTTCAGCCCTTTGTTGAGAATAGTGTTCTCTACGGTTTCAAGAAAGGAAGAGATACGCTTGTTATTACTATAGCTGTCATTTATTTACCTGAAGAGGAGTTGCTGGTCATACGGATTCAGGATAATGGGCCAGGTTTTCCTGAGGATATACTTCTTCGGCTACAGGAAGGGGAATATACCCCGGAGGAAAAAACGGGAAGAAGTATTGGAATCTGGAACGTACAGCATCGTCTGCGGAAGATGAAAGATGCGAATGCTGAACTTCGGTTTGACAATGGTGCGGATGGTGGCGCGTATGTACAAATAAAAATGAAATATAAGTACCAAAGATCTGGGGAGGAGATTACGAATGTACAGCTTGCTCATCGTGGATGATGAATATTATGCTGTCGAAGCCATGCTGCATGCTGTGGATTGGAAGCAGATCGGTATTCATCATGTGTATACAGCGATGTCAGCGGACGAAGCTCGGAGTGTGCTCCTAAAGAATCGAATTGATATTATGATCTGTGATATTGAGATGCCAGAAGAAGATGGGTTATCTCTTCAGATCTGGGTGCAGCAGCATAAGGACCAAGTAGAAACGATATTTTTGACGGGGCATGCAGAGTTCTCATACGCACAAAAGGCAATTCAACTGCACAGCTTCGATTATTTGTTGAAGCCTATCAATTCAGTAAGCTTAATGGATACGGTCAAACGAGCCCTCGAAAAAAGAATGCAGAACGTGGAGTTTACCAAATTGGCTGAAATTTATGAGGCGTATGCGAAAGAAGATCATTCATGGAAGCCAAAGCGCATAACTCGCTTCTGGAAAGATCTTTATTCCTCTCGTTATCCGATCAGTGAAGCAAAAATGAAGGAACTAAAACGAATCTATCATGTAGATATTGATCCAGATACGTTTATCCTGCCAATATTGTTTCGCGTGGAAGAGTGGTTGCGAAAATTTCCTGATCAAGATCTGGATATTTTAGAGTTTGGGCTGTGTAATGCTGCCGAAGAATTGGTTCTGAATGGGAGAGCGGGTGATGCGGTGGCCGATCAGCGTGGATATGTTCTGGTTCTGTTCTATGCTCCTGACCAGCAATCGCAAATCCGAGATCTTCTAGAGACTACCTGTAAGGATTATATGACCAGATGTACTGCTTATCTGTCATGCCGTTTGTCCTGCTATATCGGGGAATGGACGCCGATTAAAAATATGCCGGAGGCTTATCGTAAATTGATGCAGGTCCACAGGCATAATGTGGCGGGTAGTGATGGAGTTTACTACATGCAGACGAATAAAGAGAACAGCTTATCTTCAACTGAGCTCGTGCCATTACCATGGGCATCTGACATTTCGTTACTTATGGAAACAGGGAAAATAAAAGAAACTTTACACAGAGCAGATGAACTCATCGATTGGATACAGGAACAAAAGCCATTATCAGCGGAGTTACTGCAATCCTATTATCACGCTATGCTTCATTCTATTTACCCGCTACTTCATAAGAAGGGTATTACTCTTCGTAGTATTTATCCGGAAGAGGAGCCGCAGGAATCGGATGTTACGAGATCATTTACAGCGCTTCGAGCATGGGCGCATGATTTAATCTCTCATGCTGGATTGCTTCTTCATCCAGGAGGAGAGGATACACACTCGGTTGTGAAGCAGGTATGTCTCTATATTGATGCGAAGCTCGAATATGATCTGGGGAGAGAGGAAATCGCAGAATTTGTCGGTTTTCATCCTGCCTACCTATCGAGACTGTTTAAGAAGGAAAAAGGCATGTCTCTTAGTGACTATATATTTCAAGCAAGAATTAAAAAAGCGCAGGAATTACTGCTGAACACAAATTCCACCGTTACAGATATAGCAAGCAAAGCGGGTTATGTAAGTTACACCCATTTCACTAAAATGTTCAAGAAATATACGGGGCTTACTCCCCAGCAATACCGTAGACAGATCGGGATTGAGACAGAAGAAGAGCGGACGCTGTGAGCGTCCGCTCTTTTTAAATAACATACGATGTCATCAAATGACATAATAAGAGGTTACGAAATTACGTATTTATGTGGCGGTTTGATTCTTATAATGAAGTTAACACGAGGGTGGAAGGGGGAACATTGAACTTATACGAAGGAGGGAAAGGTGTAGAGCAATGCCAAAGCCAATAAAGAAAAAGAAAACCATGCTGTACAATCTGGGCAAATACAAAGTGCTGTATCTCATGTTTTTGCCAGGGATTGTGTTTCTGCTCATAAATAACTACTTGCCGATGTTTGGGGTTCTCATTGCATTCAAGAATATCAACTACACAGATGGGATTCTCGGAAGTCCTTGGGCTGGGCTAGATAACTTTAAGTATCTGTTCGGTACCTCGGATGCGTGGGAAATAACACGTAACACACTGGCTTATAATGTGGTGTTTATTCTGCTGAATCTTGTACTTGGTACAGGGCTTGCCATTTTATTGAGTGAAGTAAAGGGGAAATTCACTTCAAAGTTTTATCAGTCGGTTATGCTGCTTCCCTACTTTTTATCGATGATCGTGATTAGTTATCTGGTACTCGCTTTTCTAGGGAGAGATTCTGGGTTCATGAATACGAGCTTTTTGCCGCTCCTTGGGAAAGAGCCTGTTGACTGGTATTCCGAAACGGAATACTGGCCGTATATTTTGCCCTTTGTGAATACCTGGAAGAATATCGGATACTATGTAGTCATTTATTTGGCTGCCGTCATTGGAATTAGCGAAGAGTATTATGAGGCTGCGGTGCTTGATGGTGCGAGCAAGTGGAGTCAGGTCCGCTATATTACGGTTCCGTTCCTATACCCGCTGATGATTGTTATGACTTTACTGCAGATTGGACGTATTTTTTATGCGGATTTCGGTTTGTTCTATCAGGTTCCGCTCGAATCGGGTGCTCTATTCCCGGTAACGAATGTACTTGATACCTATGTCTATCGTACGTTCTTGATCGGCGGTGACATTGGTATGTCTTCAGCGGCCGGTCTATATCAGGCGGTTGTCGGATTTGTACTTGTACTGGTGTCTAATAGCATCGTTCGTCGTATCAACAAGGATAACGCACTATTTTAGAAGGAGGAGAGATCTTTGCAAATGGGTCCCGCTAGTAATCCGCTTCATGTCTCCAAGCGATCGGGAGCTGTCATTCATGCTTTTTTCATCTTTTATGCAGCTCTATGTATCCTGCCACTCATTCTTGTACTCTCCATCTCGTTATCCGATGAAACGACGGTGATTGCAAATGGGTATCGGTTTATTCCAGAAGTATTTAGTGTAAACGCTTATGAATTTTTGTTCAAAGATATGGAACAGATCATTCGATCGTACGGCGTATCTATAGTTGTAACGGTCGTGGGTACACTTGTCAGCGTAGCATTAACCGCATTGTATGCTTACCCGCTATCTAGACGTGATTTGCCATATCGTGGTTTCTTCGCTTTCTTTATTTTCTTCACGATGCTGTTTAACGGCGGATTGGTACCTTGGTACCTCGTCTATGTTAATTTACTGGAATTGAAAAATACCCTTTGGGTATTAATTATGCCAATGCTGATGTCTCCATTCTTTGTTCTGGTCATGCGAACATTTTTTGCTAATTCAATACCGATGTCGATTCTGGAATCGGCTAGAGTGGACGGAGCAGGAGAATTTCGTACCTTTTTACGGATTGTTCTTCCGTTATCACTACCTGTATTGGCTACGGTTGCCCTGTTCAGTACGCTTAATTACTGGAACGATTGGTACCTCAGCATGATATTTATCTCTGATAATAAAACGATCAGCCTTCAATATCTCATGTATCGAACACTGCTTGATATCCAGTATCTTACCTCTAACTCCAATGTGGCTTCCCAGATATCATCACAGGGAGGTATGCTGGATCTTCCGAACAAGACTCTGCAAATGGCAATGGCCGTTATTGGGATCGGGCCGATTGTCCTGGCGTATCCTTTCTTCCAGCGTTATTTCATAAAAGGGCTCACCGTCGGTGCGGTGAAGGGCTAAATACTTTTTTAGATATATGTATTCTTAAAACGCGTAAACTATATTAGGGAGGGTCATGTTCATGAATGGAATTCCAGTAGGAAGATTTGTAAAACGTAAAATGTCCATTATTTTGGCAGCAATCACTGTATTTGCACTCTTATTGAGCGCATGTTCGGGAGGTGGAAAGACGGCTACACCACCTTCGGAGGAACCAAAGACGGGTGGAACGACTGAAGTTAAAGAAGAAGTGAAACCAGAAAAGTCTTATGAAGTCTCTTTGTTCTATCCGGGAACACCTCAGAAAGATGTGGCAAAAGTCGAGGCCGAGATTAATAAATATATGGAACCTAAAATCGGAGCAACACTTAAAATAAACGCGATTGACTGGGGACAGTGGGACAATAAGCTCAACCTCATGATATCGTCTGGTGAGAAATCGGATATTATTTTTACGGCTGCATGGCAGAATTACACGGTAAACGTAGCAAAAGGTGCATTCTTACCTTTAAATGATCTGCTCGATAAAGCTGGTCCAGATATCGTTAAGAATCTTGATCCTGCATTCCTAGAAGGTTCGAAGGTAGACGGAAAGAATTACGGTGTTCCGACAAATAAGGAACTCGCGGCAACTCGCGGTGTGCTGGTTAGAAAAGATTTGCTTGAAAAATATAAGTTGGACATTACAAATGTAAAGACATGGGCAGATCTTGAACCGCTGCTTAAGACGATCAAGGAGAACGAACCAAGTGTAACTCCGTTCTATATGTCCAACTCTACCGGTAACGGATTGTTAGATAATTTGGATTGGGACTATCTCGGTGATGCATCGGTGCCTGGTGTCATTCGCAAAATCGGTACAGAAACTACGGTTATGAATGAAGTTGATACACCGGAATTTAAGGAAGCAGCTGCACTAGCTCGCAAGTGGTATGAAGCCGGATATATTAACAGTGATTCTTCAACATCCACGGTGTTCCCGAAAGATCAGGCCAAAGCAGGCAAAGTCTTCATGTGGACAGATGGCATGAAACCAGGAAAAGATAAGGAAGAAGAGAGTTATGTAGGTTTCCCTCTGACTCAGATTGAACTCACACAACCAACCATTACAACAGGAGATGCATCTGGAGCGATGCTTGCCATCTCCCGTACCTCTGAAAATCCGGAAAAGGCAATGGAAGTTATTAACCTGCTTCACTCAGATCCGTTTGTTAACAATCTGCTCAACTTTGGTATTGAAGGCGAACACTATGTGAAAAAAGAAGGCAGCGAAAATATCATCAGTCTGCCTGAAGGTACAGATCCGAACAGCCGGTCTTATAATCCAGGAGCACAGTGGCAGCTCGGTAATCAGTTCCTCAACTATCTCTGGGATAATGAAGATCCTCAAAAATGGGAGAAGTTCAAAGAATTCAATACTCGTGGCGTAAAATCACCAGCGCTTGGATTTACATTTAACAGTCAGTCGGTCAAAAATGAAATTGCCGCTGTAAATAACGTAAACAAACAGTTCAAACCAGCACTTACCTCCGGTGCAGTAAATCCGGATGAAATGATTCCGAAATATGCAGAGAAGTTAAAAGCAGCCGGTATCGATAAAATTATTGCAGAGAAACAAAAACAGCTGGATGCCTTCTTGGCTAATAAATAATCTTAAGACATGATTCTTAAAAAAAGGAACCGTATCGAGTATTGATACGGTTCCTTTTTGGTACAACATCGGAAATAAACCTACTTTTCACAACTAACGACCCGGCCTGACTTATCTTCTCTATTTAACCGCCATACTGGCGGTTTTTGCTATAATAAGATTATCTTTCAAGAAAAAAGGAGTAACTCTATTGAATCTTGCTGTTCCTGTTACACAGTCACAATTGATGCAAATTTTACTTAATGTTTCTGTTATTCGCCCCGTCTTTATTTGGGGTGCCCCAGGGATTGGGAAATCAGCTCTAGTCGAATCGTTCGCCGATCAAGTTGGACTTCCCTGCGTTTCACTATTAGGCTCACAGCTAGCGCCAGAAGATATTATAGGCGTACCTCAGATCGTTGAGGGAAAGAGTCAATTTTGTCCACCTAAAATGATTGCTCGCGAAGAACCCTATTGTTTATTTCTGGATGAGCTTAATGCTTGCTCGCAAGAAGTTCAAAAAGCATTCTATAGTCTTATTCATGAACGCCGAATAGGTGATTATCATCTTCCAGAAGGCTCTATTGTCATCGGTGCCGGAAACCGTGCTCAAGATAGTGCCATTGTAAAACCGATGTCTTCTGCACTTATAAATCGAATGTTTCATGTTCAGCTACAGGTATCGTTTCAGGACTGGATTTCTTGGGCGTACGAGAGCGAAATCCATCCGATCGTTATAGAGTATTTAGAATCTCGCCCAGATCATCTATGGAGTGCTCCTCCAAAAACGGAAGAACCATTCTCCACACCAAGATCCTGGCATATGCTTTCCGATGCTCTTCGTGAGTTTGGTGATAATCTGTCACCGGAAGTCGTTGGTATTTTGGCGAGTGGTTCATTAACTCCTGCTCATGCGACACAATTTAAAGCTTTTTATAAAAATCTGAGTGGGAAATATCAGTTGAATGCTATCTTAGAGGGCAAGGTTCCATTTCCTTCTGCTGCTGAAGATCGTGATGTTCTTTATTTTCTGGCTCAATCTTTCCGGGCGCAAATTATTAAAGAGCTGCCTGCCAGAAAGGATGAGATCAGTGGGAGCCATCGGCAGTTTGCTCACACGGTGAAGAAACTGATTAAAGACTTGTCCGCTATTAGTTTCGAAATTGCTCAGCTCGTTGTTGCGAAGAATGATCAATCCTCGAATATTCCTGATTGGCTGATGGTCGAGATTGTGCGTGATTTACCACGGCTTGCAGTCAAAGATAAGGGGTAACGATGTCCAAAAAATCGACACCTCAAAATCCAGCGTTAAAGAAGTTCCAAGCAGCAGAAGAGATGATTCAAAACCATCCTATTTTTGCACCTTTATGTTCTAGGACGAGTATTGTCCATCGTGAAGATACCCCTTATCCAATTAATGGATGGGCTGCGGTTACGAAAGACGGATATATATACACCCATCCGAAACGCCGAGGTGAGACATCGGAGTGGGTATATATCTTAGCTCATTGTTTATTACATTTAGGGCTTGGTCATCTAAAGGCTAAAGAGCATCCCATTGCTTGGAATGCAGCTTGTGATGTATACATAGCCAAGTTCTTAGGTGATTTAAAGCTAGGAACGCCCCCTGCGGATATGGAGACCCGTACGGATATGCATGTAAAGGATGAAGAATCCCTATATGAACAATTTTGCGTGCATGGTGTGCCAGATAGTTTGAAGTATTTTGGTACAGCAGGTGTTGCCACTTCGGATATGGATGTACGGGATTCTACAAAGTATAGATATAGGTACTGGGACGGAGAACCCGAATGGGAAAAGTACTTTGCCATGGGGTTATCTAATGCGGTCACAAGTGCAGTTAGTGTAGCGGGAGGACACTCTGCTTCGCTAATGGATTTTACGAATGTGAAGAGCGCTGCACAGCGGGCACAGAAGTGGTTCATGGATCGTTATCCGCTGCTCGGTGCACTTGCCTCCGGTTTCACAATTATTGAGGATCAAACGATCTGCCAACGATTAAGCATTTCCGTTGCGGCTATTGATGTTGTAGAACGTGAAATTTATATGAATCCAGCAGCAGGGTTAACCGATGAAGAATATATTTTTGTGATGGCGCATGAGTTATTACATGCGGGTCTTCAGCATCATGAACGCTGCCAGGGCCGTGATCCTTATCTGTGGAATGTAGCTTGTGACTATGTCATTAACCTTTGGCTTATAGAAATGCAGGTTGGTGAATATCCTCGAATTGGTCTACTGTTAGATCCGGAGCTAAAAGGATTATCTGCAGAATCGATTTATGACAAAATGGTAGGAGATATTCGCCTATATCGGAAATTAGCTACGCTTCGCGGCAATGGATTAGGCGATATGATTGGTAAAGGTGATCCTGCGCTATGGGATGTTCGAAATGGCCGGACACTAGATGATTTTTGCAAAAATGCACTTCAACAAGGTTTAATGTATCACGAAGAGCAAGCAAGAGGATTGCTTCCATCTGGACTTGTAGAAGAAATTCGGGCGCTTGGTCAACCTCCGATTCAATGGGACGTTGAACTAGCAAGGTGGTTTGATTCGTACTTCTCTCCACTTGAAAAGACACGGTCCTATGCCCGTGTAAGTCGCCGTCAATCTTCTACTCCAGATATCCCAAGACCGAAGTGGGTTGATAGCGGATCATCGGAGGATGGTCGTACATTCGGCGTGATTTTGGATACGTCTGGTTCAATGGATAAAAAAATACTCGCTAAGGCGCTTGGCGCCATTGCTAGCTATGCACAGGCACGAGATGTACCTTTTGCTCGTCTTGTGTTCTGCGATGCAGCTCCTTATGATGCTGGTTATGTTGCACCTGAGACAATAGCCGATCGTGTTCAAGTCAGAGGCAGAGGGGGAACCATACTGCAGCCTGCGATTGATTTAATCTCTCGTGCTGAAGATTTCCCGAAAAACGGCCCACTATTAATTATTACAGATGGTTATTGTGATCGATTAGTTATTAGGCGAGAACATGCGTATTTACTGCCTAAAGGAAATGATTTGCCATTTTCCCCTAAAGGTCCTGTATTCCGCATCGATTAAGTTGAATGACATCCACAGTTTAGTGGATGACGAAATAATGGAAGTTAAAAATTACTTATTATGTTAAAATATGAATTAGATAAATCCTATTGTCTATTTCAGGAGGTGATTCCATTGGTAAAAAAATAAGATGAGAAAATCTAATTGTTAAAAATAAATTAGCATGCAGATTTTCTCTATTATTGAGAATCCAAAATAGAGGAGCATTAACATGCTAAATAAAATAAGTGAATCGATCTATTATTCGTCGCATCAAAATGATCAAGAAAGACCCGTTTTAGGGCTAGTGTGTGGGGATGAATACAGTTTAGTCGTAGATGCTGGAAATTCAGTTCAACACGCAAGAGATTTTTTACATGAAGTAGAAAAGTTGAATCTGCCACCAATTAAATACTTGGTCATAACACATGCGCATTGGGATCATTTCTTAGGGATGAATGAGTTTGGAGCTACGATTATTGTTAACAGTCTAACTAATCAAATGTTGAATGATTGGCGAAACTATTCATATGATGATCGCTCGCTTAAGGAATACGTTGATTCCAAGAAAATGTCTTCTCAATGTGTGGAAATTATTCAGAATGAAATACCCGAGAGAGACACCTTTCAATTAAGTACACCTGATATCATATTTGAAAAGTCTCTTCATCTGGATTTGGGCAACAAGATTTGTGTTCTTGAAACCATTAGAAGTACCCATACGAATGATTCAACAATCGTTTATGTTCCAGATGAGAAAGTTTTATTTCTAGGTGATAGTCCTTATGGCACAACTAAAAATTCGTTATATCACTTTAAAGAGTCTATTTTATTGCCTATGATCGAGGATATCCAGAAATATGATGCAATTCATTTTTTACTTGGTCACGAGTCCATTTGTGACTTAGAGGAGATGGATACATATTGGAAAGAGCTTATCTCCGCTTGTAAAGCTGCACAATCCACATCAATTGAGGAAGCTGTAGAGTGCTTTGAAAGAGATAACAATAGAAAACCAAATGATGATGAACATTTCTTCTTAAAAGCATTTGTTAATGATCAGATATTAAAATTAATGGGAACTGAATAGAAAAGCTGCTCAATCCAACAAACGCCCCAGCCAATGATACGAGTAATCTACGGTTGGGGCGTTTTATGAAACATAGACAATACTAACAATAAGGAGGTGGTACTGAAGAATGAAACTCATTAGAAATTTTTTTCTGGTTGTTGTGAACCTCATTGGAACTCTGTGGGTTGGAGCGAGTAGAAAACCAGAATTTTATGACAAATATTCTAAAACAAAGACGAGGATTGGATACATTTTCTTTGTTTCACTTGCCACTCTCGTAACTGTTGGCATCATTGCATGGTTGTATAAAAGAATATACTGATATCTTAACTTGCAGTCGCCCAAAGGAGTTGAGACAAGAATGGACCGTTATCTTAGTGAGGACGGTTATTTTTTTTCTGATAGCTTGGAAGCGTATATTAAGAAAGGACTCGATATGAGAATAATATTAGTATTATTGTTTTGTAGCGTCTTAATGATCGGATGTTCAGAAAATTTGGGTGAAGAGTTTACCATTCGTGGTGAAATTACATCGATTGATCCAGAAAACAAACAGATCTTTATTGACGGCACACCAGTTATTGTAAAGAATATAGAAGATTTTAAAGTCGGGGAAATACTCGAAGCTAAATTGAGAAGTAAAAGCTCAAACGATTATTATAATCCGAAAGACATAGAGATAATTTCATTAATTAAAATAGAGCAACAATAATGACAGGATTGGCTAAGAAAACATATAACAAAGGAAGTGCACCATGAAGTTAATGCCAGAATACGCACAAATATTAATTGTTGGAGTCGTTTACAAGGAATCATGGGCCTGGTATATAACAGAAAGAGAATATTGGTTTTTGAATATAGAAATGGAAGATAGGTTTGGAATCGAGCTTCTTAATGAATTAACTGCGGAGTACTTTCTCCATAAAATAGAAGAATATAAAGTGTCAACAATTCAATTGACTAGTATGATTGTAGAGCTTAATGATGTTTTTCAGAATTACGATGAAGTGTTAGAGTTTTTACCAACAATCTATGTGGATTTTGATAAGAGAGAACTTTTTTCTTTATTTCCAGAACCTATTTATTTTGAGAATTATGTTCCAGAAGGTTGGATAGGCGAATATAAAGACTTTTTCGAGTTAGTACCCGGTACGGAAAGATATTGGATCGTAGACAATGAAAATCTATTTGATCAATTATATAAAAGGCTGGGGGTAATCCAATGACAGAGAAAACAATTAGATCATGTGAAGACTTATTGAATATGCTGGATCAAAAGTTTCGTACACCTGAACAATTCTGGGATCCCTTTTATACGAATCGGGAGAAGGCTATTCCGTTTTTTAAGAATGCTCCAGATGAGAATTTGGTATCTTATGTCGACAGAAATCTTATTCAACCAGGTAAAGCCATGGATTTAGGATGTGGTCCAGGCAGGAACTCTATTTATTTAGCTAAACAAGGATTTGATGTTGTGGGTTACGACATTTCAAACGTAGCAGTTCAGTGGGCACGGGATCGTGCAGAAGAAAGTAAGTTGAATATACGATTTGAGTGCAAATCAGCATTCGAAATTGAAGCCCTTGAACAATTCGACCTTGTTTATGATTCAGGTTGCTTACATCATCTCTTACCTCATCGAAGAATACAGTACATTGAGATGATTTATCGCTCTTTGAAGCCAAGAAGTTATTTTGGAATTACATGTTTTAGACCTGGGTTTGGTGATCAGGGTGGACCGGTTCGGGAAATGTCTGATTGGGATGTGTATGAAGAAGGGACTATGAATGGTGGCTTAGCATTCTCAGAGGAGAAAATCAAATATATTCTGGAACCATATTTTGAATGTATCGAATTCAGGGCAGTGGAACAACAGGCTAATGAAGAAGTTTTCGGAGTACCCTTCTTATGGGCGTCTCTGTGGAGGAAGAAGGAAGCAGAAGCCTCACATCTATAATTTGCGCAGAGAATCGTTCCAGGTGGAGGAATGGATTATGAGAATATTAGTGACTGGTGGAGCTATTATACAAGATAACGAAGGTAGAATATTACTTCAAAGAAGATCAGATTATGGCGATTGGGGACTTCCTGGTGGTGGGATGAATGCAGGCGAGTCCATTGAGGAAACGATGATACGGGAAGTGTTTGAAGAGACAGGGCTAGAAGTTAGCCAATATGAACTTTATACCGTTTATAGTGGTTCTCGTATGAAGTATACATATCCAGATGGAAATAAAGTCGTTTTTGTCATGTTTATTTTTAATGCGAAGGTAGATTTAGAAGGGAAAATTGCTGAGGATAATAGAACTCTTATTTATACAGATCATAATCAAGAATCGTTAAAGCTAGAATTTAAATCAATTGAAGAAATTAATATAGAAGATATAAGTACAGTACAAAGACCTGTATTTGAAGATCTGAAAAGAGAAGTACGAACCTTATTGAGAACCTAAAACATCAATGAAAAGAGGAAATATGACTAATTTTTATTTAAATTTATTTGGACTACTGATTGTACTCTTATCCGTTATATGTATAGTTGTTTTCTGTGTGAAATTATTGTTTTTTTATATAAAAAATAGCATAAAAATCTAGTTATCCGCATAAAAACTGGACTTATCACACTTTATCAAGGTCAAAACCACTCAATTTACTACTAATTTACTACTTATGAATGAGCTTTGATACGACGATTTATCCTTGAAAAGTGAAGATATAAAGATACTTCCAATAAAATTTGAATATTTAATAGGTAGACACTTCAAAAAATGAGGTGTCTATTTTTTTACCCGATTTTGAAAGGAAGTGAACTTATGAAAACAAAAAATCAAGAATCAAAAGGTCGTTCCCCACTCTTTAAGACCATCAAACATTCATTCAGCCAATAAAAAAGAAAGGATAGGTAAAAATATGGAACTTAAATTTGTGATTCCCAACATGGAAAAAACATTCGGCAATTTAGAATTTGCTGGCGAGGATAAAGTCGTTCAGCGAAGAATCAACGGACGGCTAACTGTCTTATCAAGAAGCTATAATCTCTATTCTGATGTTCAAAGAGCAGATGATATTGTGGTGGTGCTTCCTGCTGAAGCTGGCGAAAAACATTTCGGCTTTGAGGAACGTGTGAAGTTAGTCAATCCACGTATTACCGCAGAGGGCTACAAAATCGGCACTCGTGGTTTTACAAATTACCTTTTACATGCTGACGACATGATAAAAGAATAAAGAAAGAGAGGAAAAATGATGAGATTAGCAAATGGCATTGTATTAGATAAAGACACGACTTTTGGAGAATTGAAATTCTCTGCTCTACGTCGTGAAGTGAGAATCCAAAATGAAGACGGGTCGGTTTCAGATGAAATCAAGGAACGTACCTATGACTTAAAATCCAAAGGACAAGGACGCATGATTCAAGTAAGTATTCCTGCCAGCGTGCCTTTGAAAGAGTTTGATTATAACGCACGGGTGGAACTTATCAATCCCATTGCGGACACCGTTGCTACTGCCACCTATCAAGGAGCAGATGTTGACTGGTATATCAAGGCAGACGATATTGTGCTGACAAAGGATTCTAGTTCATTCAAAGCTCAACCACAAGCAAAGAAAGAACCGACACAAGACAAATAGTCGCTAGGTAGAAAGGAGACTTTTTCGCATGAAACAGCGTGGTAAAAGGATTCGCCCATCTGGTAAAGATTTAGTCTTTCATTTTACGATAGCGTCACTCCTGCCTGTTTTCCTGCTGGTTGTCGGACTGTTTCATGTGAAGACAATCCAGCAGATCAACTGGCAGGATTTTAACCTATCACAAGCAGATAAGATTGACATTCCCTATTTAATTATCAGTTTCAGTGTCGCAATTCTTATCTGCTTGCTGGTAGCGTTTGTATTCAAACGGGTTCGCTATGATACGGTTAAACAACTTTACCACCGTCAAAAACTGGCAAAGATGATACTTGAAAACAAGTGGTATGAATCTGAACAGGTCAAAACAGAGGGTTTCTTTAAAGATAGTGCTGGTCGTACAAAGGAAAAGATAACCTACTTCCCTAAAATGTATTATCGACTTAAAAATGGCTTGATACAGATACGGGTGGAAATCACGCTGGGAAAATATCAAGACCAACTCTTACACTTGGAAAAGAAATTAGAGAGTGGCTTGTACTGTGAGCTGACGGATAAAGAGTTAAAGGATTCCTATGTGGAATATACTTTGCTCTATGACACCATAGCCAGTCGTATTTCTATTGATGAAGTAGAAGCTAAAGATGGTAAACTTCGCTTAATGAAAAACGTATGGTGGGAATATGATAAGCTCCCTCATATGTTGATTGCTGGTGGTACAGGTGGCGGTAAAACTTACTTTATACTGACACTGATTGAAGCCTTGCTTCATACAGATTCAAAACTGTATATTCTTGACCCGAAAAATGCTGATCTTGCGGACTTAGGTTCTGTGATGGCAAATGTCTACTATAGAAAAGAAGACTTGCTTTCTTGCATTGAAACATTCTATGAAGAAATGATGAAACGTAGTGAGGAAATGAAGCAGATGAAGAACTATAAGACTGGCAAAAATTATGCTTACTTAGGTCTCCCGGCACACTTCTTAATCTTTGATGAATACGTCGCTTTCATGGAAATGCTGGGAACAAAAGAAAACACCGCAGTTATGAATAAGCTGAAACAGATTGTCATGTTAGGTCGTCAAGCTGGCTTCTTTCTAATACTGGCTTGTCAACGTCCAGACGCAAAATATTTAGGCGACGGAATCCGTGATCAGTTTAATTTCAGAGTGGCTTTAGGTCGTATGTCTGAAATGGGCTATGGCATGATGTTTGGCAGTGACGTACAAAAGGATTTCTTCTTAAAGCGAATCAAAGGTCGTGGCTATGTTGATGTAGGAACAAGTGTCATATCAGAGTTTTATACTCCCCTTGTACCAAAAGGATATGATTTCTTGGAGGAAATTAAAAAGTTATCCAACAGCAGACAGTCCACGCAGGCGACGTGCGAAGCGGAAGTCGCAGGTGTGGACTGATCTTGCTGGCTGGTGTGGCAATAGCCACGCCAGCACTTAACCCCCCGTATCTAACAGGGGGGTACAAATCGACAGGAAACAGTCAAAAAAACATTAGAAAATCCTTTGGTTACAAGGGATTTACAAAATTTCAGCGTATGTCAAATGGGCTTTAAAAGTTGACATACGCCTTTTTGATTGGAGGGATTTTTACTGAATGAACAAACTTGGTTACAGCATTTAAAAGAAAAACGCTTGGCTTATGGACTATCTCAAAACCGTTTAGCTGTTGCGACTGGTATTACAAGGCAGTATCTAAGCGATATTGAAACAGGAAAAGTCAAGCCATCAGAGGATTTACAGCAGTCCCTTTGGGAAGCTCTGGAACGCTTCAATCCCGACGCTCCCCTTGAAATGCTGTTTGATTATGTAAGAATTCGCTTTCCGACAACAGACGTACAGCAGGTGGTCGAAAACATCTTACAACTGAAACTGTCCTATTTTCTTCATGAGGACTATGGTTTCTATTCTTATTCAGAGCATTATGCTTTAGGCGACATATTCGTCCTTTGCTCCCATGAACTGGACAAAGGAGTTCTGGTGGAATTGAAAGGTCGTGGGTGCAGACAATTTGAAAGCTATCTTCTGGCACAACAAAGAAGCTGGTATGAGTTCTTTATGGACGTTTTGGTGGCTGGCGGTGTGATGAAACGCCTTGACCTTGCCATTAACGATAAGACAGGGATTTTAAATATCCCTGTACTCACTGAAAAGTGCCAACAGGAAGAATGTATCTCCGTCTTCCGCAGTTTTAAAAGCTATCGCAGTGGCGAACTGGTACGCAAAGAGGAAAAGGAATGTATGGGAAACACCCTCTATATCGGTTCATTACAAAGTGAAGTTTATTTCTGTATCTATGAAAAGGACTACGAGCAGTACAAGAAAAATGATATTCCCATTGAAGACGCAGAAGTAAAAAACCGTTTTGAGATTCGATTGAAAAATGAGCGTGCCTATTATGCAGTCCGTGATTTACTCGTCTATGACAATCCAGAGCATACCGCCTTTAAAATTATCAATCGGTATATCCGTTTTGTAGATAAAGACGATTCCAAACCTCGTTCTGATTGGAAACTGAATGAAGAATGGGCTTGGTTTATTGGGAACAATCGTGAACGATTAAAACTAACCACAAAACCAGAGCCTTACTCCTTCCAAAGGACGCTGAACTGGCTATCTCATCAAGTTGCCCCGACCTTAAAGGTTGCGATTAAACTTGATGAAATCAACCAGACGCAGGTTGTAAAAGACATTCTCGACCATGCGAAACTGACAGACCGACACAAGCAGATTTTGAAGCAACAGTCAGTAAAAGAACAGGACGTGATAACAACAAAAAAATAACTCAAATACAAATTCATTGAATATAGAGAGGAGAACATTTTTATGAATTTTGGACAAAACCTTTATAACTGGTTTCTATCAAACGCTCAATCACTGGTGCTTTTAGCAATCGTTGTGATTGGCTTGTATCTTGGCTTCAAGCGTGAGTTTAGCAAACTGATTGGCTTTTTAATTATTGCGATTATTGCGGTTGGCTTAGTCTTCAACGCTGCTGGAGTAAAAGACATTTTACTAGAGCTATTCAATCGCATTATTGGTGCTTAAATAAAACCGTTCTTTTGTGGAATATAAGTGGTTTTCTTATGTTCCGCAAAGGAATGGTACACCAAACGAAGTGCGGTAGGGATTTTTGAATCTCTACAAAGAAAGGACGTGAATATATGGACGATATGCAAGTCTATATTGCGAATTTAGGCAAATACAATGAGGGCGAATTGGTCGGTGCGTGGTTTACCTTTCCCATTGACTTTGAGGAAGTCAAAGAGAAAATCGGCTTGAATGATGAATATGAGGAATACGCCATTCATGACTACGAGTTACCCTTTACGGTTGACGAATACACTTCCATTGGCGAACTCAATCGACTATGGGAAATGGTATCGGAATTACCCGAAGAATTACAATCGGAGCTATCTGCTCTGCTCACTCATTTTTCAAGCATTGAAGAACTAAGCGAACATCAAGAGGATATTATCATTCATTCCGATTGTGATGATATGTATGACGTGGCACGCTACTACATTGAAGAAACGGGTGCTTTAGGCGAAGTACCAGCTAGTCTTCAAAACTATATTGATTATCAAGCCTATGGTCGGGATTTAGACCTTTCAGGAACGTTTATCTCAACCAATCATGGGATTTTTGAAATCGTCTATTAAATCTGTCGGTACATTACTACTGGCAGATTTTCTATTTTACGGGGTGGCTCAATCAGCTACCCCTATTTTTTATGAAAGGATTGATTACATGAAGAAAATACGAAGCTATACCAGTATCTGGTCTGTGGAAAAGGTACTGTATTCTATCAATGATTTTAGACTTCCGTTTCCCATAACCTTTACGCAAATGACATGGTTTGTCGTGTCACTCTTTGCAGTGATGATACTTGGCAACTTGCCCCCTCTTTCCATGATAGAGGGAGCATTTCTCAAATACTTTGGGATTCCTGTGGCTTTCACATGGTTTATGTCTACAAAAACTTTTGATGGTAAAAAGCCTTATGGATTTTTGAAGTCTGTCATTGCTTATGCACTGCGACCAAAGCTGACCTATGCAGGAAAAAAAGTAACGCTTGGCAGAAACCAGCCACAAGAAGCCATTACAGCAGTTAGGAGTGAATTTTATGGCATATCCAATTAAATACATTGAAAACAATCTCGTCTGGAATAAAGACGGGGAATGTTATGCTTACTATGAGCTTGTTCCTTACAATTACTCATTTCTAAGTCCAGAACAGAAAATACAAGTGCATGATTCTTTCAGACAGCTTATCGCACAAAATCGTGATGGCAAAATTCATGCTTTACAAATCAGTACAGAATCCAGCATACGTTCTGCACAAGAGCGTTCCAAAAATGAAGTCACTGGCAAGCTCAAAGCGGTTGCCTATGACAAAATCGACCAACAGACAGACGCTTTAATATCCATGATTGGCGAAAATCAAGTGAACTACCGTTTCTTTATCGGCTTTAAGTTGCTTCTCAACGATCAGGAGTTTTCTATGAAAAGTCTTACCGTTGAAGCAAAAAATGCTTTGTCTGATTTTGTCTATGATGTGAACCATAAGCTGATGGGCGATTTTGTTAGTATGAGTAATGATGAAATCCTGCGTTTTCAGAAGATGGAAAAGCTCTTAGAAAATAAAATCTCTCGTCGTTTCAAAATCCGCAGGTTAGATAAGGACGACTTCGGCTATCTGATTGAACACCTTTACGGACAGACAGGCACTGCCTATGAAGAGTATGAGTACCATCTATCAAAGAAAAAGCTGGATAATGAAACGCTGATTAAATACTATGACTTGATTAAGCCTACTCGCTGTTTGGTGGAAGAAAAACAGCGATATTTGAAAATCCAGCAGGAAGATGAAACCGTCTATGTAGCTTACTTTACCATTAACAGCATTGTCGGAGAACTGGACTTCCCGTCCTCTGAAATCTTCTACTACCAGCAACAGCAATTTACATTCCCGATTGATACGTCAATGAATGTGGAAATTGTAGCGAATCGTAAAGCCCTATCTACTGTCCGCAATAAAAAGAAAGAACTGAAAGACTTGGATAACCACGCTTGGCAAAGTGATAATGAAACCAGCTCCAATGTGGCGGAAGCTCTGGAAAGTGTGAATGAGCTGGAAACCAATTTAGACCAAAGCAAGGAATCTATGTACAAGCTGTCTTATGTGGTAAGGGTATCAGCAAATGATCTTGACGAACTCAAACGTCGTTGTAATGAAGTGAAAGATTTTTATGACGATTTAAGCGTAAAACTGGTACGACCATTTGGGGATATGCTCGGCTTACATGAAGAATTTTTACCTGCCAGCAAGCGTTATATGAATGATTATATTCAATACGTGACCTCTGATTTCCTCGCTGGTTTAGGTTTTGGTGCTACTCAAATGCTGGGGGAAAATGAGGGGATTTATGTTGGCTACAGCTTAGATACTGGACGCAATGTCTATCTGAAACCTGCTCTTGCCAGTCAAGGGGTTAAGGGTTCAGTAACCAATGCGTTAGCGTCGGCTTTTGTTGGTTCGCTGGGTGGTGGTAAATCCTTTGCGAATAACCTTATCGTCTATTATGCGGTGCTTTATGGGGCACAAGCAGTGATTGTAGACCCAAAAGCAGAACGTGGCAGATGGAAAGAAACCTTGCCAGAGATTTCCCATGAAATCAATATCGTCACTCTGACTTCTGATGAGAAAAACAAAGGCTTACTTGACCCTTATGTGATTATGAAAAATCCCAAAGATTCTGAATCACTGGCTATTGATATTCTGACATTCCTTACGGGGATTTCCTCTCGTGATGGGGAACGCTTCCCAATCCTTAGAAAAGCCATTCGTGCAGTAACCAATAGTGAAGTACGAGGGTTGATGAAAGTGATTGAGGAATTACGGGTTGAGAATACGCCACTAAGTACCAGTATAGCCGACCATATCGAAAGTTTTACAGACTATGACTTTGCACATTTATTATTCAGTAATGGTTATGTGGAGCAGTCTATCAGCTTAGAAAAACAACTGAACATTATACAGGTTGCGGACTTGGTACTTCCCGACAAGGAAACTTCCTTTGAGGAATATACCACTATGGAGCTTTTATCCGTTGCTATGCTGATTGTCATTAGTACCTTTGCTTTAGACTTTATCCATACAGACCGAAGCATTTTCAAGATTGTAGATTTAGACGAAGCATGGAGCTTTTTACAGGTAGCACAAGGAAAAACACTATCTATGAAGCTGGTTCGGGCTGGTCGTGCTATGAACGCTGGGGTATATTTCGTGACCCAAAATACAGACGACCTCTTAGATGAAAAACTGAAAAATAACCTCGGCTTAAAATTTGCATTTCGTTCCACTGACCTTAACGAGATTAAAAAGACCTTAGCCTTTTTTGGTGTAGACCCAGAGGACGAAAACAATCAGAAGCGATTGCGTGATTTGGAAAACGGGCAATGCCTTATCAGTGATTTATATGGTCGTGTCGGTGTGATACAGTTCCACCCTGTATTTGAAGAACTGCTCCATGCCTTTGATACCAGACCACCTGTGCGAAAAGAGGTGTAAATGTGAAACCATCAATAGTAAACAGAATAAAATCAAACTGGACGCTGAAACGTCTAGGTAAAGTGGCAATGACAGTGGCTTTCACACTTGTGATTGCCATTTTTCTTTTAGCCATGCTGGGAACGGTGGTTCAAGCTGCGGGCTTGGTAGATGATACGGTCAATGTGGCAAATGAATACAGCCGATACCCACTTGAAAACTATCAACTGGATTTTTATGTGGATAATAGCTGGGGCTGGCTTCCGTGGAACTGGTCGGACGGGATTGGAAAACAGGTCATGTATGGACTATATGCCATTACCAATTTTATTTGGACAATCAGTTTGTATGTTTCCAATGCGACAGGTTACTTAGTACAGGAAGCCTATTCCTTAGACTTCATTTCCGCTACAGCAGATTCCATTGGTAAGAATATGCAGACCTTAGCTGGTGTGAGTGCAAACGGATTTTCAACAGAGGGTTTCTATGTTGGATTCCTCTTACTCTTGATTTTGGTTCTTGGGGTTTATGTTGCCTATACGGGACTGATAAAGAGAGAAACCACAAAGGCAATTCATGCCATTATGAATTTTGTGCTGGTGTTTATCCTATCGGCTTCCTTTATTGCCTACGCTCCCGACTACATTAAAAAAATCAATGACTTTTCATCAGACATCAGTAATGCCAGTTTATCACTTGGCACGAAGATTGTCATGCCCCATTCCGATAGTCAAGGCAAGGACAGCGTGGACTTAATCAGAGATAGCCTGTTTTCCATACAGGTTCAGCAACCGTGGCTACTGCTTCAATACAACAGTTCAGACATTGAAAGTATCGGTATTGACCGTGTGGAAAGCCTGCTCTCCACCAGCCCAGATTCCAACAATGGCGAAGACAGAGAAAAAATTGTTGCGGAAGAAATTGAAGACAGAAGCAATACCAATCTAACCATTACAAAGACCATTAACCGTTTAGGTACAGTCTTCTTCCTATTTGTCTTCAATATTGGGATTTCCATATTTGTATTCCTATTAACAGGAATCATGATTTTCTCGCAGGTACTTTTTATCATCTATGCTATGTTTCTGCCTGTGAGCTTTATTTTAAGCATGATTCCATCATTTGATGGTATGTCAAAACGAGCCATAACAAAGCTCTTTAATACCATTTTGACACGAGCTGGAATCACATTGATTATTACGACAGCATTTAGTATTTCAACCATGCTCTATACCTTATCGGCTGGTTATCCGTTCTTTTTGATTGCTTTTCTACAGATTGTGACCTTTGCAGGAATCTACTTCAAGCTGGGCGATTTAATGAGTATGTTTTCTCTACAGAGTAACGATTCTCAAAGTGTGGGAAGTCGTGTGATGAGAAAACCTCGTATGCTTATGCACGCTCACATGCACCGTCTACAGCGGAAACTTGGACGTTCCATGACTACTCTAGGGGCTGGGTCTGCCATTGTTACAGGTAAAAAAGGACAGTCGGGTTCGGGGAGTTCTGCAAGGACACAAGCAGATCACTCCCGACCAGACGGAAAGGAAAAATCAACACTTGGAAAACGTATCGGTCAAACCATCGGTACAGTAGCTGATACCAAAGACAGAATGGTAGACACTGCTAGTGGTTTGAAAGAACAGGTTAAAGATTTGCCGACCAATGCAAGATATGCAGTATATCAAGGAAAATCCAAAGTAAAAGAGAATGTCCGTGATTTAACCAGTAGTATTTCTCAAACCAAAGCGGACAGAGCCAGTGGACGCAAGGAACAGCAGGAACAAAGGCGAAAAACCATTGCGAAGCGTCGCTCTGAAATGGAACAGGTCAAACAGAAAAAACAGCCTGCTTCTTCTGTTCATGAAAGACCGACTACAAGACAAGAACAATATCATGATGAACAGACCTCAAAACAGTCTAATATTCAGACTTCATATAAGGAATCTCAACAAGCCAAACAAGAGCGTCCAGCAGTTAAGTCCGATTTTTCAAGTCCAAAAGTGGAACGCCAAGGCAATACCGTTCAAGAAAAAACCGTTCAAAAGCCAGCAACTTCAACCACTACAGCAGATAGAACTTCACAACGTCCAATCACAAAAGAACGTCCGTCTACTGTTCAAAGAGTACCACTACAAAATACAAGAAGTAGACCACCAATCAAAACCGCCACCATTAAGAAAGTCGGTAAGAAACCATGAAGTTGAAAACTTTAGTGATTGGTGGTTCTGGATTATTCTTGATGGTCTTCTCACTGCTTCTGTTTGTTGCCATTTTATTTTCAGATGAACAGGACAGCGGAATTTCCAATATTCATTATGGAGGTGTGAATGTTTCCGCAGAAGTGCTGGCTCATAAGCCTATGGTAGAAAAATATGCCAAAGAATATGGCGTTGAAGAATATGTCAACATACTTCTTGCGATTATACAGGTGGAATCGGGCGGTACTGCGGAAGATGTTATGCAGTCCTCGGAATCCCTCGGTCTTCCACCTAATTCATTGAGTACAGAAGAATCCATTAAGCAAGGTGTGAAGTATTTCAGTGAATTATTAGCCAGTAGCGAAAGGCTCAGTGTAGATTTAGAATCGGTTATCCAGTCCTACAATTATGGTGGTGGTTTCTTAGGGTATGTGGCTAATCGTGGAAATAAATATACCTTTGAACTGGCTCAAAGTTTCTCAAAAGAGTATTCAGGTGGCGAAAAAGTGTCTTACCCCAATCCCATAGCCATACCTATCAATGGGGGCTGGCGATACAACTATGGCAATATGTTTTATGTGCAACTGGTAACGCAGTATCTTGTCACAACAGAGTTTGATGATGATACGGTACAAGCCATCATGGACGAAGCACTGAAATATGAGGGCTGGCGATACGTTTACGGTGGAGCTTCCCCGACTACTTCTTTTGATTGTAGCGGACTGACACAATGGACGTATGGAAAAGCTGGAATTAACTTACCACGAACCGCACAACAGCAATATGATGTGACCCAGCATATCCCACTATCGGAAGCACAAGCTGGCGATTTGGTTTTCTTTCATTCTACCTATAACGCTGGCTCTTATATTACTCATGTTGGGATATACCTTGGCAATAACCGTATGTTTCATGCAGGCGACCCAATCGGTTATGCCGACTTAACAAGCCCCTACTGGCAACAGCATTTAGTGGGAGCAGGACGAATCAAACAATGAGAAAGGAAGATTTAATGATGAAATTTAGAAAAAATCAGAATAAAGAAAAACAGATACCAAAGGAAAAGAAACCTCGTGTCTACTATAAGGTCAATCCTCATAAAAAGGTTGTGATTGCCTTGTGGGTACTTTTAGGGCTTAGTTTCAGCTTTGCGATATTCAAGCACTTTACAGCTATAGATACTCATACTATTCACGAAACAACTATCATAGAAAAGGAATATGTTGATACTCATCATGTAGAAAATTTTGTAGAGAACTTTGCGAAAGTCTACTATTCATGGGAGCAATCCGATAAGTCCATTGATAATCGAATGGAAAGTCTAAAAGGCTATCTGACAGATGAACTTCAAGCTCTCAATGTTGATACAGTACGCAAAGATATTCCTGTATCGTCTTCTGTAAGAGGATTTCAGATATGGACGGTAGAGCCAACTGGCGACAATGAGTTTAATGTAACCTACAGTGTAGACCAGCTCATTACAGAGGGAGAAAATACAAAGACCGTCCACTCTGCTTATATAGTGAGTGTCTATGTAGATGGTTCTGGAAATATGGTACTGGTTAAGAATCCGACCATTACCAACATACCTAAGAAATCAAGTTATAAACCAAAAGCCATTGAAAGTGAGGGGACGGTTGATTCCATTACAACCAATGAAATCAATGAGTTTTTAACGACGTTCTTCAAGCTCTATCCTACAGCGACAGCCAGTGAACTTTCCTACTATGTGAATGACGGGATATTAAAACCAATCGGAAAAGAGTACATCTTTCAAGAACTGGTAAATCCTATTCACAATCGTAAGGATAATCAAGTCACGGTATCGCTGACAGTGGAGTATATCGACCAGCAGACCAAAGCAACGCAGGTATCTCAATTTGATTTGGTACTTGAAAAGAACGGGAGTAATTGGAAGATTATAGAATAACAAATATTGGTACATTATTACAGCTATTTTGTAATCACGTACTCTCTTTGATAAAAAATTGGAGATTCCTTTACAAATATGCTCTTACGTGCTATTATTTAAGTATCTATTTAAAAGGAGTTAATAAATATGCGGCAAGGTATTATTAAATAAACTGTCAATTTGATAGTGGGAACAAATAATTGGATGTCCTTTTTTAGGAGGGCTTAGTTTTTTGTACCCAGTTTAAGAATACCTTTATCATGTGATTCTAAAGTATCCGGAGAATATCTGTATGCTTTGTATGCCTATGGTTATGCATAAAAATCCCAGTGATAAGAGTATTTATCACTGGGATTTTTATGCCCTTTTGGGCTTTTGAATGGAGGAAAATCACATGAAAATTATTAATATTGGAGTTTTAGCTCATGTTGATGCGGGAAAAACTACCTTAACAGAAAGCTTATTATATAACAGTGGAGCGATTACAGAATTAGGAAGCGTGGACAAAGGTACAACGAGGACGGATAATACGCTTTTAGAACGTCAGAGAGGAATTACAATTCAGACAGGAATAACCTCTTTTCAGTGGGAAAATACGAAGGTGAACATCATAGACACGCCAGGACATATGGATTTCTTAGCAGAAGTATATCGTTCATTATCAGTTTTAGATGGGGCAATTCTACTGATTTCTGCAAAAGATGGCGTACAAGCACAAACTCGTATATTATTTCATGCACTTAGGAAAATGGGGATTCCCACAATCTTTTTTATCAATAAGATTGACCAAAATGGAATTGATTTATCAACGGTTTATCAGGATATTAAAGAGAAACTTTCTATGGAAATTATAATCAAACAGAAAGTAGAGCTGCACCCTAATATTTGTGTGATGAGCTGTACGGAACCTGAGCAATGGGATGTGGTAATAGAAGGAAATGATGACCTTTTAGAGAAATATATGTCCGGTAAATCATTAGAAGCATTAGAACTCGAACAAGAGGAAATCAGAAGATTTCAGAATTGCTCCTTGTACCCTGTTTATCATGGAAGCGCAAAAAGCAACATAGGGATTGAGCAGCTTATAGAAGTGATAACGAATAAATTTTATTCATCAACATACAGAAAGAAGTCTGAACTTTGCGGAAATGTCTTCAAAATTGAATATTCGGAAGAAAGACAACGTCTTGCATATGTACGCCTTTATGGCGGAATCCTGCATTTGCGGGATTCGGTTAGAATATCGGAAAAGGAAAAAATAAAAATTACAGAAATGTATACTTCAATAAATGGTGAATTATGTAAAATTGATAAGGCTTATTCCGGGGAAATTGTTATTTTGCAAAATGAGTTTTTGAAGCTAAATAGTGTTCTTGGAGATACAAAGCTATTGCCACAGAGAGAGAGAATTGAAAATCCGCTCCCTCTGCTGCAAACAACTGTTGAACCGAGCAAACCTCAACAAAGGGAAATGTTACTTGATGCACTTTTAGAAATCTCCGACAGTGACCCGCTTCTACAATATTATGTGGATTCTACGACACATGAAATTATACTTTCTTTCTTAGGGAAAGTACAAATGGAAGTGACTTGTGCTCTATTGCAAGAAAAGTATCATGTGGAGGTAAAAATAAAAAAGCCTACAGTCATTTATATGGAAAGACCGTTAAAAAAAGCAGAGTATACCATTCACATCGAAGTGCCACCGAATCCCTTCTGGGCTTCCATTGGTTTATCTGTATCACCGCTTCCGTTGGGAAGTGGAATGCAGTATGAGAGCTCGGTTTCTCTTGGATACTTAAATCAATCATTTCAAAATGCAGTTATGGAAGGGATACGCTATGGTTGCGAACAAGGATTATATGGTTGGAATGTGACGGATTGTAAAATCTGTTTTAAGTATGGCTTATACTATAGCCCTGTTAGTACCCCAGCAGATTTTCGGATGCTTGCTCCTATTGTATTGGAACAAGTTTTAAAAAAAGCTGGAACAGAATTGTTAGAGCCATATCTTAGTTTTAAAATTTATGCACCACAAGAATATCTTTCACGAGCATATGACGATGCTCCTAAATATTGTGCGAACATCGTAGACACTCAACTGAAAAATAATGAGGTCATTCTTAGTGGAGAAATTCCTGCTCGGTGTATTCAAGAATATCGTAATGATTTAACTTTCTTTACAAATGGACGTAGCGTTTGTTTAACAGAGTTAAAAGGATATCAGGTTACCACTGGCGAACCTGTTTGCCAGCCCCGTCGTCCAAATAGTCGGATAGATAAAGTACGATATATGTTCAATAAAATAACTTAGCACATTTTATATTGTTATATAAATGTGGCTTCTTGTTAAACGAAACGAGATGAAATATTTTTTAATAAAGATTTGAATTAAAGTGTAAAGGAGGAATTAATTATGAAGTGAAATGAATGTAACAGGGTTCAATTAAAAGAGGGAAGCGTATCATTAACCCTATAAACTACGTCTGCCCTCATTATTGGAGGGTGAAATGTGAATACATCCTATTCACAATCGAATTTACGACACAACCAAATTTTAATTTGGCTTTGCATTTTATCTTTTTTTAGCGTATTAAATGAAATGGTTTTGAACGTCTCATTACCTGATATTGCAAATGATTTTAATAAACCACCTGCGAGTACAAACTGGGTGAACACAGCCTTTATGTTAACCTTTTCCATTGGAACAGCTGTATATGGAAAGCTATCTGATCAATTAGGCATCAAAAGGTTACTCCTATTTGGAATTATAATAAATTGTTTCGGGTCGGTAATTGGGTTTGTTGGCCATTCTTTCTTTTCCTTACTTATTATGGCTCGTTTTATTCAAGGGGCTGGTGCAGCTGCATTTCCAGCACTCGTAATGGTTGTAGTTGCGCGCTATATTCCAAAGGAAAATAGGGGTAAAGCATTTGGTCTTATTGGATCGATAGTAGCCATGGGAGAAGGAGTCGGTCCAGCGATTGGTGGAATGATAGCCCATTATATTCATTGGTCCTATCTTCTACTCATTCCTATGATAACAATTATCACTGTTCCGTTTCTTATGAAATTATTAAAGAAAGAAGTAAGGATAAAAGGTCATTTTGATATCAAAGGAATTATACTAATGTCTGTAGGCATTGTATTTTTTATGTTGTTTACAACATCATATAGCATTTCTTTTCTTATCGTTAGCGTGCTGTCATTCCTGATATTTGTAAAACATATCAGGAAAGTAACAGATCCTTTTGTTGATCCCGGATTAGGGAAAAATATACCTTTTATGATTGGAGTTCTTTGTGGGGGAATTATATTTGGAACAGTAGCAGGGTTTGTCTCTATGGTTCCTTATATGATGAAAGATGTTCACCAGCTAAGTACTGCCGAAATCGGAAGTGTAATTATTTTCCCTGGAACAATGAGTGTCATTATTTTCGGCTACATTGGTGGGATACTTGTTGATAGAAGAGGTCCTTTATACGTGTTAAACATCGGAGTTACATTTCTTTCTGTTAGCTTTTTAACTGCTTCCTTTCTTTTAGAAACAACATCATGGTTCATGACAATTATAATCGTATTTGTTTTAGGTGGGCTTTCGTTCACCAAAACAGTTATATCAACAATTGTTTCAAGTAGCTTGAAACAGCAGGAAGCTGGTGCTGGAATGAGTTTGCTTAACTTTACCAGCTTTTTATCAGAGGGAACAGGTATTGCAATTGTAGGTGGTTTATTATCCATACCCTTACTTGATCAAAGGTTGTTACCTATGGAAGTTGATCAGTCAACTTATCTGTATAGTAATTTGTTATTACTTTTTTCAGGAATCATTGTCATTAGTTGGCTGGTTACCTTGAATGTATATAAACATTCTCAAAGGGATTTCTAAATCGTTAAGGGATCAACTTTGGGAGAGAGTTCAAAATTGATCCTTTTTTTATAACAGGAATTCAAATCTTTTTGTTCCATTAAAGGGCGCGATTGCTGAATAAAAGATACGAGAGACCTCTCTTGTATCTTTTTTATTTTGAGTGGTTTTGTCCGTTACACTAGAAAACCGAAAGACAATAAAAATTTTATTCTTGCTGAGTCTGGCTTTCGGTAAGCTAGACAAAACGGACAAAATAAAAATTGGCAAGGGTTTAAAGGTGGAGATTTTTTGAGTGATCTTCTCAAAAAATACTACCTGTCCCTTGCTGATTTTTAAACGAGCACGAGAGCAAAACCCCCCTTTGCTGAGGTGGCAGAGGGCAGGTTTTTTTGTTTCTTTTTTCTCGTAAAAAAAAGAAAGGTCTTAAAGGTTTTATGGTTTTGGTCGGCACTGCCGACAGCCTCGCAGAGCACACACTTTATGAATATAAAGTATAGTGTGTTATACTTTACTTGGAAGTGGTTGCCGGAAAGAGCGAAAATGCCTCACATTTGTGCCACCTAAAAAGGAGCGATTTACATATGAGTTATGCAGTTTGTAGAATGCAAAAAGTGAAATCAGCTGGACTAAAAGGCATGCAATTTCATAATCAAAGAGAGCGAAAAAGTAGAACGAATGATGATATTGACCATGAGCGAACACGTGAAAATTATGATTTGAAAAATGATAAAAATATTGATTACAACGAACGTGTCAAAGAAATTATTGAATCACAAAAAACAGGTACAAGAAAAACGAGGAAAGATGCTGTTCTTGTAAATGAGTTGCTAGTAACATCTGACCGAGATTTTTTTGAGCAACTGGATCCAGGAGAACAAAAACGATTTTTTGAGGAAAGTTATAAATTATTTTCCGAACGATATGGCAAGCAAAATATTGCTTATGCAACAGTTCATAATGATGAGCAAACCCCTCACATGCATTTAGGTGTTGTGCCTATGCGTGATGGAAAACTGCAAGGAAAAAATGTGTTTAATCGTCAAGAACTGTTATGGCTACAAGATAAATTCCCCGAGCATATGAAAAAACAGGGTTTTGAGTTGAAGCGTGGTGAACGTGGCTCTGACCGTAAACATATTGAGACAGCTAAATTTAAAAAACAAACTTTGGAAAAAGAGATTGATTTTCTAGAAAAAAATTTAGCAGTTAAAAAAGATGAATGGACTGCTTATAGCGATAAAGTTAAATCAGATTTAGAAGTACCAGCGAAACGACACATGAAAAGTGTTGAAGTGCCAACGGGTGAAAAGTCCATGTTTGGTTTGGGAAAAGAAATAATGAAAACAGAAAAGAAACCAACCAAAAATGTTGTTATATCGGAGCGTGATTATAAAAACTTAGTGACTGCTGCGAGAGATAACGATAGGTTAAAACAGCATGTTAGAAATCTCATGAGTACTGATATGGCGAGAGAATATAAAAAATTAAGTAAAGAACATGGGTAAGTTAAAGAAAAATATAGTGGTCTTGTAGAGCGATTTAATGAAAATGTAAATGATTATAATGAGTTGCTTGAAGAAAACAAGTCTTTAAAGTCTAAAATAAGCGATTTAAAGCGTGATGTGAGTTTAATCTATGAAAGCACTAAGGAATTCCTTAAGGAACGTACAGACGGCTTAAAAGCCTTTAAAAACGTTTTTAAGGGGTTTGTAGACAAGGTAAAGGATAAAACAGCACAATTCCAAGAAAAACACGATTTAGAACCTAAAAAGAACGAATTTGAACTAACTCATAACCGAGAGGTAAAAAAAGAACGAAGTCGAGATCAGGGAATGAGTTTATAAAATAAAAAAAGCACCTGAAAAGGTGTCTTTTTTTGATGGTTTTGAACTTGTTCTTTCTTATCTTGATACATATAGAAATAACGTCATTTTTATTTTAATACATATAGAAATAACGTCATTTTTATTTTAGTTGCTGAAAGGTGCGTTGAAGTGTTGGTATGTATGTGTTTTAAAGTATTGAAAACCCTTAAAATTGGTTGCACAGAAAAACCCCATCTGTTAAAGTTATAAGTGACCAAACAAATAACTAAATAGATGGGGGTTTATTTTAATATTATGTGTCCTAATAGTAGCATTTATTCAGATGAAAAATCAAGGGTTTTAGTGAACAAGACAAAAAGTGGAAAAGTGAGACCATGGAGAGAAAAGAAAATCGCTAATGTTGATTACTTTGAACTTCTGCATATTCTTGAATTTAAAAAGGCTGAAAGAGTAAAAGATTGTGCTGAAATATTAGAGTATAAACAAAATCGTGAAACAGGCGAAAGAAAGTTGTATCGAGTGTGGTTTTGTAAATCCAGGCTTTGTCCAATGTGCAACTGGAGGAGAGCAATGAAACATGGCATTCAGTCACAAAAGGTTGTTGCTGAAGTTATTAAACAAAAGCCAACAGTTCGTTGGTTGTTTCTCACATTAACAGTTAAAAATGTTTATGATGGCGAAGAATTAAATAAGAGTTTGTCAGATATGGCTCAAGGATTTCGCCGAATGATGCAATATAAAAAAATTAATAAAAATCTTGTTGGTTTTATGCGTGCAACGGAAGTGACAATAAATAATAAAGATAATTCTTATAATCAGCACATGCATGTATTGGTATGTGTGGAACCAACTTATTTTAAGAATACAGAAAACTACGTGAATCAAAAACAATGGATTCAATTTTGGAAAAAGGCAATGAAATTAGACTATGATCCAAATGTAAAAGTTCAAATGATTCGACCGAAAAATAAATATAAATCGGATATACAATCGGCAATTGACGAAACTGCAAAATATCCTGTAAAGGATACGGATTTTATGACCGATGATGAAGAAAAGAATTTGAAACGTTTGTCTGATTTGGAGGAAGGTTTACACCGTAAAAGGTTAATCTCCTATGGTGGTTTGTTAAAAGAAATACATAAAAAATTAAACCTTGATGACACAGAAGAAGGCGATTTGATTCATACAGATGATGACGAAAAAGCCGATGAAGATGGATTTTCTATTATTGCAATGTGGAATTGGGAACGGAAAAATTATTTTATTAAAGAGTAGTTCAACAAACGGGCCATATTGTTGTATAAGTGATGAAATACTGAATTTAAAACTTAGTTTATATGTGGTAAAATGTTTTAATCAAGTTTAGTATAGTGGTATAAAGTCAAGAAACTTTTTCAATAAATTTTCTTGACCAACCTACATTGAAGACGCACTCAAATAAGCCTAGCTAATTGAAGCGTTTTCGCTAGGTGCTCACCAAGAAAATTGCATCTAGAATCATGTTATTCTAACTCTCCACGCTCCTTGGGGACGTATAGAGTTGATGGTTACGTAGCAGCGTATCCACCAGACGCACAAATTTTCTTGCAGTTAAGACGATAGCACGTTTATGTTGGTGTTTTGGCGTTTCTTGGTACTTCTTACGATAAAATTCATTATATTCAGGGAGATGTCTTCTTACAGAATTGGCGGCTTCAATTAAGTAATACCGAAGATATCTGTTCCCACGCTTCGTAAGAGGGGTATTTTCCGATTTATAGTTACCAGATTCGCTCTTTTTCCAATGTAAACCGGCATATTTAGCCAACTTTGCTTGATTTTCAAAGCGTTCTATTTGACCCACTTCAGCGATAATGCCAGCAGCGTAGACAAGTCCCACTCCCGGAATACTCGTTAAACATTGGTATTCAGGCATAGCTTTCACAATGCGTTCAATTCCTTTTTCTAGTTGTTTAATTGAAGCTTCCAATGAACGCATTTGTCCAACTAGCGTCGCCAAAACGATATCAATGGATGTCTCAAACGTTGGACTTAATCGATAGGAAGAACGAATGGCTTTTTGGATAGTTTTAGCCAATTTCTCAGGATGCTTAAAGCGCCCACGACCGAGTGTCTGAAGTGTTTCAGCTAGCTTGTTCAAAGGTAGCTGGGCAATTTCATCCAACCCCATATCTGAAGTTATTAATTCAATGATAGATGTGCTAAACACCGTAGTGGATAGACTTTCTTCATCACGAAGTTCTCTTGATAAGGTATTACATTTATAATAGAGATTTTCAATGAAATGTTGTTTGGTCTCCACTAACATATTTACCAATTGCATTCTTGATCGTGTTAATCGCTGAAGCGATAGGAATTGTTCTTCTTTTAATGGAGAATGGCTATAGCGTTCAGAACGAAGAAAATCTGCGATAAAAAAGGCATCGTTGGTATCTGTTTTATCTGCATTGAATACTTTGGCGTAGTTGTGAATTTTGAATGGATCTTCAATAGTCACCACACAATGCATATTTTTTAAGTCCTCATCTTCATGAAAGAAAATCAATGGATGGGCACTATACATGGAAGTAGATTCCATTCCTATGACCACTTTATCGAAGGCAAACTGCTCAAACATATTGACAATCGTTTCTTTGATTTGAGTTGCGCCTTCTATATCGTTGGCATAGCTTCCTTGATGAAGGATAGTTAATGTATCCGTAAGGAAGCAAGCATCTAATTTATCAGAACTAACATCTAAACCTACAAATAATTTCATGGAAGGGACCTCCTTTCTTGATTGAATTAGGAAAGACTACGATACTGCGGGCATCCCAAGATACACGTTGTATAACCAAAACCTCGCCTACTAGAATACTAATGTTTATCAAAAACAAGCCGCACTTCTATCTACTACTAGAAGCTGTTTCAGATAAACCAAACAGATAGTGTGTTGGTAGTTATATCAACGGTCTGGGGAGCATACTTTTAAACGAAGACTAGTATATTACCAGCGACAGGAGGAAATAGTACAATCCCATGCGGATCCTTTCCGCTGACTATTGTATCTTGAAATCCACGCAATATCGAGTCATTAAACCTAATTTTGTTATTTCTGTATAAATATATTTTTTAACGAACGGGAGAGATTGATGTCTCCTAAAACTTATTTTACGAGGAGGAGATAGTTATTATAAACTACAAGTGGATATTGTGTCCTGTATGTGGAAATAAAACACGATTAAAGATAAGGGAAGATACTGAATTAAAAAAATTCCCCCTCTATTGTCCGAAATGCAGACAAGAAAATTTAATTGAAATAAAGCAGTTCAAAGTAACTGTGATTACAGAGCCAGACGCAAAGACGCAGAGCCGATAAAATGAGATTAATACAATCTCATTTTATCGGCTCTTTCCGTTATGTATGGATTCTTTTAATTAGTCTTCGATGTTTCTTGCTTCGTTGATACCGCTGGCTAAAGATTCCATTAAGGATAGTTCTTTGTCTGTAAAGCTATCCATGTATTTCTCTATCTGTAATCGTCGGGTGCTTTTTACCAAGTTATTAGCAGGTAAGAAAAATTCATCAACGGAAACATGAAGTAACGATACAAGGTCATAAAGAACTTGTATGCTGGGGTGTTGCCCTTTATTTTCAATATTAGTTAAGTACCGTGGGTCAATTTCAATCAATGCTCCCACTTGTTCACGAGTTAAACCTCGTTTCAATCGAGCTTCTTTAATGGCTAAACCAAAGGCTCTAAAATCATATTTATCTTCTTTTTTACGCATAGTAGACCACCTCTATACATTTTATTGTTCCTACTGAATTAAAAACAGGTATAGAAAAACGTGTTATATGGTTTATAGGTTTATATTTAATAAAAAGCACTACTAAACGCCAATAAAAAAAACCGTTATATGGTAGTGCTATTTACGCTGTTAAAATATTGTATATTACTTCCAAATGGCGGTTTGTTGGAGGTCAACGTCGCCATGAAGTACATCATATACAATAAATTTCCTTACATTGGGTTCTTGTCAAAAAAAGTCGTCTATCTGCAATAGATAAGTACGTCCACCAATGTGGTTTTATAAATCATATAGATAGAATAACAGAAGCATGTAAACAGAGAAATAAATCTGTTTATATGCTTTTTTGGCTATTCAGAACTTTTTTACAAAGTTTATTTATCAGTAATGCAACAAATCCCCCTTTCACATTGGGACTAAGAGTGAAAGGAGATAAACGAGCAAGGCTCACTTCCTTTCCTAGACAGAAAGGGGGTGAGAAACATGAAACCATCTTCTTTTCAGACCACAATAGAAAATCAGTTTGACTATATCTGTAAACGTGCTATGGAAGACGAGCGAAAGAATTATATGCTTTATCTTTCAAGGATTGCAAAGCGTGAGGTGTCCTTTTCGGATGTTGGCGATTATCTTGTTAGCCAGTTTGCGACAACAGATAACTATTCAACTGACTTTCAGATTTTTACACTCAATGGGTTATCAGTAGGCGTTGAAAATGATTTGTTGAGTGAAGCATTACGTGAGTTGCCAGACAAGAAACGTGAAATTCTACTGCTGTTTTACTTTATGGACATGAGCGATTCAGAAATTGCAGACCTGTTGAAATTGAACCGTTCTACTGTCTATCGGCATAGAACCAGTGGACTAGCCTTAATTAAAAAGTTTATGGAGGAATTTGAAGAATGAAAACACAATATCCTATGATTCCCTTTCCTCTCATTGTAAAGGCAACAGATGGCGATACCGAAGCGATTAACCAGATTCTACATCATTACAGAGGGTACATAACGAAGCGTTCCCTACGACTTATGAAAGATGAATATGGCAATCAAAGTATGGTCGTTGATGAAGTCTTACGTGGAAGAATGGAAACCAGACTGATTACAAAGATTTTGTCATTTGAAATTAAGTAATATCCTCTCTCCTTTCGTGGAAGCGTGCTAAACCATTCCACGCTTCCCGAACAGGGAGGTTTGTTATTCCACCAAAGCATATTGAGCTTTCAATGTGTTTTGATAGGCTAACGAGCCATTGTTCTTTGAAAACTGAATAAAAGTAATCGAATACGTTTCGATAAGAAAAGAGCCAACGGAACTAACCGCCATGACCTATCTTATAAAGATAGCGAGCGATTCATGTTAGTGATCCGAGAAGCAATCTTTAGCAGGATTGCCTGCAACGACATTCTTATCGTGATAATGATACTCCCATACAGTCAATAGTCCGAGCGTGATAAAACCGTCGCAGGCAATGAGTATGGCTACATGAGAACCATGCAGGGGTGGAACTCCCGTGAGCTTTGCTAAAGCTGTTCGATTGCTGGTAAAACAACTTTTATGAAATCCAAATAAGTGATTTGGAAAGGAGGATTTTATGAAGCAGACTGACATTCCTATTTGGGAACGTTATACCCTAACCATTGAAGAAGCGTCAAAATATTTTCGTATTGGCGAAAACAAGCTACGACGCTTGGCAGAGGAAAATAAAAATGCAAATTGGCTGATTATGAATGGCAATCGTATTCAGATTAAACGAAAACAATTTGAAAAAATTATAGATACATTGGACGCAATCTAGCGTCGCCAAAGGGTCTTGTATATGATAAAATAGTATTAAGTCGTATCAAGGCTCTTTCCATAAAGGAAAGGAGCAAATGCCATGTCAGAAAAAAGACGTGACAATAAAGGTCGAATCTTAAAGACTGGAGAGAGCCAACGAAAAGACGGAAGATACTTATACAAATATATAGATTCATTTGGAGAACCGCAATTTGTTTACTCGTGGAAACTTGTGGCTACAGACCGAGTACCAGCAGGAAAGCGTGATTGTATCTCACTTAGAGAGAAAATCGCAGAGTTACAGAAAGACATTCATGATGGTATTGATGTTGTAGGAAAGAAAATGACACTCTGCCAGCTTTACGCAAAACAGAACGCTCAAAGACCAAAGGTTAGAAAAAACACTGAAACTGGACGCAAATATCTTATGGATATTTTGAAGAAAGACAAGTTAGGTGTAAGAAGTATTGACAGTATTAAGCCATCAGACGCTAAAGAATGGGCTATTAGAATGAGTGAAAATGGTTATGCTTATCAAACCATCAATAACTACAAACGTTCTTTAAAGGCTTCATTCTATATTGCTATACAAGATGATTGTGTTCGGAAGAATCCATTTGACTTTCAACTGAAAGCAGTTCTTGATGATGATACTGTCCCTAAGACCGTACTAACAGAAGAACAGGAAGAAAAACTGTTAGCCTTTGCAAAAGCTGATAAAACCTACAGCAAAAATTATGATGAAATTCTGATACTCTTAAAAACAGGTCTTCGTATTTCAGAGTTTGGTGGTTTGACACTTCCAGATTTAGATTTTGAGAATCGTCTTGTCAATATAGACCATCAGCTATTGAGAGATACTGAAATTGGGTACTACATTGAAACACCAAAGACCAAAAGTGGCGAACGTCAAGTTCCTATGGTTGAAGAAGCCTATCAAGCATTTAAGCGAGTGTTAGCGAATCGAAAGAATGATAAGCGTGTTGAGATTGATGGATATAGTGATTTCCTCTTTCTTAATAGAAAGAACTATCCAAAAGTGGCAAGTGATTACAACGGCATGATGAAAGGTCTTGTTAAGAAATACAATAAGTATAACGAGGATAAATTGCCACACATCACTCCACATAGTTTGCGACATACATTCTGTACCAACTATGCAAATGCAGGAATGAATCCAAAGGCATTACAGTACATTATGGGACATGCTAATATAGCCATGACGCTGAACTATTACGCACATGCAACATTCGATTCTGCAATGGCAGAAATGAAACGCTTGAATAAAGAGAAGCAACAGGAGCGTCTTGTTGCTTAGTAGTACAAATGAATTTACTACTTATTTACCACTTCTGACAGCTAAGACATGAGGAAATATGCAAAGAAACGTGAAGTATCTTCCTACAGTAAAAATACTCGAAAGCACATAGAATAAGGCTTTACGAGCATTTAAGAAAATATAAAAAGATAATTAGAAATTTATACTTTGTTTATTTAAAAAAGAAACCATTTCCGAAATACTCCCTAATTGTTTCTCTGACCGGTATTATTACAGTGGTTACACTATTTTTATATACCCAATATTTTTTTACTTTTAATAATCTTGAGGGTGAGTTATATAAGGGTCCTGTAGTCTCACCAGACGGGAAATATACGGCTAATGCTTATTATATGACTTATGGTGGTGCTGCTGGTGGTGTTAATCTGTGGGTAGAAATCTCGCACAATGATGAGACAAATAGAACGGAGACCGTTTATTTCAGTGATGCAAAAAGTGAGTTTTCTATAGAGTGGATGGACGAGGATACTGTATTTATTAAAAATGATGACCCTGAGTATCTAACTTCTAATCGAAGCATTGAACTGCAGATTGGCAAAGAGATTTATCACGATAATGGTTTGGCTTGTAAAAGTTTATTAATGAAGGATAAGTACGAAACTTGCTATCAAAACTAGTAAACGACCCCGTCTTAGATAACTATTATCTTAGGCGAGGTCGTTTTTCTATGTAAAGGATTATTACATATTTTTATTTAAAATTCTAAATATTTTCAAAGCTAATTGAATGCGCAGGAGCTCTTCAGAATGCTTTAAATCAACATTTAGTATTTCTTTGATTCTATCAATCCTATAGATAAGTGTGTTTCTGTGTAAAAACATGGCCTTCGAAGTTTCAGTGACATTCAGATTGTTTAAAAAATGGTTTTCCAAAGTTAACATATAGCTTGTACCATGTATCTGATCATGGTCATATACTTTACCAAGACATTTTCGGAAAAATTCTTCTAATGCGGCTTCCTTAATATTGGATTCTAAAAAGTGGTGAACTGAATAATCTTCGTAATGAGTGACCTTGTTCTGGAGGTTCTTCTGCTGCATCAATTTAATCATTTCGTTCGACTCAGAAAAACTTTTATACAGGGAGCTGATTTTACTGTATTGCTGACCAATGCCTATGAGGAACGTTTCCTTCGTTTTATTGAGCAGCAGATCAAGAAGTTCATTTGCATATTGTTTAGCTTCATTTATAGTAATAGGCGGTCTATCTTCATTTTGTCCAACCAAAATAATAACTCTATTATTTCTATAAAAGCACTTAATTTCTCCAGTTGCCTTATGCGCCATCTCATAAATAATACCCACACATTTTTTCGCAACGGATTCCATTGTGTATTTCCTCGTGATCATATCTTCTATCTTGGCCACTTCATTCACTTCAATATTAATTACAATACTGTAATACATATAGCTCGGATTTAAACCGTGCAAATAACATAGGGTTTGCAGAGCTTCTTGTGATGTGATCTTTCCCGAAAGTAAATCATCAAATGAGTCCTGTTTAATTCGTAGTTCAAGTTCTTTTATTTCCCTTGCCTTGATCAATTCGAGTGCCATGATGGTGGAGGCTTGCTGTAGATTAATATAATCAAATTCAGTTAACTTACGAACCGACTGCCAAATAACAATGTAACCATATATATCATTAGAAGCAGCGATGGGAATAACCCTGCATTTTATTTCAGCATCTTCTGAATGATAACTCCTCTTGATCGACTTTTTCATCTCACTTAGATTTTTAGGAATGGAATCAATGAACTCTTTGTTGAAAACAGGCTTTTTGCTTGAGAAGTCAAGATAATACTCGAGCGGACTTTTGTTTTGGGGGTGTTCTGTGTGATGTACTAATCTCCAATCTTTGTCCACGATAATAATGGGATTACTGATCGTTTCAGATAACATGGAAGATATTTTTGCAATTCCTCCACCTTCAAGAGTTATTTTGAAAAATATGTTATGCATATCAAGCGTTTTTCTATTGAGCAGATCATATTCTCCTGAAACCTTTTCATTAATGATTGAGATTACATTAGAAAGTGTATATTCGAATGGCAATTCTAAGAGTGGCAAACCGTACTTATTAGCCTCATCAATCATGTTCTGAGGAATTTTGTCAAAGTATCGTTTCATTTTTACAACAAGACCAGCACAGTTAAGTTCTGCGAGTTCTTTAATGATTCTGTTTTGTAACTCAATGCTACTTTTAAAAATATAACCCGTTGATAAGAGTAGTTCGTTAGGCGACAACCAGTCGAATGCATCTGGGTTCTCGATAATATTCACAATGGATATTGGATTATGTATTCCTTCTTCTCCAGCAACAATCTTTAGGCCATCTATAGCTTTGATCTTCATTAAGTCTTTAACTGTTAGCAATTAAGCCACTCTCCTCAGACACACATTTGACAATTTAATTTGTATAACATGCCTAAATGGGATGGGTTCTTTTTGGTTCGCTTAAACGATGACGCCCCGCTATGCCTATTATATAGTAAGTGTGTAAGGTTTGTTGTGCTTAGAGTTACATTTTGTACGAAGTAACCAAAAGGGGGGAGAACCTTTTTAGGGTCAGATGTCCACAATGAGATTAGCAAAATCCGGTGACGATGATTTTATTCAACGAATAATCCAGCATAACTTTCATGGGGTTGTTCATAGCACATTTAATCGTACAGTTAATATTCAATGTTTAGATCATGGAGATTTGTATACCGTTGGGTGTAAGGAAATAGATAATGCTCCTAATACACTCATCATTGATCTAGATTGTTTTGAAAAGGTAGATATTGTTGTGAATGATATTGTTAGTTCGGATCATTCGAATTTATCGATCGCTAATAAGATGTCTATAGCTATGGACGGTGTCATGGAATGGAAATGTGAATTACCCATATACCCCACCGATAGGTACGTCTTAAATAATAATCTATCCAAAATGAAGGATTATATCGATATTCACGGAAAAAACAGTGCGATAAATAGAGGTTTTAAGGGCTGCAGCCCTTATGACAGTGAAATGTCCAGAATGCTTCATGAACACACTCTTTTACTAGTATCTGAATTGCAAAACAATGAACTGTCAAATGCAATGAAACATGCAACTTCACTAATAGGCCTTGGACCAGGGTTAACTCCAGCTGGCGATGATTTCTTGGTGGGATTATTCACCGTGTTCAATATCGGGAACAGCCCATGTTTTTCAAATAAATCATTTTGTGAAGAAGTCGTATCCAAAGCAAAGAACTTAACAAATGACATAAGCTATACCGCATTAGAGAAAGCCGCAGTTGGTAAGGTAAGAGAAACAATAATTGATTTAATGAATGCCTTATTTAGAGGTAACGAGGATGAATTGATTATGTCTCTACGCAAGGTATTGGACATAGGTTCTTCTTCAGGTACAGATATAGCTCTAGGAATTATGGCTGGGCTAGAAACGAATATGACAATTGGAGGTAAAGTATGACTGTTCAAGTTCTAGTAAAACCCAACACGTATATCGATTCAGTATCTTTGATGTCTCTTACAACAAAAGCGAATCAAATCGAAGGCGTTGATCAAGCGATTATTGCAATGGCTACTGAAATGAATAAAGAGGTAATCCGAAATGTTGATTTGATGACACAAGAAGTGGAAAATGCAAAATCTAGTGACCTTGTTATCATTGTGAAGGCCGCATCTGACGAGCTTTGTGAAAGTGCTTTCATCGGCATAAATGAGTTGTTTACGAAAAAGAAAGATTCTTCTAAAGGAAAGAGCGAGGTGAAATACTCAACAATTTCCTCAGCTGCAAATGCGATCCCAGAAGCTAATTTAGCGGTTATTGCTGTTAATGGGGCTTACGCACCTAGAGAAGCAAGAAAGGCTCTTGAAAATGATCTTCACGTCATGATGTTTAGTGACAATGTAAGCATTGAAGATGAAATCGAATTAAAGAAATTAGCACTCGAAAAAGGTTTGTTAATGATGGGTCCGGACTGTGGTACCGCGATTATTGGCAATGTTGCTCTCTGTTTCGCGAATGCAGTGAGAAAGGGCAACATCGGTATCGTTGGCGCATCTGGAACAGGAAGCCAAGAAGTAACGGTTCGTATTCATGAATTTGGTGGTGG
Organism: Paenibacillus sp. GCM10028914; assembly: GCF_042666275.1. Lineage (NCBI taxonomy): Bacteria > Bacillati > Bacillota > Bacilli > Caryophanales > Paenibacillaceae > Paenibacillus > Paenibacillus sp. GCM10028914. Next base: position 563,234 of record NZ_JBHTFO010000018.1, read on the forward strand.
AATCACACAGTTAATCGGTACAGGCGGTAGAGATCTAAGTGAAGAAGTAGGCGGCATGATGATGCTGGCTGGAATTAAAGCTCTGGAAGAAGACGATGCAACAAAGGTAATTGTTCTCGTATCTAAACCACCAGCACCAAGTGTGGAAGAGAAAGTACTAGCACAAATTAAACAATGCAAAAAACCGGTTGTTGTATGGTTTGTTGGTGGAGATGAAGATAAGGTCATCAAAGCTGGCGGTCATTTTGCGAAAATGTCAAAAGAAGCTGCACTCAAAGCGGTTGTTTTAGCTGGAGCTGACGAAACAAAGCTTAACAAACGCGCATTAAATCTCCCGCTTATTGATGAAGTGCGAGCTAAACTAAAACCTGAACAAAAATATATCCGTGGACTTTTCAGTGGCGGTACGCTCTGTGATGAAGCGATGCATATCGCTATGGAGAAATTCGACGATGTCTATAGCAACATTCAGAGAGATCCTGAATATCGCTTAAAGGACGTTAAAGTAAGCCAAGCGCATACATTTATTGATTTTGGTGATGACCAGTTTACACAAGGTAAGCCGCATCCAATGATAGATCCATCTACTCGTATCGAGAGATTTATTCAAGAAGCGAAGGACCCTTCTGTTGGCGTTATTGTGATGGACTTTGTTCTGGGCTTTGGTGCCCACGAGGATCCTGTAGGTGCTATGCTTCCAGCAATCATTGAAGCGAAACAAACAGCAGAAGAAGAAGGAAGACATCTGGAAGTTATCGGATACATTCTTGGTACAGAGCTTGATAGTCAAAATATTGAAGGCCAAATTAATAAATTGTTGGCTTCAGGTGCTACACATGCGAGCAGCAGCCAAAATGCAGGTCTATTAGCAAGAGAATTTGTTGTGAAAGGAGAATAGTCATGAATAAAATCAATGAACTTTTTAATAACAAACTAAATGTCATCAATGTAGGTATCGAGAATTTTAAAGATGATATGTTAAAACAAAACGCGAGTGTAACTCACTTGGAGTGGACACCACCAGGCAGAGGTAATCCAGATTTAATTACTGCACTTGATAAGCTTGAGGACCCAAGTGTTATTGATAAAATCGAGGCCGCTAATAAGGAGGCTGTTGAGAGAATTATTAACTCACAGCCGGTACTGATCGGCTTTGATCAAGCCATTAATGTCGTTCCTGGTATGACGAAAACAACAATTTTACATGCAGGCCCACCTATCACTTGGGATAAAATGAATGGTCCGATGAAAGGTGCAGTTACAGGGGCACTTGTCTTTGAAGGACTTGCAAAAAATATTGAGGAAGCAGCTGAACTAGCCGCATCTGGTGAGATTACCTTCTCGCCATGTCATGAACATAACTGTGTTGGCTCCATGGCAGGTGTAACATCCGCTTCCATGTTTATGCACATCGTAGAGAATAAAACATATGGAAATATCGCGTATACAAATCTAAGTGAGCAATTGTCCAAAATTCTTCGCATGGGTGCCAATGACGAAAGTGTAGTTAATCGTTTAATTTGGATGCGCGATGTTTTAGGTCCTATGTTAAGAGATGCAATGAAACTAAATCCAACAGGAATAGACTTACGCTTAATGCTTTCCCAAGCTCTTCATATGGGTGATGAGTGCCACAACCGAAATATTGCCGGAACAACCTTGCTCATTCAAGCACTAACACCTTATATTATTCAAACCAATTTCACAGTCGAACAGAAAAAAGATGTATTTGATTTCATTGCCAGCAGTGATTACTTCTCTGGTCCGACATGGATGGCCCTCTGTAAATGTGCTCTAGATGCTGCTCATGGCATCGAAAACAGTACGATTGTCACAACAATGGCACGTAATGGTGTGGAATTCGGTATTCGTGTTAGTGGAATCGCTGGAAACGTATGGTTTACAGGACCTGCACAACAAGTTATTGGGCCCATGTTTGCCGGATACAAGCCAGAAGATTCGGGTCTTGATATTGGTGACAGTGCGATTACAGAGACTTATGGAATTGGTGGATTTGCTATGGCAACTGCACCTGCAATTGTCTCACTCGTTGGTGGAACCGTTGAAGACGCAATCAGTTACACAACAAAAATGGGAGAGATTACAACAACTGAAAATCCAAGTGTGACGATTCCTATGCTTGACTTTATCGGTATTCCTACGGGTATTGATGTTCGAAAAGTCATTCAAACCGGAATTATGCCGATTATTAATACGGCTATTGCACATAAAGATGCTGGAATTGGAATGATTGGTGCTGGTATCGTCAACCCTCCAATTGAAGCATTTGAAAAGGCTTTGCTTGCATTAGGTGAAAAAATTAAATAAAAAAATGTGGTCCTAACTCATGTAGGACCACGATTCTTCTTAAAGTAAATGGTTGCAAAGGAGTGTGGGGGTTGGAAAATCTTTCTTTAAATATGAAATTAATCGAGGCGAGTGAACAGGGAGATCAGTCTTCTGTTGAGCTATTGTTAAATGAAGGCGCTAGTATTGACTATAAAGATGCTTCCGGACGAACAGCTTTAATGGCGGCAACTCAAAAAAATCAAATCGCAATTGCTAAAAGATTAATTGAAGCGGGTAGCGATGTAAACACTCGAGATATTACGCAATTATCTCCGTTTATCTGCTCAGCAGCAAATGGGTTCTATGAAATCACACGTTTAATGATTGCTGGTGGAGCTGATCTGAAAAGCGTTAATCGTTTTGGAGGAACAGCACTACTACCATCAAGTGAAAAGGGATATTTAAAAACAGTAGAAGTGTGTATTGACGCAGGAGTTCCGGTGAATCATGTCAATAATTTAGGATGGTCAGCCCTCCTTGAGGCAGTCATATTGGGAAATGGCGGACGATTGTACTCCGACATCATTGAAACACTTGTTCAAGCGGGGGCAGATGTGGATTTGCCAGATCGAGACGGGTTCTCGTCCCTTCAACGAGCTGAACAGAATCGTCAGCACAAAGTCTTGAACATTCTACAAAAAAACTTTAATGAAAACAATGAATACGTGAAGCAGGCAAAGTCTCTTGCCAAAAATGATAAGTATGAAGAAGCTATATCAGAAATCAACCATGGGCTTGAACTTGACGATCAAAACCTTGACCTCATCTACTATAAAGGTTATTTCTTGCAGGAATTGAAGAGATACGAAGAAGCACTAGAACAATATCGAAGTGCACTGGCAATTGCCCCTGATGATCTGGACTTCTATTTCTACACAGCGAATTGTTTAAGATTGTGCAAAAAACCTGAGGAAGCTCTTCAAGAATATGATAAGGCATGTGCACTCGCGCCAAATGAAACATTCTATCGCTACCACAAATCAAATTATTTAAGAGAGCTTGGTCGACACGAAGAAGCGATTGCCGAGATGGATAAACTTCTATATCTTCAGCCAAATAGATATGATTTCTCATTCCATAAGGCAAACAGTCTAAGATCTTTAGGCAAGCATGAAGAGGCGGTTCAGGCGATCGAGAATGCAATCAAGAATGATCCAACTAATCCTTTATATCATTCACACAAAGAACAATCACTTGAATTACTTGGAAGAACAATTTAGGAGGCGTCATATGAAAGAGGTTGTAATCGTTGCTATTGGTGGTAACTCATTGGTGAAAGGAAATGGCCAAGATTCGATTAACGACCAATATGAGGCAGTGAAAGAAGTAGTTGTTAATATTGCTGATATGGTGCAAGAAGGCTATAACGTTGTAGTTACTCATGGTAATGGACCACAAGTAGGTTTTGGGTTAAGAAGATCCGAAATTGCACATGAAGTTGCTGGCATGTCTCCTGTACCTTTAGTTAATTGTGGAGCCGATACACAAGGTGGAATAGGCTATTTAATTCAACAGGCTTTGATTAACGAATTTGCAGTTAGAGGAATCAACAAAAATGTCGCAACAGTAATTACACAAGTTGAAGTGAGTCCAGAAGATCCTAACTTCATAAACCCGACGAAACCTGTAGGTTCCTTCTTTACATTAGAGCAATCTGAAGAAATGAAACAAGAACATCCTGAATGGATTTTTGTGGAAGACGCTGGTCGGGGATATCGTAGAGTAGTTTCATCACCAAGACCGGTTGATATTGTAGAAAAAGACGCGATTAAGTCATTAATCGATGGGGGCTTTGTCGTTGTTGCTTCCGGCGGCGGTGGAATCCCAGTCGTTAAGTCCGAAGATGGCACGTATAAAGGAGTTGATGCAGTAATCGATAAGGATTTTGCTACAAGCCTATTAGCAGAACAAATCCACGCGGAGACGTTAATCATTACAACTGGCGTTTCCAGAGTTTGCATTAACTATGGTAAGCCGGATCAAAAGGAGCTTACGAAAATCACGGTTGAAGAAACCAAACAGTATGTGCAGGAAAATCACTTTCCAGCAGGAAGCATGCTCCCCAAAATTGAGGCGAGTTTAGGCTTTTTAGAAAAAGGCGGAACTAGGGTTATTATCACGAATCCAGAAAGCTTGAAAGATGCGATCAATGAAAAAGCAGGCACGCATATCGTGAAATAATTAATATTGATGAATAAAGAGGCGGGGGAAGTGTAAACATGGACCAAGCAATTTTGGAAAAAAAATACGATGAGTATAAGTCATACGGATACGGAGAAGACTTACTTCCAAAAAAGCCTGATCAAAGAGACTGGGGCATGTCCAACTATATAACACTATGGATGGGTGCTGTTCATAACATTATGTCGTATATGACAGTAGCGGGTTTCTTTATTCTTGGACTAGATACTATACAGGTACTGTTCGCGGTTATGCTATCAGCAATTATCGTTTCAGGATTTTATGCTTTAAATGGGTATTCAGCATCCAAATATGGGCTTCCATTTGCAATGCTGCTTCGTGATTCTTTTGGGGTGAAAGGAGCTATTATCCCGGCATTAATTCGTGGACTCGTTGCCGGTTTAGTGTTCTTCGGAACCACAACCGTTGTAGGTGCACAATCAATAAATGTTATATTTGCGAGATTTATTCCGAATTATATGACATTAGGCGGGGACTTCAATATATTTGGTTTAGATGTACCGATAATGATCTCCTATGCTATTCTCTGGACAGTTACAGTTCTGTTGTTCCTGGGAGGAATGAAAGTACTAGGTAAGTTCGGTAACTGGTCATCCCCGGTTGTATATGTGTTTATCATTGGTGCAGCTATATGGGCTATTAATATCGCTGGTGGTTTTGGACCGATTTTAGAGTATGTTCCGGCAAACCCAACTTCAAGTCCATTGGTCTTTATTGCTTGTGTAAGTGCTTTAGTATCTAACTGGGCTGGCCCTGTGGTTAATATGGCGGATTTCACACATCGAGCTAAATCACCGAAAGCTGCCATGATTGGTTTACCAGTAGGTTTTATCCTGTCCTATATTCTCTTTGCTATCACTTGTGTTGCTTTAATTGCTGGTACTGAAATTGCGTTTGGTGAGCCAATTTTCAATATTGTTCATGCCATTGATAAAATTGAGAATACGTTCGCTGTTGTTGTATTGATCCTAGCTCTAAACGTAGGTGCAATCGCATTCGTTGTGTTTGCAAACTTATTACCATCTGGATTGCAAATGTCGTCTCTATTCCCCAAAATATTCACAGTGAAGACAGCGGGTGTCTTGACTGCAGTGGTTGGAACTTTGATTTTGCCTTGGAAGCTTGTAGAAAGTACGACAACATTATTCTACTTCTATAGCTTTATCGGATCCATCTTTGGTCCAATTGCTGGTATTATGCTTTCTAGCTTCTTTATTCATCGAAAAAGAGTTTTAAATCTAGACAATATTTATGTGCCTCAGGGTAACAACGGCGAGTATAAAAGCGGTTACAATCCTGTCGCAATGACGGTACTCGTAGTCAGCTTCATTCTTCCAATGTCGGGTGCTTTCCTAAAAGGAGTACCATTCTTAGTTAAGATGAATGATTTTGCATTCTTCAGTGGGTTGATTGTCTCGTTTGTCTTGTACACGATCTTCAGTAAAACATTAAAATCTGCTCAATCAAACTAATCAAAAGGAGGAATATTGAAATGGATTACATGAAAATGGCTGTAGATGCAACGATTGAAGGCATGAATAACAAGCTTGGTGGCCCTTTCGGTGCAACCATTGTTAGAGACGGTGAAGTTATTGCTGCTGTTAGCAATACAATGATGAGAGACACGGATCCTTCTGCACATGCTGAAATGGTAGCGATTAGAGAAGCCTGTAAAAAGTTAGATACAATGGACTTATCAGATTGCATAATTTATGCAACATGTGAACCGTGCCCTATGTGTATGGGGGCCATTATCTGGTCGGGGGTCAAAGAAGTTCATTATTGTAGCACTAGAGATGATGCTGCTGAGCATGGCTTCTCTGATATGCATCTTCGTGATTATCTGGCTGGTCGTGATGAAAGTGTAGTGAATATGATTAAAGTTGAAGATCGAGAAGATTGCAATTATCTCTGGACTCATTTTCATGAGTTGAACAAATAATTCATAGGTATGATAAAAAATCCGGCATTGTTTACAGTGCCGGATTTTTTTTGTTTCTTTTACAGTTTTAATCCGAAAGATGCGTCTTTAAAAACTCAATCACCTGATGAAGGGCTTTTTGAACAGTTGGGTTATGAAAGTCCTTTTCAAATACATGTTCTCCATTAGGGATTGTAATTAACTTTGTTGTTATTCCTTCTTTTAATAAAGCTGCTCTCATGAATACGGATTGCTCGTAAGGTACATCTACATCACTGGTTCCGTGTAATAACAATGTAGGTGGATAGTCTTTAGTCACATTAAAAATGGGAGAGAATTTGGTAAGTTCTTCTTTATGTAGCAAAGGGTCTAAGCCTGTTACCGTTTGAATCCAATTACCGGATTGTCTAGCGTATAAGTAGAGGAGGAAGCGCTCTTCAACACTTGCGTTTGTAACAATCTGATCGGAAACTATACTATTTGCAATTTCCTTCGAGATCATATCTTTTTGACAATAGAATGTACTTGGTTCTAACGCCCATGGTGCAGTAATGTCGCCATATCCATAGAATGAGACAATTGCCCGTGGTTTATAGGCGAACGTTCCTGAGCAAAGAGCAAGAAAACCACCTGCGGAACTGCCTACGACTGCGATTCTTTTCGTATCAATGGAGAATTGTTTTGGGCCTTCTTGTACTAACCACTGGAGCCCATCTTGGATGTCCTCAAGGATGTCTGATAATGTAGACTTAGGTGCCAGTCTGTAGTCAATTGAGAATAATGTAAAACCATTGCTAGTGTAAAGGTGTGTCATTTCTTCGGTCAGTTCCCCACGGTCACCCCAAAGCAGCCCTCCCCCATGAATGTATACCACTACAGGAGCATTGGTACAGCTTGTCTCATATAAATCAGCTTTAATTGAATATTGATCATTTTCTTTGAATATAACGGTAGTTTTCATTATTATGATTCACACCTTATCTAGTTTGTATTATGTAACTACTGCACTAATATAATTGTATACTAATCATAAATTTTTGTGATATGATTTGGGTTTATTTCCCTATGTCTATTTAATGTAGATTAATGCTGTTACATAATATAATCAGTAAATTGTTAAAAAACACCAGAATGATTATTTGAGCGGTACTTCTGAGTGAATAAGGAGGAATTTAGGGATGATTATTTTTCGGGATATGGAAAAAAACGATGCTGCTAAAATAGGAGAAATAGATCGATCTGAAAGAATTGAATTCACGTATCGAATGAATGATAAGGGGCTTGAAGTCGTTAACAATCCTCATGATTGCCCAAATTGGCAAGTTCAAGATGTCGAGTGGATTAAAGATAGAACGATATATGAAATTGTAAATGGTGGAAGAGCTATCGGAGCATTCGATGAACACCGTCTAGTAGGTTTTGGAGTGTCAGCTCATAAACTGAGAGGACGAAATAATGATCAGTTACAAATTGTACTCATGTATGTTTCTAATCAATATAGAAGACGAGGAATCGGTACAGCAATCATGAACATGTTGAGTAATGAGGCAGCTCAGCGAGGTGCAAAGTATTTATATATTTCATCGACGGAGACGGAGTCGGCTTATAATTTTTATAAAAGTTGTGGCAGTGAAATCACGGATGAAGTTGACGAAGAATTATTCGATTTAGAGCCGAATGATATACATATGCTGAAGAAGCTTTAAAGACAAGAGAGGGATGCGATTCAGGGGAGGGAGCTAAATGACCATAAAAGCTATATTTCTTGATTTTTATGGAACTGTTGTTCATGAAGATGATGAGATCATTCCAGTAATATGCCAACAAATCAAGAACACCTCTTTAGAGGAATGCTCTATAGAAGAGATAGGCCGTTACTGGTGGAATTTATTTTCTAAGATGTTTCAGAACAGTTATGGTGAATCTTTCGATAATCAAAGAAATCTTGGAGAGCAATCTTTAAATATGACAATACAGCATTTTAATTCGAGTTGTATTGCAGATGATATCATACAAGAACAATTTAAACATTGGCAGGAACCAGGAATATTTGATGATTCGAAAGTGTTTATTGAGTCATGTAATTTACCTATATATATTATTTCTAATATTGATACATCAGATGTGATGGCTGCTATTGAGTATCATCAAATAAAGGTTAGTGGTGTAATTACTAGCGAAGACGTTAGATCTTATAAACCAAGATCAGAAATATTCATGGAAGCGCTTAGAAGATATGATCTTAAGAATACGGAGGTATTGCATGTCGGTGATTCTTTAATTAGTGATATTAAAGGGGCTCAAATGATGGGAATCCGTACAGCATGGATTAATCGAAAGAATAAAATTAGAAAAGATGATATAAAACCAGACTACATTATTAAAGATCTAACAGAATTAAATAGAATATTGTAATGAAGATTTCCGAAATCCTAATACGAAGGGGAATTTATGAAGGTTAATAAACGATTATTAATTGAATCAATCATAGTTTCAAGCTTAATTGTTCTAACCTATTTTGGGTGGGGAATAGTTCGAGGTATGTTATTAACAAAGAATTATGTGCCAGACATCATTGACAGCTATAAAGCAACGGATTATTTAGAGCGTGAAGTTTCTTTGGGTTTAGTAAACAGAAGGAATTGGATAACAGTGCTCTTGGGGTCTGGTGGATTTTTGTTTTTAATAATAACGTATTATTGGATTCGAATTTTGTTGAATAAGATGAATAGTCATCTAAGAAATAAACCTTAGAAACATTCATAGTCCTTTTTTCGTCTAAAAGATAATGCTTTAACAAGCGAGGAGGATTATTATGAAGCAAGTGATTGTATTCTTGTTGCTGATAATTGTAACGGGATGCGGGGAACATGAGGATCCTGTTATTTTGAAAACGATGACATTGTCTGAAGCCTATCCAGGAAATATTACAGAAATAGATAAGATTGAATTATTAGATGGATCTTCTGGGGAAAAGAAAATCATCGAAGATCATGAAGTAATTGCAGAATGGATTAGAAAAATAAAGGATATAGAATTAATGCCTGATGATAATCAAGAAGGAAGCGTTGGTTATATCTTCGGAATAAGTCTTTATGAGAACAACGAAATAAAGCTAGGATTTATACCCAATCAGATTAATGAAGTTTATTACAAAACCAATGATGAATTTACACGAATAATAAAAGAGTTTTTTGAAGAACAATTTGAAAGAGAATTCTAATAAGCTGAAAGTGAGAAGAAATTATGACTATTCATATAAGAAAATTGAATGAACACGATCCTGTCGTTATCTCAAAAGCTTTTAAGGAACAAGGGTGGGATAAGCCCGTTGAGTTGTATCTTCGATATCTTGAGGAGCAGAAAAGTGGCAATAGAGTTTCGATCATAGCTGAGGTTGATCATATTTTCGCTGGTTATGTGAACATATTATGGAACTCATATTATCCTTCTTTTAGAGATAAAGGAATACCAGAGATTAATGATTTTAATGTTTTAATCCAATATCAGCGTCTAGGTGTTGGCTCTAAATTGATGGATCGGGCAGAAGATATCATTAAAGAACGATCTGAGATTGCAGGTATTGGTGTTGGTCTATTTTCAGATTATGGAAACGCACAAATATTGTATGCAAAGCGCGGGTATATACCGGATGGTAAGGGGATTTTTAACAGTCACCGATACATTGAAGGTGGAGATACGGTTACGATAGATGATGACGTTGCACTTTATTTAACTAAGAAGCTGTGATAGTAGAAATGGGGGGCGAAAAGAAGATGAATGAGCAACTATTAGAGCAATTCGAGAGCTTTAATGAGTTCGTTAAGACAATTGATGATGTAACTTGGATTACACCAATTTCTGCTGGAAAGTGGACTGTGAAAGAAGTTATTTCTCATCTATGGAATTGGGATGTATATACATTGGAAGTTATGCTTCCGCAGATGAAAGACCAAGCAGAGATTCCTGAGTTCGCCGATCATGACACTTACAATTTAATAGCAGTGGAAAAAGCGAAGGAATTCTATGATCGAGAAGCATTGATTCGGACTTTTATAGAAACTCGAACATATTTAATTGATCAATTCAGAATGCTAGACAATCCAGAGATGAAATTTTGGATAGGCAATGACAAAATACCATATTCACTTGATAGATATATAGAAATATTTGTTCATCACGATGATCATCATAAAAAACAAATTGAAAAACTGTGCGAGGCGTAGGAGAAATTCAGATGAAACAATTTACTATTGGAATTGATCTCGGTGGTACTAATATTAAAGCGGCTATATTTAATTCTGATTTCAAGGCGGTAATCGAAAAAAGCATTCCTACAGAAGCAGCTATGGGACCTAAGCATGTTCTGGATAAAATCGCAAAAATAATCATGGATATGATTGATACAACAAAACTCTCAATATCTGATATTAAGTGTATGGGTATGGGGATTCCAGGTCTATTAGATCCTAGTGAAGGAGTTTCAATCTTTTCACCTAATTTTCCTAACTGGAAGGATATACATGTTATTAATCATATGAAGACTTTTTTTGATTTTCCAATTTTTATTGATAATGATGTTCGTGTAAATCTCTATGGTGAATGGCGGTATGGTTCTGGGATTGGTTATCAAAACGTAGTATTAATTACTTTAGGAACAGGGTTAGGGTCAGGAATAATCAATGATGGAAAAGTGATTTATGGTAAGACATCAAGTGCTGGGGAAATTGGCCATATGAATATGTACAGAGAAGGTCGTCCTTGTAAATGCGGAAGTTCAGGATGTCTGGGGAGATACGTTTCTGCTGTGGGTATGGTGAATACATTAATTGAAAAACTTAATAATGGTCAACGTAGTATTATACAAGATTGGGTTGGAGCAGATTTAAGTACAATATCGGCAAAAATGATTTCCGAGGCCTATGATCTTGGAGATGATGTGGCCATTGAAGTCATGCATGAAACGGGGAGAATACTGGGTTTTGGTCTTTCTAACGTAATTAACTTATTAAATCCTGAAGTTATTATCGTAGGCGGGGGTATGTCTGCAGCAGGAGATAGATTACTAAATACGGTTCGGGAAACAATAGCTAATCATGCATTAAAGTTATCTAGTCAGGCATGTAAGATTCAGCAGGCACAGCTGGGTGAAAAAGCAGGAATGATAGGTGCAGCTACTTATGCAAACGAGAGACTAAATTAATATAGAAAATTAATGTTAGAGGTGAATCATGAATAAAGTTCTCATGACACTCATATTTCTGCTCATTTTACTGATGGGTTGTCAGGATAATCATGTATCTAAAGATACGTGGGGAAGTAAGCAAAATATCAGAATGGAAGATATTAGCGAGATTGAGATACAGAAGAAAGAAGATTCTGACGTGATTCTACCTGAGCAAGAAATCAATAGCTTTATGAATGCCATAAATCGTGGAGTATATGATGCCGGAAAACTCGACATTGGTCCATCAGATTATACTGTAGAAATTAATTTGAAGAGCGGGAACACCAAGGAGTTATCGATATGGGTTGCCGAGGGCGGCAACCTATTTACGGATCATGATGAAAGTGGACATTACACATTAAGCATGAGTGAGCATACAGAAATAGTTGAAATTCTTAATAATGTATATTCAGAGGGAAAATAATCGGTGAGCAGAATGAAGAAAAGAACATACCTTATATTACTTTTTATACTATGTATAATTGGATTCGTGTTTATTAATTTCAAATATATTGATGTTAAAAATAAACACGATGAGCTTCAGAAAGCAATTGATGACAGATTTAGATATCAACTAAGTAATGTTCAGAGTAGTTTTGGCATGGAAGTAAATGATTACACTTATAGATTTATGTTGTCGAGTGTTTCCAATGCAGTCTCATTATCTGAATTAACTACATTTGAAGATGTGAATGATGAATTGGATGTTAGTTTGCATAGTTTATACGTTTCTTTGAGAGAAGAAAGATCAAAGGATAAGACTCTATTGAGAATAGATGAAATTAGAGAGATATTTTCAATGCTAGTTCTCGAGCCTACAAGTAAAGAGGCTACAGATAAATTGTTCGAAATTACGAAAGAGACTTTCTTTAACGTAGAAGATTAAAGAGAATTATTGACATCATACGACCCGACCTAAGATAAGCTATTTAGGGTCGGGTTGTCTTGTAGAGGTGGATGATATGAGAAGTAGGGAGATGAAGTAGGTGCTAATTGAGGAAGAAGTCATTACTTTGTTAAGAATTGGCTTACTAATTGTTATTGTTCCTGTAATCGCTTTAATTTGTCACTTAATGATTAAGTATAAAAGATATGGATTCGGCTGGTTATTAATTCATTTACTATTGTTTTCTGGTGGAGCTTTTTATTGGGTATGGATACTAGACCACAGATCATATACGAGTTCAATTTATAATTCTGTAGCAATTGCATTCATAGGTATACTGTGGGCAATTAGTATGGTTTTTTTTATTATTGGTTTACTCAATCTAACGAATAAAATCGATGATCGACGGAGGAGCGAGGATGTTAGTAAGAAGAAATAAATCAAATATAGCCTGAATAGAAAGGTGATAAGAGATGTTTTATGTTAATGCACGAGCATTTGTTGAACGTAAAGAAAACGATATTACTGAAATTATTATTCAAACCCGTAATAAAATTAATGAGGTATCGTTGGAATTACCAGGTGGAAGATTAGAATTATACGAACCCATTTTAGAGGGATTAAAACGCGAGGTTTATGAAGAGACTGGTCTAACAGTCATAGAGGTGGAAGGCAGTCATAAACGTATCGATACAAGAGGAATAAATCCTAATTTCGAAGTGGAGTGTTTGGAACCATACTGTGAATACCAAACGATAAGAGGACCCGTTGATTCTGTGGGAATGTATTTTATATGTAAGGTCGAGGGCAGTCTCTTGGAAGTAGGGGATGACAAGAGTGATATCAGATGGGAAACTACTGACGAAATATATAGATTAATGAAAGAAGATCCAAGGCAATTCTCGAATGTTGATCGAGCTGGATTAATGTATTATTTAAAACATAGGTTTGGAAAGAAATTCGAAGATGGCGATAGTGGATCATAACAACGTATTACCGTAATTAAAAGGGGGGGCGCCGATGAATTCTATTTTCAAGCCTTTGACAGAACGTGTTAACTTTACGGGGGATATGAAGACAGATATTTATAATTTTTTATCATCAAATGACTGTCCACATACTGCAGATCATTGTCTGGATGTTGGTTCTGAATCAAGAAGAATCGCTATATTGTTTAATTCTGATCCTAATGCCGCTGAGATTGCAGGATGGCTACATGACATCAGCGCTGTAATTCCTAATCATGAAAGAATAGATGTAGCAAGACAATTACAAATTGAAGTATTGCCTGAAGAAGAGAAATTTCCAATGATTATCCATCAGAAAATCTCGAAGGTAATGGCTAAAGATATCTTTAATGTGACGGATCAAGATATATTAAATGCCGTGGGTTGCCATACCACATTAAGATCAGATTCCACAGTGCTGGATCAGGTATTATTTGTAGCTGACAAAATTAAATGGGATCAGAAAGGTGAACCGCCTTATATTCATGACCTCAATAAAAATTTACAACAATCGTTAGCACACGGAGCATTTTCATATATTAATTTCTTATGGGAGCGAAAAGAAACCCTAAAAGTAATTCATCCTTGGTTAAAAGAGGCGTATGAGGAATTGAAGGTTAAGGTGTAATTAGTGTAGCTGGAACGTGGAGGACACAAACATCATATAACAACATATAAGCGTTACCATTGCTTTTATCGCTAATAAGGAGGAAATAAATTGCCTTGGACAATGGTTCACTTAGCCATCTCAGATCAAATATATACTGGAGATTCTTCACCGAATCTTTTGTTAGGAAGTATATCTCCTGATGCCATACATATGAGAGGAAAGATAACTAGAGAGGATAAAGGACTTACTCATCTCGTGCAAAACAATAACCTTCCGGCTAAAGAAGTTATTATGGAGAAGTTAAAAGAATATTTATTGATGCAATCAGAGTCTGAATGGAAGGACTTTGTAATAGGTTACTTCTCACATATATACACCGATTTAAGATGGACGGAAACCATATACGCTGAGTTTGAGAGTGAGTATAAAGGTGAGAAGACCGATTTAAGAAAGACCTATAACAATGAAGTTAGTCAGTTAGAATTTAATCTAACAAGAGATGTAGAGAACTCAGACATACTGTTAAGAAAGTTTTTAAAAGCAAGAGGTTTCGAGATAAGCCCCTTTGTTACGCTAGATGAAATCAATCAATTCAGAGATATTAAGGTGAAGTGGTTCCAGGATCCTAAAAATGAGCCATTAATATCACCGATATATTTTACTGCAGATCGAATCAAGAGATTTATAAGTGAAACTTCTAATGAAATAACCGATTTATTTAATGATTACAATATTAATGAGATAAGCGCAAATAGTAGGGGAAATCGATGAAAATAATGATAATTGGTTCACCTGGATCAGGGAAGTCAACATTCTCTCGAAGGCTCGGAGGGGTATTGGAATTACCGCTGTATCATTTAGATGCTTATTATTGGAAGCCAGGATGGGTAGAGACTAGTAAGGACGAATGGATTGAATTTATTAATCAATTAGTACTGAAGGATAATTGGATTATCGACGGGCATTATGGTGGGACAATGGATGTAAGAATGCATGCATCGGATGTTATTATTTTCTTTGACTTATCGCCGTTGATTACGACATACAGAGTAATAAAACGTAGAATACAATATCATGGCAAGACCAGACCAGATTTAAATGAAGGTTGTCCAGAGTCGATTGATTGGCAGTTAATAAAGTATGCTTGGAATTTTAGAAGAGATAAAAGGGCTAATATTATAAATAAATTAAAGAATCAATCTAAGGACAAAAAGATCATTATTATAAAGCAGCCAAAAGAAGCAAGAAAGATATTAAATGATATTCAGATTAATGGTTTAAGCTATTTCGAAAAAGTCGAGATCGCCCTTTAACAAAACTTATTTTCTTAGACGAAGAGTATCAGTTGGAGGTAAACAATGTTCGAAGTCTTGATATTATCTTTATTACTTACTTTTTCATATAAGTTTGTTGAAATAGGTATTAAATCGTCTAAGATTCTGCAAAACTACAGTATTTATTTTTGGGCAGTTATCATAATGATTGTGGTTCCTTTTTATAAGGATAATTATATCTTCAGTTTACCAGCAAATATTATGAGGGTAATGCCCATTTTCTTAGTAATTGTTTTTGCCAATTACTTATTATCTCGATTTTCGGGATATAATCCTGTTGGTAAATTCAACATAATCAATTTTATAATTGTATATCCAATTATTGAAGAACTAATCTTTAGAGGGTTAATCCTTCCCAGTTTAAATCAGAATTTAAATTCAGGTGTGTTTTTAGAAGTAATGTATATGCCGGTGACAGTTCCCGTGATTATTTCTGCCCTACTATTTGCTATTTCTCATCTACAATATTATGGATTATCTTTAATTAGTATAAGATATATGGTTTTTGCTTTTTTCGGGGGAATTGTTTTTGGAGCAATTACAGATTTAACAGAATCGATTTTATTATCGTGTATTTTGCACATTGAATTTAATGCATTGGCGGTCTACTTCGCAAATAAATCCAGATTAAGGTGAGAACGTAAGGACATGAATAATACTGAAAATATAGAAGTTCGAAGAGCTGAGAAGACAGAAAAGGCAATCATAAGGAATCTGATGGAGTATTACCAGTATGACGCGACAGAATTTAGTAATGAAGATCCGTGTTCTTTGGGTTTGTTCGGTTATAAGTATTTGGATCATTACTGGACTGAGCATGGCAATGAAGTTGAAGGTAGAATTCCCTATCTTGTAAAAGTGAATGGCAATTTAGCGGGGTTTGTTCTCATCAATAACTTTAGTCTTTATGATCGGAAGCCTGATGTTAAGACAAATACGATTGCTGAATTTTTTATAATGCGAAAGTGGAGAAAGCTAGGAGTAGGAAGGAAAGCAGCGATAAAAATTTTTGATAATCATCAGGGAAACTGGGAAGTGAAGCAGGAGAAGGAGAATTATGTTGCTCAGATATTCTGGGAATCTGTCATACAACAATATAGTAATGGAAGATATACAAAGATAGAATCGTTTCTTCCCAAGTGGGAAGGACCAATAATAATATTTAATAACCAATATGAAATACAAGTGTAGGAACTTGAAGAGACAAGTCACCTAACAACGTATAGTGAATTTACTTGTACAATAAAATGAGTGAGGATGAGCTCGTGTTATGAATATTAGAGAATATGAACCTAATGATTTAGTACAATGTCTTCATTTATTCATTGATGTATTCAACAAAGAACCTTGGAATGAAAAGTGGACCATGGATCGTGCTGAACTATATCTACAGAATTATATAAATACACCAGGATTTATTGGGGTTTTATCAGAACAAGACGAAACTGTAGATGGTTTTATTTTTGGAGTAAACAAGCCCTTGTGGAGTGGTGATGAGTTTTTTATTAATGAAATGTGTGTAAGAACGGATAGACATAGATCAGGGACAGGAACAAAGATGCTTCAATATCTTGAGCGGATCTTAATCAAAGATGGAATTACAGACATAGCGTTACTTACGAACAGAAATATTCCAGCAGAACAATTTTATTTAAAAAATGGTTTTGAAGAAATTAGCAGACTTGTTTTTTTAGCTAAACATATCGATTAGTGGATAATACGTCGATGTAGAGAATATACATGAATAGAATTAGCGAAGAGGGCTCCAAGAAAATCGAGTAACAATGAGTCGGGAGTGGATAGGATGGAGAGGGAAGCTGGATTTTGGATCCGATTAGGTGCTCAATTGTTAGATGCCCTGATCGTTGGGATCCCATTAGGCATACTTTCTCTATCAATTGATGGTGGAACTGATAGAGAATCCGTCACTGATATTTTGGGCTTCTTATATTCACTGTTGTTACCTGTATTTTGGAATGGATATACCATAGGGAAGCGTATATGCAGAATACGTATCCGAAAGGTGAACGACCATATGCCTCCTGGGTTTGTCACCATGCTATTACGTAACATGGTTGGAGGTTTAGTTTATGCATTTACTTTTGGAATCGGATTAATCGCAAGTATCATTATGGTCTGCGTGAGAGAAGATAAACGCTCACTTCATGATTATATTGCAGGAACAGAAGTGATTTATGATGATGGTTACTAAGCGTTCTAGCCCATGGCTAGGGCGTTTTTTTTATGCAAGTGCTATTTAAAGATGAAAAGAATATGTTGTTTCTGTCAAAAACCAAGATGAACGCACTTATTTACTCTTTCTTCTCTATGTATCACACTTAGGAATAAATGGTATATTATTGAATATGCGATCATGATAGAGAAGGAAAGGGAGAGATTAAGAGATATGAAAATAATTGATTTAAATGAATATCCAACCCTATCCGGTTTGATTGATTGGGGGATTGTGAAGTCTAATTTTGCCTTTACGAATACCGTTGATGAAAGCATGGTTAGTAACGTAAGTATCATACCGTTTAGTGGAAGTAAATGTGTTATTTTTCAAATTGATAATGGAAATTGGGAGCTTCCCGGGGGAACTTTAGAAGCAGGAGAGATATACATTGACGGCTTAAAACGGGAAGTGATGGAGGAGCTTGGAGCTGAGCTATTGTCATATCATGTATTTGGTCAGTTCAATTGTGTTTCCAGTGCCAAAACACCTTACAAATCTCATATTCCTCATCCCAACTTCGTTAGGCTTCTTGGACATGGTGAAGTTAAGATTGTTGGAGAACCTTTGAATCCTGATGATGGTGAGAAAGTGATCGCCGTTGAATTAGTTGATATTGATGAGGCAATCAAGAGATTTGAAGAGATCAAGCGATATGATATAGCCGAGATGTATAAACTTGCTTTTCAAATACGTGAGCATAACAAAAAGAAAGACTTATTAGAGAATAAGAGTTATTCAGAATGACTCTAGCTATCAAGCAATTTAGAAGAGCACAAAGGAGTTCATATGCTTAAATACAATTTATGTTTAATCAGACAGGGTACGAAAATTTTATTGTTGAATCGAGAGTCTTTACCATGGATGGGATGTTGGAATGGAGTAGGCGGGAAATTAGAAGAGAACGAGGAACCGAGACTTTCTGTTGTGCGAGAAATTTTTGAAGAAACCGAAATCGACCCTCCGATCATTCAATTCAAAGGTTTAATTACTTGGACAACAGTTGATGGCAAGGGCTTCGGGGGGATGTATTTATATTTGGCTGACTTGCCTGAGGATTATCCGTATAAGGCCCCCAGAATAACAGAAGAAGGAATACTGGACTGGAAGGAGATCGATTGGATTTTACATCCTGAGAACCTTGGCGTTGCTTCGAACATACCTAGCTGCTTAGAGAAAATACTCAATGAAAAAGAGTGCTACAATCATCATAGTATATTTTCAGGGAATAAGATGATCAATCAAACATCATCTGTATTAGATGCGAGAATAGAAGAGGATGGGGCTCTGAGAAAAGCATATTTGAGTAAATACGTTGAAGAAAATTGTCGCGTAATTTCTTGAAAATCGTGATCAGTGGAGGTGAGCGATGATGAAGAGATTTGTTATTTTGACGATCATGTTATTTGTGCTTTCTTCTTGTAATTCTAGACCCAGTGATGAGATTAATTCATTGCACTCAAATCTATCTTTCGGTGAGGCGAAAGAACAAGGATATGTTGTTGCAGGACCATCTGGTCTAGCTAATGTGGATAAAATGGAAAAGTTCTTCGAGGATTATCAGAATAAAAATAAAAGTAAGATTACTCTTGCTCGTTATACGGATGAAGGTGATCCAATTTTTGTTGATCCTGAGTTTGATGGTGAGAGAATTGTATATGCATACGATAATACATGGGATGAATTCGGGGGACAAGATAAAGGTGTAAGAGAAACAACCTGCATGCAAATGGGTAAACGAAGCGGGCCAAGGGCTGATCAAATAGGGACAGAATATTACCTGACATCTTGTTCAGAAGATGTTGGTTATAGCGATCCAGAGAAAAAGGAGTATTTCTTGTTGTTTGTCTTTGATAAAGAAAAATAATAAATACTATTAAATTAGAGATAAACTCAAAAATCAGTAGGAGGTCTAAAGATGCTGTTTAAGAAATCTAATCATACAATCCCTGAAGAGGTATTAATGGAAACTATCCCCGAGCACATAGCGATTATGATGGATGGAAACGGACGATGGGCTAAAAAACGCGGATTACCAAGAACCTCTGGTCATTATGCTGGCATGAACACAATGCGTGAGATTATTCGAAATTGTCATGAATTGAAAGTTAAGTACCTTACACTTTATGCTTTTTCAACTGAGAATTGGACTAGACCTGAAGAAGAAGTCAATTATTTAATACATCTTCCCAAGCTTTTTTTTCAAAAGGAAACAATAGATGAAATCAAGAGAGGGAATATGCAAATTCGTTATATTGGAGATACAACTAAATTTCCAAAGGCAATACAAGATATCATGCAAGAAAGTGTAGAGATGACTCAGATGAATACCGGAATGATCATTAATTTTGCCATGAATTATGGTGGTAAGGCAGATATCATTCAAGCCATACAACACTGCTTACAAGATAATATCGATTTAAGCGAAATGACTGAGGAGATATTTGAATCTTATTTATACACAAAAGGATGTCCCGCACCTGATCTCATCATTAGAACGAGTGGAGAGAAGAGGCTGAGTAATTTTTTATTGTGGCAATCAGCACAAGCAGAGCTGTGGTTTACAGAAACATTATGGCCAGATTTCAATCGGGACTTATTAGTATCAGCTATAGCTGAATATAAGGAAAGAAAGAATAGATAGTCTATTTCGTACAGTTAAGAGCAGGGGAAATATATAACTAAGGTTGTGTGTTTCATGTATAAAAAGATAGAAGAATACTCTCTAAATGGTTGGCCAGCATTACAGACATTCGTATATGATGGATGGCTTTTGCGTTTTGCGAATGGATTTACGAAAAGATCGAACTCTATTAACCCAATCTATCAAGGTAATGATCAGGGGGTTGAAGAGAAGATTGGAAGATGCGAAACAATTTATTCGCAGAATGGATTGGATACGGTCTTTAAAATAACTCCGTTTGTTATACCATCCCAATTAGATAGCATCTTAGCCCAGCGTGAATACGAAATTATTGACCTTACGAGTGTGCAGACCGTCGATTTATCACTAATCGAGGAACCAAGACTAAACAATGTGAGCATACATAATGAAATTAATAACGAATGGTTAGATGTTTTGAGAATTCTTAATAATCTTTCAAGTGCCCATGTAGAAATCACAAGAAATTTATTGTCTAGTTCGTATCTGAAAAAAGGCTTCTTTGTACTTTATGATCATTTGATGCCAGTTGCATGTGGGTTCGGTGTGATCGAACAAAATTACGTTGGTCTGTATGATATTATTACAGATCCCAAATTTAGGAATCAGGGATATGGCAGAGAATTAATCTTACATATTTTAAAATGGGCTAAGCTGAATGGGGCCACTCATGGTTACTTACAAGTAGTCAAAGGTAATTCACCAGCACTGAGATTATATGAGAAAGTTGGATTTAAAGAGATATATACATATTGGTACAGATACAAAAAATATAGAAATACGCTTTATTAAAAGTCTTATAACAACGGATCATATTATGAGAGGGGTTATCTAATGACGATTTGTATAAACAAAAATGGTGATATTTTTGAAGAGTTGATCTCCATCTCCGAAGATCAGTTAGATGAAACAAACTTGGATTATCCCATCACCCATGCTCTGGTCGTTGCTAAAAGCAGACAAGGTTATTTGCTTCTCTTTAATACCTGGAAACAGCAATGGGAACTGGCCGGAGGTCCTTTCGTAAAAAATGATGAAGCAGATGAAATTGTTTTCTGGGATGGAGAACAAAACATAGGTTACATTGACGAGATTGACAAAGAACTTTTGAAATTCTATTAAGCTCTCAATCCAAGTGAGTGGAGATGATAATATGCGAGCTATTGAATTTGACTATCCTCTGATCCAAAAGACTTACAAGGTGGTAAATCGTCGAAACCTATCATTGTATATCTTCAATCCCGAAGATTATGGAGCCAATAGATCGGTGATTTTATTTTTCAATGGAGGAAGTTTTAAAAAGGGACCCCTAACACCTACACAGTTTCAACATCAAGCTAAATATTTCTCAACTCTAGGGTTAGTAACGATATGTGTGGATTATCGAAATGGGCATGATGAGAAATTCACTCCAGTACAAGCTATATGTGATGTGAAATCTGCTGTGCGCTGGGTAAGGGAGAACAGTGAAGAATTAGGTGTGGATCCAAGTAAAGTTATCGTTTGTGGCGCTTCTGCAGGGGGTTATATTGCTGTTTCGTCCATTATGTTTTCAGAACTAGACGATGAAGACAATACTACCGATCATGTGCCTAATATTTTAATTGTGTATGCAGCAGTCATGGATGCAACAGACATTATGACTCGTCTTTTCCCTGAGTTGGTAGAAATATCAGAAAGTATGTCTCCAATACATCATATAAAGCCATGTTTGCCACCAACACTTTGGATGTGTGGAACAGCGGACGATGACTATGATCAAAATAAAGAGTTCACTGATCGAATGAGAGAAATGGGAAGTGACATTCAATTTACTACCTACGAAGGAATGGAACACGGTTTCTTTAATTATGGAAGACATGACAACATATATTTCGAGAGAACAATAAGGGAAATGGAAAGCTACCTAAGAAATGCAGGATACTTATAAGCTGAGATGGATTAAAAGAGATATTTTTCAGGAGTAGAAGAAGGTCAATTATTATGAACATGCCAGTCTTGAAAGAGGAGGGAATAAATTGAACGTTTCAATCCGTTTAACGGATCAATCTACAAAATTTATTGTAAATAATCTATATCCGCTATACTTACATGATTTGTCTGAGATCTGGGGATGGAAGCCAAATAAATATGGTGTTTATGAAGATGATGAGACAATGACTTTAAATGACCAAAACAAAGTTTTTGATGTCTGGTGGAAGAATGAATCAGTACTGTTTCCCTATTTAATTAGGGTTGATGAAATCCCAGCAGGATTTGCGTTCGTAGCCACGCCACCCTACACCCCTCATGGAAGTGAGTATTATTTGAATGAGTTTTTTATGTTAAGACCATTTCGTGGTAAAGGTGCTGCAGAAGCTGCAGCGATACAAATGTTTAATAGCCATAAGGGGACATGGGAAATACAGACTAATCCCGGAGATGCTAACAAGAGAGCTCAATCCTTTTGGAGAAGAACATTAAATCATTACACTTCAGGATCTTACCAAGAGGAGTACGCAGATACAACAAATGATAATTATAAGTTAATCTTCCGGTTTGATAATCGTATGATTTAACATACATCCTTATATCGAAGGAGTGATATCAATGAAATCACCGGGTGGCTCAATATTTCCGTATTATTACAAGGGTGGAGAAATCCACTGTCTGAAGTATGGAAACAAATATAAAAATAAAGAAGCTCTTTTTCATTTGATGAAACAGGAGGAAGAGTTTATTACAGCGACAAATCGACGATTAAAAATCTGGGTGGATTTTTACAAGACTTCGATATCCGACAGCGTATTGATAGCATTTGTTGAGAATATTAAGCGACTAAACAACCATATTCATAAGATATCCATCGTTGGTTTATCCGGCATCAATATTTGGAGACTGAAGAGAAAAATAAGAAAATCAAACCTAATATTGAATTTGTCTTTTTATGCTGATCCAGAAGAGGCAAAATCCTGGTTAGTAAGTGAAAGATAACTGATCGAGTCCTTAGGGGAACATCTTAATGTCTGCTAACAACCTAGACTCATTTCCCTCTAGCTGAATTATCACTTCAGACGTTACGAGTAAGGATGTGAACACCGTTCGAACAATAGTTAGGATGAGATTGATATGGCTGTTCATTGTAGGTGTGCCAATATTTTTAATTTTTTATCATAGTCCTGAGGAAATTTCCCGGTCATATTCTGCAATGGAGTATAGTGATGACGAATTTAGACCAGTAAGTATAACTTTGAATCTTACGATGAAAAAGCGGCTGTTCTCGAAGCATTTAATTGATGGAACGGTAGAAATTGATGGTAATAGATTTGAAGTATCTAATCATCTCGCTTTTAATGAAGATCGACCTGAAGACGATGGAAAGGTAAAACTTGAAGATTCTAGAAACCCTTTAGAGAAGTTACGTGAGCGTTTAAACGCTAAAACTTATGAGTTAAGACGAAGGATCGTAGGATATGAGGGATATAGGATAAAGGATGAGTTGGTGATATTTATAGAAACCACGAAAGATTTCAAGTATCTTAATGCTTATAGGCCTAATGAGAACAATAATGGATTGAATTATATAGCACCAGCAAACAACATGGATGATGTGAAGGGAGTATCAAAAGTCTTTTATTAAATGTGATGGGGAGGGAACACTTTTTATGTGTAAAAATCATTTCATTATTACAGGAACGTCGCGGGGAATCGGCGAACAATTAGCCAAGTTGTTGCTTGAGAGAGGGGACTGTGTCCACGGTATCTCAAGAGGAAATTCGAATGTTCTAAACCAGTATAAGGATTACTCACATACCAATTTTGATTTGAGTAATATAACCGGAATAGAGACCTTAATTCGTGAGATTCTAAGCCAAATGGATCTTACCAGCACGGAAATGATATGCCTCATTAATAATGCAGCCATGCTTGAACCACTGAAGACTATTGATAAATGTACAGCCGAAGAAATAAACCTCCACATGCAAACGACCCTAATCGCTCCGATTGTATTGACATCCTGTTTCATAAATCAAACCGATCATACACATTCTAGACGAAAAATCATTAATATATCATCAGGTTCAGGGACCTATCCAGCACCTGCGATGAGTGTGTACTGCAGTGCAAAAGCTGGCATAAATATGTTCACCCAGTGTGTTGGAATAGAACAAGCTAATCGCCAATCCCCTGTCGAAATTATTTCAGTTGATCCTGGAATGGTTGAAACTGATCTGCAGATTACGGCAAGAGGAAAAAGTGACGAAGATTTTGAAATGGCAAAATATTTTAAACAAGCGCATGAAACAGGACAATTACTTACTACAGAGGCTCTTGGAGAGCATATTTTACATATCATAGATAAGAAGATAGAGTCCGGAAACCTAGTGAAATATAATGAACATTAAGGTAGTTGAATAACTCTTGGTTTGGGTACGAGCCATTTATATGGTACGATTCTAGAGATTGATCTTAATGTTATAGAGAGAGCAGGTTTATTGGGAATGACAGAAATTAATCAACAACGCTACCGCTTCAGTGATGCGCCGATTTGGGAGTTACAACGTAATTATTATGAAGAAGAAGGTATGAAAGCTTGGAATAATGATCAGGTTCCACAGTATATAACGAGCAATCCGATGATTGCTACAACCTATGCAGAAATGATTTTTGGATTTCTTCGGGATCAGGCAGACAAAGGTGAGGTTTCTGAACCGGTAACTATTGTGGAGCTTGGTGCTGGAGCAGGCCGATTTGCATATCATGTACTGCATAAGTTGTGTGAATTGAGGGATTATGCAGGGATTTCTATCCCCCCGTTTCGTTACGTTATAACCGACTTGCCTATGAAAAATGTTACCGCTTGGAGGAATCATCCTGCACTTCAACCCTATATACAGCAGGGATTGGTGGATTTTGCGCGGTTTGATGCCGTGAATGATACGGAACTAAATTTGGTCGTATCCAATACGACTATACGGCAAGGAGATTTGAAGCAGCCACTTCTTATCATTGCTAATTATTTTTTTGATGGTATTCCGCAAGAGTTGATATATGTCGGGGATGGAAAGATATTTGAATGTGATGTTTTAGTTGAGACTCCTGATGAGGCAAAGTCTCTGAAACCATCAGAAGCTCTAAGTCTTATGAAACTTAGTTACGAACATCGCCGGGCGCCTGAATATGAAGCTGTGAACTATCCGTATCGTGATGTAATCGCGCTTTATCAGCAGGAGCTTGAAGATTCGCACATTCTGTTTCCTCAGGCTGGATTGATATGCTTGGAGCGGTTAAATCAATTATCTCAGGCAGGGTTTCTCCTCCTCACGGCTGATAAAGGTGATCACCTAATCGAGAACTTTAAGTTCGCAGAGCCGCCTGAATTAATTCGTCATGGCAGTTTCTCGTTTAATGCTAACTATCATGCTTTGCAGCATGTGTTTGAGCAAAGAGGTGCACACACCCTATTCACCACCCACCATTATAAAAATATTAATGTTGGCTGTATATTCATGTTAGATAAGCCGATGAGTTATGTGAATACCCGGCTCGCTTTCCGGCAGTTTATCGATCGCTTTGGTCCAGATGATTTCTTCAGTATGAAGGAGTGGGTAGACCCGCGCATAGATACGATGGGACTGCAACAAATTTTGGCGTTTTGGCGTTTGGGTGGGTATGATGCAGAGTTCTTCATCCAGAGCGCAAAGCGGATCTCAACTCTCCTTCCCGAAGCCAACATTGAAGAGCTGCAGGATATCCAAACAGGCATACACATCATGTGGTCTTCGTATTATGAGATGGAGCAGCGCTATGATCTAGCATTGGACGCCGGGCTTTTGCTCTTCGAGATGGATATGTACGAAGATGCGAAACATTATCTAGAGATCTCTGTAGAGACAGATGAAGATGAGCCTGTACCGACCGTTCTTTATTGTTTGGCTATATGTTGTTACGAGCTTGAATTAGATGAAGAGGCATTGGAATATACGAGAGAGGCACTCGTTCTGGAACCAGGCCATGAAGAAGCCTTGGCGCTCTTGAAGTGTTTTGAAGGAATGGAAATACGTTAGCATAAACATACAACCAACCTAACAACATACAATATTACACGACCCAGTCTAAGGCAATTGCAATCTCAGGCTGGGTTGTTCTTTACCAAAAATCATAGAATTGCAGGGGAAGTAATGAAGAATCTAAAGTATATTGCATTTTTTATAATCTTCGCATTGGGAAGTTTATTGTTTTATTTTTTTTATCGGACAGTCCCATCATGGATACAACGTATAATCGTTTAATCGTATTGGAGAACTTCGGGAACGATGAGGTCGTTACAATTACAGATAAGACGGAAATTGAGTGGATCATATCGAAAGTGAACAACTCCCCTAGGAAAGATGCTTCTTCAATAGTTTTAGAACATGGGCCCGATGGTACTATGATTTTTCAAGGAGATCGAAATACGAAAGAAGTACACTTTTTTACTGACTCGGGATCTGTATTGACAGACAATTATATAATTGATGCCAATCTACAGTTTGAACCATAGATATATGCAACTCATGAAGGGAGCAATATGACCAAACATCAATTAGTGTTAGATGTAGCAGGTGTGTTAATAACCAACATGTCCCCATTATTCTGGAATGAGATCGCTGAACTATCTGGCGCTTCTAATAACGCATTTAAATCGATGTTTAATCTGGAAATAAGAGAGTTATTCTGGTCAGGGATATTATCCGAAGAAGTATTTTGGCAATGGCTTAATGAAAAGTCCTCAGCTATTGAAATCCCCCATGCCAGAACCGTTTTGTTTAAGCATCTTCAGACGCTACCGGCATTCGAGCATATTCCTAAGTGGAGTCAACATGCGGATGTACATCTCCTTAGTAATCATCGCGAAGAATGGTTATTGCCTGTACTAAGACCTATTGTCCCCTACTTAAAAAGTATGACTATATCAAGTGTAGTAGGGTGCTGTAAGCCTGATGCTGCGATTTATCAAGTAGTGAATTCAAAATTAGAACCCAATATCCAAGTGATATTTATAGATGATCAAGAGAAAAACTTGAAAGTTCCACAGGATTTAAATTGGAGTACGATAATTGCAGATCAAGAAGGTAAATGGATCGAGCGAATACAATATATTTTAGAGAATAATCAGGCTTGATGTGATAGGAGGAATCAGAATGTTAACAAAGATCGCTTTTATTTCAGATATCCATGGTAATTTGCCAGCGTTGGAAGCTGTCCTAGAAGATATATCAGACAGAAACATAGAAACCGTATATTGCTTGGGTGATCTTATTGGGAAAGGTCCAAGCGGAGATAAAGTAGTTGATCTAATCTCACAAAGATGTGAAAAGGTGATTCAAGGAAATTGGGACGATTTCATCTCCAAGCCAGCGCATGATGAAGCGCTAAAATGGCATCAAGAAAATCTGGGACCCGAAAGGTTAGCTTACTTAAGCTCATTACCATTCACTTTCGAATTTATGATGAGCGGCAAGTATATAAGGATTTTTCACGCATCTCCTAGAAGCTTATATGAACGAGTTCAACCTTGGGATACCTATGAAACAAGATTATCTTTGTTCAGTAGTTCCGAATTATGTATGAATTCCATTGAAGCGGATGTGGTTATCTATGGAGATATCCATAATGCATATATGCAGCATCTTCAGAGTAAGACATTGATAAATACCGGAAGCGTAGGTAACCCATTAGAGATAACGCAAGCTTCTTATGTCATATTAGAGGGAAGTTACGAGGATTCATCTCCTGCACCTTTTAGCGTCCAATTCGTTCGTGTTCCTTATGATATTGAGCTTTCGATCCAGCAAGCAATGGATGCAGAGATGCCACTATTAACCGAATATGCCAGTGAATTGCGCACAGCGATATACCGTGGATTAAAGAACAAATAAATATTATTAGTAATAAAAGTGTGAAGGAGGATGAACGTATGGAAGTACAATTCAATGACTATTTGATAAGTACAGACAAGACCCTCTTAAACTATGAAACCATACATAAGTTATTAGCTCAGACGTATTGGGCGAATAAAAGGTCGATAGAACGAATAAATAAATCCATTGAAACATCACTTTGTTTCGGTGTTTATCATGGGAATCGGCAGATTGGCTTTGCTCGAATAATTACTGATTGGGCTACTACTTACTGGCTATGTGATGTCGTCATAGAGGATCTTTATAGAGGTAAAGGAATTGGTACAAGACTGGTAGAGACCATTATATCAAGTGAAGATCTTAAAGACCTATCGGGATTTCTAGGTACTGCCGATGCTCATGGATTGTATGAACAATATGGATTTGTTAAAGATGCTGATAGATTTATGGTAAGAAGACCATAAAGATAGGTCGAACCTGACAATAAAATAACTACTGGGGAGGAGACTTGATGTGATTAGATATCCGGTTTTAGAAGAAGGAGCAACGATAGGTACAACCGCCCTCTCATCTGGTGTAAGAATGGAACTTCATGATCTATTGAAACTTTCTTGTAGCCGTCTGAAGACCAAGGGATTCAACGTAATCTGTGGAGAAACCGTATGGACTCAAGATAAGACGAAGTCCTCTCCCGCAAGAACTCGTGCAACTGAATTTAATGAAATGATGCAAGATAATCAGATTGATCTGATTATTCCACCATGGGGCGGAGAACTATTAATAGAAATACTTGAGCATATAGATTTTGAGAATTTAAAGATAAAGTGGATTTTAGGCTACTCAGATATTAGCGTATTATTGTTAGCAATCACCTTAAAAACAGGTTTAGCTACGGCTCATGGTACGAATCTTATTGATTTAAGGGGAGAACTTTCCGATAACACAACAGCGATGTGGCATTCTGTATTATCAACCATGATTGGGGAATCAGTTACTCAACATTCGTCAGAGTATTATCAAAAGGAATGGAATCACACTGAAACTTCTCCATATGTTTTTCACTTAACAGAGCAGACATATTGGAATGCAATTCCGAATACCAAGATGAAAATAGAAGGTCGTTTACTTGGCGGATGTATAGATGTGATAAGGCATCTGATTGGGACTCCATTTGGTGATGTGAGATATTTTCAACAGGAATATATTCATAATGAACCGATAATTTGGTATTTAGAAAATTGTGAACTATCAACAACCGATTTACGCAGATCATTGGTTCAGATGAAACTAGCAGGTTGGTTTGACCATTGTACGGCGCTCATGTTTGGTAGAAGCGAAGCAAATCAACCAGTTGAGAATTTTACAGTGGAGGATGTATACATCGAACTCTCAGCGGAATTGCAGATCTCTATAGTCTATGACATTGATTGTGGCCATGTTCCACCACAAATAACGTTCATAAACGGCGCATATGCTGAAATAGAAATTACAGAGGGTAAAGGTTCAGTAAAGCAGTATTTTAAAGAATAAACGAAATAGTTGATGTAATTAACAATATGATTCTCGAATATCGAAAAACCGATTACCAGACAATCTAACCGTTGTCTACTAATCGGTTTTTATATTTTTCATATTCAGAAGAGGGCAGATTAGTATGAATGTGAGGCCAGACCATATCCATGAAACCTTCTAAACTGCTCGGGAGTCATTCCTTCTAACCTTTTAAACACGGTGCAAAAATAACTATGATGCTCAAACCCGGACCGTCTAGCGATTTCCTGTATCTTTTGCTCAGGCTCCAGGTAAATAAGCTGTTTGCTTCGGTTAATCCGCTCCCTGTTGACGTATTCCATAGGTCTGACATTCATCGCTTGTTTAAATAGATAGCACAGGTATTGAGGCGTCACGCTGGCCTCTGCTGCAAGCTGTTCGATGGTAATCTGATGCTGACAATGCTGCTTGATGTATTGAATCACCGGTTGAAGCCGCTGCACGCTTTGATGGACCGTATGCTGACTAGTATTTACACGCTGTGCTAAATCCAAAAGAAAGTTATAGATAAGCTTGGAGCAACGAACATCCATATATGAATCTTCTAATGAAGCCGCTTCAATAATCGCGAGTAAATCGGTCTTCATATGTTCAAAATGCGTAATATCAAATACGTCTGAATGACGAACCCCTGCCAGTTCCAGCAGTGGACCACACTGACTGCCTTCCATCGATACAAAAATTACACTCCAAGGCTCGCTGACTGCATGGTAATGGTGAGGTTCATCCGGAAATAGACAGATCGCTTGCCCCTCCATAGCTTTCATCACATGACCGTCAACATAGATCACGCCCTCACCCGACAGAACTAACAACCATTGATAGGAGGAGAACCCGCTTGGCCTTCGTACAGCCTCCTGATGCTTCCATTGACCGGTTATGGTGAGGTATACGGGAAGCCGCTTTGTTGAATCGGTGATCAAACCAAAAATAATAGAGTCGATTGTTCCCACTTCACTTTCATATTTTTATATCTTCGTGAAAATTGTTTAATAGAAATAAGGAATTTTGAAATCTATACTATGAATATAGTAATAGAATACATCAATTATATAAATCTTTCGAACAGGAGTGACACATCTTGAATAAACGAAAACTAGTTTATGAACCGCCATCAAATGGTTACCCCGAATGGAATAATAATCCGGATCTATTTCAATTGAATCGGATGGACGCTCATTCGACAATGATTACGTATGATTCGTTAGAAGAAGCTCTGGAAGGAAAGCTGGAACAAGCTCGCAGCTATTATTCCTTGAATGGGATGTGGAAGTTTGCATGGGCCGAGAATCCGAATAGTCGTATTACTAATTTTTATGAACAAGGCTATGACTCCAGTGCTTGGTCTGAAATTCCGGTACCTTCACATTGGCAGCTTCAAGGATATGATTACCCTCAATATACAAATGTGGTATACCCTTGGGTTGAGCAAGAGGATATTAAACCTCCATTCGCCCCAACAAAATATAATCCCGTTGGCTCTTACATACGTACGTTTACCGTTCCTGTAGATTGGAAGGATCAGCCTGTATTCATTAGCTTTCAAGGTGTTGAATCCGCTTTCTATGTTTGGCTAAACGGAGAGCTTGTTGGATATAGTGAAGATTCCTTCACACCATCCGAGTTTGACTTAAGTCCGTATCTTGTTCCAGGTGAGAACAAACTGGCCGTTGAAGTATATCGCTGGTGTGATGCAAGCTGGCTCGAAGATCAGGATTTCTGGAGAATGAGCGGGATCTTCCGTGATGTGTATTTGTATACGGCTCCAGACGTTCATATTTATGACTTTCATGTGACGGCAGATCTGGATAGCGATTACCAACAAGGAAAACTGTCGCTTAAGTCTCTTATACATAATTATCGAGAAAATGAACACGGCAGCTTCACGCTTGCAGCTCAGCTTTATGATGAGGACCGGAATCCCGTGTGGAAGAGTGCTATATCCGAGCGAGTTACTATCGGTACACAGCCTAAAGAAGTAGTAGAGCTTGGGGCAGAAGTGGACGCACCAAAGAAATGGAGTGCAGAGTATCCTAATCTGTATACCCTTGTTCTTGAGCTTAAAGATGAGGAAGGGAAGACTGTACAATACACAAGTTGTAAGGTCGGCTTCCGCCGTTTTGAGATCAAGAATGGACTGATGAAAATCAACGGAGAGACCATTGAATTTAAAGGTGTAAACCGTCATGAGTTCTCTCAGGTTAAAGGTCGTGCCATCAGTACCGAAGAAATGCTGGAAGATGTAAAGCTCATGAAGGCCTATAATATCAATGCTGTCCGGACATCGCACTATCCGAATCATCCGAGATGGTATGAGCTGTGTGATGAGTATGGATTGTATGTGATTGATGAAGTGAATCTGGAGACGCATGGAACTTGGTATTACGGACAAAAAGAATTGGAAGATACCTTGCCGGGCAGCAAGCCGGAATGGCGGGAGAATGTGCTTGACCGCAGCAAATCCATGTTTGAAAGGGACAAGAATCATCCTTCCATCGTTATTTGGTCTCTTGGGAATGAGTCCTTCGGTGGGGATAACTTTATCCAGATGTACAATTATTTTAAGGGAGTGGACTCTTCTCGTATTGTTCATTATGAAGGAGCGTTCCATTACCGTGCTTCAGAGTCGGCTTCCGATATTGAGAGCCAGATGTACACACATGTCAGCAGTATCGAGAAGTATGCGCAGAGCAACCCGCAGAAGCCTTTTATCGTATGCGAGTACAGTCATGCAATGGGGAATTCTTGTGGTGGACTAAGTACATACTGGGAGTTGTTTGATCGATACCCAGTACTACAAGGTGGATTCATATGGGATTGGATTGACCAAGCTATTCTAACGGAGACAGAAGATGGGCGACAATATTTAGCTTACGGTGGCGATTTCGGAGATTCACCAAACGATGGTACATTTTGCGGTAACGGATTAATTTTTGCGGACCGATCTGTAACTCCGAAGATTTTTGAAGTGAAAAAATGCTATCAAAATGTTCGCTTCTCAGCGATTGATTATGAAGCTGGGAGTGTGAATATCAGCAATCGTAACCTGTTTACGAATCTAGCTGACTTCGCATTGGTGTGGAATGTGTTAAGGAATGGGTGTGTTGTGGCAGAAGGAGTCAAACAAGTTGATATTGCGCCTGGAGTCACTGAACCTGTGGACATCTCTGATGTGCTGAAGGCTTGCACTGGCGGGAAATCAAGTGATGAGTATGTGGTGACGCTTAGCTTCGTATTGAAACAAGCGAATTCGTGGGCGGATAAAGGTCATGAAGTTGCGTTCGAACAATTCGTATTGCCACTTCATGCTGAAGCGGACGCTCCGGCTGTACCACCAGGAAAACCGCTTCAACTTGTGGAAGAAGAACAACGAATTACCGTAAATGGTGAAGGATTCTCCGTAGAATTTGATAAATCTACGGGTAACCTAACATCTTATATGTTTGCAGGAACTGAATTTATTCAGCAGGCTCCAGTTCCGAATTTCTGGCGTGCGCTGATTGATAATGATCGAGGTAACAAGCTGGAAGAGCGTAGTAGTGTATGGCGGACAGCGAGTACAGAAAGACAGCTTGAGAAGTTCACATGGGAGCAAGATGCTGAAGTTGTGAAGGTTGAAGCTCATTATTCCTTGCGAGCGGTCTCTGAGTCTTCTTGTTCGCTGACTTATACGGTAAATGGTGTGGGTGTAGTGGAGGTACATCTGCATTTGATACCAGGCGCGGATCTGCCAGAGATTCCAGAGGTCGGCATCATGTTTGAGATGGATCATTCTTTCGATTCCTTGACTTGGTACGGCAAGGGGCCATTCGAGAACTATGTAGATCGGAACACAGGCGCAAAAATTGGACATTATTCCGGCCATGTTAAAGATCAGTGGGTTCCTTATCTTCGCCCACAAGAGTGTGGTAACAAAACAGAGGTACGCTGGGCATCTATTTTGAACGATGAAGGTATCGGGATTGAGATTCAAGGTTTACCGAAGTTTGAATTGAATGTGCTTCCGTATACACCAAAGGAAATTGAAGCGAGTGATCATGGATATAAGCTTCCGAAGTCGAATAAAACCGTAGTACGCGTAAACACGAAGCAAATGGGCGTAGGCGGAGATGACAGCTGGGGCTCTAAGCCTCACCCGGAATATACCTTGTATTCTGACCGTAGTTATAGCCTTACCTTTTCCTTTAAAGGAACGTTAATCAAAAAAGATTAATTTGAAAGAAGCAGCATTCGCGAAGCTACACGGGATGCTGCTTCTTTTGTTATGAGTAAGGTTGAAGCGAAAGCTGATTGGGTAAGTTTTTAGAAAAAAGAAGCTTGATGTAATTCTCTAGCAGCTTCAATATGGAGAGATCAACTGATGAAAAATATTACAGTTATAAAAAAGATCGCGTTATTCGTTCTTACAGTTCTTGTGATTATACTCGCTACATTACTTATGAATAGTCAACAGCAGAACAAAAAATATGAGACTTACGTTTCTCAAGAAATCGTTAGAACGATTTCAGATTCAATAACACATCTAATAAATGCTGAGAAGAGTGTAGTGAAACCTTTTCAGAATAATCAAATAAGCATATATGAAGCCAATCTGTTAAGTTCCAGTATGTACGAGTTTACTCGAAGTATTGAACGGTTGAATAATATAGCAGAAACGGTGGAAGGCAAGAATCCGGTAAGCAGTCCGATGAGTTTAAAGGCGGTAGAATATCATAGATATATCAATCAGCAAATACTCCGTACAGAGATTTATTACAATGATTTGCGGCCAACCAATAACAAAGCTCTCTCTTTGGATTCTAAGGAGATGGAACAATTAAGTCAGATGAAATTAGATATTGAAGCATGGGCAGCTATTTTTAAAACCTATTTTCCTGTTGATGAGCAAGGTTTAACACAGGAATTTATGAATAACAATGAAGCCAATTTTGTAAAACAAGAGACATGGAAATCATTTTACAGAGATATTCAAACATGGAATGATATTTAAAAGACAGTGCTCTTATCATAAGTAACTCATGAAATACAGTTTTGTTTTTGGTTTAGAACAAAAATAAAGCTGTATTTTTGTATTAATGAATAGTGTAATAGACCTGAATGGGTATATACTTAACATGTCGTAATTTTATATATTCTTTGTCGTATACTTCTACTAAAAAAATGATTGAGAATGTGATACCTTTATAGGTGAATGTCAGGATATTATATATCGGGAGGTATGGCGAATTGAGCATTAGAATCGGCAAGATTAGCTATTGGCACGTTCATGCTTGGGATTACACGAAACAAGCTCAAGAGCATGACGATACAGACATCGTTGCAGTCTGGGACGAAGATCCTGTTCGCGGACAAAAGGCTGCCGAGAAGCTGCAAGTTCCATTCTATGAAAGTTTGGATGATATGCTTGCTCAAAAGGATATCGATGCTGTTATTGTGGATGCGCCAACGAATAAACACCGTGAGGTTATGGTCGCTGCGGCTAAGGCGGGAAAACATATCTTTACTGAAAAGGTTATCGCCCCAACGCTTGCAGAAACGAACGAAATCGTGTCCGAAGCGGAGAAACAAGGCGTTAAGCTGACAGTTTCGTTACCTCGTTTGAATGATGGATATACACTGGCTGTTCAGGACGTCTTGAAACAGGGTTTGCTTGGAAAAATTACATATGTCAGAGTCCGCCTAGCTCATGGTGGAGCGATTGCCGGCTGGCTTCCCGATCATTTTTATAATTTGGAACAGTGTGGTGGTGGTGCACTTATCGATCTTGGATGTCATCCGATGTATTTGACCCGTCTGTTCCTCGGGGAAGAAATTACGGGTGTAAGCGCATCATTTGGATATGTGACGGGTAAAGAGGTCGAGGATAATGCAGTTGCAACACTTCAAACTGCATCGGGTGCTATTGGTGTGGTAGAAGCAGGCTTTGCGAACAGCCACTCCCCATTTACGATCGAGGTTCACGGTACAGAGGGAAGCCTGCTGTTCGGAACGCCAGATGAGAAGCTTCTAATGAAGACAAACCGTTCAGGAGAGGCGAACCCATCATGGGAAGAGATTCCTGTGTTCGCTCATCGTGAGAGTGCATTCCATCAGTGGGTTGGTCATATTCAGAATGACACGACGGCTGACGATAATATTGCTATGGCTGTTGAGCTTACCCGCTTAATGGAAGCTGCTAATCGCTCTGTAGCTGAAGCACGCGTCATCAAGCTGGAAGAGTTAAGACCATAAGGTTATGGATGAGTTAAAACGAGGCACCACTTTTCCTTATGGAATCATGTTTGAGAAGCAGGATATGCTCGAGCGGCTGGATATTCGGATTTCATGGGGATATTACGAGATTCATGTACTTCGATTTCATCTAACCAAATTTCCTCCGGGAAAAGTGGTTGATTTCCATAACCATGCCGAATTTGAGTTTCACTTTATTCCAAGAGGAAAGGGTAGGGTGATTCTCGAAGAGCAGGCCTACTCCTTATCGGAAGGGATGTTCTATTTAACGGGTCCAGGCGTTATGCATTATCAGGAAGCTGATGCCCATGAAGCGATGGATGAGCTGTGCTTGCATGTGAACATTATGGGGAAACAAAGAACTGATGTGGACCCATGGGAGGCTGCCGAGGCAGAGGAGTGCATCGAGAAGCTCAGACAGCTTCCGCTCATACCGGCTTATGATTCATATAAGGCGATGCATTGTTTTCTCGAAGCCTACCAAGTATGTGATGGTAAATATGCAGGTTACTACACCTCGATTAAACATCTGGTAATCAGTATTTTAGTCAAGGCAGTTAGAGCCTATGATTCCGATGGCATTCGGGCAGAGGCGCCAGTCCGGGATATGCTGTCATATCGGTATCAGTACGCAATCCATTTTATGGAGGCCAATTATCAGGCGAGCCTTACTCTGGAAAATGTGGCGGAGAAGCTGAACATTAGTCCTAGGCAGCTGCAACGGGTGTTCAAACACATGAACCCAGACGCATCTTTCAGTAAAGTGTTGGAAGATATCAGACTTAAGGCTGTATGTCGCCGATTGAAGGAAAGCACGATACCGATTGAACAAATAGCTCAGACAGAAGGATTTACGAATGCAACTTATTTACATGCCGTATTTCGCAAGCGTGTGGGTATGACACCGGGAGCTTACCGTAAGGCCAATAACAAAACAAAAATTGATGAAAAGTGATGGTGATAAGAATGAGTAAAGTATATCGCGTAGGGATTATCGGGTGTGGAGGAATTGCGAACGGAAAACATCTACCAAGCTTGAAAAAATTGAATAATGTAGAGCTCGTTGCTTTCTGTGATATCGTCGAAAGTCGTGCAGAAGAAGCAGCCGAAAAATATGGTGTCGAAGGGGCAAAAGTGTATTCCGATTATAAAGAGCTTCTTAAAGACAGCTCGATTGAAATCATTCATGTACTAACACCTAACGATGCACATGCTGAAATCTCTATTGCTTCATTGGAAGCTGGTAAACATGTTATGTGTGAGAAGCCTATGGCTAAAACGGCAGCAGAAGCAAGAAGCATGGTTGAAGCTGCGAAAAGAACAGGTAAAAAACTGACAATTGGTTATAACAATCGCTATAGACCTGATAGCTGGCACCTGAAACAAGTATGTGAGGAAGGAGATCTCGGTGATATTTATTTTGCCAAAGCACATGCAATCCGTAGAAGAGCCGTACCAACATGGGGCGTATTCTTGGATGAAGAGAAGCAAGGTGGAGGCCCGCTGATCGATATCGGAACACACGCACTTGATTTAACACTGTGGATGATGGATAATTACAAACCAAAGGTTGTACTTGGAACAAAATATCATGAGCTTGCTAAGAAAGAGAATGCTGCGAATGCTTGGGGACCTTGGGATCCAGAAAAATTCACGGTTGAAGATTCAGCATTTGGTATGATCGTTATGGAGAATGGCGCAACCATTATGCTGGAATCCAGCTGGGCACTTAATTCCCTAGAAGTAGATGAAGCGAAATGCAGCTTGAGCGGAACGAAAGCTGGTGCTGATATGAAAGGCGGCCTGCGCATCAACGGTGAACAGCATAGCCGACTCTACACCCACGAAGTTGATTTGAAATCAGGCGGCGTTGCATTCTACTCCGGTCATTCAGAGAGCGATGCAGATATTGAGATGAGAAAGTGGATTGAAGCTGTGGATCAAGATCTGGAGCCTGTGGTAACACCAGAGCAAGCTTGTGTCGTATCTGAAATCCTAGAAGCTCTTTATGAATCTGCCCGCACTGGCAAAGCAGTTTACATGAATCAAGGTTAATAAGAAGGAAAGCGTCTATTTACGATCAAGAAGTGCATAAACCACATTAGATGCTGATGTATGCATATAAAGGAGCTGTGTATCCATGACAACTACCAAACATGCTGTCGTAATTGTAGGTTATGGCGGTATGGGAAGCTACCATGCCAAACTCATTAAAGACAATCAACGCCTTGAAGTCACAGGGACTTATGACGTTTTGGAAAATCGACGTGAAGTATCCGTTAAAGAAGGTTATCCTGCATACGAGAGCTATGAAGCAGTACTTAACGATCCTTCGGTTGAGGTCATTCTCATTGCTACACCGAATGATGTGCATAAGGATTTAGCAATTCAGGCATTTAAAGCAGGTAAACATGTGATCTGCGAAAAGCCGGTGACCCTATCGGTGAGTGACTTTAAAGAGATGCTTGCTGCTGCTGATGAGGCAAACAAGGTGTTGATGGTTCACCAAAATCGTCGCTGGGATGAAGATTTCCTGACCATCAAGCAAATGTATAATGAGAAGACGATTGGTGATCTCTTCCGTATTGAATCCAGAGTCCACGGAGCTAATGGTATTCCAGGAGACTGGCGTCATCTTGAAGAATTTGGTGGAGGCATGCTTCTAGACTGGGGAGTTCACCTACTGGATCAGATGATCTTTATGATGGACAGTAAAATCACGAGTCTGAGCAGCCGCTTAAGCTATATTTTAGGCGATGGTGTGGACGATGGCTTTGAAGCTGTTCTGCAATTCGAGAATGGCGTATCTGCTGTGATCGAGGTGGGAACTACCAACTTCATTACACTGCCTCGTTGGTATGTCAAGGGTACTGAAGGAACCGGTGTTATTGAAGACTGGTCATTAAACGGCAGAATCGTTACCAGAAATCAGGATGCTGTTAAGGTAGAGCCTAAACCGATTCAGGCGGGCGTTGGATTGACTAAAACCATGGCGCCTCCTTCGGAAGAAGCAACCATTACAGATGCACTTCCAGAACCATTCCGTCAGCCTAGCAGCTTCTTCGATAACTTTGCAGCCGTGATTGAAGGGACAGCAGAGCCGATTGTGAAGAATGAAGAGGTACTGCGTGTACTGAATATTATTGATGCGGTATTCGAATCAGGCAGAACGGGCGAAACCATAAAAGATTTCGACATTTACCCTTCATAATCCAATACTTTGAATAATTAAAAAAGTACCACTGCTCTCGAATGCTTCATCGAGAGAGCAGGTGGTACTTTTTTTTAGATAACCAGGAGTGCATTTGTTTAAAGCTCATCTGTAGACAGATCGAGCCATTTCAGTTCTTCAGAAGACAGCTCGATGAGTGCACCTTCCTCACAGGAACGCAATTCTTCGGAACTTTGCGCACCGATTAAGGCGCAAGTCGGGAATGGCTGATTCAGCACATAGGCTAGAGCAATCTGGATTGCAGATACCCCTTTGGAAGCTCCAAGCTGTTTCGCACGCTCTAAGCGTTCCCAGTTGTCATCATTGTAGAATACGCGGACAAGGTCAGCATTATCACGGATTTCAGGTGTGAACCTGCCGGTGAAGAATCCTCTGGCTTGGGAAGACCAAGACAGGAGTGGGAGCTGCTCTGTTTCATGCCATGCACAAGTCTCAGCATCAGCAGACACACAACCGGTCCAGAAAGGTTCATTCGGTTTGGCAAGACTCAAGTTCGGGCTGCTAAATGAGAAACCAGCCAGACCATTCGCGGCTGCATATTCGTTCGCAGCTTGAATCCGTTGCCAGGTCCAGTTGGATACACCGATGGCTCCGACCGAACCAGCGGACACGTATTCATTCAAGGCTTCCACAATTTCTCCTACAGGAATAGCTGGGTCATCCCGATGAAGAGCATACAAATCAATGAAATCAGTTTGCAGTTTTTCAAAGCTCGTCGTTATGTCGCTGCGAATATCAGAAGCGGTGACACGTGGTCCGTCTTGGTTATGATGAGCGCCTTTAGTTAAAATGACCCACTCATCCCGGTTACCTCTTTCCTGCATATAACGTCCGATCACTTCTTCACTTTGTCCTCCGCAGTAAATATGGGCTGTATCAATCGAGTTACCGCCGCTGGCGAAATAAGCGTCTAGATTCGCAGCTGCTTTCTCGTAGTTATCATGATAGAAGTAGTCGGAACCTTTCATAAGCACAGAGACGGGTTTATGTAATCCTTTTATTGAGATCGTTTTCATGTTTACTTAACTCCTTTTTCTGTTGATCAGAGTGTAACTCTTATTCGTTCATGGGCAGAGAGCAGGCAGGCATCAATGACTCTCATATTATAGATCGCATCATCTGTGCCATAGCGAGCAGGGCTGTTATTCAGGACGACATTAGCGAAGTGATCTCCTTGTTCGCTATAAGCGTTTACGGCTGGGACTGGCATTTCTTTGCGTTCACCATTCTGAGTTAGGAAGAAGCTACTACCACCTTCAGGAATGCTATAGGCGTGAGGCACTTCAATGATTCCCTCTGTTCCTATGATCTCAAGCGGATTTCTCCCCGCAGCCCACATACCGCAGTCGAAGGTGAGAGCTACATTCCCGCCAAATTCAATCAGGCCGGAAGCCATCATATCTACATTGTCATGTGCCGGAGAGAAGAATGCTTGAACGGTCACCGCTTCAGGTTCCGTCCCTAGTAATATGCGAGCAGCATTGATCGGGTAACAGCCGATATCGTAGATAGAACCGCCTCCCCAATCTTTACGGAAACGAACATTTGTAGCGCTGCCAGAATTATTAAATGTAAAAGAACTGTGAATCGCACGGATCTCGCCAATAGCACCTGAATTGAGCAAGTCCTTGATGATATCATACCTAGGGTGGTAACGGTACATGAATGCTTCGCTTAAATGGACACCGGACTTCGCGGCAGCTTCGGCCATTTCCGCAGCTTCGGCTTCTGTTAAAGCAAGTGGCTTCTCGCATAAGATATGCTTACCGGCTTCAGCAGCCCGAATGGTCCATTCTTTATGAAGATGATTCGGTAGTGGGATGTAGACGGCATCAATATCAGGATCCAACAGGATTTCCTCATAACTGCCGTAGGCCTTTGGAATAGCTAGTTCTTCAGCTGTAGCTTGGGATTTATCAATATCGCGGCTAGCGATAGCAGTTACTTCATTCAATTGTGATTGTTTGAGACCTGGAATGACAGCGCGTTTCGCAATACTGGCACATCCAAGGATACCCCATTTCAGTTTGCGGCTCATAAGAGAGGATCAGCTCCTTCGAAATAATTAATATTATATTGCGATTATATTAGACCCCCATTAAAATTAATATAATATTATTTTGTAGTTTGTTATAACAATATTGTCATGGAGTTGCGAAATGTATGAAAAGACAAATTCATCTGCTAACGCTTCCACAGATGCCGTTTTTTTGTTTCCCAGAATCGGTGGGCATTTATAAAAATGAGCCGGATCATAATGTTTTTCGTCATGCTGGTGCGCTGAACAACTTCAATATTCATTATGTAGCCTCCGGCAGAGGCTATGTAGAAATTGATAATAAAGTATATGAGCTGGGACCGGGAGAGGCAGTATTATATTTTCCAATGCAAATCCAGCGCTACTATAGTAGTCAAGAAGATCCTTGGGATGTAAGATGGGTTCATTTTTATGGAAGCGGGTTGCAAAATTATTTAATTGAGCGCAATTTACATAAAAGCCAATTATGGAGCTTACGACAACCTGCAGCATTTGAGAAGGCTCATGAGGCATTGCTTTGTGAAGCCGAAATTCACCGAATGCTCGATTTACCTTATTTGTCTACCTTAACCTATGCTTTGCTTGCTGTATTTGTAGATCAGGCTTCTCCTTTAACCGGAAACAAGCTGAGTACTTCGGGAAAGCGGATTCTGGAGCTGCTTCCCATGATGCAGCAGAAAGCAGGAGAACCTTTTGAGTTAGAAGAATGGGCCGAGAGGTTAGGAGTTAGTACGTATTATTTTTGTAAGTTGTTTCGAAATGTAATGGAAATGACACCGATGGACTTCATAACACGCTGTCGCCTGCAAATGGCAAAACAATGGCTCCTTGAACGAAAGGATATGACAATTGGGCAAATTGCGGTGGATGCCGGTTACCCAAGCGTTAGCTATTTTAATAAAAGGTTTATGGAGCATGAGGGGATGACCCCGTCTGAATATAGACGACTGTATGGAGGATGATGAGGTTTATAAGATAATAAAACGATAAGAAGCACCCGTTAGCAGGGCATGTTCAATGCCTTTGCTAACAGGTGCTTCTATTTGTTAGGAGTTTCATATGAATTCTCGTTTGATGTTGTTACTGAGAAGATAAATTATGAAGCAAATGCTCGCTGCTTCGTTCCAGTACCATCGGGTACAGTTTTACTTTTTCCGGCGACATCGCTTTAACTTCGTTGTAAACGGCTGCAGAAGCATAGACAGCATCAGATTGTTCAAGCTGCTTATGCAAATCCTCAGAATCATTTGTGCTAGAAATTTGTAGGTGGATATTTGAAATGCCAGCTTCTTGGACTCGGTTAGCCATCCACTTAGCGCCGGCTTTGCCCAAACAGACAAAGGTAACTTTACTTTTAGGCTTGAGCTTGACCATATCAAGGAGGGCAGACATGTCGACGGAAGCCCCGATTGTATAAATTTTTTGGTCTAGTGCTGTAAATATATCTTTCACTTCTGCGTCGTGATTTAGTGTAGTCACGATGTGTGTAGACCATTTCAGCGCTTTCAAGCGAGCGCTTTCTGATACTCTTAAATTCTCTAAAAAAACAGTCTGAACTTCGGCACCCGTTAGTTTCTCGATTGCTTGGCGGTAGAAGATATGATCATGTTCTTTGCACTCGATGAATAGGATGTGCTGTTGTTCGCGATCAACATGTTCTTTCAGGAGAATGAACGCAAGGGACGCAGTGAAAAACTCATTCAGCGAAATGTTGTCAGCTTCAGCTTCTTCGATCGTACGCAGAATGAGATCATACATCGGTTTTCTGCGATTACAAAGCTCCTCCACGCTTCGGTTATTCAGAACTTGAGTGCCTCTGCCCTTTAGCATGGAGACGATACCTTCATCTTTTAACTGGTTATAGACAGAATTAACGGTATTCCGGTTGAGATCGAGTTGATCTGCTAAGCTCCCTGCTGCTGGAAGAAGGTCTCCCGGCTTGATGTATCCGATTCCAATCAACCATTTCAGTTGTTCTTTGACTTGAGTACTGACACTGAAGGTTGTATTCGGATCCACTTTAAGGATAAACCCTTCATTCTTATCCATTATCCAAACCTCTTTTCATAGTTCGGTAGTTATTTAACTGTACCTAAACATGGACAAGGAATCAAGAAAAACAGTTGACAATTAATGTATTGTTCGATAAATTAAACAAATAACTAAATTACTAAATGACTAGTTAAATATGAATATAAGAGGTGTTAGATGAAGAATGCTATGCGGGTTACCTTGCGGAGTGTTATGAAGAGCAACAGTCCGCTTACAGTTCGCCCCAAAAATATGATTATCGGTTTTTTGGGAGGTGCGATCTCCATTGGTCTATTAGCTTTGTTTACAATGTATGGAAATGGCATCTGGATCATGGCACCTTTTGGAGCGAGTTGTGTATTGGCATTCGGTCTATGGGATGCTCCACTATCTCAACCTAGGAACATCATCGGAGGACACCTTGTATCAAGCATAACCGGGCTTGCGGTTTTAAATATATGGGGAGATGGTGAATGGGCGATGGCTGTAGCTGTCGGTGCTTCGATTAGTCTGATGCAATTGACGCGTACGACACATCCACCAGCAGGTGCCGACCCACTGGTAATTATGATGTCAGGGAGCAGTTGGTCTTTTCTGCTGACCCCAGTACTCGCAGG
This sequence comes from Paenibacillus sp. GCM10028914, assembly GCF_042666275.1. Classification (NCBI taxonomy): domain Bacteria; kingdom Bacillati; phylum Bacillota; class Bacilli; order Caryophanales; family Paenibacillaceae; genus Paenibacillus; species Paenibacillus sp. GCM10028914. The sequence goes on from NZ_JBHTFO010000018.1 coordinate 607,248, forward strand.
GGCTGTTGTTATTGTGGTAGTGGCACTTATTGTTAACAATGTTGCAAGAGATCGGAAATATCCTACGTTTTGGTGGTAAATGTAGTAAATGAATTCATAAACCATTTCAATAAACAAAAGACCTGACAGGTAATCTCTGTCAGGTCTTTTGTTTATGATTCTATTTACTGCTTTGGCTTATATTCGGTTGGTGATTGACCCGTCCAGCGGCGAAATTGTCTGGAAAAGTGGCTCGCTGAGCTAAAACCGAGTCTCTCGGCAATATCCGTTACTGGTAGATTCGTCGTTACGAGTAGTTCCTTGGCAGCATTTAGCTTTTGACGGCTAATATATTGTCTTGGAGAAAGGCCATAGACTTTGGAGAACAGCTTACTGCACTGGCTTCGGCTTAAGTTCAGTTCTTTGGCAACACCAGCCACCGACATTTCATCATTCATGCCTTGCGATAGCTTCTCTTCAATCGCATGAGCAACATCGGTTGCGGGTAGAGGACCTTCCCTTGTCGGTGCCACCGGAGGGAGAGGTAGATCGCGTAATAACGTTAACACATCATGAATGATCAGAAGTGTATAGGATTGCAGAAGAAGCTTGTCTTCAAATCGGAATTCCCGAACTATATCTGTCGCTTCCATTGCTCCTTCTTCTACATGGTTACGTTGAACGATACCCTCAAGCTCTTTAACGTAAGAACTGAGCTTCGTACGTGCTGCTTGTTCAGGAGGAATATGCCGGTAAGGTGCAACAGCAAGCATACTCCGGATTTCAGGAACATCCAAGTCAAAGTGGACATTGAAGTATCCGTAAGGTGAGCTTGATGCATTAATGGATTGATGTCTTACACCAGACTTGATGAGAAGCCAGTCACCTGGACGCAGCGTAATCGTATCACGATTCATTTCCTGAACGACTTCACCTTCAAGACAGAAGAGAAGTTCGAATAGATGATGGTGATGTCTTGGATAACACCAACCGGGTGGGTGGATGCCAAAATGACAGCCTGAGACCTGTAAAGTATTTATTAAGTAGGGGAATTGAAATAAATATCCCATTGGAAGCTCCTTATCTGCGCAGTGCAATTATAATGGCTTACCTTAATATAGCTATCATAACATGTGTGAATAGCAAGTAAATGAACAATTGGCACAAATGGTATAGAACAAGCCCCATTTGGAGATTGAGCGTTTGCTTATTTTCAGAGATGATACAAGTAAGCGTTTTAATATACAAGAATGAAATGACGATTATGTTTATTACACATTTGGAGGGATAAACGTGACACAATTAAAAATCGCGGATAAACAATTTCAATGGGAAGATAAACCTTTACAAATTATATCAGGTGCAATTCATTATTTTCGTGTTGTTCCGGAATATTGGGAAGACCGTCTTTTAAAATTGAAAGCTTGTGGATTCAACACGGTAGAAACCTATTTGGCATGGAACCTGCATGAACCGGAAGAGGGAGAGTTTTGCTTTGAGGGTATTGCGGATGTGGAAAGATTCGTTCGGACTGCTGAAAAGGTCGGCCTGCACGTTATTTTGAGACCGAGTCCATATATTTGTGCAGAGTGGGAGTTCGGGGGACTTCCGTCTTGGTTGCTCCGCTATTCGGACATGAAAGTGCGCTGCATGGATAAGCTTTACCTTGAGAAGGTTGATAGATATTATGATGAGCTGATCCCACGCCTTGTTCCTCTTCTGAGTACGAATGGTGGGCCTGTTATTGCAGTTCAAATCGAGAATGAATATGGTAGCTATGGTAATGACGATGAATATATTAATTATTCGAAAAATGCACTTATCAGTCGTGGTGTTGATGTGATGTTATTTACCTCGGATGGACCGACAGATGGTATGTTGCAAGGAGGTACTGTGCCTGATGTTCTTGCAACGGTTAACTTTGGGTCCAGACCGAAAGAAGCGTTTGAGAAATTTAGGGAATACCGTCCTGATGAACCCCTGATGTGTATGGAGTACTGGAATGGATGGTTTGACCACTGGCTGAAGCCACATCATACACGTGATGCGCAAGAAGTAGCTGAAGTATTTAATGAAATGCTTCAGGCGGGGGCGTCTGTGAACTTCTATATGTTCCACGGTGGGACGAACTTCGGCTTCTATAATGGTGCGAATTACGGTGACAAGTATGAACCTACAATTACGAGCTATGATTACGATTCACCGCTATCCGAGTGTGGAGATATTACAGCTAAATTCGAAGCGGTTCGAAGTGTTGTCGCTAACTTTAAAGGTATTGATGTATCGGAACTTCCAGAATTGCCAGCACCGCTTCCTAAGAAGAGCTACGGAACCGTCAACTTGACTGAACAGGCGGATCTACTGGATCAATTGAATCAGATTTCGGATCCGGTAAAGCGTGTAACTCCTGTTCCGATGGAGGAACTTGGCCAAAGCTACGGTTTTATTGTGTATTCAACACAAGTATCCGGACCGCGTTCAGGAGAGGGTCTTTATATTCAAGAATTGCGTGACCGTGCTCAAGTTTATCTAGATGGTGTGTACCAAGGAACGGTGGAACGTTGGAATCCGCAAAGCCTGCCTCTGCAAATCCCAGCAGGAGGCGCCCGCCTGGATATTGTGGTTGAGAACATGGGTCGAGTCAACTATGGTCCCAAGTTGTGGGATCATAAAGGAATTACCGAGGGCGTGCGTCTGAACAATCAGTTCCTGTTTGATTGGACAATTTACCCACTTCCGCTTAAAGATACTTCAAAAGTTACATTTAGCGATATCGCAGGAAGCGAAGCAGGTAGAACAGACCGGCCTAATTTCTACAAGGGTGAATTCCAGGTCGATGAGACTGCGGATACATTCGTCCGTCTGGATGGCTGGGGTAAAGGTGTCGTATGGATCAATGGTTATAATCTCGGTCGTTACTGGGAGCAGGGGCCACAGGTAACACTTTACTTACCTGCACCTCTGCTTAAAGAAGGGCGCAATGAAATCGTGATCCTTGAACTGCATCATACAGAGAAGCCTCAAATTGAGCTCGTCGATAAACCTGATTTGGGTTAATTGTAGGTTCTTTCAGACAAATGAAGATCTAGGAGAGCACTCTTACTCTGGTTAAAGGTTAATGAAAGATGTAAGCCCTCAAGCGATATGTGACGCTTGAGGGCTTTTGTTGCTTAGGCACCCCAGACTCTCGGCATGGGCATAGACTCTTTGCCCAGTTCCGCTGAAATGTATTTCAGCAGTAGCTCCGATTTGAGTGTATGGAAATCTGGATTGTCCCATAAGTTATTTAATTCCTCCGGATCATCCTGCAAATCGAAGATTTCACCGTAGGTTTGGTTATAGTACACCGTGATTTTATATCGCTCGTTTACATATGTTTTCTGATGAATGGTTGTAGCTTCATGCCTGAACTCGCAGATGGCATGGTCTCTGGCAAACTCTGAGGCCCCTGTCCAAACTTTGCTCTGATCGATACCGGTCATGGCATGGGGAATGGGCAAATCACACAGTGACAGAAATGTAGGAGCTAGATCGACTAAGGACTGAATGGCACTATTGGTTCTTCCGGCCGGGACATGTCCCGGATAACGTACGATAAATGGCAGCTTGATCAAATCTTCATAGTGGAAGCCGCCTTTAGCCTGAAGTCCATGTTGACCGAAGAAGTGACCATGGTCTGTCGTAAATACAATAATAGTATTATCTGTAAGTCCTAGTGCATCCAGCTTATCGAGTATTTTTCCAATATAATGATCCATCATGCTGATCATCCCGTAATAGGTAGACATTTGCTTTTTCTTGTGAGCATCGTCCAGTTTTATATTTTTTCCATAACCATAGTATAGGTGCGAGTGGTACCCATGAATTCCTTTCCCGCTTTCTTGGAGATGGGAGAAATCCGGTTTCTCCTCCTGAGTTAACCCGAAATGGGGAGGATTCTTATCATGCTCACCAGGAACGAGGGATGGAACAGTCAGTTCTGCTTCATCGTACATTGTGTCCCATGGTTCTGGTACTAGGTATTCAGGGTGAGGATCAAAGAAGCTTGACCATAAGAAGAAGCTTTCATCATCTGTTTTATATTGCTCCAACAACGCATTAGTACGTTCGGCGATCCATGTATTGTAATGATATTCCTCTGGAATTGGCCATTTGTAGGAAATGCTCGGGTCCATTGTACCTGTTGGTGCCAGAAAATAATCGCGCCAGTTCTTACAGCCTTTCTCTTCCATCCATAATACATAATGCTGACCAACATGGGCTTCGTTCGTATGGTTACGGGCTAGCTCTACGTGATCAAAACCGTAAAAGGGTTCATCAAAAGCTTTCCAGAAGTCGAGATCCTGCATCAACGGATAAGATTCCAAGGAAGGATACTCTTCCGTTGAACGAAGCTGTTGAAAGTGAGCTTTTCCGATCAGTGCTGTTTTATAACCTGCTTCTTTGAAATCTTCCCCAACCGTATGGCGGTCTTCAAACAATTTTGTGCCAAGCGACCAAGCTCCATGCTGACTTGGATACATGCCAGTTATGATGGAAGCACGGCTTGGTGTACATGTAGGGTTGGGACAATAAGCCCGATCGAATGTAGTGCCTTCACGGGCAAGACGATCAAGATTGGGAGTTTTAATCTCGTTGTTAAACATTCCAATGGTATCAAAGTGTTGCTGATCGCTTGTAATAAGCAATATATTTGGTTTTTTCATATAGATTAACACCTCCATGACTCATTTTATCGGTTATGATGATGAAGAAGAATGGCATGTTGTATGGTGTATTTATCATTTTGTTAGGTATGTAAATCCTAGGAAAGGGATGGAGGTGTTGAAGTGCAGGATTATGGTCATGAATTTGCTGAGTTCTTGTATTATATACCGGATTCATTAGATAAAGAGGGAGTATTTTGGCTGCTACGGGCTGGAAAAATGATAGCGAAATCGGGATATTTTGCAGGGCCGAAGCGAATTAAGAGTTACAGTATGCATTTTGTCATGAAAGGCAGTGTGACTCTCGAATACGGGCGGGAGCGGCTGGAATTGACAGAAGGTGATATTTTCTGTTTGTATCCGATGCAATCCTATGTATATAGGGAAATTAAAAGTGATCACAAGCTTGAAATGTGCTGGCTGAATATGGATGGACCCGGGGTAGAGCCCATGCTAAGGCGGTCTGGCTTCACTTCCTCCATGCCTTTTGTTAAGAATGGTTGGACACAGGCTTTGCAGAGGACGATAGACAGCTTGCTTGAGCGTATGCGATCTGATTGTCTGGTTACACCTTCATTGCGTCTTGAGATTCAAAGTTTACTTTATCAGCTGTTTTCTCAACTTTTGCAAGAGAATTCTGAGGAATTGAAGACAGAGCCGGTCGACTGGATTAAACGATGTATAAAATATATAGAAGCTAATGCAATGACAGGGGTTTCCGTACAGCAGGTGGCAGAATGGGCTGGGGTAAGTCGGACCTATTTCTCCACGATATTTACAAGCCAGACAGGGATGGCCCCATCGATGTATATTTCAAAAATTCGGATGGATAAAGCGATGCGTATGTTAGTGGATACCAATCATTCGATCACAGATATTGCCCTTACTCTTGGTTATCCTAGCCTATATTCGTTTACAAGAGCCTTTAAAAACCGATTTTCACTCTCTCCAACGGAGTTCAGGAATACTTAAAGTGCTAAAAACAGAATAATATATTACATATAAAAGGAAAAATAGATTGATATTTGTAATAACATGATTTGAATCGAATGAAATAATGTCACAAAATGAGATTTGTGAAAATTATTATAATACCCAAAAGCGTGCGAATTGAAGCGGAAATGCTCGAAAATAGTCGTATATGACCATGTTTACTTATATGAAAATAATGGAGATTTCAGAGAGTCCCAGTACAGGACTCTCTTCTTATTTTCTGTAATCATCCAAAACTTTACAATCCTTCAATGGCGCGGATAAAGTGGATTTCCATGTCGGACTTTGGTATCAATTTTGTAATAACTATGGATAATGATGTAAAAATGACCGGAACTTTAACAGTTTTTGAGCGTTTAACTATTCGAATCAAGAAATTCATGAGGACACTGTCATTGTCCCTCTCTCTAGATTCCATACGAGCGAATTCCTGTTCATCCTATAAGGGATACAAGATTTGATTCGGTTAATAGCTGTGATGAAAGAGGGAGCGAGAAGCAGAAAGCTCTTCTTTTTTTTTATTGGGGAGAGGAGTTCGGCTGATGCAGGCGGTCCGGTAACCTGTTGCTTCTTTATGCCTACCAAGTGACTTTGAAAAGTTGGTAAATCAGGTGCATAGCGCTCAGGGCGTTGCCGGTCGTAGAATTGCCTGTATAGCTGCTGCCGACAAGCGCAGCAAAACAGTCCGAGATTTTGGAGTACAAGGAGAAGGTGAGTTGAGAACGGCAATGAGCAAAAGAAAACGGTGGACGCTGCTAGGCACGCTGACCGTCGTACTGCTCTGTGGTGGTGCCGCCATTTTTGGATTTTCGAAGCCGTCATTAACAACGTTTGCAGATCCTGACGGGACGAAAATGAAATTCAAAACAGAGGGTACAAGCTTTCTTCTATACGGTGAGGACGAGCAGTGGAAAGAAATGTTTGTGAAAGGCGTCAATCTAGGGGCTACTGTCCCGGGATACTTTCCCGGTGAGTTGCCAGCAACGGAGGAAGACTATCTCCGCTGGTTTAAACAGATTGATGAGATGGGAGCGAACGTTATACGGTTGTATACGGTACACAACCCGGTTTTTTATTCAGCAATCGTAAAGTACAACGAGGATAAGGGTGAGGATCCACTTTACTTTATGCAGGGTATATGGTCACCCGAGGAGCAACTCATCGAGCAGCAAGATGCATACGCGGACAATATCCACCAAATGTTCAAGGATGAGATTCGAAAAGTAGTGGCTGCAGTGTACGGAGACGTCACAGTAGAATCTAAGCACGGTGCATCGAGCGGTAAATACAAAACGAATGCCGGCAAGTATTTGATGGCGTGGCATGTAGGCACAGAATGGGACCCGGCCATGGTCAAGAATACGAATGCTAAACATAAGGATATTACTCTCCATAAAGGCACATATTTCTCAGCGGCAGAGGATGCGAGTCCATTTGAAAGTTGGCTTGCAGGTCTGCTCGACTATACAGCAACCGAGGAGCAGAAATATGGCTGGCAGCATCCGATAACCTTTACGAATTGGGTAACTACAGATGTGCTTGAGCATCCAGGTGAGCCACTCTTTGAAGAGGATATGGTTTCTGTGGATGCAAAACATGTTGAACCCGTGAATTGGGATGCAGGATATTTTGCTTCATATCATGTTTATCCTTACTATCCTGATTTCTTCCGTACGGATAAAACTCTACAGACAATTCCCGATGGGCAGGGAGACTTTAACACCTATAAGGCCTATCTTCGGAAATTAAAAGCTGAGTTTACCGATATGCCGATCATGGTGACGGAATACGGCGTTCCTTCTTCCACGGGTATTTCCCACCACGGTCCTAGCGGCCGGAATCAGGGAGGACATGATGAGGAGGAACAAGGAAAGATTGACGTTTCATTAACCCAAGATATTTATGATGAAGGTTATTCGGGCGCTATTCTTTTCATGTGGCAGGACGAATGGTTCAAGAAGACATGGAATACGATGCCATTCGAAATCCCGGCAGATCGGCGATCTTACTGGCTGAACGTACTGACAAATGAAAAGATGTTTGGTGTTCTAGCAATGCAGCCTGGAAAAGAAGAGATGCTTACGATCGATGGCAATCTTTCCGATTGGGATGAACTTCCTGAAGGGGAGATGACAGCGTGGCAAGGAGATATTCCAGGCGTGAAAGCGATGCAGATCACTCATGATGAAGCATATCTTTATATTGGTATGGAGCTGGACAAGGCGTTTGATCCTAAGAAATCGAAGCTTTACATTGGAGCGGATACGATAGAAGGTGGCGAACAGCCTGTACATGAACTGGCGGGCCGTACGATTACCGGCGGAGACTTGGAGACGATTATTGAACTTGGGAAGGACAATGAATCGCAGGTTAAGATTGCTCCCTCATATGATTTTCATAAGCGCCTTTATGGGAAAGACGGATACTGGATGCTTCCTGAAGAGGACGATGGCAAAGAGGACAACGAAAAGAGTCAAAACAAAGACGATTCGTTTAACTCATGGAAGCTCGGAATCAGTCTCTTGATGAATCCACCGGATACCCGCTTTACTCATCCGTTTGTGGAAGAAACCGTAGGTAATCTCAAGCGGGGATCGAGTAATCCGGAAGCACAGGATTTTAACTCCCTTACCGCATGGCAATACCAAGGTAAAGTAGTTGAAATGCGAATTCCGTGGATGTTACTGGGCTTTTCAGATCCAAGTTCCCTACAAGTGATAGATTATAGCCCAATTGAGGACCGTAGAACGTTTAAGACGGCTACGATCGAGAGCATACGGTTGCTGCCGTGGATAGTAGAGCAGCAATCAAATGGGCAAACGGGAGAGGTATTGGACTTGCAGAACACTGCTTCTTATACTTGGGAACCTTGGGAAACTGTCGAGTATAGTGAACGATTGAAGAAAAGTTACTACGCAATGCAGGAATTCTTCACTAAAACACCTGATATTCAAGATAAAAAGTAGATATAAAAGGAGGAACCATCGGATATGTTTTCAAATATAGCCTTGGCTTATATTTTCATCTATGTTTGTCTGGGCATGATCGCATTCGGCATAATCCTGTTGTTCCAGATGAAAATAAAACATAATGCTGAACAAAAACAGATGGAACAATACACGGAGAAACATCGAGATTATTTCATGTACGTGCAGGCTCATCTGCATGACGAAGTTACACTTGAGTTACCTCCGGGAAATCTTAAGCCACTGGAGCGTCGTGTTATTCAGGATAAATTAATGGAATGGATCGAGCAATTCAAAGGAGAGGCACGGACCAAGCTGATTGAATTGTGCAGTGAAGCTGGTTTTGTCAAACAAGAAATCCGTTCACTTTCCAGTATCCGCTATGGTCGCCGAATTGAAGCAGCTTATCGACTTGGCGGTATGCGGGCGGAAGAAGCAGTGCCGGCGCTTGAAGCATTATTGGATCGGACGAAGTATGGACCCCAGACGATTATTATAGCCAGGGCAATATCCAAGAGTGCCACGCGGCCTGATCAGATTCGGGCGATGCTATCAAAGATACTGTCTTATAAGAAGCCAATTCATCATATGGCTGCTGATATTTTGCTCGAAACACGGCTTGATTCAGCTAGCCTGATACGCAAGCTCTTGGAAGATCCGAATCCTGACTTGGTAAAAGTAGCTTTAGTAGCGATGTGGGGACAAGCTGTACCAGCCGTCGTTCCTGCACTTAACCGACTTGTTGGCTCTGAAGAGAAAGATGTTCGTGCCGAAGCAGTTAAGCTTTACCTCAGCTCAAATCCGGCGTTGTCAGATGACACAATCACGCAGCTGATGAATGACGCTGAGTGGGAAGTGCGGGCAGCCGCTGCCAAAGCACTTGGTCAACTTCATGCAGCCGGTAGTATACCTTTACTTACAGCTGCGCTTCAGGATGAGAGCTGGCATGTTCGTAGCAACAGTGCTGAAAGCTTGTCTCTCCTAGGAGAGCAAGGGTTTGAAGTGCTATGTCAGGCAGCATTAACGGGTACAGGAGTAGCGAGGGAAACGGCGATCTATCGTATTGAAAGAATTATGGCTAACGAAAGTGAACATGAAGCTGTAGAACAAATGGTTGCATTTAATAAGAAAAAATTGCTGTATGAAAACTATTTCGGCATTCAGTCGAAGAAACGGACCGTACAAGTTGCACGAGTAGGAGGGGATTACACTGCTTAGAGATATCCTTCTCACATACGGCATAGTAGCGATTTACTACGTCATGATAGTCAATGTACTTTATTTTACAATATTAATGTTTTCTTTCAAAAACATCGGAAATATATTCAGACGAGCAGCGTATTCCAAATACAATACGTTGTCGGGTTCGGAGCTGGTTCCACCGGTCTCCTTACTCGTTCCATCGTATAACGAGGAACTGACTATTATTGAAAATGTTCGTTGTCTAATGACATTAAACTATCCAACGTATGAAGTTATTGTAATCAACGATGGATCTTCAGATGAAACACTGGACGTACTAATCAAGGAATACGGACTAAAGCGTGTCTCAAATCCCGAGTTTAGAGGGAAGATTAATACGAAAAAAGTCCGTGGTGTTTACCATAATGAAGAGTTTCCAAACCTGCTCGTTATCGATAAAGAGAATGGTGGTAAGGCGGACTCTCTAAACGCGGGAATAAATATGTCTCGTTATCCTTTGATCTCATCTATTGATGCAGATTCCTTGCTCGAGAAAGATGCACTCATTCGTATGGCGCGGATGTACATGGAGAACCCCGAAGAAACTGTAGCTATTGGTGGAGATGTACGAATTGCAAATGGCTGTGTGATCGAGAATGGAGCGGTGAAGAATGTATCTTTGCCGCGACGGATCTGGCCAATGTTCCAATCCATTGAGTATTTAAAAGCATTTCTCGGGGGGCGGATTGGTTGGAGTCACATCAATGGTCTCATTATCGTCTCCGGTGCATTCGGATTGTTTCGTAAGGATTATGTCATTGCCGTCGGTGGTTACCGGGGTGGATATCCCGGAGAAGATATGAACATCATTATCAAGCTGCATCGATATATGCTTGAGAATAAAATCCCTTACAAAATTGCGTTCTGCCCAGAGGCGGTTTGTTGGACACAGGCACCGGACAGCTATCAGATCTTGTCCAACCAACGGAAGCGTTGGGGCCGGGGGAACCTGAAGAACATGATCGAGAATCGCGATCTGGTGTTCAATCCCAAGTTCAAAACAATGGGAATGCTGACTATGCCTTATAACGTTATTTTTGAAGCTTTAAACCCTTACTTTAGAATCACGGGCCTACTGGCTCTGTTAGGATATGTTTTGCTGGATATGACCAATTGGCAGATTCTTGTTGTGTTCGGACTGGTGAACCTTCTGAGCGGATACTTACTTAGTGTTGGGGCGCTCATATTGGAGGAAATAGCCTTCCGTCGATATAACAAGCTGTCTGATTTGGTGAAAATGCTCTTCTTCTCAGCACTCAAGTTTGTTGGATATCATCAACTGGGTGTGCTGTGGAGGGTACAGGGCCATATTCAATACCTTCAGAACAACAATTCCTGGGGAACGATGACCCGACAGAGCTGGAAAGATAAGAATGAGGCCGCCTAGCATCTTGGCCCGTATGATTTCTTCTATTATTTATTCATTATGAGAAAGGTGGATTTGATCATGTCTCAAACCGCAACATTGCAAAGAGAGCAGAGTACGGAGCTTTACACGCTTTTAGAACAAGAAGTACGGAAAGACCCGAATGGGACGTGTGCCCTCCTATTTCTATTCTGCGCCGGAAACTCACCAGGTCTTGAAGACCAGGTGAAGGGATTTTTCAATCCTATATCTGGTTCGCAGGCTGAGGTCCGGAAGGATCCGGTTACTAACACATTGGCTGTCATTCTTCCGGGTATGACGCTTGATGCTGCCCATTACCAGGCTCTGCTGCTAAAGCAGCTTTTACTTGATATAAATGAGAATGCCGATCCAAGGATCACGCTTTCATTGCTTACGGATGCACCTTCTCCGAAGATGCTTAAACAGATGGCAGAGGCAACTCGTTTGAGCACATCTTCAGACATTCAGATTGTTTCTGAGGACGAAGCGGGGACGGATTCTAGTCGTATCCTCATTGTTGATAATGATGCGACGGTACGTGAGTTTTTGCAGATTCGACTAGCCATGCAGGGGTATGAAACGCTGGAGGCAGTTGATGGCTTGGAGGCGCTGGAGATGATCCCGAAATGGGAGCCGGACTTGGTACTGACAGAACTGAATCTGTACGGTATTGATGGTATTCCGTTCATTCATCACATTCAGCAACTTGATGTGAAAGCACCACCGAAAATTGTTGTACTGACAGAGAAACGTGTTGAGAAAACGATTAGCCAATGTTTCCAGAAGGGCGTGCATGATTATGTGACAAAGCCGTTCTCACCAGTGGAGCTAGATGCTCGCATCCGACGCTGCCTTCACTAAATAATTAAACTTTTGGATTTATTAGCTTCTTAAGACAATACACCGATGGAGGTAGATATTAATGAACGAGGAATTCGAAACATTATTAGACGCAATTGAAACGAAAAAGGCAGTTTTGGGTGTTGTTGGACTTGGTTATGTAGGCCTTCCACTAGCTGTGGAAATGGTCAAGCAAGGTTTTACTGTAGTAGGAATTGATCTGGATGCTAGTAAAATCGACCGTATTTACCGCGGCGATTCGTATATTTCCGATATTTCTTCTGATGAATTGGCTGCATGCATGCAAACAGGCCGATTCAAGCCGACTACGGATTACAGCATGATTGCTGTCATTGATGCAATTAGCATCTGTGTTCCGACTCCACTGAGTGAGAATCAGGATCCAGATACTTCTTATATCACGATGGTTGTAGATCAGCTCAAGCGCTTTATGAAGCCACGGCTATTGATTACTCTGGAGAGCACGACTTATCCAGGTACTACGGAAGAACTTATCCAAACGGAAATTGAGGCGCTTGGCTATGAAGCGGGAAAAGACTTCTTCCTATGCTTCTCCCCAGAGCGTGTCGATCCATCGAACAGCCGGTTTAATACACGTAACACGCCGAAAGTCATCGGCGGAACAACTGAAGCATGCTTGAAGCTTGGTGCGGCTTTGTATAAAGAGTATGTGGATACGGTTGTGCCTGTCAGCTCACCAAAAGTAGCGGAAATGTCCAAGCTTCTCGAGAACACGTTCCGAAGTGTCAACATTGCTTTTGTTAATGAGATGGCAATGATGTGCGACCGGATGGGAATCGATGTATGGGAAGTAATTGATGCTGCAGCGACAAAACCTTTCGGTTTCATGCCTTTCTATCCGGGCCCAGGGATCGGAGGTCACTGCATTCCGCTTGATCCAATGTACTTATCCTGGAAAGCGAAGGGATTCCGTTTCTATAGTAAATTCATCGAGTTGGCTCAATCGACCAATGATAATATGCCATACTATGTAATTACCAAAACAGCAACGATTCTGAACGAATATGCGAAATCTATTAAACGTTCGAATATTCTACTCCTCGGAATGGCTTACAAGCCGGATATTAGCGATTTGAGAGAGTCACCTGGACTTGAAGTATATGAGCAATTTAAAGAGAACGGTGCTAACGTAGATTACTATGATCCACATGCTCATAGCTTTGCGGACAAGAATGGTAATACCGTTCATAGCGTTGAATATGATATCAACAAATTCCGTAAATATGATTGCATGGTTCTCATTACGAACCACAGCAGTCTGGATTACAGCTTGATTGCATCGATGGGTGTACCGATCCTGGATACCCGAAATGCATTTAACAACTATGCTAAGCCACATATTTATAAAATCGGTCACTCGGTCCAGCATGTTGCTGAGCCAGGTGAAGCGGTGCTAGTTTAAGCAGAAATGGAGGAGAAAAATGAGGCAACTGTTAGCAAAGGCTAAGTTCTACATCATTGCTGTCATCATCTGTCTTTTGCTGATCATTTTTCTTCTTCCATCCAAGCCTATGAATGAGAATAAAGCGACATGGCTGTGGGACACCGATATTATCCGTAATGAAGCTGCAGAAATTCTGGATTTCGGTAGGAAAGAAGGCATCACCACCATTTTCCTGCAAATTCAAGATAGAGTTCCTGCTGCGGATTATCGCCAGTTTATTCGGTCGGCAAGTGAAGCGAATATTGCTGTTCATGCCTTGGGCGGAGAACCGGAATGGGCTTATGCGGATCAACGGAAAGAAGGAGAACAATTGTTGTCCTGGCTCCGTGAATACAATACCACTTCTGCTCCAGAGGAACGGTTTCAAGGTATTCAACTGGATGTAGAACCATATGTATTGAGACGTTGGAAGCGTGAGCAGGAGAAGGTTGTTCAGGAATGGAGCAGGAATATGGAAGCTTGGGTACAGGATGCGAGGCTTCAGGGTCTTAGTGTCAGTGCTGCGGTTCCTTTCTGGCTGGATTCAATTCCTGGTCCGGATGGCACGGGTAGTTTCAGCCGCTGGATGCTAGAGCAAGCTGATGCTGTTGCAGTCATGTCGTATCGGGATGATGGTGAGCAAATGTATGAGTTATCCCGGGAAGAGTTGGAGCAGGCGGATGAGCTTGGCAAGTCTGTCTGGATCGGCATGGAACTTGGAGATACCGAAGAAGGAGAGCATTTAACCTTCCATGGCAAAAGTGAAAAAGTTATGAATGACGAAGCGAAGCGAGCAGCCAAACTAGGGACGGAGCATGAGTCGTTTGCGGGTCTTGCGATCCACCACTATCAAGTTTGGCATCGAAAAATAACAGCTAAAACAGATGGAAATGCTACCAATTAGTAGATACAAATAAAAAAGCAGTGCCCGTCATGGGTGCTGCTTTTTTGTTATCCAATTGATGATATTATAAATTTGAAATAGTAGTTGTCAGTAATTTGTTATAATAGATACATATATGTCTAGTTCGAGCGACAAAGATTAGTAGATTATTGTTTGGAATAGAAAGGGGTAACATTAGTGATCTTACATAAAGGAGAAGTTTTGTTCCGTCAAGGGGACAGTGGAGAATTTTTATATCATATTAAAAGCGGACTGTTTAAGGTAACAAGGCTACATGAGAACGGAAATATTGTTCTGTTTAATATATTATACCCAGGTGAAACAGTGCCTCACCATTCACTCATTAGTCCGAAGGAGACTCATGGTACAGCAACAGCTGTCATTCGCAGTGAAGTCGAGATGATTTCGGCTAAAGATTGGTATCGTGAGCTTAAAGAGAACCCTGAAAAACCGCTGGAGGTAGCTAGGCTTCTTCAGGAGAAGGTAAGATTTATGCAGATGCGCCTTGACCATCTAACGGTGGGCACACCTGCCGAACGTCTGGAGTTGTTAACTAAATGGATGAATGATTATTCACAGGGAATGCATTTAGCGGAGTTTTTGACTCAGGAAGAGATCGGCCAGCTTATCGGAGTACGGCGTGAGACTGTAAACCGACTGTTAAGAGGACAGTGAAGAGAGTTTCTACAATCGATTCTTAGAAAGCATGTAGATGAGAATAGAATCCGAGTTAAAAAAAGGGATACTTATCCTGTATGAGGATAGGTATCCCTTTGCTGATATACGAGCTATATTTAAGCTTCCAAAGATCCAGCAGGACCGAAAAATTCATAATGAATTTGCTCGTCTGACAACCCTAGAGCCTTCAAGTCTTTGTAGACTGCTGACATAAATGGTTGAGGTCCGCAGAAATAACAGTCGGATTGTGGATCTACCTTATCACGTAAGAAAGAAAGGTCAATATATCCTTGCTTATGGCAAGCTTCCCCTTCTTGAGGGCATTCGTAGACAACATAGGAGTTCAATTGTTTATGATCGGAAGCGAGCTGCTCAACATGCTCTTTCATCGCGTGATAGCTACCATCGATAGCCGCATGAATGTAGGTTACTGGTCGCTGAGGCTGACTCGACAAAACCGATTCAAGCATGCTGATCATTGGAGTTAGACCTACGCCACCACTGATAAGAACTAGAGGCTTTTCATTCTCCTGATCCAGAGTAAATGTTCCAGCAGGAGCAGTTAATTCTAGGACGGTTCCAACTTCAGCGTGGTTGTGAAGCCATGTCGAGACTATTCCAGCAGGTTTGTTCTCAGCAAGATCTTCACGCTTTACGCTGATTTTGTAATAAGGTTGTCCAGGTGCTGTGGAAAGAGTGTAATGACGAATATGATAGTACTGCTCACCCTCAGGTTTTACACGAAGAGTAATATACTGCCCCGGTTTATATTGAGAAATGGCTTGACCATCTTCAGGTTTTAAATAGAAGGAAGTGATAACGCTGCTTTCTTTCACTTTACGGTCAACGATGAAGTTACGGAAACCTCTCCAACCACCAGGAGTTGATTCAGCAGTGTTATACATATCTTCTTCAACACTGATAAATACTTCTGCAATGACCTGGTAAGCTTTAGCCCATGCGTCAATAATTTCAGGTGTTGCAGCTTCTCCTAGTACTTCCTTAATAGCTGCAAGTAGAGTTTCACCTACAATTGGATAATGTTCAGGAAGGATATTTAATGCACGGTGTTTTTCCCCAATTTGTTTGACGACAGGTAATATATTTTCTAAACGGTCAATGTTGGCTGCTGCAGCATAAACAGCTCCTGCAAGTGCAGCTGGTTGTTTGCCTTGGCGCTGGTTCGCATGATTAAAGATATTTAAAAGCTCGGGATGATGTTGAAATAATTTTTGGTAAAATACAGTAGTTATTGTTTTCCCATGGACCTCCAAAACAGGAACCGTGGATTTGATAATTTGGATGGTTTGTGAGTCTAGCATATAAATTCCCTCTTTCCGAAAATGCTGTTTGCTTTACGTAATTAAGTATATCTTTAGATTAAGATTAGCCATTGTGATTTTGATCACAGTGCATATTTCGGAATTATGAACATATATATCATTCCAACAAGTTCGAGTCGTACAAAGTTAGGATAACCAAAAATTTACATTAATTACAAGTAAGCTGTTTAGTTAACAATGAAATTGTGTTATAATATATTTAGCACAGATTGAACGGAAGGTGATTTTACCGGTGAATCCCTTCATCATGTTCATTCAATTAACTACTACAAATTAACTAAACAAGAAAGGATCAGGATACCATGTGTCCCCGAAGGACGAATCCCCAAAGGACGATTTGGAAACGTTATGATCTCTCATACACATAGCTTCCTACGTAGAGCAAAGTCGGACGTCTAAAGACAAGGACAGCCTCTGCGAAAGGAAGGAAGCTTTGATGCGAAGGATGAACTCCTCAAGGGTACCTTTTCGTGGAGGTTGGTCTATGTTTGACCAATCTACAACGACAAGAGGGAGCCTGTATGAGGACAAGAAAAGACATCATTATGATGATGCACACCATGTTAGCAATGTTATTTGGAACTTTTTTACTAGCGTTTACTTATTATCACATTAATTTTCAGAACCATTTATCGGAAGGCGGATTTATGGGGCTGGCCTTACTCGGCAAATATACTTTAGATATTCCACCAGCACTTAGTATGATCTTAATGGACATTCCGGTGCTTGTGATCGCCTGGTTTTTAAAAGGTCGAAAGTTTATCATTAATACAGTGATTGCTTCCGGCATGTTTTCATTCTTTTACGCAATGATGGAGCTTTATTCTCCTCTGGTTATTGATCTAAACCATAACTTGCTAGTAGCCGCTATTCTATCGGGGATACTTACTGGTTTTGGAGCAGGGATCGTTCTTCGCTACGGCGGAGCAACGGGTGGAGATGATGCAATATCCGTATTGGTTAGTGAGTGGAGTGGACTTAAGGTAGGTACAGTCTTTTTCCTGATGGATGCCATTGTACTTCTGCTGTCGCTGTTTTACATGCCGCTAATTGAAACGTTGTATACAATACTCGCCGTATCCATTGCTGGACAGATGATTACGATTACGGCAACGTATGGTCTAGTCAAGAAACCAGCACTTGTACAGCGAAATAAGGTTCATCAGACAGCACCGCAATCTGTAGGAACCCGTTAATATTATTACGAAAAGCTCGCCCGGGTCAGGGCGAGCTTTTTTAGTATTCCGCATGAATATGGCGGTTAAGACTTGTGCTCACTATGATTCGGATGGTTGTCAGCCCATTCTTCGGCTTTGGATGTAGCAATGGCAATTGCACGGCCTTCTTCATATTTTTCATCTAATAGAGCATTGGCGATTTCAATCGCTTTGTTCCGTACGCGAGGTTCTAGATATTTCATAGATTGTGGGTAGTCATTTTTATCCCATGGCATAATAAATCCCTCCTGAATATAGTGTTGTGTACGTTTTATTACCCGCTTTCATTATTTTCAATCGAAAAACAGCCCTCCAAGGGGAGGGCTGTTCTAATATATTATTGAAATAACTGTAAATACTCGCCGTATCCTTCACTCTCCATATCCTCTTTAGGAACAAATCTAAGAGCGGCGGAGTTAATGCAGTAACGGAGTCCGTTTGGACCAGGACCATCGTCAAATACATGTCCCAGATGGGAATCAGCTTGTTTGCTGCGGACTTCTGTACGAATCATCATGTGACTTAGGTCCGTTTTCTCCTTAATATTATATTCCCGTATTGGACGAGTAAAGCTTGGCCAACCACAACCAGCGTCGTATTTATCCAGAGAGCTGAAGAGAGGCTCGCCTGAAACGATATCTACATAGATACCCTCGCCTTGATGATCCCAAAAATCATTACGGAAAGGAGGTTCAGTTGCATTGTTCTGGGTCACTTCGTATTGAAGTGGCGTTAGACGCGATTTAAGTTCCTGTTTATCGATTGTAGAAGACCAGTGGTTTTCTATGAAATCCTCACGTCCAGAGCCTTTACGATAACGCTTGTAGTGAGATGGATTTTTCTTATGATAGCCTTGATGGTACTCCTCAGCCTCATAGAATTCACTTGCTGGAATAATAGCGGTAACGATTGGTTTATCAAATCGACCACTTGCTTCAAGATCCTGCTTGGATGCTTCGGCCTGCAGCTTTTGCTCTTCCGTATGATAAAAAATTGCAGTGCGGTATGAGCTTCCGCGATCATGGAACTGTCCACCTGCATCAGTCGGATCAATCTGTTGCCAGAAAAGCTCCAACAGTTTCGTATAAGGAAATATATTGGGGTTAAATGTTATCTGTACGGCTTCGTAATGGCCTGTCGTATTTGAACAAACCTCTTCATAAGTCGGGTTTTGTGTATGACCTCCAGTATAACCGGAAACGACCTTGAGAATGCCGGGCATCTCTTCAAAAGGAGAGACCATACACCAGAAGCACCCTCCCGCAAATGTTGCTAGCTCTGTTGTATTAGATAGACTATTATTCATGATATCCCTCCATAGTTAAAGATGAAATGGTTACAATATTCATTATAAAGCATTTTACCTCTGTATCCAAAAATATCATCGAATGCGTTTTTTTTGTTGAATGATTCGGTAGATCAAAAAAGCAATGATGGCCGCACCTATAAAGGTGATAAAGGCGATCGAAATCTGAAGCGGATTGTTAGCCAAGCCATTTCCAAGAAAGGCATACACAATAATTGCGGGGATTTTACCTAGCCCTGAGGCAGCGGTATAAGTCCAGAACGGGATCATGGCTACTCCAGCATACACATTCACTGCCATTTGAGGAACAATGGGCAGAAGGCGTGCGATAACAATGGCTTTAAATGGATGTCTCTCCACAGCCAATGTAAAAGAATCTAGAAAACGGAACTTGGATAGAAACGTTCTGCCTGGTTCCCGGTATACACTAGCGGCGGCACCATAGATAATGATTGCGGCAACAGTTGTACCCAGCCAAGCGATTGAAGCTCCCCAGAAAGTACCATAGGTATAACCTAATACGGCGATCACTGCTTTGTAAGGGAGAATGGGTAGTAATGCGAGCAAGGTGGCTAGGATAAGAAGTAGTGTTAGGGAATCATTACTTTCAAGCCAACTGAATATTTCGTTTCTATAAATAAACGCAAAAGACAGGGCGATTATATATACGACAGGTGTAATCCATTTTTTCATACGAAATCCTTTCCGTTCTCTATGCGGTTGATATTATAAGCTTTATCATAGCAAAATTAGCCACGGCTTGCTTGTGCAGGAAATAATAGTTAGCCAAGCGGATTAACCTTATGATATAATGTGTCCAACCGAATATTTCCCAAAGGGGAGTAGCTCCAGCAGTAAAGTCGTCATTACGGGATCATTACCAATCCCCGGCTTTATTGGCAACAAGTATAGTTGTTAGCGAGACCTTTGCCTGTGTTTAAATAAGGTAAAGGTCTTTTTATGTGTCCAAAAAAGCGCCGTTTACCTTATTTAGGGACGGCGCTTTTTTCATGGGATGGAGGTCATCGGGAAGAGGAAAGATAAAAGAAAATAAAGAAAGGTGGAGAAAGCATGGATATTATGACTATTGAGTTCTGGATGGCTCTTCTGTCGATTATCGTTATTGACCTCGTTCTTGCTGGGGACAATGCGATTGTTATCGGACTTGCTGCACGTAATGTCCAAAAAGAAGACCAGAAAAAAGTTATCATCTGGGGTACTGTTGGCGCAATTATAATCCGCATTGTTGCCACGCTTCTGGTTGCTAAGCTTTTGATGATTCCGGGCTTAAGATTGGTCGGAGGTCTGGCATTGTTGTGGATTGCCTACAAATTGCTGGTGGATGAGAAGAAACACGAAATATCAGCAGGCAGTCAGATGTGGGCTGCAATCCGTACAATTATTATTGCAGATGCAATGATGGGGCTAGATAATGTTCTTGCAGTAGCAGGCGCAGCAGAAGGAGACTTTATGCTCGTCATTATCGGTTTAGCGATTTCGGTACCGATTATGGTGTGGGGAAGTACACTTATTCTGAAGTTAACGGATAAGTATCCAATCGTTATTACGATTGGGGCAGCTGTACTGACATGGACGGCTTCGAAAATGATCGTGGAAGAGCCGCTTATTCACAGCTGGTTTGCAAATTCAATCGTGAAATACGGATTTGAACTGATTGTTGTGGTTATCGTCATCGCTATCGGGACATGGGTTAAGAAAAAGAACGATGAAAGAGCGAAACACAATCCTACTCAGATTAAAATGGTGGACTAGGAATTATTTTTTTATTTTATTCATAAAGAAGGTATAATGGCTTCATGAAAAGAGGAAGGTAACTTGCAGTACCTCCCTCAGCATGAGGAGGAGAAAACGTATGGAATCTGCGGACAAATCCGTAGAAGAGCGGATTGTGGAAAGTTACAGGCAAGATGAGGATATGATGATTCTCGTCTTTGCGCAGTGGTGTGTTAATCATGGAATGGATCCTGTCGAATTGTATAAGAAGGCTTATCCCGACCAGATGGAGAATGAGTCTTTGGCACGTGTGATTCAATTGACCGTACCTAAAGAAGAGGCAGGAGATATCCCGGATCAGACACTTCTTGGTGTACTTTCTTTATTTGGCAATGATGATCTTGCAATGGTAGTAGTGGACGCGATTAGCTTGCGTGATCAGGCCAAACGTAATCCTAACGAATAGGTCTTCAGCACTTATACTTAAAAAGAACAAAGCCCCTGGATCTCATATCCAGGGGCTTTGCGTTGTTCTGTATACATTATAAGTTCATGGAATATTATCTACATGGAAGTTCTGTTTGTAATTCGGAATTGTTTAGGAGAGATACCGAATCGTGAACGGAAAACTCTGTGAAAATATGTATAGTTAGCAAATCCCGATGTTTCAGCCACATCCTCAAGTGACATGGCGCTGAAAATAATTCTTTCACGGGCCATATCGAGACGAACCTCTAGAGTATACTGCATAATTGTTGTGCCGAATGCCTCCTTGAAGAGATGCACTGCACGCGACACACTAATATCGACATGAGCCGCCACATCTTCCAGCTTGAAGTTAGATGAGGCGTTCTCTTCAATGTAATTTTTCATGCGATGTGCAAGATATAGTTTGGGTGTGGTGGTTGGCTGCTCAGAGAGTAGTCGATCCACTTCAAGACAAAGTACCCGGAGCGTATAGTCTGAAATTTCTGGACAAGGATTGGATAATCGGCGCTGCTCCATTACAAGCTGACGAAACAGCCCAATATGTCTCTCATCAAGAGGAATTCGCATACGCGTAGGACGTTTTCGTGAATTCCACCAAGAATCCGCCCAAGGACCTTTAAAGAAAATGTGGTAATCTCCGCTTTCTACAGTTAATTCTCCTTGTTTGTTTATTTCGTCGTCGATCTTAAGTTCATAGGGCTGCCCTGGGCTGAATATAAGCAGGTCTCCCGGTTCAATAAGCGATAACTTGTCGTCGATTCGTGCTCGGCAGCGACCGTCTGTTTGTAGCCGCATCAAATAGGTATCAAAACCATTTAACATGGTCATTTCAAAAGGTTTTCGGTGAAACGAGAAATTGGCTGCCATAACATGGTTGGAAATGTCTGCATGCATTGGTGCGTCCCCTTTAAACAAAAAAATTATGACCAGATTGTTCATGTTTTGATCATATAATTCATTTTAATTGAAATCATTTCGGAATACCATTGAACTAGTTACATTAAGCAATCAACCCAAGTATGACAAACAGCACAAAAGCATCCTCTGCCCGCTGTCGTATTCCAGTGGTGCCTATAGAGGACGAAACAGAAATGGGGGGACAGCCTGCTTAGTAACAGAGATAAATGAGCAAACTGTATACACAACTAGGCATATAACTATCCCATGTTTTAATGAATACTTAAGTAATAGTGAACTTATAAGAATACTTACTAACTATTGAACCGGAGGGATCGTATGAAACTCGGAGTATTTATGGTACTACTAAGCGGTCGTAAATTGGAAGATGCACTTGATTATGTTGCTTCAAAAGGTCTAAAAGCAGTGGAAATTGGTACAGGGGGATTCCCTGGCAATGCCCATTGTAATCCGGCAGAATTGCTTGAGAATGAAACAGCACTTAAGAACTTTAAGAATGCGGTTGAGTCACGTGGTCTGATCATCAGTGCTTTAAGCTGCCACGGTAACCCGTTGCATCCACAAAAGCAAATTGCTAAGGAATATCATGATGTGTATGTAAAAACAGTCGAATTGGCTGAAAAACTTGAAGTTCCTGTTGTAAACACATTCTCAGGCTGCCCAGGTGATCATGAGGATGCTAAGTATCCGAACTGGCCTGTAGCTCCATGGCCAAATGATTTCCAAGAGATCCTGACTTGGCAATGGGACAACAAGGTCATTCCTTATTGGACAGAGTGGGGAAAATACGCAGCAGATCGCGGTGTAAAGATTGGTCTTGAGCTTCACGGCGGATTTTCGGTCCATACACCTGCTACACTGCTTCGTTTACGTGAGGCTGCTGGAGAGGTAATCGGTGCAAACCTTGATCCGAGTCACATGTGGTGGCAAGGTATTGATCCGGTACAAGCTATTCAAATTTTGGGACGTGAAGGAGCGATTCATCACTTCCACGCAAAAGATACGGTCATTGATCCTGTGAACGTGAATAAATATGGTGTTACGGATATGCAATCTTACACGAATATGATGGATCGTGCATGGCAGTTCCGCAGCGTAGGTTATGGCCATGATTTAAAAGCTTGGGCTGATATGATGAGCGCTCTGCGCCTTGTTGGTTATGATTATGTTGTAAGTATCGAACATGAAGACGGTCTGATGTCTGTTGAAGAAGGCTTCTCGAAAGCTGTTCAGAACCTGCAGCAAGTGTTGATTGAAGAGCCGCTTGGAGATATGTGGTGGGTGTAAATTAGAAACCGCTTGGACTTGTACAACTTAGGGGGACTCAAATAACATGTATAATGTAACGATCTGGAACGAATTTGTTCATGAGAAAGTTCATGACGAGGTCAAAGCAGTTTATCCAGAAGGGATACACAAGGCACTGCAACAAGGGCTGGATAGTCCAGATTTCACCATTCGAACAGCAACTCTTGATGAGCCAGAACATGGTTTAACGGATGAAGTCTTGAACTTGACTGATGTTCTTCTGTGGTGGGGTCATATGGCTCATGACCGTGTTGAAGATGAGATTGTAAACAAGGTAGTACAACGAGTGCAAGAAGGTATGGGTCTGATTGTGCTTCACTCGGGGCATTTCTCTAAACCGTTTAAAAAGCTTATGGGTACAAGTTGTGATTTGAAATGGCGCGAAGCGGGAGAACAGGAAATATTGTGGTCTGTAAATCCTACACATCCGATTACGGATGGAGTGAATAGTCAAATCATTCTTGAGCATGAAGAGATGTACGGCGAATTTTTCGATATTCCGACACCGGATGAATTGATCTTTGTCAGCAATTTTGAAGGTGGGGAAGTATTCCGAAGCGGCTGTACCTTTACTCGCGGACAAGGGAAAATATTCTACTTCCGCCCAGGACATGAGACGTATCCGACATACTATAACCCTGAAATTCTAAAAGTTATATCTAACGGTATCCGGTGGGCAGCGCTTAATTCTTATGCAATTAAACCTGTTTACGGAAACAGTCAACCGGTCCGTCCTTTGAAAGTTCTCGCATAAATGTATCTAAGAAGGTCGTTCTAGGGTTTATCCTTAGGCGACCTTCTTCTCGTTAAATAACATGCCAGTTGTATTTTATAGAAAATGATCACTTCAAGCATAAAAGGGCATCATAATAGGCAAAATGGATGTGTTCACAATTAGATTTTGACTATTTCCATAAGGAATATCACAAATGAAGAGACAAATGGTTTTCAGTTTCGCAAATATATGCTATTATGATATGTACTAACGAATTGTAAGTTTTGATTAATCACAAGTAGGTAGTGACTCTGTAAAGAGGTGAAATGATATGGAAGTTACTAATCTTTGTTTATGTCCCAGGTTTGAGTCTGCGTTCGCTTTTCTCGGAAAGCGTTGGAACGGACTTATTATCCAGACTTTGATGAGCGGCCCGAAGCGTTTTAAGGATATTTCAAACTTCATTCCTTCTATGAGCGATAAAATGCTATCCGAAAGAATGAAGGATTTGGAAAGTGAAGGGATATTAATCCGTCATGTCTATCCTGAAACGCCCGTTCGGATTGAATACGAGCTCACTGAGAAAGGGAAAGCTTTAAAACCCGTAATGGAACAGATTTCAAACTGGGCTGAACAATGGGTTGATTAAGAAAAGAATGTTACAAAAAGGCCCTCGTCTAAAGTTTATACTTTGGAAGAGGGCTTTTTTTGACTTTTTAAGAATGTGGACTTGCACTAAAACCTGTCTTGTATAGTATAATTGGAAAAATAAACCTGAATCACGCTAGGAGGCGAATCTATATGAAAGATACGGTTAAACTGCCGCACATTCATTATGGACAAGAGGAAGCCGCCGAGCTGGAGAGAGCTTCGTTAAAAGTTCAGCATATTTTTGATAAGACTCAGATTTTTCTGAATCAATACATGCCGCTTTCATTATGGAGTGCTCTTACAGGGATAGAGCGTGATTCGGAAGAACATGAGCTTTGGGGGAGTAATCTGGAAAGCGATATCTTTCAGATATGGATTCAGAGTCCAAAGGGTTGGAAATGTATTGGATTTGAAAGACATAGCCCACCGTCCCTGCAGGATAATACATTGGAACAAGATCTGTCTGTGAATAGTGCTGAAATGAATTTATGTCACAATAAAGGAATTCCGGGCAGGATGCTTCAAATGGTTATATGGTCACTCTTTGAGAAAATCCGGCTGTTGAAACCTTTTTTAGGCGATGATCCATTTTTTACTGAAGAAGAGATGGATGTTATTTCTAATTATTTTGTACCTACTTACTTAAGTCCGATGCCTTTGAAAGAAAGAGGAAAGAACTTTAAGATTATTCAAACAAGGATCCCTCTTTATCAAGAACATATTTCAGCACCTTCACTTGTTATTCAATCGGAAGATGTCATTGTGACTGGGAATTGGATGACAGGGGTGGATTTAAACTCGAACGGATTTACTGGGCTTCGTCCATATTTAAAAGTTCCACAAGGTGAACGAAATTACATGAAGGCTTTAATTGTATAAATAATGAATAGGCAGCGCGTGCTGTCTATTCTTTTTTGTATATTTTTTTAAGTTTTAATGAACATTTATTGTGAAATCATTCACATTTACTGTGAACACAATCACAATATGTATTAAATTTAAAATATATAATAAGAGCGTAAAGCAAGTAAAAGGAAATTTCTATTTGAAAACATTACAAATCTGAACATGAAGGCTATCTTTATACAGAGATTGAACGGATAGGATTTGCCTTTGAAGGAGGAAGCGAATATGGCTGACAAACTAAAACAAAAGCTAGTCGTTATAGGTAATGGAATGGCAGGTATAAGCACAGTAGAGCAAATTATTAAACTAGGCGGCGCGTACGATATTACAGTATTCGGCAGTGAGCCGCACCCGAACTATAACCGAATTATGTTGTCCTATGTTCTGGATGGCAGCAAAACAGTTGATGATATCGTATTAAACGATTGGAATTGGTATAAGGAAAACAATATTACACTACATGTAGGAACAACAGTTACGAAGATTGATGAAGAGAATAAAGTAGTTGTTGCTAATAATGGCCTGACAGTTCCTTATGATCGGGTTATCATTGCTACAGGTTCGAATCCTTTTATCTTACCAGTGCCTGGGAGTGATAAAGAAGGTGTAGTAGGTTTTAGAGATATTGCGGATTGCAATCAGATGCTTGAGGCCGCCAAACGGTACAAGAAAGCTGCAGTTATTGGTGGAGGACTCCTTGGTCTTGAAGCTGCCAAGGGTCTGGTTAACCTAGGTATGGATGTTACGGTTGTCCATTTGATGAATGATTTGATGGAGCGGCAACTCGACCATAATGCTTCATCGATGCTGCAGGCAGAACTGGAAAGCCAAGGGATCAAATTCGCTATGGGCAAGCAGACTGAAGAGCTGCTCGGTGACGAACGAGTTACTGGACTTCGCTTTAAGGATGGAACTGAACTAGAAGCGGAATTTGTCGTTATGGCTGTTGGAATTAAACCGAATGTTGAAGTAGCTAAAGCGAGCGGAATTACAGTTAATCGCGGAATTGTTGTGGATGACTATCTCCGGACATCCATGCATGATGTATATGCTGTTGGTGAGTGCGATGAGCACCGGGGTGTATGCTACGGTCTTGTAGCGCCGTTATTCGAGCAAGGAATGGTGCTTGCCAAGCATCTGTGCGGTGTGGAGACGAAACCGTATGAAGGCTCAATCGTTTCGACGAAGCTGAAAATTAGCGGTGTGGATGTGTTTTCTGCAGGTGAATTTATTGAAGGCCCTGAACATACCGTGATTGCGGCTAAAGATGAGTGGAAGAAGACATACAAAAAAATTCTGCTTAAGGATAACGTGATTGTTGGTGCTGTATTGTTCGGTGATGTAACGGAATCGGCATCGTTACAAAAGCTCATTAAGCAGGAAGCTGTGATGACAGATGAAATATACAGTATGGTTATGGGAACAGGGTGCTGTGGCGGAGGCGCCAAGAAAGTTAACTCTGTCGAGAATATGGCAGACGATGAGATTGTATGCGGATGTAACGGGGTGACAAAGAAGACCATTGTGGATGCAGTGACTAATCAAGGTCTGACCACAGTGGATGAAATTAAAGCATGCACTGGAGCAACGCGTTCTTGCGGCGGGTGTAAACCGATGGTTGAAGAGATCCTGCAATATGTGCTTGGAGACGGTTTTAAAACGGCTACGAAGCAGGGGATTTGCGGATGTACAACACTTAATCGTGATGAAATCGTAGCTGAAATTCGTGCTAAAGGATTAACAACGACTAAGGAAGTCATGAATGTTCTGGAGTGGAGTGAGCCTGAAGGTTGCTCGAAGTGCCGTCCAGCGATCAATTATTATCTTGGCATGATTTACCCAGAGATCTATGAAGATGAGAAGGAATCTCGTTTTGTAAACGAGCGGATGAATGCAAATATTCAGAAAGATGGCACGTATACTGTAGTTCCACGTATGTATGGAGGCGTGACAACACCGGAAGATTTGAAGCGGATTGCGGACATTTCACTTAAATATGATGTTAAGGTAGTGAAGGTGACCGGTGGACAGCGTTTAGATCTGATTGGCGTGAAGAAGGAAGATTTACCTAAAGTATGGGAAGAACTCGATATGCCATCGGGTTATGCTTACGCTAAATCGCTTCGTACGGTGAAAACTTGTGTGGGTGCAGCATTTTGCCGCTTTGGTACACAAGATTCGATGAATGTTGGGGCATTGCTGGAGAAGAAGTTCGAAAGATTAGACTTCCCCGCTAAGTTCAAAATGGCTGTGAATGGTTGTCCACGTAACTGTGCTGAGTCGTGCACGAAGGATATTGGTATTGTTGGTAACGATGGAGGTTGGGAAGTATTCATTGGCGGAAACGGGGGAATCAAACCACGCATTGCAGACTCATTTTGCAAAGTTAGAACCGACGAGGAACTATTTGAAATCTGTGCTGCTGTAATGCAATATTACCGTGAAACAGCTAATTATTTGGAAAGAACCTCGGAATGGGTTGAACGTTTAGGTCTGGACAACATTAAGCAAGTCATCCTTGAGGATCAGAAGGAGCGGAAAGCATTAGTGGATAGAATTGAAGTTGCCCTTCAGCAAGTTGAAGATCCTTGGCAGAAAGTAGTGAATGATCCGAAGATTCGTAGAAACTTGTTCCAGGAAGCTGAGCCTTCAGTAGCAGAGTAAATTTATGCAAAGGAGAATAAGTCATGACGAAGACGAGTGAGTTTATCGAAATTGGAAAAATTGATGAATTTATGATGCGTATTGGGAAAGTTGTGGTAATAGAAAATGAAGAGATAGCGGTATTCCGCACATCCGATGGCCGATTGTTTGCTTTAGAGAATAAAAACCCGCATCCAAAGGGCGGTCCTTTGGCTGAAGGCATTGTGTCGGGTCATTATCTGTACGATCCTTTATACGACTGGAGGATTGACTTAGAAAGTGGCCAGGTGCAGGCACCTGATCAGGGTCAAGTACGGACTTATGAAATTCGGCTGGTGGGAGACGTTGTACAGATTGCTGTCTAAAGGAATTATTATTTAACGCATTTCCCCCTATAGACAGACTACACAGGAGGTAGCGTGATGTATACACAGGGAGTAGAGAACATCGTCGAAGCAGCAGCCAAAAAAAACGAGCAAATGAATGGAAACTTGATTAGATATTTCATTTCAGCTTTACTTGCCGGTGCCTATATTGGTGTAGGAATCATTTTGATCTTTAAACTTGGGGCGCCGTTTGCAGCAGCAGGTTCACCATTTCAGACATTAGTAATGGGAGCATCTTTCGGGATTGCACTGACACTGGTTGTATTTGCTGGCGCGGAACTTTTTACGGGTAATAATATGTTTTTTACCATGAGTACGTTAGCTGGACGAACATCGGTTTTAGATACAACGAAAAATTGGTTAATCGTGTTTATAGGTAATCTGGGTGGGGCTGTACTGCTAAGTCTGCTAGTTTGGGGGACTGGTTTATTTAAGGGGATTGCTCCTGATCATTTGCTGTTTACTGTAGCTGCTAACAAGATGAATGCACCCTTTATGGAACTATTCTTTCGTGGTATATTATGTAACTGGCTCGTCTGTCTTGCCCTATGGATGGGAAGTCGTGCAAAAGAAGACACAGCTAAACTCATTCTTATCTGGTGGTGTTTGTTTGCCTTTATTGCCACGGGCTACGAGCACAGCATTGCGAATATGACGCTGCTTTCCTTGGCTACGATCCTGCCGGGACATCCCGAAACGGTATCGATTGCCGGTTGGATTAGCAATATGATTCCAGTTACACTGGGGAATATTATCGGTGGAGGCGTATTTGTAGGCATGGCGTATTGGTTCATTTCACCAGTAAAGGGGAAGCCTCGTAACCATAAATAGATATTATTTTGATGTTGGATAGAAAAAAGGACACTCTTAGCCGATTTATGGCTTAAAGAGTGTCCTTTTATAATAAGTCTTCCAAAACAGTCTACCGGTGTTCTACAAGGTCAATCGCACCCAATACTATATGAGCGAGGCCAAACCCCAAAATTCCGGTTGCGGCAAGTTTATACTTGCTGCTTAACAGAGCGGCGCCGGAAGCAGATACTACAGTTCCAAGAACAGCAGGAATCAAACCTTCACGCATGCAAAACACTCCTTTAATGAATGAATTGGAACGACCCTCTTTATTATGGGCGGTTACAGTGCTTTTATGTATAACAACAAAGACGCCCAATGAATTGGAGCGTCTCTAATCATTCTATTTCAGCCTAATCTATTGTGAATAAATAATAGGCAACAATATTAAATTCTGCAGATTTCATTTGGACAAAGCTCACAGTGGCAAATTTCCTGGAGTGCAGCTAAGTTCTTAATGACAATCATTCCGCTCGCATACTCAACAACTTCTTTTTTTCGTAGATCGCTAAGCATACGGTTTACGCTCTCACGCGTTGCACCGATCATATTCGATAAATCGGTATGGGTGATTTTTTTGTTAATCAGGATCGAATTGTCCGCCTGCGTTTCTCCATATGTGTTGCTAAGGCGGATGAGGGTGGAACTAAGAGCGCCTGGCTTACCATACATCATTAAATCTCTGAACTTGGTTTGGGTAATGCGGTGATGGATACCCATCCATTTCATGAAATCAATAGCAAAATCACAGTGTTGGCAAATAAGAATTTCTAAATCTTTATGTTCAATGACCCCGACTTCAGTTTCTTCAAGCACTTCGGCCGAAAAACTATGTTTCGTGCTAAAGAAAGGATCGGCTTGGCCTACCATATCGCCCGCTTGGTACATATATAGGATTAGTTCTTTACCTTCGTCAGTGGATTTAGTCAATTTAATACGTCCACGCTTAATGTAATACAATTTGTCGGAGAAGTCGCCTTCCCAAAATAGATGTGAACCTTCTGGTATTATACGATCCTTCATACTTACAAGGAGTCGGTTGAGATTTTGCTCTGAGAAACAGCTAGTATTTCCTTGGGTTTCAATGACACAATCCAAAGTTTTCATGTCTATATCCCCTAACTCTAAATTTTTCTGTTAAATTTAAATAAATTATAACGTGAATACATTCACTTGTGGGATGTGAAAGAGAGGAAAAAGTGGCGATATTTCAAACATTGTGATGAATTTCACTAGAAACAATGAAATAGAAGTGTAAGAAAACACAGACAAGTGGGGAATTAAGCTGGATGTAAGCGCTTGTAATTATTTCTGAAAAAAACTTTTATCTTTGTGAAAAAATTCACTATCTTTTTGGAGAACCCTGTGATATTATCGAAGTACAGAGAGATAAAAAACATTTTTTTACAGGAGGATGAGGGAAATGGCTGTTAAGAACAATGGAGTTACGGAGATTAAGCAACAGGAAACTGCAAAAGATTACATTCAAGGATTGATCAATAAGGCGAATCGAGCTAGTGAGCAGTTTAAAGCTCTGAATCAGGAACAGATTGATGAAATCGTTCAAGCCATGGCATTAGCTGGTCTAGATAAACATATGTATTTGGCTAAAATGGCCGTGCAAGAAACAGGCCGGGGTGTTTACGAAGACAAAATCATCAAGAACATGTTCGCAACCGAGTATATTCATAACAGTATTAAATACGAGAAAACGGTTGGCGTCATTGAAGACAATCCTTACGGTAATTACCAGAAGATTGCTGAACCTGTAGGCATCATTATGGGTATCACTCCAGTAACGAATCCAACATCAACAACGATTTTCAAAGCACTCATTGCGATTAAGACCAAAAACCCAATTATCTTTGGATTCCATCCATCCGCACAAGCGTGCAGCCGGGAAGCAGCTAAAATTTTGCTGGAAGCTGCAGTGAAGCATGGCGCTCCTGAAAACTGTATTCAATGGATTGATGCTCCTTCCATGGATAAAACGAATACGCTGATGAATCACCCTGATGTTGCTTGTATTTTGGCTACAGGTGGATCTGCAATGGTTAAGGCAGCATATAGCTGCGGTAAACCAGCTCTCGGTGTGGGTCCTGGTAACGTACCATGCTTTATTGAAAAATCGGCCGATCTTGATCAAGCTGTTAATGACCTCATCCTCTCGAAAACATTTGACAACGGTATGATCTGTGCATCGGAACAGGCCGTTATTATAGAAGAAACAATTTTTGAACAAGTGAAGAAAAAAATGATTGCGAGCGGTTGTTACTTCGTAAACAAAGAAGAAGCAACTAAACTGACCGCAGGTGCAATCGTGGCTGAGAAATGTGCGGTAAATCCTGCAATCGTTGGGCAGCCAGCAACTAAGATCGCTAAAGATTGCGGCATTGATGTACCTGAAGGTACGAAGATTCTTGTAGCGGAGATCGACGGTGTAGGACCAAAATTCCCATTATCAGCTGAGAAGCTCAGCCCGATTCTTGCCTGCTATAAAGTGAAGAACGCAGAACAAGGGATTGAACGTGCTGCAGAAGTCGTTGCTTTTGGCGGAATGGGTCACTCTTCGGTAATTCATTCGAATAATGAAGAAATCATTCAAAAGTTCTCGGATCGTATGCAAACTTGCCGCGTGCTGGTAAATCAACCGTCTTCGCAAGGTGGTATTGGTGACATTTACAACACAAACTTACCATCGCTCACGCTCGGCTGTGGATCGTATGGACGAAATGCTACATCTTCGAACGTAAGTGCAGTTAATCTGATCAACGTGAAAAGGGTGAATCACCGTACCGTGAATATGCAATGGTTCAAAGTGCCGAACAAAATTTATTTTGAAAAAGGGTCGACTCAATACCTTGCCAAAATGCCGGATATCACTCGTGTAGCAATCGTTACTGACCCAATGATGGTGAAGCTGGGTTATGTAGAAAAGGTTGAGCACTATTTGCGTCAGCGCCAGGTACCGGTTGCTATTGAAGTATTCTCGGAGGTAGAACCAGATCCATCGACAACAACAGTTGAGCGCGGTGCTCAAATGATGAAGAGATTCCAACCGGATTGTATCATTGCACTCGGTGGAGGATCGCCGATGGATGCTGCCAAGGCAATGTGGCTGTTCTATGAATACCCAGATACAGATTTCAACAACCTGAAACAAAAATTCATGGATATTCGTAAACGGATCTATAAATATCCTCGTCTTGGACAAAAAGCGAAGTTCGTTGCGATTCCAACGACATCGGGTACAGGTTCGGAAGTAACTTCGTTCGCGGTTATTACAGATAAAGTACAAGGCAATACGAAGTACCCTCTGGCTGACTATGAGCTGACTCCAGACGTAGCGATTATTGATCCTGAGTTCGTGTACAGCTTACCTAAAACAGCTGTTGCTGATACAGGTATGGACGTACTAACGCATGCAATTGAAGCTTATGTATCCGTCATGGCTAATGATTATACAGATGGGCTTGCAATCAAAGCCATTCAGCTCGTATTCCAGTATCTTGAACAGTCGGCTTTGACTGGTGATAAGCTAGCTCGTGAAAAAATGCACAATGCTTCGACGCTTGCTGGTATGGCGTTTGCCAACGCATTCCTGGGTATCAACCACAGTTTAGCTCATAAATGGGGCGGTCAGTACCATACAGCTCACGGACGCACCAATGCGATTCTGATGCCTCACGTCATTCGCTACAATGCGAAGAAACCGACGAAATTTGCAGCATGGCCTAAATACACACATTTTGTTGCCGATGAAAGATATGCAGAGATTGCTCGCATTCTTGGCCTGCCGGCTCGCACAACAGAAGAAGGCGTGAACAGCTTGATTAACGCTATTCGCGATCTGAATAAGAAACTCGGAATAGAAGAGTCGTTCCAAGAGCTTGGTATTGATCCAGCTGACTTTGAGAGCCGCGTAGACTATTTGGCTGATCGTGCATTCGAAGATCAGTGCACTACGGCGAATCCAAAACTGCCACTCGTAACTGAGCTTGCTGACGTATACCGGAACGCATTCTACGGACGCTTTTAATCTTTATCTACAATTATAAATGGTATAATTTTCAGCGTGACAAATATCACCAACTTTGTGATATTTGTCACAGCTGTGTATATGGATGAAGTCTAAAATAAAAGTGTAAAAACAATCTCAGATAATAATTCGTACAGTTAAGCGGGTTGTTGTAGTGGTTGGTAATAACGCCCAAGGTTGTGAAAAGCATCACATTTATTGATCTGGGATGATGGACATGAGAAGATAGAATAATAAGCTCATGCCTCAACAACAGAACATAAATTGGAGGGATTTTAAATGTCGGTGATTGAAAAAGAAATTAAAGACATGCAGTCCGGTTGGAGAGGGTTCAAAACAGGTAAATGGACTAAAGCGGTAGACGTAAACGAGTTTATTGCTAAGAACATCGAACCTTATTATGGTAATGATGAGTTCTTGGTTGGTCCTACTGAGAACACTAAAGCATTGTGGGAAATTGTTTCCGATCTGACTAAAAAAGAACGTGAAGCTGGCGGAGTACTGGATGTAGATGTAAATAATCCTTCTACGATTATCTCGCATAAACCAGGCTATTTGGATAAAGATAAAGAACAAATCGTTGGTTTGCAAACAGATGAGCCTTTCAAACGTTCGATTCAGCCTTTCGGCGGAATTAAAATGATGATCGATGCTTGTAATGCTTATGGTTTTGAGCTTCCATCAAGTATTGTAGATATGTTTACGCATATTCGTAAGACACATAACCAAGGCGTATTCGATGCTTACACACCTGAAATGCGTAATGCACGTAGAGCTGGTATCATAACAGGTCTTCCAGATGCATATGGTCGTGGACGTATTATCGGTGACTATCGCCGTGTTGCACTATATGGTATTGACTTCCTTATTCAAGATAAAATAAATGAACTTAGCACTTTAGAAGTAGATGTGATCGATGAGCCAGTAATTCGTCTTCGTGAAGAATTGTCTGAGCAAATTCGTGCACTTAAAGAATTGAAACAAATGGCTCAAATGCATGGCTTTGATATTTCTAAGCCTGCAAATACGGCTAAAGAAGCATTCCAGTGGCTATACTTCGGTTACCTTGCTGCGATCAAAGAACAGAATGGTGCGGCAATGTCCCTTGGACGTGTATCATCGTTCTTGGATGTTTACATTCAACGTGATTTGGCAGAAGGCACACTGACAGAAGAGACTGCTCAGGAGCTCGTAGACCATTTCGTTATGAAGCTTCGTATCGTTAAGTTCTTGCGTACACCTGATTACAACGATCTGTTCAGCGGTGACCCAACATGGGTAACTGAATCCATTGGTGGTATGTCCTTGAACGGGGAAACTCGTGTAACCAAGAACAGCTTCCGTTTCTTGCACACACTTTACAATCTTGGACCTGCACCAGAGCCAAACTTGACTGTTTTGTGGTCCGAAAAGTTGCCTGAAGGCTTCAAGAAGTTCTGTGCTAAAGTTTCCATTGAAACAAGCTCCATTCAATATGAGAATGACGATTTGATGCGTCCAATCTATGGTGAAGACTACGGTATCGCTTGCTGCGTATCCGCTATGAGAATTGGTAAGCAAATGCAATTCTTCGGAGCTCGTGCGAACCTGGCAAAAGCACTCTTGTATGCAATCAACGGTGGACGTGACGAGAAGTCCGGAGTTCAAGTAGCACCAGAGTATCCTGCAATTACAGCTGAGACTCTCGATTATGATGAAGTTATGAAACGCTTCAAACCAATGATGGAGTGGCTTGCGAAGCTGTATATGAACACACTTAATGTTATTCACTATATGCATGATAAATATTCCTATGAGCGTATTGAAATGGCTCTGCATGACCGCGACATTCTTCGTACAATGGCTTGCGGTATCGCGGGTCTCTCGGTTGCAGCAGACTCCCTGAGCGCCATTAAATATGCTAAAGTTAAACCTATTCGCAACGAGGAAGGCATCGCTGTTGACTTTGAAATCGAAGGCGAATTCCCTTGCTACGGTAACAACGATGATCGTGCAGACAGCATTGCTGTTGAGCTGGTTGAGACTTTCATGGGTATGATCCGTAAACACAGAGCATATCGCGATGCGCTACCAACTCAATCTGTACTTACTATTACTTCGAACGTTGTATATGGTAAGAAGACAGGTACTACACCAGATGGACGTAAAGCTGGCGAACCATTTGCACCTGGTGCAAACCCAATGCATGGACGCGATAAGAAGGGTGCACTTGCTTCCCTAAGCTCTGTTGCGAAATTGCCTTACGAGGACAGCTTGGATGGTATCTCGAATACCTTCTCCATCGTGCCGAAAGCGCTTGGTAAAGATGCGTCGACTCGTGAAAACAACTTGGTATCCATGCTTGATGGATATTTCGGCAGCAACGCACATCACCTGAACGTGAACGTATTTGATCGTGAACAGTTGATGGATGCTATGGAACACCCAGAGAACTACCCACAATTGACAATCCGTGTATCGGGTTACGCAGTAAACTTCATTAAATTGACTCGCGAGCAGCAGCTGGACGTTATCAACCGTACTTTCCATGGTTCGATGTAATTCAGCTGGGTAATGTTAGTAATAACATTGTTTTGACCAGAGCGGATACAGAAAGGATGACATCATATGATAAAAGGTCATGTGCACTCCCTAGAAACGTTTGGTACGGTGGACGGTCCGGGTATCCGCTTTGTACTCTTTATGCAAGGCTGCTTGCTGAAATGCCAGTACTGTCACAACCCGGATACGTGGGGGTTGAATGAAGGGCAGGAGATGACCGTCGATGAGGTGCTCTCCGAGATAGAACCATATCTTCAATACTACCGTTCTTCCGGCGGTGGACTTACCGTATCGGGAGGAGAGCCAACACTGCAGTACCCGTTTGTAACTCAGTTGTTTCAAGAAGTGAAGCGTCGTTGGAATCTTCATACAACACTTGATAGCAATGGTTATAATGAACCGGAAAAGATTCGTGAATTGCTCGAGAATACGGATTTGGTGCTACTTGACTTGAAACATATTAATGTTGAGAAGCATATTGAACTGACTGGTAAATCCAATGAACGTACTTTGAAGATGGCACGTTGGTTATCTGATAATGGTCGTAAAATGTGGATCAGACACGTATATGTTCCTGGTATTCATGAACAAGAGGAAGATTTACTGGAACTGGGACGCTTTATTGGTACACTTAACGGAGTAGAGAAGTTTGAAATTCTGCCTTATCATCAGATGGGCGTTTATAAGTGGGAAGCTTTAGGAAAAGAATATCCACTCGAAGGAGTACCTTCGCCTACTGATGAAGAAGTTGCCCGAGCATATCGTTTGATTGAGAAGGGTAGATCAGAAGTACAGTCTGTATAATGGAGTACAAATTGATATACTGTTTTCACTAGTTATTTGATCAGTAAAAACCTTGCCGTAATGGCAAGGTTTTTTTGTTTTATTAGAGAATATTACCCCCCAGCTAGAAGTATGTCGATCTTTATTAAACTGAAACCGCTTTCTATAATGAGGATAAGAAAACAAATATTTGGGGAGGGTCAAATAACATGAAGAAGAAAAGCCTTGCACTGATGATGTCTCTACTTCTGGTCACTTCTGCTTTCGTATCTGGTTGTGGAGGAGGCAAGTCGGTCGATGAACCAGATAAGGGATCTACAGAGCCGCCTGCAGTAAGTAACGAGCCATTCGAAATGACTATCCGTCATACGCAAGTCGGTGATGCTAAGAAATTCAGACTGGCTTTACTTCAAGATGTAGTGAAAAAGACAGAGGAGGCTATACCTGGACTCAAGCTTAATCTGGATGCTGTTGATTCAGAAGTGAACCGTAAAGAGAAACTGAGAGGCGAGATGGCTTCTGGTAAACCCCCTGAAATTTTCGACGTGTTTGGTAGCCCAGATGCCGGCGTTTATGCGAAAGAAGGCTTGATGCTCGATATTACTCCAATTATTGAAGAGTTAGGTATTAAAGATAAATTCACAACACTGGATCCATTTATCCTTGATGGTAAAGTTTATGGTTTACCAATCGGTGGTTCGATCGAAGGGATCTTTTACAATAAAGAGTATTTTGATCAAAAAGGATTAGCGGTTCCTAAGACGCTTTCTGAACTAGAGAATATCGCAGAATCCATTAAAGCGGATGGGAAGATTCCGTTTGCACAGTCTTCCAAAGAAGCGTGGATTCCATTAATGACAACGAATAACCTGTGGGCTTATTATGCAGGTCCTGAAATCACATATGGATTTAAGACGGGGGAGACAAAATGGACCGACCCTAAAGTTGTAGAAGGGGTGAAGAAGCATCAGGAATGGGTTGAAAAAGGGTACTACAAGAAAGGCGAGCTTGGCTTTGAATACGCTGATATGAGAAACCAGATTATCTCAGGAGAAGCGATCATGATGATGGACGGTTCTTGGGCAAACAGTGTGTTCAGAGATCCTAAACAGGCTGGTGATATGGTAGGTAAGATTGGATTTTTCAACTTGCCTCCAGTGAATGAGGGAGACCCTGTAGTCGTCATGCAGGATGCAAACAACGGATATGGATTCTCAGCTTCAGTTCAGGAAGATCCAAGAAAGATGGCAGCGGTTAAAGAGTTTATCAAAAACATGTGGACAGATGAAATGCAGATTCGTGGTTTGAAAGAAGATGGTGTATTGCCAGCTATGAAAATGGAGGTTTCTACACTGAACTCCACATCCGACGAAATGATCATGCAAGATATCTTCAAAGCAGTCAGCGAAATCGATAAATCATTCCCTGCATTTGATGCGTTAGTTCAAGCAAGTGTAAATACAGCTTTGAGCCTTGGTATTCAGCAAGTGATTGGCGGCGAAAGCGACGCACAGAAGATGCTGGAAGATGTGCAGGCGGCTCAAGAAGCTGCAAATGCAACAGAAGAATAATCAAGAAATAATAGTTTAGTAGGATGGGGCGCACCGTATAGACTAGGGGGTGCCCTTTCCTCTAATCAATAGAGACATAAAACTTGGAGGTTACCATGAATAAAGCGCTGAGAAACCCAGTAACTTATGTTTTGTTTGTTCTGCCGGCGTTCATACTGTTCTTGGCCTTTTTTATCTATCCCATTTACACAGCCATAGACAACAGTTTTACGAGCTGGAACGGGATATCTAAGAATGTAAAATATATTGGATTTGATAACTATACTAGAGCAGTTGAAGATATTGCATTTTGGAAATCCGTAAGAAATAATGTGTATTTTATTGTATTTTCATGCTTCATTCAGGTCCCTATAATCGTCTTCTTCTCCTTACTTATTGCCAACGTGAAGAAGCTCAAGGGGTTATATAAAACCGCTGTATTTGCTCCATCTATCATGTCCACGGCTGTAATCGGTATTTTGTGGGGTTTTATTTACAATCCGGATTTTGGTTTGATGAATGAAATTGTAGGATTGTTTGGAGTAGAACCGATTTACTGGCTATCTGAGAAAAAATGGGCCATGATTTCCATTCTGATAACAAACGCTTGGCAGTGGACCGGTTTCTATATCGTTATGGTACTTGCCGCGATTATTTCGATACCTAAAGAGTTGGATGAGGCTGCTGCAATTGACGGTGCAACTGGCTTTCAAAGAGCACGGAAAATTACACTTCCACTTATCATGCCGATTATTTCTGTTGTTATTATGTTATCCATCGCAGGAGCGATGAAAGCTGCAGATATTGTACTTGTTATGACTAAAGGCGGCCCTTTTGGTTCAACAGATGTCATGGCAACCTACATGATCCGTTATGCAATTACGAGCTTCCAGCATGGGTTCGGTAACACGATTGCCGTTCTGATCTTTGTGTTTACCATGCTAATAACGATTATTTATCAACTGTTGATTGCAAGACGTACAGAAAGGATTGAATACTGATGAGAGCATTTAAAAGGTTTATACCTCACTTCTTTTTGCTAGCTTATATGCTCGTCATTTTATACCCCTTTCTATTCGTACTGTTCTCTTCCGTGAAAGTTGATAACCAGGAAATAGCCATGAATCCGTTTGGTCTTCCTAGTACATTCGTGTTTGATAATTACGTAAATGCTTGGGTTAATGCTAAGATTAGCACCTATTTTTTTAATAGTTTGTATATCGGTGTTCTGTCCGCCTGCTTATCAATCCTGTTCGCAGCGATGTTGGCATTTGCAGTGACGAGAATGCGTTATAACCGAATTAGCTCAATTATTTTTCAACTTATATTGATTGGTATGCTGATTCCAAATAACTCGTTGCTACTTCCAATATACGGTATAATGAAAAGACTAGATATTATAAATACACATATGGCTCTAATACTACCGTATGTTGCTAACGCGATCCCATTCTCCGTGATCATTCTCGCAGCATTTATGCGTTCAATTCCTAGTGAAATTGAAGAGGCTGCAGTTATTGATGGATTAAGGTCTGGAGGATTGTTTACAAGAATTATTTTGCCACTTACAGTTCCCGCGATTGTTACCGTATTCATCATTAACTTTCTGGGTAACTGGAATGAATTCTTGTTAGCAAACTATTTCTTATCCAATGATGAACTAAGAACACTTCCTGTCGGCATGGTCGGATTTAGGGATGCGTACAATACAAATTATGCTCAGATGTCTGCTGGAATCGTATTTAGTGTACTGCCAGTTCTCATCATATATGCTATTCTTCAGGAGAAGATCATCGAAGGAGTAACTGCAGGCAGTGTTAAAGGATAAACTAGAATGAATTAGGTAGGGGACTGTGTATGAACCTGAGGAATAAGTTATTCACAGCATTTTTAGGACTTATCATCATTCCTTTACTTGTATTGGGTTTGTTCACTTTCTTTGTAACATACAACTCAATAGAGAAGAAATACAGCCAGCAGGCGGAATATTCCTTGAAAGCGATTAGTTACAGTATTCTTAAAGTATTTGATGAGATGGAGAATGTAACGGATAGTGGGATCGTATCATCGGTATTTTCGACAGCTTTAAAAGCCGATGATCCTGATTCCCAAGACTATATAACAAATTCTGAGCAACTGAATTTGAATGCGAGTCAACGGAATTTCCGCAATCTTTTATACAATCATCCGGCGATTAGTTATGCATTTTTGTACAATATGTACAAAGAATCGAGCCATGTTCCGATCTTTACGAAAGAGAATTTCGGCGCTCTACCTTTTGTGGATTTCAAGAAAAGTCCTTTATACAAGGAAGTTGTAGAGCTTAACGGTGTGCCTAAATGGATTGCACCTCATGAGTATCCTGAACTTAGCGGGATGGAACCGGTGTTCACTCAAATACGCCTTGTGAAGAATATGGAGACGTTCCGTAAAGAAGGTATTCTTGTTGTTCAGATTAAACGACTTGAATTTGAACGGATTTTCCGGAACCTGACCTTGCCGAACAATTTGCAGGACACCTCGTTTTTACTTGTGAATGATGAAGGCTTGATTCTGTTCGATCCGAGAGAACAAAATGATGGCAAGAATATGAATGCTTTTATGGAAAGACAGATTCAATATCAATCAGAGTACCAGAGCTTTAAAGCAAAGTTTGACGGTGAAGAAAGCGTTGTTTCCATACATAAGCTGGAAGGGTATCCTTGGAGTTTAGTTTCGGTAACGAAATGGGATTCACTTTCACAAGAAGTTACCTCTTTTGCGAAATGGTTTATTGTCATTCTTGGACTTTGCCTAGTTACTGCTATCGCATTTAATAAATTTTTTATGGACCGAATTACCGGAACAATTGCTGTCATTGTGCGCTTTATGCGTCGAGTGGAAGATGGAGATTTAAGCGCGAGGGTAGAAGAGAAAGGCGAGGATGAGCTGCTTCTTTTATCGAAAGGCTTTAATGATCTCATGAATCGAATTAATCGATTATTTGATCAGATTCACAATGAACAACGACTAAAAACCGAGGCGCATATGCGATTGCTACAGGCTCAGATCAAGCCTCATTTCCTATTTAATACGCTTGAATCTATTAATGTGCTGGCTGTTCAGAACGAAGGTCGAAAGGTCAGTGAGATGGTGTACCGTCTAGCTAGTATTTTACGGATTAGTATTCAAGACAAGGAAGAGATCACGCTTGAAGAAGAGCTTAAGTATTTAAGAAGCTATTTAGAAATCCAAAAGTTCCGGTTCGAAGATGTTTTTGATTACGAGATTGACGTTCCTAAAGAGGCCTTGAATTGCCGGATTATGAAACTAACGCTGCAACCACTTGTCGAGAATAGTATTCAGCACGGATTTGAAGGTATCGATTATAAAGGAAAGATCCTGATTAAGGCATGGTGTGAACGGGGGAACCTTATTGTTCAGGTGGAAGACAACGGTTTGGGTATGAACTCCAAGCAGCTGTCGGTTTTTGAATATATGATGCAGGAAGACAGAAGATCTTCTCAATCTGAATCGGAAAACTTGAAATTGAATCAGGAAAGACGAGGACTTGGTATTCGCAGTGTTGCCGATCGTATCCGAATCCAATATGGGGATGCCTATGGATTGTTTATTTGCTCTA
The DNA here is from genome assembly GCF_042666275.1 of Paenibacillus sp. GCM10028914. NCBI lineage: Bacteria > Bacillati > Bacillota > Bacilli > Caryophanales > Paenibacillaceae > Paenibacillus > Paenibacillus sp. GCM10028914. The sequence continues at coordinate 649,411 of NZ_JBHTFO010000018.1, forward strand.
GTCAGCCTGGAGGTACGATTATACATTGTGTCATACCTAATTATGGAGGAGGAGAAGGACAACATGCTAAAAGTTCTATTGGTTGACGATGAAGCACCTATTCTGAATAATCTAAACAAAGTCATACCTTGGAACGACTTGGGTATGGAAGTAATTGGGCTAGCTCGAAGCGGTATAGAGGCTCTTTCAATCGCTGAAGAACATGATCCTGATTTGGTTTTATGCGACATCCGTATGCCAGTGATGGACGGATTAACATTTATTACGAAATTAAGAGAGAGTGGAAGCGATGCCGAAATATTTTTACTGACGGGTTATCAGGAGTTTGAATATGCTCGTGAAGCGATTAAGCTACGCGTTAAGGATTATATCAGTAAGCCCATTCATTATTTCGAGCTGCAAGATAGAATTCGTGAAATAGGCGAAGAAATCCGTAAGAAACATGTGAAAGAGAAATACTTTAATTCGGTTTCTCTGATCGACAGCGTTCCAGATCCTGATTCTGTTAAGAAGCCTCCAGAGCAATTAATGATGATCGCACTGGATTATATCAATACAAATTTAGGAGCAGATTTGGGAATCGAGGAATTGTCTGATCATCTTGGAATAAGCTCTAGCTATTTCTGTCTGTTATTCAAGAACCATGTTGGAATTACTTTTGTTGAGTATTTGACAAAGCAACGTATGGAGGCTGCCAAGTTCCTTCTGACCAACAGTGATAAGAATATAGCGCAGATTGGAGCATTTGTAGGGTATCACGAGCGCAGATATTTCACAAAAGTGTTTCAGAAAGCAACAGGGATGACGCCGTCTGAATTCCGAGAAGTATGTAGCAGCTCTAAAGCGTTGTAATATATCGTTATCAACGCCTATTATATCTGGAGAAGGTAGGTTTGTATGTTATGAATTGGAAGGTTTCAGATCTAACATTAGAACAAAAAATTGGTCAGATGTTTATTTGTGGTTTTGATGCACTAACGCCTAACGATCATGCCAAAAAATTGATTCTGGATTACCATGTGGGCGGTATTGTTTACTTCCGAAGAAACGTAAAGAAGCTATCGCAGTTGTCGGATCTGTCATCATCACTTCAAGAGCTTGCTACATCAAGTGGACAGCCTCCGCTCATCGTGTCAATCGACCAGGAAGGCGGTATGGTAGCTAGGATAGATCACGAAGGCATCAGCCGGATTCCTGGTAACATGGCACTGGGAGCTGCCAATAGTCAGGAGTATACTTACCAGGTTGGAAGAATAGGTGCACAAGAATTGCGAGCTCTAGGTGTTAATATGAACTTTGCACCTTGTATAGATGTTAATAATAATCCGCTTAATCCTGTCATTGGTGTTCGCTCGTTTGGTGAGGACCCTAAAGCGGTCGCTGAACATGGTGTAGCTGCTATTAGGGGGTATCAGGAAGAAGGTGTCTCCGCGACAGCGAAACACTTCCCAGGTCACGGAGATACGAGTGTTGATTCCCATTTAGGGCTAGCCTCTGTTCCTCATGATCGCTCACGACTGGACCAAGTGGAGCTCTATCCGTTCAAGGAAGCAATCAAAGCTAAAGTTGAAGCGATTATGACTGCTCACGTTAGCTTCCCGGCTATTGAGCCGGATGGTATTCCTGCCACCTTATCTCATGCCGTACTAACAGGATTACTGCGTGAAGAGATGGGCTTTTCTGGACTAATCATTACAGATTGTCTAGAGATGCACGCGATATCTAAAGGGATTGGAATACCTGAAGGCGCTGTCCGCGCTATTGAAGCAGGAGCAGACTGTGTGCTCGTTAGTCATAGGTTATCAGAACAGGAATCGGCTATTCAGGCTGTTTTGAACGCTGTTCAAAGTGGTCGTATTTCAGAAGAGCGTATCGATGCTTCAGTTGAGCGGATCTTGTCACTTAAGATGAGAAATGCTGATACTTGTGCGAATCTGCCAGCGGTGGATATTGAAGAAATAAGCAAAGAAGCCAAAGGGCTTTTGTCTGAAATTGCAGGCAAAGGCATCACGTTAGTACAAGATGAGAAACAACTTCCTTTAGATCGTAAAGAATCCACGTTAGTGTATTGGCCGGAACTCTTGAAAGCAACTCAAGTGGATGAAGCTTGGAGTCGTTCTTACACTTTAGGTGATGCATTAGGAGTCCGTGGTGGACTCATTGAGGAAATCCGTATTGGTACCGAACTATCGGATGAGGAAGTTGAGGCAGCAGTTAAAGAAGCTAGTCGATATAAACAAGTGGTTGTAGCGACTTATACTTCAGAGAGTAGACTTCCTTCAGGGCAGCGAAAGCTTGTAGAGAAACTTCGGCAGCTAGAATCTGTTAAACTGATTATCGCTTCAACACGGAATCCTTATGATTTGAATGATCTTCCTCAAATCTCAACATATTTATGCTGTTATGAGAATACGCCTTTCTATATGGATGCATTGGCGGGTGTGCTATATGGTGAAGTGGTTCCAGAAGGTAGACTTCCGGTAAGTTTGAATGATAATAATCAATCCGTTTCAAAGCTTTAATATGTTGTTATTTACTCATAGTTATATAGAAGTCGGGAGTTCTGCTTGTTTGGAGAACTCCCGGCTTTTTCTTTTCGGAAGAAATTTAGCAACTTTTACCGGTATTGGACGTCTAATACTATGATGTTTAGATAGATAGAATCAAAATCACACAGGAGTTAAAGGAGCAGAATATGAAACTGAAGAGAATGTCCATCATCACGGCACTTGTTATGGCACAAGTTTCGACAGTTGTGCCAGTAAGTGCACAGTCTTCTGCTGTCATCGTACCCGGTCAAGTGATGGTTCCATCAGAGGATACGAACAGCGGAGAATTAGAACAGCAACAATCTCTAAAGTTGCAGCCACAAGAGGAAGATGTATCTAGCTATGCGACTAACCCAGGGTTGTCACCAAATGACTCGCCAGTATCCGTCGAAGATTCGTTACAAGAGAATAGTAACGATGCTGAAGCGATGAACGAGGAACAGGATCGGATAGAAAACAGCAATGGTGATAACAATGACAAAGCGATATCCCCGCCAGATAACTCTCCTGCGAATGAGGAGACAGACGTTAAGGATACGAAGACGCAAGATAGCCTAACAGGCCAGGTGCTTTCAGAATCCCAAGCAGATACGAAACAGGAATTAGGTACTGAGAATTCATCAAGTAATGAACTCGTATTGATGATGAATAGCGCTAATATGTATCATAATGGAACCCTTTATAAGGCTGCCCAGCCGATGGCAGTTAAGAACGGTGTATCATACATCTCGATTCGTGCGATGGTTGAACGGGCTGGTCTGAAACTAACCTATGATAACTCCACGAAAGAAACTATTATTATTAAAGATGGAAATGAGCTTCGTTTTACAACAGATAGTAGCAATTATAAGGTTAACGGCGAGTCTCGGCCTATGAAAGGTCCAGCATATCAATACAAGAATACATTTATGGTTCCGCTCACGTCGATTACACAGGCGCTCGGAATTCCTTATAAAGTTAATCAAGCTGAGAAGAAGGTCATACTAGATCTTTCTGGTATTGGTAGTGGAAATGAGAACGGAAGTGGTTCTGTAGATCCGAAGCCACCGATTACGAATGAGCCTGGTTTAATATTAATGATGAACAGCGACAAGATGTATCATAACGGAAAGCTGTACATAGCTGGACAACCCATGGCTGTGAAGAATGGAGTATCTTATGTAGCTATTCGATCATTGGTTAATCGTGTTGGACTAAAACTGACCTATGACAGCAAGTCCAAAGAAACTGTAATCATTCGTGGAAATGACGAACTTCGTTTTAAAACCAATAGCGCTGTTTATACCGTTAATGGTGTGAAGACCAAGATGAAGGGTGCCGCATATCAATCGAATAACGTTTTTATGGTTCCGCTGACATCGATTACACAAGCTTTGGATATTCCTTATAAGGTGGATCAGCCTAACAAGCGCGTTATTCTCAGCTTAAGCACCAAACCTATAGCTTCCTTTACGATTGAAAATAATGAAATTTTTGCAGGTCAGACCCAAGTGAGATATAAAACTACAGCTTACTCTCCTTCCGGACTTCCGATTATCGATGAGCATTGGGAAGGAAGAGAGGAAGTGTTTACAGAACCGGGTATACGAACCATTACTTATTCTGTGCAAGACTCAAGCGGTGAATGGAGTGATCCGTATTCAGTGACCGTCGAGGTACTGGTACCTAACGAACCACCAGTAGCTATGTTTACAACGGAAAAGGATGAATACAAGATGGGTGAGAAAATCACCTATATCGATCAGAGTACAGATGATGAGAATGCGATCGTGAAATGGGACTGGGATAATAACGCGGCAGCCTTTTTTACACCGGGATCTGTAAAGGTAGGACTTACTGTTACGGATAAACACGGAGCGACGAATTACTATGAGAAGACAATCATCATTACTGGTGAAACATTGTATACTCGTGAGGAATTCAGTCAATTATTCGCTGAGATCGGAGAAAAATATATCTTCGACGGTTCGAAAGTACCGTCGATGAACCAAGTGGCATATACGAGAACCTCGGAACCGAGAATGTTAATCCGTAGTAACAGCCCGGAAACGGTTTATACCGAAGGTATTGTTTACCGTGAAACAGGTGTTGGAGCTACACGGTTCATGATCCATCATCTCAACGCGACCGGTAAGAACGTGAAAATGTATGTTGTTGCTACGAATATTAATGATACAGCTGCATCTTTAACGACAGAATATGTAGGATTTGGAGGCCCTATTAATATCCCTACTGCCACCGGAAAAGTCTCTGTACAAAGATTTTTCGAATCTATGCAGAGTGGAAATGACTATAAGACTATCTCACTCAAGCCAGGAGAGAGTAGAGTTGTTCTCACCGAGTTAAGTGCTAATACAATAAAGAATGAACAGGTAGTCTCCTTATTTGCAGATGTTTATACGGATTCGCCGGTTCGTTATGATATCGTCATGGTTGAAGAGAGTAAAGATCCGATTCAAAAGCTTCCATACTTGCGGCTTCACCCAAGTGACGGAGTCCATAATCGGGGGACTTATTCGGATTCTACGCGACTGATTGAAACGCAAGAACTTGTTGGAACTACTCCAATGCGTTTAGCTATTGGAGATAAAGTAAGTGATCCGAATTTGACGGGGTATGACGGCATCACGGGTTATCCAACATCTAACGCAGGTAATTTCGGTGTCGTTTATCGTATTAAACTAAATCGAGTAGCACCGAACACATTGATTTCGTTTAACCCGCGTGGAGGTAAATATATGGGCGTCGTTATGGTTAATGGCAATATTGTAGGTGCGCCTAATACCTCTGCAGCATCCGCTCCTAATGATGCTAGCATCTTATATCGCACAGGCAACTATGAACAGTCGGTTGAAATTGTGTTTACAGCTGCTCCAGGCAGCAGCTTGCCAATCAATTTCCTATTCACGCCGTTGCCGGCATTGAAATCAAACGATTAAATCAAGTTTCCCCCAAGTCTCCAGAGAAAGTGGAGACTTGGGTTTTTTATTATGCCTAAGAAGATACCTGATGCCAGTCTCGTTGACGAGTCAGATTTTTTCATGCATTATTAGTAGATGAAGGACTCAAGCTCGTAATAAGTTATACAGGAGGCTGAATGCGTATGCTGACGACGGAACAGATCATTAATAGCATGTCCGAGAACGGTCTGCGCATCACCGATCAGCGCAAAACGCTTGCCAAATTGTTTGGAGAGCATCCTGGTTATTTAACGGCTAAGGATGTATATGAATATATGGGCAAGAAATATAGTGGTCTTAGCTTTGATACGGTATATCGCAATCTAAGAGTGTTATATGATCTTGGGGTGCTGGAACAGGTCGTCTTTGAAGAAGGCATTAAATTTAGAGCGAGCTGCAGTGAGGAACACCACCATCATCATATGATTTGCCTGCAATGTCAGAAGACATACCCGATTAAATTTTGTCCGATGCAGGTCACGGATGGGCCTGAGGACTTTCAGGTCGTGCAGCATAAATTCGAAGTATTTGGATACTGTAAAGACTGTGTTAAGGATAATAAAGTGACGAAGAAAAGCCAACCATTACAGAATCACATATCCATTGATAATGGAAAGCTGGAATCATAATCATGAGTAAGTTGACAGCTAAGCGTGTGGTGCAAGTGCCGGTTCATATCTATCGAAAGTTTATTTCACCCTTGAAACCAGCTACTTGCCGATTTTATCCTACTTGCTCTGCGTATGCTCTTGAGGCAATTGAAGTGCATGGTGCGCTCAAAGGATCTTGGCTTGCAGCCAAGCGTATAGCCCGGTGTCATCCTTTTAATCCAGGTGGGGTCGATCTCGTACCACCTCGTAAGGGCTCCAGGAATGATGAGGATGTTCATGCCTGATGACAAGTATTCTTGACACCCTATAGGTTCGTTGATTATATTGAAGTTATATAAGTATTTCCGAGGAAGAGATAAGTACGGAAGGACATGTCTTGTACAGAGAGCCGGGGTAGCTGCAAACCGGTCAAGACAGATTTCGGAAAATGGTCTTGGAGGAACCGCTTTTGAGCGATCCAGTTTAAACTGGCGTAAAGGAGTGGCGTGATCCAGCGTTAATGGACGGTCGTCTTATCTGAAGACGGTCGGTGAGCCTGATACCCGAAAGGGTGCAGGGAATTTGGGTGGTAACACGTGAGAACAACTCTCGTCCCATAGTGGACGGGGGTTTTTTGTTGTGTTTTCACAAGCAACCAAAGTGAATAACCAATCAGTGAGAAGGGATGAGATGACTCATGGCTGACAAGAAGACATTTTATATTACAACTCCGATCTATTATCCTAGTGATAAGCTGCACATCGGTCACGCGTACACAACGGTAGCAGGTGATGCTTTGGCCAGATACAAGCGTCTACGCGGATACGATGTTCGTTATTTGACCGGTACCGATGAGCATGGTCAGAAAATTGAACGTAAAGCAGCTGAAGCTGGCAAGACACCTCAGCAATTCGTGGATGATATCGTTGCAGGGATTAAAGAACTGTGGAAGAAGCTAGATATTTCAAATGAAGACTTTATCCGAACTACGGAAAAACGTCATACTCAAGTTGTTCAAGATGTATTTGAGAAGCTTTTGGAGCAGGGTGACATTTATAAGGGGGATTACGAAGGATGGTACTGTACTCCTTGCGAGTCCTTCTTCCTTGAGCGCCAACTTGTTAATGGCAATTGTCCAGACTGCGGACGCCCAGTAGAATTGGTAAAAGAAGAAAGCTATTTCTTCCGGATGAGTAAATATGTAGATCGTCTCCTTCAGTTCTATGAAGAGAATCCGGATTTCATTCAACCGATTTCCCGTAAGAATGAAATGATCAACAACTTTATTAAACCGGGACTTGAGGATCTTGCTGTATCTCGTACTACCTACGAGTGGGGAGTAAAAGTTAAGAGTGATCCTAAGCATGTGATCTATGTATGGATCGATGCCCTGTTGAACTATATAACAGCTCTTGGTTATGGAACAGAAGATCGTTCGCTATTTGATAAATACTGGCCTGCTGACGTACATCTGATGAGTAAAGAGATTGTCCGTTTCCATACGATTTATTGGCCAATTATTTTGATGGCGCTCGATTTGCCGCTTCCTAAACAAGTGTTCGCGCATGGATGGCTTTTGATGAAGGATGGCAAAATGTCCAAATCTAAAGGGAATGTTGTCGATCCGGTAACGATGATCGATCGTTATGGTCTTGATGCGCTTCGTTATTATTTGCTGCGTGAAGTACCGTTTGGAGCAGATGGCACGTTCACTCCTGAAAGCTTCGTTGAGCGGGTCAATTCGGATCTAGCTAACGATCTGGGTAACTTGCTGAATCGTACTGTAGCAATGGTTGATAAATATTTTGATGGAGAAGTTCCTGCTTATCAATCAGGTGTAACTGAATTTGATGCATCTATGGAAGAAGCGGCAAAAACTGTTTTCGACAAAGTAGAAGAGTCTATGGAGAAAATGGAATTCTCGGTAGCTTTGACCGCAATCGGCCAATTCGTAAGCCGCAGCAACAAGTATATCGATGAGACACAGCCATGGGGACTTGCCAAAGATGAGAGCAAGCGTGAAGAGCTGGCATCTGTAATGAGTCATCTTGTTGAAGCTCTCAGAATCTCCTCAATATTGCTTCAACCATTCCTTACCCGTACTCCGAAGAAAATCTGGGAGCAACTCGGTATTCAAGAAGGCGAACTGACAAGCTGGGATAGCGGGCGTATACTTGGAAGCATTCCTGCTGGTACAAAACTGGTTAAAGGTGATCCAATCTTCCCGCGTCTTGACGTCGAGCAAGAGGTTGCATACATCGCCGAGGCGATGACTGGTGGTTCGAAGCCTGCAGAAGAACCTGCTAAGACGGAAGTTCCTGCTGATGATGAAGAAATTGAGCACAAAGAAGAGATTGGTATCGAAGATTTTGCCAAAGTTGAGCTTCGTGTAGCTCAGGTAATCTCAGCTGAACCAGTTAAAAAAGCGGATAAGCTGCTGAAGCTACAACTGGATCTTGGCTACGAGCAGCGTCAGGTTGTATCCGGTATCGCGAAATTTTATAAACCGGAAGATTTGGTTGGGCGTAAAGTCATCTGTGTTACAAATCTGAAGCCAGTGAAACTTAGAGGTGAACTATCTCAAGGTATGGTTTTGGCTGCATCCAAAGGCAGTGAACTTACGCTCGCAACCGTACCGGATAACATGCCGAATGGTGCGATTGTAAAATAACGATTACGAATTGAATGGATCATTATAGAACGGTATACCCTGTAATAGGGTGTACCGTTTTTTGTTTGTGCTAGAAATATAGCATTTTTCTATCTTAATAGTAATTTTTACGATTTAGTTGACAATATCTTTTCTGTGCCTATATAATCTTATTAGTAATCATTACGATTTAAATCAAAGACGGGGTGTAAATAAGATGAATCATAGAATTAAATCGGGTTACGTGGTAACCTTGCTAGCTTTGATAATGGCTTTAACGGGTTGTGGCAGTCAATCCGGGACAATTGTAGAGGATAAGGTGAATGTGGTTACCACGATATACCCAATTTACGAATTTACAAAGGAGATTGGTGGAGACGAAGTTAACGTTATTAATCTTCTCCCAACTGGAGTAGAACCGCATGACTGGACGCCAAAAAGTCAGGATATCGTGAACACATCGAAAGCACAGCTATTTCTTTATAATGGAGCAGGACTTGAGGGCTGGGTACCTGATTTTCTGAAAGGATTGAATAAGGACACGCAGGTAAAGCCAGTGGAGACGAGTAAGGGAATTCAGTTGATAGATGCCGAGGGCGATGACGGACACGATCATGGACATGATCACGGAAGTGAGGAAGAAGGAAGTCATGATCATCATGTCGATCCGCACACATGGGTCAGTCCGAAATCTGCACTAGTTATGGCAGAGAACATTCATAGCAGTCTGGTTGAGGTCGATCCAGAGCATGCTGACTATTATGATGAGCGCTACAATGCGCTAAAAGAAAAACTGGAACAGCTAGATGAATCTTTTACTTCAACATTATCTGAACTATCTAAAAATGAAATTGTGGTTTCTCATCAGGCGTTTGGCTATCTGGCTCGGGACTACAATCTTGAGCAATACTCCATCATGGGCTTGTCACCAGATGCTGAACCTAGAGCACAGGACTTAGTTAACCTGACAAAGACAGTACAGGAAAAAGGCATTCGCTATATTTTCTTTGAAGAGCTCGTATCGGATAAATTGGCGAAGACGTTAGCTTCAGAGGCTGGTGTTGAAACGCTTGTACTGAACCCTGTGGAAGGAATAACAAAAGAACAAGAAGCGAATGGCGATAACTACTTTACGATAATGGAGAAAAATTTGCAAAATCTCACTAAGGCTTTAAAATGATAAGATGGATTATAAGCTCTTTTGAGCAGAATGAAAATAAATAGAAAGGCGGCCAAGGTATGATACCGGCAACACAGGATTGTCACCAATCGATTATACAGCTAAAAGATATATCATTTTCCTATCGGGATCAGCAGGTCATCAAAGGCCTTGATTTTGCCGTCAAACAACGTGATTTTGTTGGGATTGTTGGCTCCAACGGGGCTGGTAAGACAACATTGCTGCGGATGATTGTAGGTCTTTTGCCGGCAACGGAGGGTAGCATTGAATTGTTTGGGCAACCGATACGTAAATTCCGTGATTGGGAAAGGATCGGATACGTTCCTCAAAAGAACAGTTTTAATCCGCTGTTTCCAGCTACGGTACGTGAAGTCATAATGTCTGGGCTATATAACCGAAAAAAAATGTTCCGCCGTATAGGCCGGGAACAGCATCAAAAATGTAACGATGCACTTGAAGTGATGCGAATTCAGGATATAGCCGACAAACGGATCGGACAGCTCTCCGGAGGACAACAACAACGCGTATTTCTAGCTAGAGCCTTGATCAATCGTCCAGATCTCCTTATTTTGGATGAGCCTACAAAAGGAATTGATGCGGAAACCCAAGCAAGTTTTTTCGAACTGATCACACATATGCATGCCCATCACAATATGACATTTTTGATGGTGACGCATGATCTTGAGATGGTCAAAGATTACTTAGACACCACACCAGTGCAGCAAAACGGAAAAATACAATTTTTTGTACGCCATTCACATGATATTGAGAATTGTACAGAGCAGGATTTGCAGCACTCGCTCGTTTAAAGAAGAATTTATGTAAAGCACGCGAAGGAGACGTTAACATTGCTTGATATTTTACAAAGTGATTTTTTCCAGCGGGCACTCCTAGGCGGCATTTTGATTGGTGTTACAGCACCACTGATCGGTATTTTTCTAGTGCTGCGGAGATTGTCCATGATCGGGGATACACTGTCCCATGTGACGATTGCGGGGGTGGCTCTCGGTTTTCTGATCGAAGTATATCCACTGGCAGCAGGACTTGTATTTGCTGTACTTGCTTCATTTGCCATTGAAAAGCTTCGAAAGGCGTACAAGAGTTACGCCGAGCTATCCATTGCAATCATAATGTCCGGTGGCGTTGCGCTGGCATCACTCTTTTTTACGTTAGGGATGGGTTATAATACAGATGTTATGAGCTACCTGTTCGGTAGCATTTATACGCTTGATACGACGGATCTTTACATGGTCGGCGGTGTTACCGTGATTGTTGTAGTGGTCGTAGGGCTGTTCTTCAAAGAGTTTTTCCTGCTCAGTTTTGAAGAAGATGCTGCGAGTGTGAACGGTTTGCCTGTCAAAATGCTAAATATGCTGATTACCGTGCTTACAGCGCTTGTGGTGAGCACTGCGATTAAAATTGTGGGGGCGCTTCTCGTATCGGCACTACTGACGATTCCGGTTGCCGTGAGTTTATTTTTGGCCAAGAGTTTTAGATCTTCTATTATTCTGTCGGTTATTATTTCCGAGATTGCAGTCATAATAGGTTTGATTCTTGCAGGAGTATTCAATCTAGCACCCGGAGCGACTATAGTTTTACTTCTTATTGCAATGCTTGCAGTAACCCTGGTTGCTAAAAAAGGCTTCACCACATAAGGGGCATCGAAGGGGGAGAAACCACTTGGCTGACATTAATGTTGGTATTGCATTCGCTGCGGGCCTGGCATCTTTTATCTCACCATGCTGCCTGCCATTATACCCATCCTATCTATCGATCATTACCGGAATGTCCGTTAATGAGCTGAAGACAGAACAGAATCGTAAGGAAGTCCGCAGGCGTACACTTACCCATACGCTTGCGTTCATCCTTGGTTTTTCTGCTGTATATTACTCTCTTGGGTGGGGGGCTGGTCTATTCGGTGAAATTTTCATTGAATATCAGGATTTGATAAGACAGCTTTCAGCACTTTTAATCATTTTAATGGGTTTGATGCTGGTAGGTATTTTTCAACCAAGATTTTTAATGAAAGACCGGAAGTTTGACTTTAAATCCAAACCGACCGGATACATAGGCACTTTCTTGTTTGGCATTGGTTTTGCAGCAGGGTGGTCACCATGTGTAGGACCCATTTTAATGGCGATTATAGCCCTTGCAGCTACAGAACCGGGTACATGGTTTCCGCTTATTACATCTTATTCACTAGGCTTTGCTGTACCATTCTTTGTTCTAGCCTTTTTTATTGGTTCAACCCGTTGGATTCTAAAATACTCAAACATCCTCATGAAGATTGGCGGAGTATTAATGATTGTCATGGGTATTCTGCTCTTCACGAATCAAATGTTCAAAATCACAATTTGGCTTCAGTCGATTACGCCAGAATGGTTGAAGTTTTAAGTAAAGTAATCAATTTTTGCTTTTGGAAAATGTTCGAAAATCCGCTCTGTGATAAATTCCCGCAGGGCGGTTTGTTGTTCATTGGGATATACATACTTATACTGACCCCAGCGCCCCCATTTTTGTTTGCGCTTTGCGATATCCATTTCCAGCTTTGTTTTGGGGTATCTTTTCTCGATCAGATTTTTGGCTGTTTTCGTAAATCGGTGCTGGATCATCTCAAATGTAAGGCCATCCGTCGCATCCTTTGGTAGGACATTTTCTAAGCGTTCTAGGAGGTCAGCATAGCCTTTTTCCCAGCCGTCATACCAAATGATCGGGGCAATGATAAAACCTAGAGGATACCCCGCGTGAGCGATTTTAGCGGCTGCTTCGATTCGCTCTTCAAAGCGTGAGGTTGATGGCTCAAATTGGCGGATCACATAGTCAGAGTTAATGCTAAACCGAATACGAGTATGGTTATTGTGCTTGATATTGAGCAGTGGTCCAACATGATGGAATTTGGTAACGAATCTTAATCGTCCAAACTCTTCGTCAGCCATAAACTGAATTAGTTCTCGCAGCGATCCAGTAATATGCTCCAAGCCTACAGGATCAGAAGTGCAAGCTGCTTCAAAGGTAGTAATTTGGGGAGCCCGTTCTTCAATATACTGTTTAGCAGTACGGAGAATGTCTTCAGTATTTACATAAACTCGGATGTAAGGTTTAGCTCCAAGTGTTGTCTGCAAATAACAATAATGACAATGGCCCATACATCCTGTGGAAATCGGTATCGCATAATCGGCTGACGGTTTTGACTGATCGAAGGCTAATGTCTTGCGGACACCAACCACGAGTGTTCTTTTGGCAATACGGTACTTTTCCTGCTCTGTTTCACCGGGGAAATTCGTAATTCGGTTATGTGATGTAGTCATGCGGTATTCGATACCTCTGGCTTTCACATAATCCATAATTTTATTACCCTTAGGATACTCTAAAGCACCGGGCTCAAAATAAACAAGATCTGGAGTAAATACCCGTGTGCTTTTTACCGTACGAGCGGTTCGAACCGGTATTTTTACCGTCATAGCGTAGCCTTCCTTTCAGAGAGAGTACGCTTATTTTAAGCTTAAGAAACTGATTCAAACCGTGCCAATTATACGAAGGCTTGGGGCCAGGACTTGCCAAGTGCTCTCTGAAACATGTATCATAACATGTGCAGGTAAAAAGGATTTTTACGAGTCACGTAATATTTAGAAAAGAGGGAAAAAGATGCCGACACCTAGCATGGAGGATTATTTGGAGCGCATCTACAAGCTGATCGAAGAGAAGGGATATGCGCGTGTTTCGGATATTGCCGAAGGCTTGGAGGTACACCCCTCATCCGTCACGAAAATGATTCAGAAGCTTGATAAAGATGAATATTTAATTTATGAAAAATACCGTGGGCTTGTACTTACCAACAAAGGTAAAAAGATGGGCAAACGGTTAATGGCACGTCATCAGCTGCTTGAGGAGTTCCTTGGATTGATTGGTGTTCTAGAAGAGAATATCTACAAGGATGTGGAAGGGATCGAGCATCATCTTAGCTGGGATTCCATTACTCGAATCGAAACGCTTGTGGAATTTTTCAAACGAGATGAGAAACGTATAAAAGAGTTGCGTGACATTCATAACGAACTAGTCAGCGAATCTTAACAGGGCATCTGTCCGCTGGTGACAGATGCTTTTTTGTTTTTAGTTTACCTGCAAATCTATCATTTATGGAGGATTTATCGAATGAAATTTCGTAGATGGTTGCTCGTGTTGTTCATATCATTATTGTGTCTCCCGTCAGTTGTCCCCGCTGCGCAGGCTAAAAGCCCTAGTATAAGCATCTTTCTAGATGGACAGAGATTAAACAGCGATATTTCTCCATACATATTGTCCAAGGTAAACGTCACGATGGTTCCAACCCGTATTATTAGCGAAGGATTAGGAGCATCAATTCATTGGAATCAAAAAGAAAAAACAGTAACAGTAACGAAAGATGCCTCTAAGCTTGTTATGACTTCTGGACGTAGTGTTGCTCTCGTCAATGGTGTATCCATTCCGCTGGATGCATCCGTACAAATCAAGAATGGGAGAGTGATGGTACCCCTTCGGTTTATTAGTGAAAATCTAGGTCTACTTGTGAATTGGAATCAAGCAGCACAGCAAATCTCATTGACGAGTCTGCCTTTGATTCCGCCGACGGAGCCAGAAACGCCTATACAGAACGATGATGAAGTGCGTGGTGCATGGATATCTACGGTATTCAATCTGGACTGGCCTTCGACTAAGAACAACAAGCTTAAACAGCAGGAGGAGTTTACAACACTTCTGGATTCGCTGCAGGACAGTGGTATTAACGCCGTATTTGTACAGGTTCGCCCAGCAGGCGATGCGCTTTACCCATCATCTCTTGTTCCTTGGTCTAAATTCCTTACAGGTAAACAAGGGGGAGATCCGGGATATGATCCTTTAGCATTTATGATAGAGGAAACGCATCGCAGAGGAATGGAATTCCACGCTTGGTTTAATCCTTTTCGGGCGAATACTGAAGTATCAACGACTGGATTAGCTCCTAACCATGTAGCTCTTGTACATCCTGAGTGGATGATCAAAGTGAATAATCAGCTGATGATCAACCCAGGCATTCCTGAAGCTCGCCAACATATTGTCGACACCATCATGGAAGTTGTGAATGGGTATGATATTGACGGTATTCATTTGGATGATTATTTCTACCCATCTAATACCACCATCAATGATGGAGCAGCTTACAAGGCATATAATAACGGCTCTTACAAGAACGTAGGAGACTGGCGAAGAGCTAACATCAATACATTTGTTCAGATGCTCGGAGACAGTATTAACCGAGTGAAGCCTGAGGTTGAATATGGTATAAGTCCATTCGGTGTATGGCGTAATAAGTCGGTTGATCCGACGGGGTCAGATACAAAGGCTGGAGTCACTGCCTATGATAGCATGTATGCTGATGTACGAACTTGGATTCGTAACGGATGGATTGACTATGTTGCACCTCAAATATACTGGAGCATGAATTTTGCAGCAGCTGATTATGACAAGCTCGTAGACTGGTGGGTAAATGAAGTAAGTGGTACGAATGTAGATCTTTTGATCGGACATGCTGCTTATAAGGTTGGCGATCTAACCCAGGAAAAGAGCTGGCAAAACGCCTCCGAAATCATTGCACAGCTACAATACAATGAAAAGTATAACGAGATTGGCGGTAGTATCTTTTTCAGAGCAAAAAACTTAATAAACAATCCTTTAGGCCTTCTTAATCAATTGAAATTATATTATCAATCATAATTGTGCAAGTCCTTAAGGAATGAATAGTCCCCCGCTTACATACATAGTCAATAGACCATGTGAGGCGGGGGATTTGCATATGCTCATCAATGCCGTTTTTGAAGGTGGAGGAGTTAAAGGAATCTCGCTGGCAGGGGCCGTGAAAGCTGCTGAGCTGGCTGGGGTCCATTTCGGCAGGGTGGCGGGAACCTCGTCAGGATCGATTATAGCTGCTGTCATTGCCGCGGGGTATACCGCAGATGAAATGAAAAAAATTATTGAGGCAACGCCTTTCCAATCTTTACTCAAACGTGCGCCTGTTTTTAATACCCGTGTGATAGGGCCTGCGCTTAGGGTTCTAATAAAAAAAGGACTATATTCTGGTGAGGCATTTGAAAACTGGATACGTAAAATATTACTGGATAAGGGTATATTTACTTTTTCAGATATTCCTGCAGGAAAGCTGCACATTGTAGCTTCGGATATAACGAATGGTAAGCTTTTGGTGCTGCCAGATGATCTTCGTCATTATGGTATTAATCCGTTAACATTTCCTGTGGCAAAGGCCATACGTATGAGCTGCAGCATTCCCTATTTCTTTGATCCTGTTATCTTACGGTTGATCGGTGCACCTGCAAGAGGCAAGTCATTCAGCGAGCAGTTTGTTTATGTTGTGGATGGTGGCCTGCTCAGTAACTTTCCGCTCTGGCTCTTTGATCGTCAATCGAAGGGAGTAGCGGAGCCAATCCCTGTTGTTGGATTTCAAATGGTAGGGAAGAACAGGAATGAGCCTCATCAGATTGATGGAGCATTTAGTATGCTGACCGCGATGTTTGAAACGATGTTATCAGCGCATGATGAGCGCTATATCGAACAGCAAAACCGAGATCGAACGATTAAGATTCCGACGCTTGGTATTAGTACTACATATTTTAATCTAACGACAGAGGAAAGCATGAAACTGTATGATTCAGGATTGACTGCGGGAAATCATTTTTTTGCTACATGGAGACCGGATAAAACACGATGAAAAAACCGTCCAGCGGTTGCTGGACGGTTTTTTATTAATGATATTTCGGCAGGTCATCTGGCGGATCGTTCTTGCCTTTCTGACCATCGATAACTTGAAAAGGATATTGTTTTCGTTTCGAAGACGGATTACTATTTTTTCGATTAGTAACTGTCCTTGCAGCCATTTTGGCGGCAGTTCTCTTCGAAGGCTTGACTTTTGGGTGCCTGTTTTTGCTGAATCGGGTAGGTGGAAACTTATACAGCAAGAACACAACCCCTACAATAATCAAAGGAATGAACACCTGTGGAGAGAAAATATTCGTCACAAGCCATAATGCTGCTAATGCAATCATCATCCAAAAAACAATGTATTGAATACTCAGCCTTTTCATGGATTACTCATCCTTTCGCGGGATCCAATACACTTCCTGCCAGTGGCTGTTGAACTGAAATTTTCTCGTATTGAGCATCCAGTTCACGCATCCGGTTAAAGGAGGCAATGGATACTTCCACTTGATCATCAGTTGGTTCTTTCGTGGTCAAGAGTTGAAGCCAAAGACCGGGATAGCCAAGAAAACGAAGGACAGGAACTTCTCGTAATGAGTTTGTGAGCTTCAAAAATTCAAATGATATGCCTAGCACTACCGGCAGAAGAGCAATCCGTTGAATGATTCGCTCTGTCATCGAATCCCACTGTACGACGGAATATATCACAACGCCAAGAACAATCGTGAGCATCATAAAGCTGCTACCGCAACGGTAATGAAGACGCGTGTGCTTTTGTACATTTTTAACGGTTAGTTCCTCGCCGGCCTCAAAAGTCGAAATTACCTTATGCTCAGCACCGTGATATTGGAACAGCCTTTTGATAACCGGAGTAAGGGAAATACCCCAAAGATAGGCGAGAAGCAGAATCAATTTGATAACGCCTTCCACTAAATTATGAAGAATATAATGATCAAATGAGTCACCGAACAAAAAATCTTCTACAAATACAGGAACAAGCGTGAACAAGAGTTTACCGAAGATGAAGGATAGCACACTGACAGCGGCTACACCTATAATCATGCTAAGACTCCAACCGGATTCTTCTTTCTCTTTCTGTTGTGCACGTTCCTCAGGTTCCAAGCTATCATCAGCATAGGCATCCGCAGAGAAATTCAAATGTTTGGAGCCTTTGATGCTCGAATCTATAAGACTGATAATGCCGCGAAGAAGCGGAACTTTGCGCAACTTGCGAACCCAGGTCTTGTCTTCACGAGGCACCTCTAGAAACTTAATCTCGTTGTTTTTCCTCCGTACTGCTGTGACGTTTACATGTTTGCCACCGAACATAACACCTTCGATAACAGCTTGACCACCATAGCTAACCGGAGCTGACTTTTGGGACAACCACTTCACCTTCCTGTCTAATAGTAAGAACTTTAATACCATTGTAGCGAATTTTTGAAGTAATTTCTAGTTGGATTAGGCTTTCAAGAAAGGAGCATAATAATTACATAGAGGAAGTTTCAAATTTTGACCTATACTGACACTACCGAGAGGAGATCGCAAGTATGAGCCAAACACATAGTCAGAGCGATAAAATCCATACCAATCGGTTCTTCTTTGCATTGGAACTTGGATTCTACGCTGGTTTAATATGGGGAGGGATTCGATGGATTTTCTATGCCTTTCATTTCACCTCCATTCTTCCGGGATTTTTACTGGAGCCGTTTTTTAAACATTCTTTTTTGCAGAGTATGGCAGGGCAAGTGGCTGGATGGCTATCTTTTATTGTGCTGTCCATTATTGCCTCACTCCTTTACGTTTTATTATTCCGCAGAGCCAAAGGGCCGTGGCCTGGAATAGTATACGGGATCGTATGGTGGGCTGTGTTGTTTATCGTATTGGCACCTTTGATGGATATGACCTTGCCGATTAAACGCTTGACATGGGACACAAATATTTCCGAATTATGTCTCTTTTTGCTGTGGGGATTGTTCATTGGTTACACAACTGCCGAGGAATATACGGATGAAAAGACGAGAGAACCCGAAGAGGTGCTGGGTTAAAGCAAAAAAACTTCTCAAGAAGATACCGCCTATGGTAAAATAGCATTTGGTTATTTGACGAAAAGGTGGGGAACCCCATGAAATCCATATGGGTGATAAACGGACCGAACTTGAACTTGCTAGGTATCCGTGAGCCGGGAATTTATGGTTCGCTTAGCCTGCAGAGTATCGAGGATCATTTGCGTAAAGTTGCGGACAACGCCGGAATCGATATTACCTTCTATCAATCGAACCATGAAGGTGCCATTATTGACCGGATTCACGAGGCAATGGGACAGGCAGACGGAATTTTGTTAAACCCAGGGGCGCTGACTCATTACAGTTATGCGGTTCGCGATGCGATCAGCTCTGTAAAGGTTCCTACGGTGGAAGTACATCTTTCGAACATCCATGCTAGGGAATCTTTCCGCCATACATCAGTTATTGCTCCTGTTTGTGCGGGACAGATTTCCGGATTTGGAGCTACCAGTTATGAACTGGGTTTTCATGCACTCCTAGATGTTCTGGAACGACCGAATTCGTAAAGTAATGTGTTTTTGAACGGGAGAGGAGACTGAAGGAAATGGCTAACAAACGAGTTGAACAACTGCGTGTAATGTTGCAGGAACAGGGATTGTCAGCATTGCTTGTTGCAAGTCCGATCAATCGGCGTTATTTAACCGGTTTTACTGGATCTGCAGGGTATGTGCTCATTACTCGGGATGAATCATACCTGTTGACTGATTTTCGTTACATGACGCAGGCTCCAGAGCAAGCGAAGGGTTTTAAAGTTTTTGAGCATGGCTCGAAGGTGATGGAGACGGTAAAAGAACTGCTTACAGCCGAAGGAATTACGTCCCTTGGATTTGAGCAAGAGCATATTACATATGCAGTTTTTACCACCTTTACAGAACAGCTCAAACCCATTACGCTAACTCCGGTTTCAGGTCTCGTAGAAAAGCTACGCATATTTAAGGACAGTGAGGAATTGCGTGTTATGCAGCGTGCTGCTGATCTCGCAGATGCAACCTTCAGTCATATCTTAAATATTGTGGAAGTGGGAAAAACTGAGCGTGAGATTGACTTGCAGATGGAAATGTTTATGCGAAGTCATGGTGCTACTTCATCGTCATTTGACACGATTGTGGCATCAGGTGAGCGATCAGCTTTGCCGCATGGTGTGGCCAGTGAACGTGTCATTCAAGGGAATGAATTCATCACTTTTGATTTCGGTGCTCTTCTGGATGGATACTGCTCGGACTTAACGAGAACCATTGCGCTGGGTACCCCAGATCCGAAATTGAAAGAAATCTATGATATTGTTCTTGAAGCCCAATTGCACGCGCTTGATCATATCAAACCGGGAATGACGGGGCGTGAGGCTGATGCTTTAACCCGTGATATCATATCAAAATATGGCTACGGTGAGTATTTTGGTCACAGCACGGGTCACGGCCTTGGGATGGAGGTACATGAATCTCCACGTCTATCCAAGTTAAGTGACGATGTGCTTGAACCAGGTATGGTCGTGACTGTTGAACCTGGTATTTATTTACCGGGTCTTGGTGGTGTTCGCATTGAGGATGATATTGTGATCACCGAAACGGGTATTCATATTTTGACAAGCTCAAGCAAGAAGTACACCGTTCTTTAATCAACAACAATGAATGAATCAACGAACTATTTTAGGAGGGAATCGAATGATTTCAGTTAACGATTTTAAAACAGGATTAACCGTTGAGGTAGACGGAGATATTTTTACAGTATTGGATTTTCAGCACGTTAAACCAGGTAAAGGCGCAGCATTTGTTCGTTCCAAATTGAAAAACCTGCGTAACGGCAACACCGTGGAGAAGACTTTCCGTGCAGGAGAGACAATTGGTCGTGCACAAATTGAAAATCGTGGTGTTCAGTATTTGTATGCAAGTGGTCAAGAGCATGTTTTCATGGACAATGAAACTTATGATCAGTTCAGCTTGACTAGCGAGCAGCTGGAATGGGAACTAAACTTCCTGAAAGAGAACATGAATGTTAATATCATTAGCTACCAAGGTGAAATTTTGGGTATCAACCTGCCTAACAGCGTTGAGCTCAAAGTTGTAGAAACAGAGCCAGGTGTTAAAGGTAACACAGCTCAAGGTGCTACTAAGAACGCTAGAGTAGAAACTGGACTGAATGTTCAAGTTCCACTCTTCATCAACGAAGAAGATGTTCTATTGATCGATACTCGTGAAGGTAAATATATCTCCCGTGCATAGTATGTCTGGAGAGTAGAATGGGCGTCGGTGCATTTATGAATGCTCTACGCTAACTAAAAGACTGTCCTAACGGTTGACTGTTCAACTGTCGGGACAGTCTTTTTTTATGGTCTTCTTTTCCAGATTGTATTCAAACTCAGGTGATATTCATCAAAAAATGATATTTTTGTCGAAATTTCTGGTTCTTATCTGAAAAATCTTGACGCAACTAAGCATTTTCGTATTATACTGTTTTAAAGCGAGAAACCATATAATACATAATGAATAAGAGTGGGGAGTGAAGGAAGCGTTGTCACTGTATGTCATGAAATTCGGAGGCAGTTCCGTAGGGAATACGGAACGGATGCAGCGCGTCGCCCGAAGAATCGTTGAGAAGCAAGATGAAGGTCACCAGTGTGTAGTAGTTGTGTCAGCTATGGGGGATACGACCGATGACTTGATCGACCAGTCTAAATTGTTGAATCCAAATCCACCTGCGCGTGAGATGGATATGTTAATGACGACTGGCGAACAGATTTCAATGTCGCTCTTGTCAATGGCAATTCATAACTTGGGCCGTGAGGCAGTATGTTATACGGGTTGGCAAGCTGGCTTCCGTACAGAGCCAGTACATGGAAAGGCTAGAATTACGGATATCTCTCCTACTCGAGTGACTAAAGCACTGGACGATGGCCAAATTGTCATCGTTGCTGGTTTTCAGGGGATGTCGGATGACGGAGAGATTACTACGCTTGGACGCGGTGGATCGGATACGACAGCTGTTGCTTTAGCTGCGGCTATTCACGCGGATGTATGTGAAATCTATACAGACGTGGATGGCATTTATTCGACGGATCCACGTGTGGTGAAATGTGCACGTAAGTTGCAGGAGATCTCCTATGATGAAATGCTGGAGCTTGCGAATCTTGGTGCTGCAGTTTTACATCCACGTGCTGTAGAATATGCGAAGCATAACCAAGTTAAGCTTGTAGTCAGATCCAGCTTTAATTATAACGAAGGTACGGTGGTTAAGGAGGAAGCAAGCATGGAACAAGGTGTGGTGGTAAGCGGTATCGCTTACGATAAAAACGTTGCTAGAATCAGTATTTTGGGTGTAGGTGATTTCCCGGGGGTATTGGCTAAGATGTTTGGCGAACTTGCTAAAGAGGGAATCGATGTAGACATTATCGTTCAGAGCGGTGTTATGAATGGTGAGGCCGACTTCTCCTTTACCGTGTCTCTCGGCGATCGCGAGCGTGCACTCTCTGTCATTCAAAGCATACGAAATGAACTACCGTTCCGAGAAATGACTTCCGAGGATGACTTGGTGAAAGTTTCCATCGTAGGCGCTGGTATGGTCAGCCATCCCGGTGTAGCTGCAAAAATGTTCGACGTTATCTCAAAAGAAAATGTCAGCATCAAGATGGTAAGTACATCTGAAATTAAGGTTTCCTGTGTTATTGAGAGTTCTAACCTGCAGAAGGTCGTTCAGGCGCTTCATACCGCCTACGGACTTGATACAGATAAACAGGCTGCCGTTGGTGGTCCACAGAATCGCAGATAAACTTGATAAACTATTTAATCCCGGTCTTTCATAGGCCGGGATTTTTTATGTTCTTTTTCTATGAACACATGAAAAAGTAGAGATAAATCGAGAGAGTGAAGCATAGTTTATCACATCTAGTATTTTTCAAAAATCGATGTTTGCAACTCCAGATACAATATTTTGACGAGTAATTCGTCTAGAAAGTCGCTTATTCAAAATACTCACACAATCCAAAAGGAGGTTTCAGTGTGCTGGACAAGTTTGTAACCGGGATGGCGTCCCTTCGCATTTTCTCGGGAAGTCTGGAGATTATAGCTGCACTTATTATGCTCCGACTGAATCAAGTGGATAAAGCACTTGCGGTTAATTCTGCGCTGGCGATTACCGGTCCTCTCGTTCTAATTTTGACCACTACGATTGGACTCGTCGGTATGGCTGATAAGTTGTCATGGGGGAAGATTGGCTGGATTTTATGCGGGGTGGCGTTTCTTTTATTCGGAATATTAAAAAAATGATAGACTCGCTGCATAAATGGGGAGTACAGGCATACATATGAGGATAGGAAGAACTTCAAGAAATGCTCAGCTTGGGGGAAAGCGATATGACAAAGAATTGGTTGGAGTTATTTCCCGACAACATAAAACGGCTTCTGCTGAATCTGCCAATGGGTGTTCTCGAAAACTTGGAAGAAATCCGAATCCGAGAGAGCCGTCCGCTGGAAATAAATACAGGAGGTAAGTTTTACTTCATAAGTTACAGCGGAGAAATGATTCTAGCGCCAGAAGAAGCTTACAAGCCAAGCCGGGAGGATGGTCACAGACTGCTGGATCTGATAAGCAATCATTCGCTCTACACGATGGAAGAAGAACTTAGAAAAGGATTTATCACGATACCTGGAGGTCATCGAATCGGCCTGACTGGACGAACCGTTCTTAGTGCTGGAAGGGTGGAGCATATCCGGGATATCAGCGGGTTCAATGTTCGAATAGCTAAGGAGATAAAGGGAGTGGCTGATGAAATCTTGCCTTACCTGCTCGACATTAAGAAAAAGAGAGTGTTCCACACCTTAATCATGTCTCCACCACAGCATGGAAAAACAACGCTAGTTAGGGATTTGGCTAGACAAATCAGCTCCGGAACATGGGGGAAGTCAAACATTAACTGGCCAGGGATGAAGGTAGGGATTGTGGATGAGCGCTCTGAGATCGCTGGTAGTCAAAGAGGTGTGCCAGGATTTGATGTCGGCCCGAGAACGGACGTGCTGGATGGTTGTCCTAAAGCTGAGGGTATGATGATGCTGCTGCGTTCGATGTCTCCTGATGTTCTGATCGTTGATGAGATCGGCAGACCTGAGGATGCAGAGGCTGTTACCGAAGCGCTTCATGCCGGAATCAGTGTTATTGCAACAGCGCATGGTTCATCAGTGCAGGATATGCGAGGGAGACCTGGATTAGCTGGTCTAGTTGATAACCGTATGTTTGAAATGTATGCGGTGCTAAATCGTAGCGGGAATGAAAGGTGTTTAAAACTTCAGGACGGTGAACAGCGAACGTTGACGACAGCAGGACCCAGACGGTTGGGCGGTGATGTCTTTGCTTAAATTGTTCGGGGCATTGATCGTACTAGTGGCTGGGACTTTAGCTGGTTTCTTCCAAGCGCAGCAGTTTGCAACAAGACCGAGACAAATTCGTGAGCTTATCTTAGCCCTGCAGCGACTTGAAACGGAGATTAGTTACGGCTTTACCCCGCTACCTGAGGCTCTTCATCGAATAGGAACGAATCTGCGTGAACCACTGAAATCTTTGTTTACGGCTGCAGCAGCATATATGAGTCCACAGTTTGGTTTATCCGCTCAAGACAGTATAAGAAAGGCTTTACATACACATTGGAGACGGACAAGCATGAAATCCGCCGAACGAGAAGCGTTGGAGCAGCTAAGCGGTGTGCTTGGCACTAGCGACAGGCAGGACCAGATGAAGCATATTGCACTTGCCGCGAGCCAGTTAAAGCATGAGGAAGCAGCGGCTAGAGAGGACCAAGCTAAGTATGAAAAAATGAGCAAGAGCTTGGGACTGCTTGTTGGAGCATTGATCGTCATTTTGATCTTTTAGCGAGGTGCCAAGGAATGAATATTGAAGTGAATGCCATTTTCCAAATTGCAGGAATCGGCATCATCATTGCCATGATCCATACCGTACTGAAACAAATGGGGAAAGAGGATATGGCTCACTGGGTTACGCTCATCGGGTTTGTTGTCGTCTTGTTCATGGTCGTACGACTGCTAGATGACTTACTTCAGGAAATAAAAACGATATTCCTCTTCCAGTAGGTGAGGATATGGAGATTATCCAAGTAGTAGGATTCGGCTTGTTAGCCACCATTCTTATTCTCGTCGTCAAGGAGCAGAAACCGATCTTTGCATTTCTGCTCGCAGTTTCAACAAGTGTCATGATCTTTTTGTTTCTCATCGGCAAAATCGGTAATGTTATTCGGATGCTGGAAGATCTTGCAGAAAGCTCAGGTGTCCAAATGATTTACCTAAAGACAGTGCTGAAAATTATAGGAATTGCTTATATAGCCGAATTAGGGGCACAGGTCGTGAGAGATGCTGGTCAAGAGTCCATAGCTTCCAAGATTGAAATGGCTGGAAAAGTACTGATTCTTGTTCTTGCTGTACCGATCATCAGCATCATAATCGAAACGGTTTTGAAGCTCCTACCGACTTGAGAAAGCGGGGGATTACATGAGTCAACATCGGTATGGTTCCAATAGGCCCCTGCGATTGCTGATAATCTTGCTTTTGCTGCTGTTGAGTGGTGTGGGATGCACAGTGTATGCAGACTCGCCGGCAGATCAATTTATTGAACAACAGACGAAAGAACTCCCTACAAGTCAGGTAGAGCAGTATTGGGAGCAGCTAATGAAAGATTATGGAGGTTTTTTTCCGGAAGGGAAAACTCCAGCCCTGATGGATATGCTCTTGCCCGGGGGAGAAGGTTTTGGTATTAAAAGTGTCTTATCAGGTATCGGAAGTTTCATGTGGCATGAGGTACTGTATAACGGAAAATTACTTGCCACGATCGTTATGCTGAGCATTATGAGTTTGATCTTGGAAAACTTACAAACCGCTTTTGAGAAAAGCACAATCAGTCAAGTGGCATACACCATTTGTTATATGGTAGTGCTTGTCATTGCCGTTAACAGCTTTACTGTCGCGATCGGATACGCCAGAGAAGCAATAGATAAGATGATTGATTTTATGATGGCGATGCTTCCATTGTTGTTCGCACTCCTGGCCTCGATGGGTAACATTGTTACCGTTTCTCTAACGCACCCCTTGATTATTTTTATGGTGCATACCGTTGGCACCCTCATCAGTACAATTGTGTTTCCGTTATTGTTCTTCTCTGCTGTTCTACACCTTGTCAGTTCGTTATCAGATAAGTACAAGCTGACACAACTCGGGAACCTTTTGCGAGGAATTGGTATGGGTGTGCTAGGGGTTCTGCTTACTGTATTTCTCGGAGTTATCTCTGTACAAGGTTTGACAAGCTCAGTAACAGACGGCGTGACGATCCGAACAGCGAAGTATGTTACAGGCAACTTCGTACCGGTTGTAGGAAAAATGTTCGCTGATGCAACGGACACTGTCATCTCCGCCTCGTTGCTTGTGAAAAACTCGATTGGACTTGCAGGAGTCATTATCATTTTATTCCTTTGT
The DNA here is from genome assembly GCF_042666275.1 of Paenibacillus sp. GCM10028914. NCBI lineage: Bacteria > Bacillati > Bacillota > Bacilli > Caryophanales > Paenibacillaceae > Paenibacillus > Paenibacillus sp. GCM10028914. Next base: position 675,597 of record NZ_JBHTFO010000018.1, read on the forward strand.
GCTTTCCCAGCGATCAAAATTCTTACTTTGGCGCTTATATATAACGTTGCAGGAGCTGTTATGCAGCCGTTAGGAGACTCACCCATTGTCACCTGTTTGCAGACGATCGGTAAAACAATGCTGTTCGTATTTGCAGCTCTCGCAGCAGTAAGCATGATGTTTTTCTTAGCAATTACAATTATCCTCACGGCTGCTAACGTCACAGTCATGATGAGGTAGGAGTGTCAGAAAGGGGGCCGTTGAGAAGTGGATTGGCTTAGCGAATGGTTGAAAAGCGTAATCATGATCGTTCTATTCGCAGCCTTCGTCGATCTGATCCTACCTAGTAAATCCATGCAGCGCTATGCAAGGTTGGTGCTAAGCATGCTCATACTACTAGCTCTACTTCGCCCGATTATCAGCCTACTGACGGTATCGCCGGAGAAACAGTTTGCACTTGAGCTGGAACGGGTGGAAAACGGGACAAATACCCCTAGAGAAGCGGAACTTGATTATATTTTAGCCCAGGCTGAGAAGTTAAAGAATGTTCAGCAAAGTCAAAGTCTTCAATGGGCAGGAGAAGAAGTTGCTAAACAGATGAAGGATCAAATTACGAAAGAGACGGGGGAACAGGTAGATGAAGTGAAGGTCATATTAGCGGCACCTAGTGAAGCAACAGGCAGTGCAGTTATCAAATCTGTCGAAGTCCGGCTCAGAGAAGCAGAAACCCCAGAGTCTTCACAAAAACAGTCGCTGGCTGAAAGCAAAGGTATAAAGCCTGTAGATACGATAAGGGTGAATGTTGAGACGAATACAGATGAGTCCAAGAATAAATCCAAAACGGAAGACTCCGTGGAAGCAGGTAAAAGAGTGGAAGCCAGAGCGGGCCCTGTAATAGATCTCCTAAGCAGCAGATGGGATCTGTTGCCTGATCAAATAGTGATACGTTCCATAGAAAGTGACATGAATACCAAACTATAACGGAGGTGAAGAAATGGGGAATTGGCTGAAAAAGGTTGAACAATGGCTTGGCGGAGGAACGGGCGGAGCAAGGAAAATGCAAACCTTTCGATGGTTGATCATATTAGGTCTTATTGGAATTGCCATCATGCTGTTTAATTCCTTCGTTCATGTAAAAAAGCTTGATAACGAGAACATTGGCCGAGAACCTCCGGATACGGCAGTGACAACATCAGCTCAAACACCAGCAGGAAACGGGGTCAGTGAATTTGGCAGTATTGAGCAGGAGTTTGAGGCTCGAACCAAAACAATGCTTGAACAGATTGTTGGTGTTGGTGATGTTGATGTCATGGTGACTGTAGAATCAACGGAGGAGATCATCGTTCAGCGGAATGTGAAAGATACACAAGAATTGACTGAAGAGAATGATGCCAATGGCGGAAAGCGGCATATAACAAGTTATACGCGCGACGGACAAATTGTCACCTACGATACTGCAGGGGATCAAACTCCCATCGTAACCAAGAAAGTGAAACCGCATCTTCGTGGTGTATTGGTTGTAGCAAAGGGGGCGGAGAATGAGACGGTACGTGGTCTAATTGTTGACGCCGTTCAAAGAGGGCTGAATGTTCCAAGTTACAAAATATCTGTTGTACCTCGCAAACAAGAATAGAACATCCATAGTGAACTGATCGTTATCAAGCAGTTATTTAAAGGAGGAAGTATTCTAAATGAATAATAAAAGACAAACAATCTGGTTAGTTTCGATGTTAAGCCTCATGGTCGTCCTTTCTGCGTATTACTTGTTTACTGATGAATCAGGTCCTTCGGCTCCTCCAGTTGCTGAAAGTACACAAGGGGATAATCAAAAAAATGGAACAATAAACAAATCGACAGATGAACTGGTATTAAATGAAGTTACTCCTGAGAGCATCGTAGAAGACTCCGGTGCAAGTGAAGAAACTGGAAGCGAAGCAAACACAGGTGCAGAAAAAGCAGATCAGGTAACTGAAGAAAAGGCACCTGAAAAAGCTGATGAACCGAAGGACCCTAAGGTAGATGCGAAGACAGATGATGCAACCGACGCGAAAGATACTGCAAAAACAGAAGCGGATGTACTGAAGGAAGTTGCTGCACAAGCAAGTTCTGCTGCCGGTAAATTAGAAGTTTATCAACTTGAGCGCGCTAACAAGAATGCAAAGCTGTATGATGAGCTTATGACTAAGCTGGGGAACCAGGAGAGCACCGCTGAAGAGACTGCTCAGGTTGCAGAACAGCTTAAAACACTGGAAGAAAGAGAAGATATTCTTCTCAGTATTGAAGAGGAGCTGCAACAGCAATATGAAAATGCTGTTGTAAAAGAAGAGAACGACAGGTATAACGTCGTTGTCCTTGGTGATAAGCTGGATGCTAAAGGTGCTGCAACCATTGTTAATAAATTGATGAGCGAACTGAAAGTAGGTCAAGATAAAGTGAGTGTCCAAATGGTAAAACCGTAACAATAGGATACTTTATAGGCAGAAGCTTTCCCTTCAATCGAAAATAAGAAAGAGTCCGGGGGGGAATCTCTTGGACTCTTTCCATTTCTTTGGATTGTGATATAATACTCTAAGCTATTGACTGACTGTCCGAAGTAGGGCTTCTAAGAAAGTGAAGGAGTGAGAGTCGAGAATGTTTAAATTAAACGAGATTAAAGAATTGATCAACCTTGTGGATCAAACCTCCGTAAATGAGTTGGAAATCGAGAGTGAAGGTGCACGTTTAACTATTAAGAAACCTGGTGCTCCAGAGGTTGTGAGCCTCCAGACGCCTGCACAACCGTTTATACAGGCGCCTCAATTCCAGCCTCAGGCAATTCAGGCGACTAATGTAGGAAGCCAGCCTGAGAGCAGCAACGGTTCTTCCACTACCGATGCAGCAAGTTCATTACATAAAATTGTATCGCCAATGGTAGGAACTTTTTATCGTTCCCCTTCTCCTGAGGCTTCTGCATTTGTTAGCGCAGGTGACAGAGTCGATGAAAAAACAACCGTTTGTATTATCGAAGCGATGAAGCTGATGAATGAGCTCGAAGCTGAGGTTAAAGGAGAAATTGTAGAAGTACTTGCTCAAAACGGGCAGTTGGTTGAATTCGGACAGCCTCTTTTCCTGGTGAGACCGGATTGAAATCCATACTCGCTGAGAATTTGAGATATTAGAGTCCGAAGGAGGTAACTTGCATGACATTTCAGAAAGTACTTATTGCGAACCGAGGAGAAATTGCGGTTCGTATTATCCGAGCTTGTCATGAGCTTGGCATATCCACGGTGGCTGTTTATTCAGAGCCAGACCGTGATTCTCTTCATGTTCGTCTTGCGGATGAAGCTTATTGTATAGGTCCGACTTTATCTAAAGACAGCTATTTAAACTTTACTAATATTATGAGCGTTGCAACCTTAACTGAATGTGATGCAATTCACCCTGGATATGGATTTCTTGCGGAGAATGCGGATTTCGCTGAAATTTGTGAATCATGCAACATCACTTTTATTGGTCCGTCAGCGGATGCTATTACTCGAATGGGTGACAAAGCAGTTGCTAAGCAGACCATGAAGGATGCAGGGGTGCCAGTTATTCCGGGATCCGACGGTTTGGTCGAGGATTTGGATGAGGCTATTACACTTGGGAGAGAAATTGGCTATCCACTGATTATTAAAGCTACCGCCGGCGGTGGGGGCAAAGGTATCCGTATTGCTGATGATGAGGATTCGCTGATTAAGCAGATCACAGCTGCCCAGCAGGAAGCTCAGAAGTCATTTGGTAATGCTGGAGTATATCTCGAGAAGTTCTTAACCGGGATGAAGCATGTAGAAATTCAGATCATTGCTGACAAACACGGCAATGCTGTACATTTGGGAGAACGCGATTGTTCTGTACAGCGTCGTCGCCAGAAACTTGTTGAGGAAGCGCCTTGTCCGGTGCTAACTGAAGAAGTGAGAGAAGCGATGGGGACAGCGGCCGTTCGCGCAGCGAAGGCGGTTAATTATTCAGGAGCGGGTACACTTGAATTCTTGCTTGGACCAGATGGACAGTTTTACTTCATGGAGATGAATACTCGGATCCAGGTTGAACATCCAGTAACGGAGATGGTTACGGGAATTGATTTGATCAAGGAAATGATATCCGTTGCAGAAGGTCATCCACTGTCCTTCACACAAGAAGATGTAGTCATTAACGGTTGGTCGATCGAATGCCGGATTAACGCTGAGAACCCTGATAAGGGTTTTATGCCTGCACCGGGAACCATTCAATTTTACTTGCCTCCAGGTGGTCCAGGCGTTCGCGTAGACAGCGGAGCTTATCCTGGATATACGATCTCACCGTACTATGACTCTATGATTGCGAAGCTGATCGTATGGGCTCCAACTCGTGAAGAAGCAATTGCCAAAATGAAGCGTGCTCTTATGGAGTTTGATATTGAGGGGATTTATACAACGATTCCTTTCCACCAGAAACTGCTGAATCATCCTACCTTTTTGAAGGGTGATTTTGACATTAAATTTTTAGAAGAGAACGAAATTTAATGTATCTTTTATCGTTTGTCATAAGTTAGGTCAAATGATATAGTATGTTTAATAAGAAGCGCATGCCTTGTTTAGTCCTATGCATCCGCAAACTTATTTTGAAAGGTGTGTTGAGACATGGTAGATTCTTTACCGACGGAATTTGAACGTACGGAAATCGGTCAGATTCAAATTTCCCCTGAAGTCATCGAAGTAATAGCAGGGCTTGCAACGGTTGAAGTGCGGGGCGTTGCGGGAATGAGCGGCGGATTTGCTGGCGGAATCGTCGAACTGTTGGGACGTAAGAACTTGTCTAAAGGTGTAACCGTTGAAGTTGGACAGCGTGAAGCAGCTGTTGATGTGTCCGTTATTGTGGAGTACGGTCATCGTCTTCCTGAGGTCGCTGGAGAAATTCAACGTAATGTGAAGCGCTCTATCGAGAATATGACTGGACTGACTGTCGTAGAAGTCAACGTACATATTCATGATGTTCATTTCGTAAAGTCTTCTGAGAAGACCGAAGACTTGGATATGATTCAGCGAGTGAAATAAAGATTTACCCTAGCCCCCGACAGACATGTCGAGGGTTTAATCTAATTTAAAGGAGGCTGTGCTGTTCGTGGCTAAAATTGTGGACAGACTCTTGCTGTTTATATACAGCCTGAGTATCGGAGTGATTTCTATAGTTGCCATCCTCCTCTTGAGCGGCGCTATACCTTACGATTTAACATATAATCAGGAACAGCGTCTCTACTTGGCCGCTATTATCGTGGCTGCTGTATTGCTTCTACTTAGCATCCGTTTCTTCTATATCTCAATTCGCCGTGATCGCACAGTTACGAATTCGATTGATCAACGGACTGAATTTGGGGATATCCAGATTTCGGTGGAGACCATTGAGAATCTTTGTCTGAAGGCTGCCTCGAGGGTACGTGGGGTAAAGGATCTTAAATCGCGTATTAAGGTATCTCAGGCGGGGTTAGAGATTGCTATTCGAGCAGTTGTGGACGGAGAGGAATCCATTCCTACCTTGACCACGGAGGTTCAAAAGCAGGTACATGATTTTGTTGAGGATACTACTGGGATTCCCGTATCAAATGTATCTGTATATATAGCAAACGTGGTTCAGGCGCCAAGCTTTAAGAGCCGCGTAGAATAGAGGTGAGTTTCCCAAAATGCCATGGAAACAAGTGTGGGAGAGTCACGGTGGGCGTATACTTGGTATAACCAGCGGGATAATATGTGGTCTGATTTATTTATTGTCAGGTTTTTGGGATATGCTGTTCTTTGCATTAGTGGTATTTATCGGTTATACCTTCGGTAAACGAAGGGACTTACGACAGGGCTCCCTGTTTCATTGGCAAGAGTGGGGGCGCTGGTTGTTTGAGCGTTGGCGGCCGTTTAAATGAAACCCTGTGATATGCTTTCTCCGGAAAAATGCCGAGACATGCTGTATCTCTCGCCCGTTTTTGCGGAGAGAGCCTCTCACAGGTTTTTTTTTACCGATAATTAATTAAAGTTGATCATACTAAACACAAAACGAATTTAAGGCAAGATCCACAGGAGGAACATAATGAAAAGACGTGTATTAAGAGAAATTGCTGTTCAAAGTTTGTACCAGATGGAAATGAATGAGGTTGAGAGCGGGGAAGCTGTATCCATGCTGCTTTCTGAAGCGGCAGAAGAGAACGAGACGGAACGTGTTATTGGTGATGAGGCAAAGGTTAAGGATATCGTTCTTCAATTGGTTAACGGTTCGTGGGAAGCTAAAGAAGAGATTGATGCAGTATTAACAGATTATTTGAAGGGCTGGCAGATGAGCCGTTTGTCCCGTGTGGACCGGCAAATTTTACGTCTCGCTGTATATGAACTCGTTTACCGTGAAGATGTACCTGGTAAAGTAGCTGTCAACGAGGCGATCGAGCTAGCCAAACATTTCGGTACCGATGAATCGGGGAAATTCGTTAATGGTGTTCTGGGCCGTATGCTTCAAGAAGTGGATGAAGTGAAAGCTAAACTCCATAAAGCTTAAGATATCTGAAATGGATTACTTTCGGAACCATAATACTCACTTTTAGGCTAAGGGGAGAGGTTGAAATGACAGCAGAAATCATCAGCGGCAAAGTAGTATCAGAAGAAATTCGGGGAAACATTGCACGTGAAGTACAAGAACTTGCTAGCAGAGGTTTTCGTCCTGGCTTAGCCGTCATACTCGTTGGTGAAGATCCTGCCTCTCATGTATATGTACGCAACAAAGAGAAGGCGTGTCATGATCTCGGCTTTTACTCGGAAGTACACCGGTTGCCGGACACAGCGAGTCAGGAAGAGGTTTTGGAGTTTGTTGACAGGCTCAATAACCAAGATAATATCCATGGGATTCTTGTTCAGCTTCCGTTACCAAAGCATATCGATGAAAAAGCTGTAATTAACGCAATTGCAGTTGAAAAAGATGTAGATGGATTTCATCCTATGAATGTCGGAAATCTTGTGGTTGGTGATGATAGTCTCCTTCCGTGTACGCCTGCTGGTGTTATCGAGCTGATCAAGCGGACTGGCATACAAATTTCCGGTAAACATGCCGTTGTAATCGGACGTTCCAATATTGTAGGTAAACCTGTATCCCTGCTTCTTCAACGTGAAAATGCTACGGTTACCATGTGTCATTCTAGAACTGCTAATATGGATCAAATCGCCCGTTTGGCTGATATTCTGGTCGTTGCAATTGGCAGAGCCAATATGATAGATGCCAGTTATGTGAAGCCAGGAGCTGTTGTTATTGATGTAGGCATGAATCGTTTGGATAACGGCAAGCTCGCTGGGGATGTGGATTATGAGAGTGCTAAAGAAGTCGCTGGTTATATCACCCCTGTTCCTGGCGGTGTTGGACCAATGACAATTACAATGCTGATGCAAAATACGCTGCTGGCTTCCAAGCGGCTGAATGGAATAAATTAAGATGAAAAGCTTAGATCAACAGCACGTCTTATCCATTAAGGATTTGAACCGTTACATTCGGATGAAGATGGAAAGCGATACGAGACTGTCGGACGTGTGGATTCGTGGAGAAATTTCTAACTTTACTCATCATTCTAGTGGGCATATGTACTTTACCCTGAAAGATGAGGGAAGCCGGATTCGGGCAATCATGTTTTCGGCTCACAATCAAAGGCTTCCATTTATTCCGAAGGAAGGTTCTAGAGTCATAGCCAGAGGAAATGTATCTGTATATGAGCGAGATGGGCAATATCAGTTCTATGCAGTTCATATGCAACCTGATGGTATAGGGAGTCTCTATCTAGCCTACGAACAGCTTAAGAAGAAATTGGAGGAAGAAGGTTTTTTTGCCACGGAACGGAAACGCCCGCTTCCACTTTTCCCTCGCACGGTGGGTGTGATAACATCACCTACAGGTGCTGCGGTTCGAGATATCATGATCACGATAAAACGGCGATTCCCCCAAGTGCGAGTTATTCTTTACCCTGTGTTAGTTCAGGGAAAGGGCGCGGCTCCTTCTATTGTAAAAGCTATTCGATCTATGAATGAGATGGCTGAAGCTGACGTGCTCATTGTGGGCAGAGGCGGAGGTTCGCTTGAAGAACTATGGGCGTTCAATGAAGAGATCGTAGCAAGAGCTGTTTATCAATCAGATATTCCAATTATATCAGCTGTTGGACATGAAACAGATTTTACGATTGCTGATTTTGTTGCTGATCTTCGTGCGGCGACGCCTACTGCTGCTGCCGAACTTGCTGTTCCGAGTGCTGCTGAAGTTAAGTCGCGATTAATGCAGCGTGAACGTCAGCTTCATCAAGGCCTGCAGCAGACACTGCGCCGAAGTAAAGAACGACTATCTTCATTACAACGCTCTCCTGTGCTTGTGTATCCTCGCAGGTACATGCTTCAGCATGCCGAGCGGCTGGATATGCTGAAGATTAGGCTTCAAGGTTCAGTTCGTTCACATATATCACGAACTCGTCAGAAGCAGCTTTCTTTAAAACAAGGATTAATACGGCTTAATCCGCAGGTCCAGTTTGAGTTAGCTACGAGAAGGCATGATGGAGCTCATCGTCAACTAACGGCTGCGATGCAATCGCTTATGCGTGAGAAGTTACAGCATCTTCAGTCTGAGATGAGGCACTTGGATGCGCTGAGTCCGCTCAAAGTGATGTCCCGTGGGTATAGTCTTGTATATGACGAGAAAGATAACAAGCTCATTAAATCTTTAAGTGATGTGCAGCTGGGAGATTTAGTGAACGTGAAAGTCAGCGACGGCCGGCTTCAGTGTCAAGTATGGGGAATGAAGGAGGATGACAATCATGGCGAATGAAACGGAGTTGAGCTTTGAAGAAGCAATGGCTCAGCTGGAAACGATTGTAGGTCAGCTCGAAGATGGGGATGTGCCTCTGGAGAAAGCAATTGATTTATTCCAAAAAGGAATGCGTCTATCTCAAATGTGTAGTCAGAAATTAGAGCAAGTCGAGCAGAAGATTGAAATGATTGTTGAAGAAGGCGGAGAACTGAAGCGTCGTCCATTCGGTAATATGTTAGAGGAAACGGGTGAGAGCGATGAATAACTCACAAACGTTGGAACAATATATGAATGAGGTAAATGATCGTATTACTACTGAATTAACTGCTCAAATGCCAGAAGACTGGAATGTACCTTCCAGTCTAAGAGAATCCATGAACTATTCGCTGATGGCTGGCGGCAAAAGACTGCGTCCATTATTAGTTATAGCTGCTTGCGAAGCTGGAGGTGGAAGCAGGGAGGCAGCCCTTCCAGTAGCATGTGCTGTTGAAATGGTACACACGTATTCCCTAGTACACGACGATCTGCCAGCCATGGATAATGATGATTACAGACGGGGCAAGCTTACGAATCACAAAGTATATGGTGAAGCTGGCGCAATTCTTGCAGGGGATGCGTTATTGACTCATGCGTTTTACAGTGTTGTTCAGGCTAGCCGTAAACATGGTATTCCTGCTGAGCGCGTCATTTCCATTGTAGAAGACCTTGCAGAATATGCGGGTCCTAGAGGTATGGTTGGTGGACAAGTTGCTGATATGGAAGGTGAGCAGGGCTTGACTAGCCTTGAGCAGCTGGAATACATCCATTTACATAAGACCAGTGATTTGATTATGTTTTCCCTTATAGCTGGAGGAAGAGTAGCTGGTGTAACAGATGCGCAATTGGATGCACTTCGTACTTATGGACATCATATTGGCTTAGCCTTTCAGATTCAGGATGATATCCTTGATTTGATTGGGGATGAAGCAAAGCTAGGGAAGAAGACGCAGAGTGATGTAAAACAACAAAAGGTGACTTATCCTTATTTTATCGGTCTGGAGGCTTCCGTACAGGAGGTTGCACGCCTGACAGCTGAGGCTAAAGCAGTGATCGCTGAGGGTGGATTTGCGAATTCCCAGCGCCTTTTAGAAATCGCAGACTATCTGATGTCCCGTGATCACTAACACGGATATTTTTTGTAGGCTGTTTTTTTGTGATATAATGTCTAAGATCACGAAGCTCAAATGAAATGGTGGGCTGTTTATGAAATTCAAATATAAAGAAGGAAAGCGGGGAGATTCTTCGTGCTGCTTCCGAACATAAAACATCCAGAACAATTAAAAAATCTCTCGGTTGACGAATTGGCTGTTCTTGCAGGCGAAATCCGTCAGTTTTTGATTGAGAAGCTATCTGTCACCGGTGGACATCTTGCATCGAATTTGGGAGTGGTTGAACTCACGCTGGCCTTGCATTATTGTTTCGATAGTCCTCGGGACAAGATGATATACGACGTGGGTCATCAAGCTTATGTTCATAAAATTTTAACAGGTCGTATGGACCAATTTGATACTTTGCGCAAATATAAAGGTTTGTGCGGTTTTGTAAAACGTAACGAAAGTGAACATGATGTCTGGGAAGCTGGTCATAGCAGCACATCCTTATCAGCAGCGATGGGGATGGCACTAGCTCGTGATTTAAAAGGCGAGAATAATCGTGTCATTGCTATGATTGGAGACGGTGCATTAACCGGCGGGATGGCGTTTGAAGCTCTTAATCATATTGGACACGAGCAGAAGAAATTAATCGTGATCCTAAATGACAATGAGATGTCTATTGCTCCAAATGTCGGTGCAATGCACAATTATTTGAGTAAAATTCGTTCAGATAAGCATTATTTGCGAGCTAAAGATGAGGTTGAAAGCTTACTTAAGAAAATCCCGGCCATAGGTGGGAAGCTTGCAAAGACGGCAGAGAAGATGAAGGATAGTCTGAAATATATGATGGTTCCTGGCATCCTTTTTGAAGAACTCGGATTCACTTATTTAGGACCAGTTGATGGGCATGATATTAATAAATTGATCGATACATTACGTCAAGCTGATAATGTTGATGGACCAGTCCTTATTCATGCTGTAACAACAAAAGGTAAGGGATACCGACCTGCGGAGTCTGACTCACATAAATGGCATGGTATTTCGCCATATAAAATTGAATCAGGTCAAGTGCTTAAAGCAGTTGGGAATCCCATGTATACTGAGATTTTCGGCCAGACATTGATTGAACTCGGAGAACAGGATGAGCGTATTGTTGCGGTTACCCCAGCAATGCCAGGCGGATCGGGTTTAATTCCGTTCAGCGAGAAGTTCCCGAATCGTATGATCGATGTGGGAATAGCGGAACAACATGCTGCCACCATGTGTGCTGCACTTGCTATGGAGGGGATGAAGCCGGTCTTCGCTGTGTATTCAACCTTCATGCAGCGAGCTTATGACCAGATTGTTCATGACATCTGTCGTCATAATGCAAACGTGATGTTTGCGATTGACCGAGCAGGTTTTGTCGGTGCTGATGGAGAGACGCATCAAGGCGTTTATGATATTGCTTTTATGCGGCATATTCCGAATATTGTCCTGATGATGCCTAAAGATGAGAATGAACTTCGTCATATGATGAAAACCGCACTTGATTATAATGATGGCCCGATCGCATACCGATACCCTCGGGTCAATGTGACGGGAGTTGCGCTTGATAAAGAGTTAGTACCTATTCCAATTGGAAAATGGGAGAAGGTGCGTTCCGGTGAAGGTTGTGCCATTCTAGCGATGGGACCGATGGTTCAAATCGCAGAGGAAGCGGCAGATTTGCTGAAGCGCGAAGGAATTCAGGTTCAAGTTGTGAATGCTCGCTTCTTGAAGCCGTTAGATGAAGAAATGCTTAGCAATTTAGCTTCATCTGGTACAGCCATGATCGTGCTCGAAGAAGCATGTCAGGCAGGAAGCCTTGGAAGTGCTGTGCTTGAATATTTTGCAGCTCAAGGAACACATGAAGCGGTAGTATCGCTGATGGGAATTGAGGATCGATTTATTGAGCATGGAAGCATCAAAGAACAACGTGCGGAGGTTGGTTTGACTACGGAAGCTTTATGTGCTGAAGTTCGTGGTTTAATCTCATCCAGTTCTGCACCATCAGGCAAGAGAAGTTTCTCGTCCTAATGACAGATCAGGAGATAAAGATGGATTCAATACAAAAAGAACGCATTGATGTTCTGCTCGTGGAGCAGGGATTTTACGAAAGCCGAGAGAAAGCGAAAGCGGCCATTATGGCTGGTCTAGTGTATTCGGGAAGTGAGCGGATCGAAAAAGCAGGTATGAAGATACCGCGCACAACGGAGCTTAGAGTAAAAGGCTCGATACATCCATACGTTGGCCGAGGCGGCTTAAAGCTTGAGAAGGCTCTCAAAACATTTGAAATTGATATGACTGGACGGACAATGCTCGATATCGGGTCATCCACCGGTGGTTTTACGGATTGTGCACTGCAGCACGGGGCAGCATATGTATATGCAATTGATGTTGGTTATAACCAGCTTGATTGGTCGCTGCGGAATGATGAGCGGGTGTGTGTGATGGAGAGAACCAATTTCCGTTATGTCACACCTGAAGATCTAAAAGGTCCACGACCTGATTTCGCCAGCATCGATGTATCTTTCATCTCATTGCGAATCATCCTGCCACCGCTACTGGCGCTTTTAGATAAACCTGCAGATGTCGCCGCTTTAATCAAACCGCAATTTGAGGCGGGACGGGAAAAGGTTGGGAAATCAGGTGTGGTAAGAGATCCGAAGGTACATCGAGAGGTTCTTACCCAAGTGCTGACTTTTGCTCATGAATTAGGTTTCGAATTGAAGGGACTTACATTCTCTCCTATTACTGGTGGGGAAGGGAATATTGAGTTTCTGGCTCATTGGCGGGTCTCGCCGGAGAGTCAAGCCCAATCGGAAGAACCGGGGATCTTTTCAAAACAAGTACCGGATCAGTTGGGCCAATGGATCGATAGCACTGTTCAGCAGGCGGCTCATACATTTACGGGAAACTCATCGAAATGATGGGTTTCTTTTGCTGAAAAAAAGGAGTTACCATATCCATCCTCGAATACAAAGTTCGAGGTGAATAGGGATGAATGAACGTAGTGATGGGCTTCTTATGGTTCTGATTGGGGTTGTTGTACTACTGCTAATATTATGGCGATTCAATCGCTGGATTATCTCACCCTCATCGAGTCATCTGCCGGGTGTGCCCATCAATGAGCGCATTCAGGACCACCCTGCGATTGACCTTATAGAACAGGAAGGCTACGAAGTCATCGGAGGAAAGGTGAAAATTACTATGGCCTTTGATACCGATGAGCATCAGCTTCATAGCCGTCTATTTATTGACTATGTTGCTTCAGATGGCAATGGAGAATTGTATTTGGTAAAGCTGTCACGAGATCGTTTACCCGTGGATTTTACAGGAAGCGGTATCAGGGACCGGCTTATGCCTTTTATGCTATTGTATCCGGAATGTGCCGGCTTGCTTTACATTGACCTGAATGAAAATGCTGTAAGGCGAGTGAATATGGAATGGTCGGACGAGGAATGGATCTTAAACGACGAATAAATCAGCTGAATAATTTCGGGAGGCTTTTTAATGAAGGGACAACGACACATAAAAATTCGGGATATTATTACCCATCAAGAAATAGAAACACAAGATGAGTTAGTTGAGGCACTAAGGTCTGAAGGGTTTCAAGTAACCCAGGCGACCGTATCCAGAGATATTAAAGAGTTGCTACTCATTAAAGTTCCAATGGACGATGGACGTTACAAGTACTCCATGCCAACGGATCAACGTTACAATCCAGTTCAAAAGTTAAAGCGCGCGCTTATAGATAATTTTGTCCATATCGACAAAACAGGTAATCTGGTTGTAATGAAGTGTCTGCCAGGTACGGCGAACTCCGTTGCTGTATTGCTTGATAATATGGAATGGTCCCATATCATGGGTACAATTTGCGGTGATGATACCATTCTGCTTATCTGTCGTACAGATAGTGACAGTGACCTGGTAGTGTCGCAAATTATGGGCTTCATTTCATAAAAAAACTGTCATTGAACAGTTAGGTCGGAGGTGCTGTATATGTTAGTGACTTTATCCATTCGAAACCTGGCGGTAGTAGAAGCAGTGGATGTACACTTTTTCCCTGGATTTCATGTACTGACCGGTGAAACTGGTGCTGGTAAATCCATAATCATTGATGCACTTGGTCTTATTGCAGGAGGACGCGGTTCTGCAGATTTGATACGATATGGCTGTGACAAATCTGAGATAGAAGCTTTATTCGACTTGCCCAAAGTGCATCCCGTATGGGAAACACTGGAAAGACTCGGTATAGAAGGAAACCCAGAAGAGCATTTGTTAATTCGAAGAGAACTTACATCTCAAGGGAAGAGCACCTCGCGTATTAACGGACAATTAGTAAACCTAAGCATGCTTCGGGAGATTGGTGAGCAGCTTATTAACATACACGGCCAACATGAACACCAGAGCTTGCTAAGATCAGATAGACATTTGAGTCTGCTTGATACATATGGTGATCATGATATCGGTCCGATCAAACGAAAGTACCAAGAACAATACAGTCAATTCAAAAAAGTGGAGAAAGAGCTAAATGATTTATTGGAGTCCAGTCAAAAAGCATACCAGATGCTTGATATGTATCGGTTTCAATTAGAGGAGATTGCCGCAGCAGACCTGAAAGCCGGGGAAGATGAATGGCTCGCTGAAGAAAGAATAAAGCTGTCCCACAGTGAGAAAATGATGGACTCCGTGGGTAGTGCGTATGAACTTCTATATGGATCTCAGGGACTTGAAGCCGTTAGCCGGGCACTAACACGAATTGATGATGTTTCCGGTTATGACGAAAAAGGATTGAAGCCCCTTGCTGAGCAGCTCCAATCTGCCTATTATCAGCTTGAGGATGCAGTATTTCAATTACGGGATTATCGAGACCAAATCGAGTTTAATCCCGATCGACTGGATGAAATAGAACAACGCTTAAATATGATTTCCGGTCTTCGCAGAAAATATGGGGATAATGTTGAACAGATATTGGAATACTACAAACGCATTCAACAGGAAACAGACCTGCTTGAGAATAAAGATGAACATATCGAAGCCTTAAAAAGTCGTAAAGACAAATTACTCGACGGTGTGCTGAGCTTAGCCAAAGAACTAAGTGAAATAAGAAAGCAATGTGCTGATGATTTAGCCAGACAGGTGGAGAGTGAGCTTAAGGATCTTCAAATGGAGAGGACTTCGCTTGAAGTTCGTCTGGAAAGTCAGGAAGATCCGAACGGTTATGAATATGAAGGAAGACGCGTTCGTCTTGGCAAACAAGGTGTTGATACAGCAGAGTTCCTTATCTCTCCAAACCCCGGAGAACCGCTTCGACCTTTAGCGAAAATCGCCTCTGGCGGAGAACTCTCACGAATCATGCTGGCAATGAAAAGTATTTTTGCCCGTCATGATCAAATTCCAGTCTTGATCTTTGATGAAGTGGATACGGGTGTGAGCGGACGTGCAGCTCAGTCTATTGCTGAGAAGCTGAACATCTTGGCTAAAACGTGTCAGGTCTTCTCCATTACTCACCTGCCGCAGGTGGCTTGTATGGCGGATCATCAGTATTTAATTGAGAAGAAGCTGGATGAGGGTAGAACGATGACGCAAGTTGAATCGTTAAGTGAAGAAGGGCGTGTTAAGGAATTAGCAAGAATGCTCGGTGGTGTTGAAATTACGGAAAAAACACTGCATCATGCCCAAGAAATGCTCAATTTGGCGGAAGCGCAAAAAGCGTCCAGAAGGGCATCGGGTCAATGATTGACAGTTATAAAAGACTGAGGGCAGGGTTAACTTAAAGGTACGCAATTGGCGACCAACCTTTTCGTCAAGCGAAAGAAGAAAAAGGGAGCGTGACAGCCATTGAACCCCAACCTCAGGAAAAAACTGCTCGGTTTTATTCTTGCCTTCTTTCTTTGTTTCGTTGGAACTGCTGAACCAGTCCAGTCTTTAGCCTCATTGCCTAATGAGATGCGGTTATTTGCAGGACAACAAGCAAATCTGAATCTGGCTATGCCAGTTCAGGCACTTGCTTCGGTAGACAGACCCGATGTGCTTCAGTTGAACGGATCAACCAAGTCAGCGCTTAACATTTCGCTCAGCCGCCCACTGAAGTTATCCCCCCAACAAAGCGGCAAAGCCGAAGTAACCCTGAAATTATTCGGTACCATACCCCTTAAAACGGTACATGTTAAGGTCATGCCAGAACTTAAAGTGTATCCAGGCGGTCAAACCATTGGTGTTAAAGTGAAGTCAGCTGGTATTTTGGTTGTTGGTCATCATCTTGTACATTCTAGTGAGGGAAAGACCTCACCAGGGGAAGCAGCTGGCTTGAAACTGGGAGATCTGTTGACTCAAATGGATGGATCACCACTGAATGATGTTACTAAAGTAGCTCAAATCGTTGAAAAGGCTGGAATAAGCAAGAAACCACTGGATATCACGTACAAACGCAATGGGAAGGAGTTCAAGACAAAATTGACTCCTGCTTATGACGATGAGGATCGTTCATGGCGGCTTGGATTGTACATTAGGGATTCAGCGGCTGGTGTAGGAACTCTGACGTTCTATGCGCCTCATCAGAAAGTTTATGGAGCATTGGGACATGTTATTACAGACATGAACACCCAGACTCCTATTGAAGTGGGAAGCGGGCAAATATTGCAGTCTAATGTGACATCTATTTCCCGTAGTGAACAAGGTGAGCCAGGGGAGAAGCGTGCCCACTTTCTAAAAGATGGTCGTATTCTAGGAAATGTTGAGCGAAATACCCACTTTGGTATATTTGGAAAAATGAATGAAAAGCCTGCCCACAGTCTTTATCCTGAGCCCATTCCCGTGGCATTAGCCGATGAGATTAAGACGGGTCCGGCTGAAATTTTGACTGTAGTAGAGGGACAGGAAGTTGAACGATTCAAAATTGAAATCATCCATGTCTCACGTCAGGATGCTCCGGCTACGAAAGGGATGGTTCTTCGTATTACAGACCCAGAGTTAATTAAGAAGACTGGCGGGATTGTACAAGGTATGAGCGGAAGTCCTATTGTACAGAACGGGAAGCTCATTGGGGCTGTTACACATGTATTTGTGAATGATCCGAAATCAGGTTATGGATGTTTTATCGAATGGATGCTTCAGGATTCTGGAGTGTTGCCATCAACTCATACGAAATCACAAAATCTTAAGGCAGGGTAATGCCTTAAGATTTTTTTTGTCGCAAAAAGCCGAAATTACAATGAATTTGGATAAAAATATACATTATAAAGCACTTTTAAAAATAAATAAAGAAAAATAATTTTCGACAGAAGGAATTTAAATGACTATGTCGAAAACTTTATTTACAAGAATTTAAATAAAACACCTGATTTGATAAAGGAGGAACACGAATTGCAAAAAATTGAGGTATTATTAGCAGATGACAACCGTGAGTTTACAAACCTGCTCGGGGAATACATTTCGGACCAACATGATATGGTGGTTTCTGGAATTGCTTACAATGGTGAAGAGGTTCTCAATATGATTGAAGAAACCGGAAAAGTGCCGGATGTATTAATTCTTGATATTATTATGCCTCATTTGGATGGCTTGGGTGTCCTAGAACGACTGCGTGATATGAACTTATCTCCACAGCCTAAGGTTATCATGCTGACAGCGTTTGGCCAGGAAAATATTACTCAGCGTGCCGTGCAGTTAGGTGCTTCTTATTATATTTTGAAACCGTTTGACATGGAAGTACTTGCCAGCCGCATTCGTCAGTTGGTAGGGGCACCTAACAGTATGTCCGCAAGCGCTTCGTTTAGTTCCTCGAAATCGAACGTTGTTCCTATGGGTAAAGGTAAGAACTTGGATGCGAATATCACATCCATCATTCATGAGATTGGAGTACCAGCTCATATTAAAGGCTATCAGTACTTACGTGAAGCGATTACTATGGTATATAACAATATCGAAATTTTAGGGGCTATAACGAAGACATTGTACCCAGCAATAGCTGAGAAATTCAAAACAACCCCATCACGTGTAGAACGTGCCATTCGTCATGCCATTGAGGTAGCGTGGACTCGTGGGAATATTGATTCCATCAGTCACCTGTTTGGTTACACGATCAATATTAGTAAATCCAAACCAACCAATTCCGAATTTATCGCTATGGTAGCAGACAAACTCAGAATTGAGCATAAGGTTTCTTGAAAGGGTTAGGAGTTTTGAGCGAATATCGATCATAATTGAAGAATGCGTCACTTCTTTAGAGGATGATGAGTAACTCATCGAATCATTAAAGAAGTGACGCATTATTTTGTCTTATGCTGGAATGCGAATTTGCAGGGAATTACATATCAAATGAAGAAAACAATGAATAGGGTATGCGGAGAATGATTAGGAGGGAGAAGGATGAAGAGAGTATTGATGCTCGGAGGTACCCGTTTCTTCGGCAAAAGATTGGTTTCGAACCTGATTGATAGCGGAGCTGAGGTTACCCTTTTAACAAGGGGCAATCAGAAGGATGATTTCGGGAATAATGTGAAAAGGCTTACAGCGGATCGCAAAAATCACGAAAGCTTGAGAGAAGCGATCGGTAGTAGCGATTTCGATATTGTCTATGATAATATTTGTTATACACCTGAAGAGGCGGACTATTCTTCTAAACTCTTTAGAGGAAGGGTAGGTCAGTACGTCTTGACATCTACGCTCTCGGTATATGATTTTGCGGATCATCCGCTTAGGGAACAAGATTTTGATCCTTATCGCTATCCTATCATGACTAACGACCATCGGGAGTACAGCTATAAAGAAGGGAAGCGGCAGGCAGAAGCCGTTTTATTTAGCCGCCACGATTTGAATGTAACTGCAGTGCGTTTTCCCATTGTCTTAGGAATAGATGATTATACAAGAAGGCTATTATTTCATATCGAACATGCACTGAAGGGCGAAGCGATTGGTTTACCTGCACCGGATGCACTTATTTCTTTTATACATGCGGAAGAAGCAGCACAATTTTTACAATGGGCTGGAGATGTTCAGTTTGAAGGTCCTGTAAATGCTTGCTCAAATGGAACGATATCGGTACGCGAAATTATGGAGATGATCTCACAAGAGACCGGAAAGACAGCTACCTTACTTCCATCTGCAGGTGCTGACCATATGTCTCCCTTTGGTATTCCAGGTGATTGGACGATGGATAACAGCAGAGCGTCTGCAGCGGGATTCTCGTTCTGGGATTTAAAGCAGTGGATGCAGGAGCTTATTTCAGATTATACGAAGATTATTCAAACATAGATTCATATATATAATAAGAATGTGAAGACTTATGAAGAGAGGAAGATCATCATGAACGACACCATTGTAAATTTGGCGAATCAGGCACGAAAACTGGAGGAAGAAGGACAGTTAAGTCCAGACGCTGTGAGTCTTGTCAAACATTTGCTGGAAGAGCTTGAACTGGTCACTCGACAGAATGTGAATTTGCGAAAAGCTGCTTTACAAGCATCTTCGAAACAAGCAAGAATGTCCAGTAAATTGAAGGATGCTTTGATGGAATAGAGTTTACTAATCACATAGTAAGATACTAAAAAACACCGGCGGATGTAATGTATCCCCGGTGTTTTTTGAAATACAGCGATAGTTGATACTGTGTTTATCCTGATGTTTCTGGTTTACTCGGACGTTTCTTTTTGAACCGTGGCCCTACATAGTTACGCTTCCGATCTCGGAACAATATCCAGCCTCCCAAAAAGCTGATGCCGAGAACGAATAGGAGCAGTCCACCCCCAAAATGAAGCCACTCGAATGCCTTATCTTTAACTTGATCGTCACCATGCACAGCAATATATAGGAAAGCAGCATCCTTCATCATTAAGAATCCTTTCATCGCCATGAAGCCGGGGATAACCAAAATAATAATGGCAATAAAACGGGAAATCAGTAATTTCATACAGGTTTCCTTCCTCTGTCATGTTATGAAAAATCTACTTCTAATCATACCTTTTTCCATAGTTGATGTCTATTGAAGATGTGGAATCATATTTGTATTACAAAAAAAAGAGAGTACAATAATAGAGGATTAAAAGTACATAATGCGGAGGTGCCATATATGGCAATTACATGTGATGTGGCGATTCTCGGTGGAGGTACCGGAGGCTATGTGGCTGCCATCCGTGCGGCCCAGCTAGGAAAAGACGTCGTCATTATAGAGCAGGACAAACTTGGAGGAACCTGTCTTCATCGAGGATGTATTCCAAGCAAATCTTTACTGCGCAGCGCTGAGGTTTATGCTGATATGAAAGAAAGCGAGAACTACGGCATTGAAGTGGATGGTGTGCGCTTATCTTTTGCGAAGGTTCAGAAACGAAAAGAAAACATAGTTGAAAAGCTTCATCAAGGCGTGCAATTTTTGATGCGTAAAAATAAAATTCGTGTTGTTCATGGTTTCGGACGGGTTATAGGCCCATCTATATTCTCCCCTCGCAGTGGTGCAGTTGCCGTAGAATTAGCGGATGGAGAAATGGAGACAATCGTTCCAACTCATCTGATTATTGCGACAGGCTCACGGCCTCGTCATTTGCCGGGTATTGAACCAGACGGTAAATATGTGATGACGAGCGATCATGCACTTCTGATGGAGGAGCTTCCGACTTCCATGATTATCGTGGGTGGTGGAGTGATTGGTGTAGAGTGGGCGTCGATGCTTAACGATTTTGGCGTAGATGTTACTATTGTTGAAGCATCACCACAGCTTCTACCAGCTGAGGATGAGGAAATTGGCAACGAAATGAACAAACTTCTCTCCGCTAGAGGAATTAAGATTCTGACTGGAGCTGAGCTTTTGACTGAATCTTATGAGGTGAAGAACGAACAAGTTATGCTGCGGGTAAAGCACGGAGGAGAAGAGCAGCTTCTAACCTCTGACAAGCTTTTGGTTTCTGTAGGACGAGTAGGTAATATTGAAAACATCGGTTTGGAAAATACGGATGTAAGGATCGACCGAGGTGTGATTGTTGTAAATGAGTTTATGCAAACAACAGAGCCGCATATATATGCCATTGGTGATGTCATTGGCGGACTCCAGCTTGCACATGCAGCAAGTCACGAAGGTTTGACGGCTGTTCATCATATCAACGGAGAACAAAAAATGTCCTACCGGAAAGAGTGGATTCCACGGTGTGTATACACGAGACCAGAGTCTGCGAGTGTGGGCCTTACCGAAAAACAAGCTTTGGAACGTGGATATGAGATCAAAACTGGAAAGTTTCCATTTTCAGCTAACGGTAAAGCATTGGTTTACGGTGTGAGCGAAGGTTTTGTGAAAGTCATTGCAGATAAAGTTACGAATGACATTTTGGGCGTGCATATGATCGGTCCACATGTCACTGAGTTGATTGCAGAAGCAGCTCTTGCCCAGGTTCTTGATGCAACCCCATGGGAGCTTGGAGCAACGATCCATGCGCATCCGACTTTATCGGAGATATTGGGTGAAGCTAGCCTAGCTATTGACGGGAAATCCACAAGTATTTAAGCCTCTGAATGGGTTGATGCGTAATCCCTCATTTCTTTTTCAAGGAAAAGGGATTATAATAACATTAAACCAAGTCTTAGTACCAGGTTTTAATACTAGATCAAGATAAGTGGATGAACAGATCTTTAGTATTTAGATTTTGGTATGATTTTACGGATATTGGTGTTATGACTTAAGGAGGGATCTCCATGAAAGAGCAAGAAACAATTACTGAGAAAAACAGGCATGAGCAGCTTGGATTGACAGACGGTCAAGTACTGGACATGTACAAATATATGGTGCTAGCTCGAAAATTTGATGAGCGCAACATGCTTCTTCAGCGGGCAGGAAAAATTAATTTCCACGTTTCAGGTATCGGACAGGAGGCATGCCAGGTAGCAGCTGCGTATGCCCTTGACCGGGAAAAAGATTATTTTCTTCCCTATTACCGTGATTACGGATTTGTTCTAACGGTTGGTATGACGCTTAGAGAGTTAATGCTATCCGCTTTTGCTAAGGCAGAAGACCCGAATAGTGGAGGACGGCAGATGCCGGGGCATTTCGGCAGCAAGAGACTTCGTATCGTAACAGGTTCAAGCCCAGTGACGACACAGGTTCCTCATGCTGTAGGATTCGCATTAGCGGCCAAAATGCAAAAGAAGGACTTTGTTTCTTTCGTAACGTTCGGAGAGGGCTCTAGTAATCAGGGTGATTTCCATGAAGGTTGTAATTTTGCGGGAGTCAACAAATTACCAGTTATTATTATGTGTGAAAATAACCAATACGCGATTTCTGTTCCAATTCATAAACAACTTAGCGGCAAAGTCAGCGACCGAGCCCTCGGCTATGGTTTCCCAGGCATACGAGTAGATGGCAACGACGCTTTGGAAGTTTATGCGGCTGTTAAGGAAGCGCGCGAACGTGCAGTGCGTGGTGAAGGTCCGACACTGATTGAAGCGATGATGTATCGATTGTCTCCACACTCCACTTCAGATAATGATATGGCTTACCGGACGAAAGAGGAAGTGGAAGAGAACTGGAAAAAAGACGGTGTAGCCCGGTTCAGACAATATTTAACTGACTTAGGTTTATGGGATGATAGCAAAGAGCAGGATCTGATCGCCCAGTTGAACCTTGAAATTAAAGAAGCGACGGAATACGCAGACCGTGCTCCTTTTCCAAAGCCGGAGGATACACTTCTACACGTGTACGCCGAGAATGAAGGAGGGGTATAAGATGGCTCACATGGAATATATCGATGCGATTCGTTTAGCTATGAAAGAAGAGATGGAGCGGGATGAATCTGTATTTGTTCTAGGAGAAGATGTAGGCGTAAAGGGCGGCGTGTTCACAACGACTAAAGGTCTCATGGAACAGTTTGGTGAAATGCGAGTAATGGATACACCGCTTGCGGAATCAGCTATTGCTGGTGTTGCAATCGGTGCGGCAATGTATGGAATGAAGCCGATCGCTGAGATGCAATACTCTGACTTTATGTTGCCTGCAACGAATCAAATTATTAGCGAAGCGGCAAAAATCCGTTATCGTTCCAATAACGATTGGAGCTGTCCAATTGTTATTCGTGCTCCTATCGGAGGCGGGATCAAAGGTGGACTTTACCACTCTCAGTGTCCGGAATCGATTTTCTTCGGTACGCCTGGACTTAAGATTGTTGCTCCATTTACGGCGTATGATGCGAAAGGGCTCTTAAAAGCTGCGGTACGTGATCCTGATCCGGTTCTGTTCTTTGAGAATAAAAAGTGTTACAAGCTCATTAAAGGCGATGTGCCTGAAGATGATTATGTTGTTCCGATTGGTAAGGCCAATCTCCTTCGTGAAGGGGCAGACATCACGGTTATTGGATACAGTCAACCGCTGCACTTTGTTATGCAGGCTGCTGAAGAGTTAGAAAGAGAAGAAGGAATTACTGCCCACGTTCTGGATCTGAGAACACTGCAGCCACTCGATCAGGAAGCTATTATTGAATCTGCCCGGAAGACTGGAAAAGTAATGATCATTCATGAGGACAACAAAACAGGTGGTGTAGGAGCTGAAGTTGCAGCTATCATCGCTGAGAATTGTCTATATGAACTGGATGCTCCAATTATGCGTTTATGCGCACCTGATGTGCCGGCGATGCCGATCAGTCCACCAATGGAGAAGTTCTATATGTTAAACAAGGACAAAGTGAAGGAATCTATGCGTCAATTGGCGCTTTACTAAGATACAGGGAGTTGTGAGCATGTCTGAAAATGGGAAAATGACCGATGTGGCGATGCCACAGCTGGCGGAATCGCTTGTATCCGCTACGATAGGTAAGTGGCTTAAAAAGCCTGGAGATCCAGTTGAACAGTATGAACCTATCTGTGAAGTAATCACGGATAAAGTAAATGCTGAGATACCGTCAACAATGGATGGTTTTATGGGAGAAATATTGGCGGAGGAAGGTCGTACTGTCGCGGTTGGAGATATCATTTGCCGGATCTCTTCTGTGGGAGGGACCGCTCCGGAGACAACGGTTCAAGCGCAGTCTGAGCCGGCTCATGGTGGGCAAAATCCTGCAACTGGCGATTCTATGCGCAGCCGGTTTTCACCAGCAGTACAAAGCCTGGCTGCTGAGCACGGTATCGATCTTAGTCAGGTGGTTGGTACAGGGATGGGCGGCCGAATTACACGTAAAGATGTTCTCTCTTATATCGAGCAGGGAGGAGCAGCGAAGCAAGGTGCGGTTGCATCGGTTTCTACTTCACAATCAACATCAACAGCTTCACCGTTTACAGGAATGGTAACTCCGCCTCAGACAGAGCCGAGTCCTCCGCTTGGAACGGCTATTCCAAATGTGCGGCATTCAGGTCTACACCTAACAGAATCGCCAAAGATCCCGACGATTGAAATTGAAGGGGTAGGGGTTGGAAGATCAGAGTATTTTGTTGATGTGACACCTATCCGTAATACAATTGCCAGAAATATGCGCCAGAGTGTTACTGAAATTCCTCATGCTTGGACAATGATTGAGGTTGATGTGACAAATCTGGTCCTGATCCGGAACAAGCTGAAGGATGAATTCAAGCGTAATGAGGGTGTTAACCTGACTTATCTTGCATTCTTGCTGAAAGCTGTAGTCAACGCAATCAAGGATTATCCTATCATGAACTCATTTTGGGCAGTGGATAAGATCGTTGTTAAACGTGACATTAACTTATCCCTTGCCGTTGGTACAGAGGATTCGGTCATGACACCGGTTATCAAACGAGCTGATCAGAAGAACATTGCAGGACTGGCACGTGAGATTGATGAATTGGCTCGTAAGACTCGTGAAGGCAAACTAACACTTGATGATTTACAAGGCGGTACTTTTACCGTTAATAATACTGGATCGTTTGGATCTATTTTGTCGTATCCAATCATTAACTATCCACAAGCAGCAATTCTTACGTTTGAGTCTATTGTAAAAAGACCTGTCGTCATTAATGACATGATCGCGGTTCGGTCGATGGCCAACATTTGTCTTTCTCTAGACCACCGAATTCTTGATGGTGTCATTTGTGGAAGATTCTTGCAACGAGTGAAAGATAATTTGGAAGGATTCACACTGGACACGAAGCTTTATTAATTATCGTCTTTACGAACCTGTCTGAGATTTCTTAACAGAGCATATACATCTTGGTTATAACGAGCTAAAGTGATCTTTTAGGGTATTCTTAAGAAAGAAGGCGTAGTGGATGACAAAAATTCTAGATGTATCATATACGCCACTGCTGGATTACGGAAAAGCTTGGGATATGCAGAAGGAGCGGGTGAAAAGTATCGATCTGGGGGAGCGTAATGAATGTCTTATGCTCCTTCAGCACCCCCCTACATATACCATGGGATCACAGAGGCATCCTGAACATCTTCTTCTCAGTCGTGAGGAACTTGAAGCCCAAGGTATTGGGTTGTTCGAGATCGACAGAGGAGGAGATATTACATATCATGGTCCTGGCCAATTGGTCGGATATCCGCTGCTCCTGCTTGATGGAGGTAACAATCTGGATCTACATGGATTTTTAAGAAATGTGGAACAGGTCATTATTGATTATCTTGCCCAATTAGGCATTGAATCTGGCCGAAAGCCGGAGTACACCGGTGTATGGGTCGGTGATCACAAAATATGTGCGATTGGCATGAAATTCAATAAATGTCGACATCATCGGGGATTCGTGACAAGCCATGGTTTTGCACTTAATGTAAAAGCAGGTATTGAGAAACAAGGATTTACGGGTATTATTCCATGCGGTATAGAAGAGTATGGAGTAACTTCTTTAGAGGCATGTGCGGGGAAGACGTTTCAGATAGAGGAAGTTGCCCGGGAGATTGTTTCCTGCTTCACCCGGGTGTTTCCCTATGAGGTTCAGTTTCAAGAAGCTAAATCATAAAATCAGCCATATATTAAGTTCTAGCCTAAGAGGAATGGTTCCAGAACAATAAATAAAGTCGAACCAATCATAGCAGCCAGCATGAGATAAATGACGAGACGAAACCATTTTTTACGTTGCATCGTGTTACTCCTTTGGTTTTAGTTTAAATGATGAACATAAGGACACGAGTCTTTATGCACATCGTACAAGCACATTGTAACTCATCTAAGAAGGAGAGGAAAGTCCAATGATTTTACAAGACCGTATTGTTAATGAATTTCTGGAATTGGTTCAAGTGGATAGTGAGACGAAGCACGAAGCTCAGATTTCTGAAGTGCTTAAAGAAAAGTTCGGTAGTCTTGGATTGAATGTTTTTGAAGATGATACTAAAGATACGACCGGACATGGGGCCGGTAACTTGATTATTACTTGGGAAGCGGATCAAGCTGAACAAGCGCCGAAGCTATTATTTACTTGCCATATGGACACAGTAACCCCTGGGAATGGAATAAAGCCGGTTCTAGGTGAAGACGGATGGATTCGTAGTGATGGCACAACCATTCTTGGCTCTGATGACAAAG
Source organism: Paenibacillus sp. GCM10028914 (assembly GCF_042666275.1). NCBI lineage: Bacteria > Bacillati > Bacillota > Bacilli > Caryophanales > Paenibacillaceae > Paenibacillus > Paenibacillus sp. GCM10028914. The sequence continues at coordinate 701,992 of NZ_JBHTFO010000018.1, forward strand.
CTGGAATTGCCGCGCTTCTAGAAGCAATCCGAGTGATTAAAGAGAACAATATTCCGCATGGTAAGATTCAGTTCGTTATTACGGTAGGTGAAGAGTCCGGTCTGGTTGGTGCCAGAGCGCTTGATCCTCAATATTTGGATGCAGATCTGGGCTACGCGCTTGATTCTAATGGTGAAGTTGGATCCATCGCTGTTGCTGCACCAACCCAAGCGAAGGTAACGATGATTATCAACGGAAAGTCAGCCCATGCAGGTGTGAACCCGGAAGATGGGATCAGTGCCATTCAGGTTGCGGCTAAATCGATTGCCAAGATGAATTTAGGTCGTATTGATAAAGAGACGACTGCTAATATTGGAAAGTTCCAAGGTGGCGGTCCAACGAACATTGTATGTGATCACGTACAGATTGACGCGGAAGCTAGAAGTATTGTTCAGGAAAAAGTTGAGAAGCAAATCGATCAAATGCGTGAAGCTTTGGAAACCACTGTGCGCGATTTTGGAGCAAAATGTGAGTTCCGTAGTGAAATCATATATCCGGCATTCAGTTACAATGAGAATGATGCTGTTGTTCAGTTGGCACAGCGTGCCATTGGCGGATTAGGCTTACCAAGCCCGATCTTTCATTCAGGTGGCGGTAGCGATGCAAACATATTTAACGGCTTAGGTATTCCAACGGTAAACCTTGCTGTAGGTTATGAAGATATTCATACAACGAATGAACGGATAAAAGCTTCGGATTTGGTCAAAGCTGCTCAAGTCGTAGTAGCGATCGTTCAGGAAGCAGCAAAAGGCTAATATCTTCTTTATACACATTTCTTCTTTACGATGATGAAATAACCCCTTATGAATAATCATTGGATAACCCTCAGGTTTGTCCTTTGAATTCTAAGGGGTGTTTTTTTCGCTAAATAAGCTGCCCCCGGTAGTGTGCCGGAAGCAGCCTGAGGAGCGGTTCATTTTACAGTATTAGTTCAGTAGACTAGTTTGACCTATACCATGTTGTCTGCGACGTTGTGCAGGTGTCCAGGTGGTATGCCAGTTTGTATTCTCAACAATATGCAGCGCTGCATTAATGCTGTTCATATACTCCATGGCTTGTTCCTTTATCGTTCTTGAACAATTGATTCGGTTCACTCGGGAAGAGAGTGATAGAAGTGCTGATTGTAAATAACAAGCGGCTTCTCCAAACCTAGCGTTCGTATGCTCAGATTGTGATAATCTAATGTTTTCGAACATCTTTGAAGCTTTTTCATATTCATGTAGATCATACAGCCGTTCAGCGGCTATAAATTGAACCTTGGTACCATAAGGACTCAATTGTATCTGTGTTAGATCAGGTAATTGCTGGAGTCTTGTCTCAGCAAGAGCAATATATCCTTCGGAATAAAGGAAGTATATGAGAGCGTGCTCCCCGAGTTCTCCTTCACTTGATAAAATAAATTCGGCCTCTGAGATCATCCCAACGGAAAGAGCTGCACGAGCTAGTTTAAGCCGGTCATCTTCAGATGCTGGTAGGTATGGGAGGGAGCCGCTAAGGCGCCATTTGCATAGGAATGTAGCTAAGCTGATAAATTCGTATTGCTCATCCCATTTCCAGTCAAAAGGCGTGCGTTTATGGTTTAAATATATTAACAAATCCATTGCCTCGTTAAGCTGACCATCGATGATCAGGCAACGAACATGATCAATTCCAGATTGAGTGTCGGTATATTCGGACATATTAAAGCTAATCACCGCTTCCTTATATGCTCCGATCTCGGTCAGGATACACCCGAACACTGATGGTGCAATTGAATATGAGGATAGTTCTTTGCTTAGTTGACTAAAGATATTGGAATCACTGATTCCTTGGCGGTGAAGGAGCAGAGCCCATTCTTTTAATGCAGTTGCAGTATATGGCATGCCGAAGCAAAGAGCCTGTCTAAAAGACCTCTCTGCCTCTTCATAGTTATTCAATCTGGCGCTAAGACGCCCATATTCAATCCAGTTTAACGCTAGTTCCTTCTGTGTCTGTGGGGTTCCTGCAGATGTATTAACCAGCTTGGCAGGTACTGCCCCTTGCTTAAAGCATTTTAGCGCTTCTTCTAAATGACCACGAGACTCATGCCATTTACCAAGTTCATAGACTTGAGTTAGTGATTCTGTTTGATGTTCGGGTTCTCTATTTAATAAATGTCGCATGTCGAAACCTCCCAATAATAGAACACCTGAATAGGCATGTTAGTCATGGTTTTTAACGAAAAAAATAGAAAAAAGTCGAAAAATAAGTCTTAATGCCTATAAGGGTTGCTTATTTTTTGCATTTTATTGTGGGTTGGCTAAGGAGTTCAGCAATTGTTACATCCTCTCCCCATTGCTTTTGCCATTGTTTCAACATTATTTTGATCTGCCAAGCCTGTCCGACCATATGTATAGATTTCGTACCGCGGTAGCTCTTCATTGTCCGTTCCTTCTTTCTTTAAAAGTTTGATATAATACACCTTATGCATCAGCATTGGCAGTCATGCCGTTTTTAAACAAAGGAGGCCATAATATGAGCGATCTCGGCAATAAAGAGCGCCATTCAAGTACATCACTAGTAGAAACCACAGTATCGACTGAACAAATATTTGAAGGTAAGATCATTTCACTTCAGGTGGATACGGTTACCCTCCCTGACGGCAAACAGGCTACAAGAGAAGTTGTTCGGCATCCAGGTGCTGTAGCTGTTCTCGCACTTCATGAAGATAAAATGTTAGTCGTGGATCAATACAGACAGCCGCTTGGGCGTTGTGAAGTAGAGATTCCAGCTGGAAAGTTGGAACGCGGGGAAGATCCTTTAGAAGCTGCTAAACGAGAATTGCAGGAAGAGACGGGATATACTTGCGGAACGATCCGCAAACTGCAATCCTTTTATACATCTCCGGGATTTGCTGATGAAATTATTCATCTGTACTTGGCAGAAGATCTGAAGAGCGGGAATATGAAACCGGATGAGGACGAATTTCTTGAAATGTCGGAGATTACATTAGAAGAAGCATACCAACTGATAAAGGAAGAGCGTATCAGTGATGCTAAGACCATATTGGCCGTTTATGCATGGAATATGTACAAACTAACGGGTGAAATCTGATATGGATTCAGCTGCTCATTTTGAGAAAACGGACAGATTGCAAGATTACTACAGTGACATGCATATTCATATTGGGCGTACGGAGAGTGGTCAGGCTGTAAAGATTAGCGGAAGTCGAAACCTTACGTTTGAGAATATTGCCAAGGAAGCAGCAGTACGCAAAGGTATCGAAATGATCGGAATTATTGATTGTCACTCTCCATCGGTACAGGAGGATATTCAGGCCTGCCTGGAAAGCGGAATTATGAAAGAGCTTGACGGTGGAGGAATCGCTTATCAAAATACGGTCATTCTGCTCGGAAGCGAGATTGAGATTAAAGAGAACGGCAGAGGGGCAGCACATGTGTTAGCCTTTTTCCGTGATCTAAGAACAATACAAGATTTCACACGCTGGATGTCGCAGTACATGAAGAATGTACAATTAAGCTCCCAGCGTATCTATGCCCAGCCACGAGAGCTGCAGAAGGAAATTTTGGATCGTGGTGGTCTGCTCATACCGGCACATGTATTTACACCACATAAAGGGTTATACGGCAGTATGGCCGATCAAATGTCTGATGTGTTTGACATGAATGGAATTGCCGCTATTGAATTAGGACTTAGTGCCGATTCCTCGATGGCAGGATATATTTCTGAGTTGGATAACTACGCGTTTCTCACCAACTCCGATGCACATTCACTTGGGAAAATTGGCAGAGAGTATAACAAAATCCGAATGGCTTCACCTTCATTTGACGAATTTCGATTGGCTCTCGAGTGTAAGGATGGAAGACATGTAGTAGCAAATTATGGGCTTAATCCACGTCTTGGCAAGTATCACCGAACATATTGTTCCAGTTGCAATAGCATTTTGGATGAAGTCGCTATTGTTTCATCTGATGACAGATGCCCTTACTGTGGAAGTCTTAAAACGGTACAAGGGGTGTTTGATCGGATTATGTCTATTGCTGATAGAGAACAGACATATATTCCATCAAAGAGACCTCCTTATCACTATCAGGTCCCGCTAGAGTTCATTCCAGGTCTAGGAAAAGCCGCGATGTCCAAACTACTCTCTGTGTTTGGCACTGAGATGGCGATCTTGCACCGAGCATCAGAGGAAGATTTGAGAACAGTCATTGGTGAGGGACTTGCAAAACATATTGTTATGGCGAGAAATGGAACTTTAGAGCTTTCATCTGGAGGCGGAGGCACATACGGCAAAGTTATTCGTACATGAAAGTCTATTAAATGTAAGTCATAGACGGCATCAAACTCACATAGAGTGAAGGTAGAGACAGGAAAGGAGACTCTATCTCATGCAATCATTCCGCCAAAGTTTTAAGGAACAGATGCCTCTATATGTTTTTGTTGCCGTTTTATTTTTAGTAGGAGTTCTTTTTGGGGCTTTAATGGTCAATGCTCTGTCCTTAGAACAGCAGCAGGATCTGTCTAGCTATTTAGATCATTTTTTTCTAACCGTTCATGAGGGAGATGGGGAAGCGGGTGCTACTTTTGGAAGTGTTGCAGCACTTCATCTGAAATGGATTGGTTTGATATGGATCTTAGGGCTGTCAGTCATCGGACTTCCTGGAATTCTCATTCTTGATTTCTTAAAAGGGGTTCTGGTTGGTTTTACGGTAGGTTATCTTGTCGGTCAATATTCCTGGAAAGGCTTGTTGTTTGCACTCGTTTCGATTGCACCGCAAAATATGATCGTTATTCCAGTGCTGATGATTAGCAGTGTAGCGGCAATAACCTTTTCTCTATATATCATCAAAAACCGCCTGCTCGCACAGCATTCTGGAAGTGTGATGAAACCATTCACGTCATATGTTGGACTAACCTTTGTAATGATTTTGCTAATGTTAGGGATATCTACTTTCGAAACTTGGATTACTCCCAGTATGATGCGATGGGTTGCTCCGATGCTTCTCTCAGCCAGTGGCGTTTAGATGTGTCAAAACCGTTTGACTTTGTTTGCGAAGTCCCCCTATAATGAAAGAAGTGAACAATTACGTGCAGTGATTTCCAAGGGGGAGGGAAACGATGGAAGCACGGATCGACAAAATCAAACAGCAGTTACAATCCCAAGGCTACAAATTAACGCCCCAAAGGGAAGCCACGGTCAGCGTATTGTTGGAGAATGAGGACGACCACCTTAGCGCAGAAGACGTTTTTATGCTCGTTAAAGAAAAAGCTCCAGAGATCGGTCTGGCAACCGTATACCGTACCCTCGAGCTTCTCAGCGAGCTGCATGTGGTGGAGAAGATTAACTTCGGCGACGGAGTTGCCCGTTATGATTTGCGAACGGATACGTCTAAGCACCATCATCATCATCTAATTTGTACTCAATGCGGAAGCATGGATGAGATACGCGAAGATTGGCTCGGGCCACTCGAAGAGCGGCTTGAGAGAGAATTTAATTTTACCGTTCATGATCATCGCCTGGATTTCCACGGCATCTGTTACAGATGCAAGGAAAAGGGAAAACATGATCACAATGAATCTTAAAAAGCGATAGCACTAATGAGTCCAGATGAGTCACACAATAGCCCTCTTACGGAGACGAAAGTCTCCGGGAGGGTTATTTTAAATTAGTAGGTTCACTTTCATGCGATTCGTTTACTGATTATATACAGACAGATGGATTCAGACTTTCTAAAGAGAGAGCCTATTGATAATAGAACCTTTTTCGCAGCGTCATATTACATGAAACAAGCTCATAGGATTGGATGAATAGAGCTTTATGCATGTTCTTTCAATGAAAGAGAGGCGTTGTGGTTATGATTATTTCCGTTAGGAAGATCGGTGCTGGTATCAGATTTACCATACTATTTACCGTTCTTACGTTGTTTTTTTATTATGCCTTGTCTCTTGTAAATGAATGGGTGATGCCGTTTGATCCATACCGGGAGCCGTCTGGGCAAGCTGTTAAGGCATTTCAACCTGAACATTCAATCGACACCTGGGTAACACCTCGTGACAGACTTCGCTTATACTATTGGTATGGTGAATAAATGTCTGCTGCGTATGGAAGAGCAGTGGTAAGGAGCAGAATAAATCATGAAGCAGAATTTGGACGCCTACATATCTTTTTTATCCGAAGAGAGAGGGCTGTCACGCAGTACAACAGAATCTTATCGCAAAGATATTGCAGGCTTTATTGAGTTTGCTGAGCAGCGTGGCGTGAATGATCCAGCGGATGTGAATCGAACGTTGCTTAGTTTGTATTTAGGAAGTTTGAAACAGCGGGGTAGGGCACCTTCTACCATGATGAGATGCACCGTTTCTATTCGTTCTTTTTTTCAATATTTGGTGCGTCGGTCCCTAATTCCGCAAGACCCATCTCTTATGCTAGAAGCCCCAAAGCCGGAACGGAAAGTTCCTAAGGGGCTCTCAGTTGAACAAGTGGACAAGCTACTTAGTGCCCCGGATGCGTCTACGCCTCAAGGAGCCAGAGATAAGGCTATGCTGGAGCTGCTATATGCAGCAGGAATTCGTGTTTCAGAACTGGTAAACTTGCAAGTGAATGATGTAAATATCGACATGAGGTTTGTAAGGTGCACAGGAAGCTCGGGTAAAGAACGAATTTTGCCAATAAGTCCGCTTGCAGCACGCAGTGTTGAACAGTATTTAAACGGGATGAGAGATAAACTTCTAAAGTCAGGGACTGAAGAGGAAGGACTATTCCTGAATGCACTTGGTACTAGACTGACTCGTCAAGGCTTTTGGAAAATCATTAAGAAATACGGTAAGGAAGCAGGAATACCTGAGGATATCACACCTCATACACTTCGTCATTCTTTTGCTATTCATATGCTGGATAACGGAGCGGATCTTCGTTCTGTGCAGGAGATGCTCGGGCACTCTGATATTTCCACTACACAGATGTACCAGACACCCAAGAAAAGCATGAAGGAAGTCTATGAATCTCATCATCCGAGGGCTGGAAGCTAATCGTTTTCCTTTGTATATGACCGTCTCCAAAATCGAACCAGATCAACTATGAATTCCTTACTAATAATCAAGGAGTGATCAACATGTCAGACAACACCAAACATCGTTTCAAGCGTATCTGTTTTATTGTACTTGACAGTGTGGGGATCGGCGAGGCACCGGATGCTGTAAAATTCGGAGACATTGGGGCGCATACCCTAGGTCATATACTAGAAAATAATCCGGATCTGACATTATCAAATCTGGAGAAACTGGGGCTGGGCAATATTGCTCCATTACCGTCCGTACGCCCAGTGGATGCACCAAAAGCTTATTATGGTAAAATGCAAGAGCAATCGGTTGGAAAAGACACAATGACGGGACACTGGGAACTGATGGGCCTTCGGGTGAAGACCCCTTTTAACACGTATCCACAAGGGTTTCCTTCCGCTCTAATAGCTCAGTTCGAACAGCAAACAGGACGTAAGGTTATCGGTAATAAGGTAGCTTCGGGAACAGATATTATTGATGAATATGGTGAAGAGCAGAGAAGAACGGGAGCATTCATTGTGTATACCTCGGCTGACAGTGTGTTTCAGATTGCTGCTCATGAAGATGTAATTCCACTTGAAGAGCTTTACAGAGCATGTGAAATTGCTCGGAGGCTTACGCTGCAACCAGAATTCTCTGTTGGAAGAGTCATTGCACGTCCGTTTGTTGGACAACCTGGTAAATACATTCGCACATCCAGTCGGCGTGATTTCGCGGTAAAACCTCCAGAGCCTACCGTAATGAATGCCCTTAAACATCACGGATTTGATGTGATAGCGATCGGGAAAATCCATGATATTTTTACAGGAGAAGGTATAACGAAATCCTATCCTACCAAAAGCAATGAGCATGGTATTAAAGTTACAATAGAGCAGCTAAGCAACGATTTTAATGGATTGTTGTTTGCGAATTTGGTAGACTTTGATTCTCTATATGGACATCGGCGTGATCCTAAGGGGTATGGACAAGCTTTGAAGATTTTTGACGAAGCTCTGCCGGATATCATGAGCAAATTGAATGAGGACGATCTGCTGATCATTTCAGCAGACCATGGGAATGATCCTACTCACACAGGAACAGATCATACACGTGAATTTGTACCACTGTTTGTGTTTAGTCCGGGTTTAAGCCAACCTGGAAGTCTTGGCGTACGATCAACATTTTCAGATGTGGGTGCAACGATTGCTGATAATTTTGACTCGAAGCCTCCGGAGTATGGCAAGAGCTTTTTATCGCAACTAAAATAATGAATGAAAAGGGAGCGGCGCTGAATGGGTACTTTAAATCAAGGAATCATCGAAGAAGCAGCAGCATTTATTCGAGAGAAAGGTGGAGTTCAACCAGAAGTTGGACTTATTCTAGGCTCTGGCCTTGGCGTATTGGCTGACCTGCTCAAAGATGCAGTATCCATCCCTTATGCCGATATTCCTCATTTTCCCGTTTCGACCGTTGAGGGGCATGTTGGAGAACTTTTGCTCGGGAATATTCAAGGACGTCCTGTTGTTATGATGAAAGGCCGTTTCCATATGTATGAAGGATATGGTCCAGAATTAACCGCATTTCCTGTACGAGTCATGAAACAACTTGGCGTAAAGAGCTTGCTAGTCACGAATGCTGCTGGAGGAATTAATACTGATTTTGAGCCTGGAGATTTAATGCTAATAACAGATCATTTAAATATGACAGGCAGCAATCCTTTGATTGGTCCTAATGATCCAGCACTCGGCGTTCGTTTCCCTGACATGTCAGAAGCATACAGTCGGCGTTTGCGTAGACTGGCTCTAGATACGGCAGACAGCCAAGGGATTACTTTACAACAAGGAATTTACGCAGGTCTGCTTGGACCCACTTATGAAACACCTGCTGAAATTGTGATGTTACGTACATTAGGAGCGGATGCAGTAGGGATGTCTACAGTGTCTGAGGTTATTGTTGCTCGTCATTCTGGATTGGAAGTGCTCGGTATATCCTGTATCAGCAACATGGCAGCAGGTATACTCGACCAACCATTATCTCATGATGAAGTGATGGAAACGGCTGAGAAAGTACGCGAGAAATTCCTTGGTCTTGTCATGGCAATTATTCCGGGGATGTAAATACAAGAGTTGAATCTGGATGTCATATTGTACGTTCCCTCTCCTCTAACCTGCACTTAAGCCCATGAGAGATAGATTGTATCGTTTTAGGGCATGCTAGGTGTAAACAGGTTGGGAGTGATTCATATGGCAAGAAGGAATAATAAATATGTCGTACCAGAAGCAGCGCGAGAAATACAAGCATTCAAAGCGGAAGTCATGAAGCAGGAAGGGTATAAGATAAACCCAAGTCGCCCAGATGATGTGAAGTATGAAGTGGCTAAGGAGCTAGGGATCCCGCTTAAGTCTGGAGGAAATGGTGGATTAACCACAGAAGAGGCAGGACATATTGGCGGTAAAATTGGTGGTTCGATGATCCGTGAAATGATTCGTATGGCTAAGCAGAATCTAGTGGACCGAGAGACCCAATAGAAATAATACATTTATCAAAAAGTTAACTATAATGTAATTTGGGACGATGAAAAGAATAAGGGATTCTTTTGGGAGAGGCCAGACGTTTCAGGGCTGTTAACCATACTTTTATCCTGAGCAGTTGGCACTAAAAACTTCCAGAAATTCTCTTATCGAATGAAAATGGATATAAATTACAAATCAAGGGTAGTTCTTTTGTATAGATCATAACTTTTAATAAACCGTATGAGCCCGTCCTTTAAGGATATGGGCTCATCTTTTTTTGAGGGATCAATGCTATAATTAACCCCGTTTACTACCTGAGGACGAATAAGTCCTTCAGGGGGAATGGAGGGGAATTATGTTTACACACACAAACCAAAAGCTTGCTCTGTTATTCCTTATGGCTGTTTTGCTTTTGGTGGGATTCCAGTCTCCAGCTTATGGAGAAACAGCTGGAAAAAAAGCAACATGGGTATGGCAGACTGATCTGATCGAGGATGGTGGAGAAAGACTCCTTAGTTTCGCTCGGAATGAAGGTATTAATTTGATCTATTTACAAATCAATCGTAATTTGTCGAAAGAGAAGTACGAAGAGTTTATACGGTTAGCACATGAGCAGCAAGTTGTTGTCCATGCTTTAGGCGGGGACCCTAGATGGGCTCTTCAAAAGCACGCTGATGACATGCTTGGTCTTGCGAATTGGGTGATTGATTACAATGCTAATGTCACTTCAGATAGCAGATTTGATGGTATTCATCTCGATGTAGAGCCTTATGTGCTTGACAGCTGGGAAACCGAGCGGGATGAGATTATTTCCTCATGGCAAAGAAATATTAATTCATTTAAAGAAATTGTAAACGGATCCGGATTAGAACTTGGAATCGATATTCCTTTCTGGTTTGATCCTATAACCATGGCGGATGGCGGGAGTTTGAATGAATGGCTATTCAGTGCATTTGATCATATTACGGTGCTTGCTTATCGAAATATAGCTGATGGGGAGAATGGTATCATATACCAGGCGCAGAATGAATTGGAACTCGCAGATCGCCTTGGCAAACAAGTTCTCGTTGCGGTCAATACGACGGTAATGCCCGGAGAAGATCATACAACCTTTCATGGTCTCGGAAAAGATAAGCTGGATCAAACGCTCCAACATCTATCCGAAGTACTTGGATCACATACTTCCTTTGCAGGGCTGGCCGTACATGATTTTCGTAATTGGGAGAACATGCCGGTAAAGGGAGATCAAGATGATACGGAAACTGATGAATCGACTCCACCCTCTAACCCTGAACCGGAGCCAGATGGCCGCGTACCTGATGCAGATCCGGTGATACGGGATCGAATGGTTAGAGGGACATACATTTGGGAGGCAAACGAAGTTATACATAATAGCTATGAGATTCTCGAATTTGCAAAAGAGAAAAATATAAACTGGCTATATGTTCGTCTGGATTTGCAGCAACCGTTCAGTTCTTATCAGGAATTTGTTAGGCAAGCGTCTGCCGCAGGGATCGAAGTGCACGCCATGGGAGGGCATCCAATATGGGCACTTCAGGAGAACCGAGCTAGAATTCTGCGGTTAGTCAATTATGTGAAGGACTATAATCGCGCGGTTCAGGGTGATGAACGTTTTCATGGTATTCATTTAGATATTGAACCTTATGTGTTGCCTGATTGGAGGATGGATTCACAGAAGGTTATATCGGAATGGACATCCAATTTGGAGGCATTTGTATATGAACTGAAAAAAGATTCTAACCTTCAAGCAAGTATAGATATGGCGGTATGGTTGGATAAATATATGGTTCCAGGTTCGGATATGTCCCTTAGCAAATGGATGATCAATCTTATGGATCATGTTTCGTTAATGGCCTTTAGAGATAGTGCGGAAGGCTCCAACGGTATTGCAAGAGTTGTTAGGGAAGAGATGGCTTTTGGTGATGAATTAGGCAAGCCCGTCATGGTCTCTGTTGAAATCAAAGAAAGTCATGAAGGCAATCACATTACTTTCTACGAAGAAGGCTCTGCCTACATGGAACAAGAGCTTGCGAAACTGCAAGAGTTAATGCAATCTTCTTACGCTTATTCAGGACACCTCGTACATGCTTATGAATATTGGAAGAATGCCAAACCATAACTCATGAACATGCGCTAGGTTGAACCAATAAAGTAGACTTGTCCCTATCTATCATAGAATCTTTTTATTGTAAAAATAGAGGTTTCCTGAAGGATCGAAGGATCTTTTAGGGCAGACCTCTATTTTTTTGTAGAAGTATCAGAGTTATCTGTTATGAAATGGAATAATTTACTTTCATCCTGACAACAATGAAAACAGACCCGTTTGTGAAAGGGCGGGATATGCCATTACGATTGTTAGGAGGGTGCGGAATTGAAGAGGGCGTTAATTGCTGGTCTATTATCACTCAGTGTCGTACTTTCATCAGCATCTATAGGCTATGCTGATGAAAAGAAACCAAGTGGAGCATCTGATAGTGAACTTGCAACAAGTGCGCGTTCTGCTATTTTGTTAGATGCAGATACCGGAACCATTATTTACGAGAAAAACAGCCATGATAAGTTGCCGCCGGCCAGTATTACGAAGATTATGACCATGCTGCTTACAATGGAAGCTATTGAGGATGGCTCATTGAAACTAACAGACAAGGTGCGGACTAGCGATCGTGCAGCTTCCATGGGTGGTTCGCAAATCTTTCTAGAACCGGGCGAAGAAATGACGGTCGATGACATGTTGAAGGGGATCGCGATGGCGTCCGGTAATGATGCCTCTGTAGCGATAGCTGAGAAAATTGCTGGTTCTGAAGAAGAGTTTGTAAAGATGATGAATGAAAGAGCAGCGGAACTAGGGATGAAAAACACCCATTTTGTAAACTGTAATGGGCTTCCTGTAGAGAATCATTACAGCACAGCGCATGATATTGCTTTAATGAGTCGAGAGTTGCTAAAACACGAACAGATAACTAAATACACCGGTGCTTACCAAGATTATTTGCGTAAGGATACGCAAAAACCATTTTGGCTGGTAAATACGAATAAACTTGTTCGTTTTTATCCGGGTGCAGATGGACTTAAAACTGGATATACCTCTGAAGCGAAATTTTGTCTTTCTGCTACGGCATCGAAGGATGGTCTTCGTACTGTAGCGGTCGTTCTTGGGGCTCCGGATACCAAAAGTCGTAATAATGAAATATCCCGTATGTTTGATTATGGCTTTGCCCAATACAGCAAGCATTTAATCTATAAAAAGGGCGAGATGCTTGGCAGTATCCAAATCTCTAAAGGCGTTGTTCCACAGATGCAGCTTCAAGCAGAGCAAAATTACAGTGTACTTGTGAAAAAAGGCGGAAAAGCTCCGGAACTTCGTCATGAAGTAACTATTCCGAAGAGTGTGAAGGCACCTATAGCTGCAGGTCAAGTCGTAGGTAAGCTTGAGGTATACCAAGGAGATCAGTTGGTGAAAGAATTTGAACTCAAAGCACCCGATGATGTAAAGAAGGCAGGCTGGTGGAAGTTATTTAAGCGAACGACAGGAAATTTGTTTCATGTAGATTGATAGGAGTTTTCTTCTAGTTTTGTCGGGGGGCAGGAATGTCTTTCACAGGCGTAGAAATCCTTGTTCATGTAGGGAGGAGAGTGAGCAAACATGAATCTGCATGTTGAAATGGAGCACCAGCGGCATGTGCTGATCGTCAGACTTTCAGGGGAACTGGATCATCACACCGCAGATCATGTCCGAATGCAGTTGGATGAAGCCATCCAGCGTCGTCAGACGGAGCATCTTGTGCTTAGCCTAAAGGATCTTGAGTTTATGGATAGCTCGGGTCTGGGAGTGATTCTCGGGCGGTATAAGATCATTAAGCAAAAAGGCGGGAAAATGGCCGTATGTGATGTGAATCCGCCAGTGTATCGATTACTTGAAATGTCGGGGTTGTTTAAAATCATGCCCATTTATGAGAACGAGGGTACTGCACTCTCGGGTTTGGAGGTAGTGTCATGAGTGAAGGGAAAACGCAGCATAATTTCATGACTCTGGAGTTTGCCGCAAAATCGGAAAACGAATCCTTTGCCCGTGTGGCTGTGGCTGCGTTTATATCTCAGCTTGATCCGACAATGGATGAACTCAGTGATTTGAAGACCGTCGTTTCAGAAGCCGTAACGAATTGTATTATTCATGGCTACGATAGCGATCCGGAAGGCATTGTGAAGATTGAGGCTGAAATCGATGGAGATATGATTTCCCTTGTTATTGAAGACAATGGGCATGGCATCGATGATCTTGAAATGGCTAAGCAGCCACTCTACACGTCAAAGCCTGAGCTTGAACGCTCTGGAATGGGATTTACCATTATGGAGAATTTCATGGATGAATTTGATGTCATTAGCGAGCCGGGAGCCGGCACATCGATCAAAATGAAAAAAAGGATCGAATCCAAGAAAGCTTTATATAATTAGGGGTTGGACAAATGGATGCCGATGTGAAGAAGACTTCGCAGACTTATTTGGACGACGCGGAGGTTAAACGTCTAATAGCACTTAGCCAAAGCGGAGACACAGTTGCCCGGGATACGCTCGTTAACTGTAATATTCGTCTTGTCTGGTCGGTTGTGCAGCGGTTTATGAACCGGGGGTACGAACCGGAGGATTTATTTCAGATCGGCTGTATCGGTCTTCTGAAATCCGTAGACAAATTCGATCTCAGTTATGACGTGAAGTTCTCGACGTATGCCGTACCGATGATTATTGGGGAGATTCAGCGTTTTTTAAGAGATGATGGTACACTCAAGGTAAGTCGTTCTCTAAAAGAAATGGCTAACAAAGTTAGGAAGAAACGGGACGAGCTATCCAAACAGCTTGACCGCCTGCCTACCATTAAGGAAGTTGCTGAACAGCTAGGTGTGACTCCGGAAGAAGTGGTATTTGCCCAAGAGGCGAATAAACCTCCGACTTCCATCCATGAGACGGTATTCGAGAACGATGGAGATCCGATCACTCTGATGGATCAGATAGCAGATGAATCACAAGAACGTTGGTTTGATAGACTAGCCCTGAATGAAGCGATAGGGGGCTTGTCAGAGCGCGAGCGGCTGATTGTATACTTACGGTATTATCGTGATCAGACCCAGTCAGAAGTAGCCAGTCGTCTCGGTATATCTCAGGTTCAGGTTTCACGGCTTGAGAAAAAAATACTGCAGAGTATTCGCAATCAGATTGCCCAGTAACGAGTTACTTACTTTAAGAACAATGAAGGCCGTCCGAGGGATAAACCTCGAACGGTCTTTTTTGCTTTCGGCTGCCTGCATATGGAAAGGTAAATAAGAGTAAGATGAGCTTTTATTTCCCATACTAACGGTAATTTAGCAGTAAAGGAGTGTTCCGGATGAAGGTTAGTCCCACTCCGACGGTATATCTGCAGCTAAGGAGTCGTATTCGACTGCCTATAGATCAGACCGTCAAACTCGGAGATGTTGCTTTTATTATTTGCGATCCTGAATGGGAGAAACCGCTTCGAAGTCTAGCCCTTGCTCACCCTAAGGATCGGGATGGGAACCGGCTTTTAATGGATTTGATTCAGATCATTCCAAAAATCCGGGAGATGATTCCAAATGTCCAAATTGAGCCAATGGGAAATCACCATACTTTAGTGGAACTAGTTGGCCCTTCGGTTAAGCCCTCCTGGTTCTGGTTTCCGCTCGTTTGGCTGCTTTTGTTCTTTGGTTCTGCCTTAACCATCATGAACTTTCATGCAGATGTCAATATGCTCGAGGTGCATATCCGAATTGTAGAGATGGTAACGGGACATAGAGATGAGAATCCTTATCTGTTTCAGATTGCTTATTCACTTGGGATTGGTTTTGGTATGACTGTGTTTTTCAACCATATTTTCAAAAAGAAATGGAATGAAGAGCCCACACCGCTAGAAGTGGAAATGTACTTGTATCAGGAAAACCTTGATCAATTTGTTGTGGCCGAGGAATACAGGAAAATGAAGACATTCGAGAATTCTGCCGAAGCGGAGAATATGAATAGCAGAGGAAAACTATGATCCTGATTATGCAACAATTGCTCTCCATCCTTTTTGGAGTTGCAGGTGGTATAGCCGTAGGGGGCGGGGTCATAGCGCTTATCATTGTACTCGATATTGTACCGAGACTTTCTCAATTGACTTGGACCTATGACAAAGTTCATTGGTATGAAGGAGCTTTAATTACGGGATCCTTGATAGGGACAGTCGCAGATTTCTGGAAGTGGAAAGTATCTTTAGGTCCAGTAGTTAGTACGATCATTGGATTGTTCTGTGGTGTATTTATCGGTATGCTCGCCGCGGCACTCACAGAGGTGTTGAATGTCCTTCCGATTCTATCCAAACGATTGAAGCTGACCCGTTATCTCTTTGGTTTGCTCATGGCAATGGTTGCCGGAAAAGTCGCAGGTTCTTTGTTTGAGTGGTTTATTTATAGGCAGTAACCAAAAGGGGAACAGGAGGTAATATGCATGGATGATAATACGGGATTTGCAGGCAATAAAGAAGAAGATGTTCCAGTGATTCCCCCATCAGAAATGAAAAAGTTGGAAGAGGATGCCTTGATCAAGAAGAGGAATAGCGAAACTTCTGATAGTACCTATGAGTCTGTTTTGTATTGGCAAGGATCAGATGAAATCCCCGAGCGGATGAAGGATCTGAAAGTTATATTAGGCGAGGTCATGGGTCTTGGAGTTTCCTTTGATATTGTTTTTAGAGAGATGACAATAGGAGGAAAAGAGACCGGGCTTTTATTTATGAACGGTTATATTAACTCTGCAGTGGGGACTGAAATTTTAAAGCGGCTTACTTACTTAACACCTGAAGATATCGGTACACATGCTTATTCCAACATTAAGAATAAGTACATTCCATATGTTCAGGTGGAGTCAACAAATAAACTTAGTGAAGCGATAAGTAAGGTAATGACAGGAATGAGTGCTTTCTTTATTGAAGGAGAGCAGTCGGTCATTTTGCTCGATACGAGAATATATCCTTCAAGGAATCCAGACGAACCAGACACTGAAAAGGTCGTACGAGGCTCGCGAGACGGATTTACTGAAACCTTGCTTACCAATATTAATCTAATCCGTCGGCGTGTGCGTGATCCTGGGCTACATAGTGAAATCATGCAGGTAGGACGACGTACACAAACGGATGTATCAATTTTGTTTATAGATGATATTGCCGACAGAGAACAGGTCGAGGCTATAAGACACAAAATTCAGGAGCTAGATCTGGAAGGCATACCTTTAGCAGATAAGCAACTTGAAGAGGCGATTGTAAATAAAGGTTGGCACCCTTACCCGCTCGTAAGATATTCGGAACGTCCGGATGTGGTCGCCTCCCACTTACTGGAAGGCAGAATTGTCGTGATGGTAGACACCTCACCAAGCGTTATGATTATGCCGTCAACGTTCTTTGATCTATGTCAGCATGCGGAAGAAAACAGGCAGACACCATTTATGGGAACCTATCTGCGCTGGATTCGTTTCGGAGGAATATTCGCCTCAATGTTTCTCTTGCCGCTCTGGATGCTGCTTGTCATTCATCCAGAATTGAAGCCGCCGCATCTTGATATTATAGGGCCGCAGGAAAACGCAAAAATTCCAATTATCGCCCAATTTCTGATCGTAGAATTTGGTGTCGATCTCATGCGTCTAGCCGCTGTGCATACACCGACGCCTTTGGCTTCCGCAATGGGTTTGATTGCAGCAATCATGATCGGCGACATCGCCGTGAAGACAGGCTTGTTTGTTAACGAAGTGGTGCTCTATATGGCGGTTGCAGCAATTGGTATGTTTGCGACACCGAGTTATGAACTAGGTCTGGCCAATCGGGTTGTACGACTAGCCCTATTAATAGCCGTGGCATTGTTTGGCGTCAAAGGGCTTGTTGTTGGAACCACGCTACTCATCTTGCTTCTGACAACACACCGGTCCTATAACTCGTCTTATATGTGGCCATTTATACCATTTAGTGCAAAGGCGATGGCTGAGGTGCTTTTCCGAAAGCCGATTCTCTATTCCAGAAAGCGTCCAGCTTTAAACAAGACACGGGATAGTACTAAGATGGGGCCAGAAATGGATCCCAAACGGAAGCGCGAGTAATTATAACACAAAGGTTATGTTGAAAAATCCATTTAATTACGTATCGTTGTCTGCTATACTGTGAACAATTATTCGATTATCACATTTTGTAAATATCGATCGGAGGAATTGTGAGCATGTTTTTACACGGTACTAGCAGAATCAACGAACTTGGACATCTTGAAATTGGTGGGTGCGATACAGCTGAGCTAAAAGCACAGTATGGAACCCCTCTTTATATTGTAGACGAGCAGTCGGTTAGAACACGTTGCAGAGAATACATCGAAGCTTTCAAGACTTCCGGATTAAAATATCAGGTTGCATACGCTAGCAAAGCATTTTGCGTAATGGCAATGTGCCGTCTTGCAGAAGAAGAGGGAATGTCACTTGATGTCGTATCAGATGGTGAGCTCTATACGGCACTTCAGGCAGGATTTCCAGCAGAACGGATTCATTTTCATGGTAACAATAAGACACTTGACGAAATTGAGATGGCATTGAATGCAAATATCGGCTGTTTCGTCGTAGATAACGAGGTAGAGTTACATTTGCTACAGGCGGTTGCAGCTGAGAAGAATCGTCACGTGAAGATATTGCTTCGTGTAACTCCTGGCGTTGAAGCACATACTCATGAATACATTTCAACCGGTCAAACAGACTCCAAATTTGGGTTCGATATCGGTAATGGATCGGCATTTGAAGCGGTAAAGCTTGCATCTGCCCAACCAAATCTTGAGCTTCTGGGACTGCACTCTCATATCGGGTCACAAATTTTTGAAGTTGAAGGATTCCAGATGGCTGTTCAGCGTGTAGCTGAATTTGCGCGTTCCGTTAAAGAAGAACTGGATGTAACTTTCACGGTTGTAAACCTTGGCGGCGGATTTGGTATTCGTTATGTGGAAGGTGACACTCCGCTTCAGGTATCGCAGTATGTTAAGGCAATTACCGATTCGGTTAAAGTACATTTCGAAGGGATCGGTCCTGAACTTCCTGAGATTTGGGTAGAACCCGGCCGCAGTATTGTAGGAGATGCGGGAACAACACTCTACACGGTAGGTACAAGTAAAGATATCCCTGGCGTACGTAAGTACGTTGCAGTGGACGGCGGGATGACAGATAATCCACGTCCGGCGTTGTACGAATCACAGTATGAGGCGATTTTGGCTAATCGTGCGAATGAGCAGAATGAAGAGAAGGTCTCGATTGCTGGTAAATGCTGTGAGAGTGGAGATATGCTCATATGGGATGTAGAGTTGCCGAAGGTTCAATCCGGTGATTTGCTTGCGGTTGCTTGTACAGGTGCTTACAATTATTCCATGGCTAGTAACTACAACCGGATCCGTAAACCGGCAGTAGTGTTTGTTAAAGACGGAGTTAGTGATTTGGTCGTTCGTCGCGAGAGCTTGGAGGATATTGTTAGGCATGATGTTGTTCCAGAACGTATCCAAAACAAACAGACTGTATTAAGCTAATTTTAAAGTTTGAACTTATTTATAAAGGATCACTCCTAAACAGTGTATAGAGGAGTGATCCTTTTGTGTGAACTTCGTTTGCAACAGATGTTGTAAATAAGATACAATGAGTACGTCATTTAATAGAACATCAATTTAAGGAAGTGAAGAGAAATGAAAAAAGGTACAATCGAGTTAGAAAACGGCGGAGTAGTAGAAATTCAATTTTTGCCTGAAGAAGCACCGAATACGGTAGCCAACTTTGAAAAATTGGCTAACAGCGGTTTTTATAACGGACTAAGCTTTCACCGTGTAATTCCAGGCTTCGTAGCTCAAGGTGGATGCCCTACTGGTAACGGTACAGGCGGTCCTGGCTACACAATTAAATGTGAGACTGCAACGAACACCACTAAGCATGATGTTGGTGTATTGTCTATGGCGCATGCAGGCCCTAACACAGGCGGTAGCCAGTTCTTTATCTGTTACGGCCCACAACCTCACCTGGATGGCGTTCATACCGTGTTTGGTAAAGTGATTAGCGGTATGGAGCATGTGAACAATGTAAGACCTGGTGATAAAATGAAAGAGGTTAAAGTATTCGAAGCTTAATACTTTAATATTGGACAACCTTCCTTTATAGGGAGGTTGTTTCTTTTTGTAAGTTCTTTTGATGTATTGAGCCATTCACAAATAGACATAAATTTCTATAAATTAATACCTTGTGTTTTGTATTTTGTTTTGTTACGATTTTATTAACTAAATAAAGTTTCAATTTATATCCTTCGGGGCAGGGTGAAATTCCCTACCGGCGGTGATGGACGTGATAACTTAGCTCATGAGCATGTTATTGCGGACTTAGTCCGTGACCCGGATATACGTAGGTGAGTATGCTGAAGTATATGCGGTGGACCTGGTGCAAATCCGGGACCGACAGTATAGTCTGGATGGGAGAAGGATAAGAGGCGTACCTTGTTTTTTAAAAGGTAGGTCTGCCAGAAATGACATTTTTGATATGTGCAGGTTTTCACAAAGTATTCACAGCTGATTTGCTTAGCTTTTTTTTGTGCTACAGTTTATTTGTGTTACTTTGGTTGCATCTGTCATATCTTGTTTATTTCTGCTTGTCTATTATAACTCCCGTATACTCAAAGCCCTGTTTGGATTTCATGATCCATACAGGGCTTTTTTTGTGCAATACGGAACAGTTCCGATTGGAATCAATTCCGACTTCAATGATCAATTGCGTGAAGAGGGAGGGGAGTATGGTTGAGAGATATGATGAATGATGAATTTTATATGTCACTTGCATTAGAAATGGCAGAACGGGCTCAAGGTCAGACTGGCATAAATCCGGTAGTCGGTTGTGTCATTGTAAAGGATGGCATGCTTGCTGGAATAGGTACACATCTTGAAAGAGGAACACCGCATGCTGAGATTCATGCCCTTCAAATGGCTGGAGATAAAGCGGCTGGCAGTACGGTTTACGTTACACTCGAACCATGTAGTCATTATGGCAGGACGCCACCTTGTAGTGAGAGGTTAATTGCAGAGAGGGTAAAACGAGTTGTAATTGCTGCTGAAGATCCCAATCCGCTTGTAGCTGGCAAAGGGATTGAAATGCTACGTGCTGCTGGGATTCAGGTTGACATCGGAATTCTAAAAGATCGTGCACTTAAACTAAATGCATCTTTCATAAAGTTTATTTCGACCGGAAGGCCATTTGTCACACTGAAGACAGCAAGCACATTGGATGGCAAAATTGCTACGAAAACGGGTGATAGCAAATGGATATCCAATGAAGTCGCAAGGGAGAGAGTCCATACACTTCGGCATCGCCATCAGGCTATTATGGTCGGGGTATCTACAGTCATAAAGGATGATCCGCTGCTGACGACTCGTCTACCCGTAGATGGGCTGAATCCGATCCGGATTGTAGTGGACTCCAGACTCAATATTCCTTTGAAAAGTAAAATGTTAACGGACAGGAATGCAAGGACGATTATTTTGACAACAAAGAATGGGGATGCGGGGAGAAGAGAGGCGCTTCAGAAAATGGGGATCGAGGTCTTGAGCTGTGGGGATGGTCCGCGAGTAGATTTAAGTCTTGCAATGACTTTATTAGGTCAGATGGAGATTGGCTCTATACTTCTTGAGGGTGGAGGCACCTTGAATGGCTCCATGCTTGAAGAACAGCTTGTGGATCAGATTGTTCTTTTTATGGCCCCCAAAATCGTAGGTGGCTTGGGAGCTCCATCGAGCTTTGCATTTAACGGTGCCGCACATATGAGTGAAGCCATTACTTTAAGGGACCTTGAGATTGAACAGCTGAATGATAATTTGTGTATTCGAGGTATCCCCGTGTGGCCGTAACGGATTCATAGATTATTTTTTCGATAAGAAATGGAATCGAGCTGGAAAGGAGGGATCCTGTGTTTACAGGATTGGTAGAAGAAATCGGTGAACTTCACCGAATTGGTCGGAAAGGTGAAGCGATGGTACTAAGCATATCGGCTTCACGAATAATGAATGATTTAAAGCTTGGAGATAGTGTAGCCGTTAACGGTGTATGTTTAACCGCGACCACAATTAATACAAGTCAATTTACCGTTGATGTTATGCCTGAGACTTACCGTAGGACCAATCTTAAGGAGCTTCAGGCAGGTAGCAAAGTGAATTTGGAACGAGCGATGGCAGCCGGAGCAAGATTCGGCGGGCATATTGTTCAGGGCCATGTTGACGGAACAGGTTACATTCGGAGTATTAAAGAGGATCAAAATGCAGTCGTGTATGAAATTACGCCTTCGAATGCAGAACTTTTTAAATACATTATTCCTAAAGGCTCGATTACTCTAGATGGGGTTAGCCTGACCGTTGTAAATGTAAATGAGTCTTCCTTTACGGTGTCCATTATCCCTCATACACTTGCCGAAACCATACTCGCATCTAAGAAAGTTGGCGCCACGATTAACATAGAGAACGACGTTATAGGTAAGTATGTCGACCATCTTCTTCATTACGGTTCGCGAGGGGCAGCAAGTAAAGAAAAGAGTAGTGGTATTAGCCATGAATATTTGTCTGAGCACGGATTTGCTTAATAATACATGTTATTTACACCATGAAAATAGAGGAGAAATGAGCTATGGATAATCAATTTAAGTTTAGCTCGATTGAAGAAGCAATTGATGACCTGAAGCAGGGGAAAGTCGTAATTGTTGTTGATGATGAAGACCGGGAGAATGAAGGCGACTTTATCGCACTTGCAGATAAGGCAACACCCGAAGTTATTAATTTCATGATTACGGAAGGCAGAGGATTAGTATGTTTGCCTATTACACAAGAGAGGGCTAACGAATTGGATTTACAGCCTATGGTTACTCAAAATACCGAT
Organism: Paenibacillus sp. GCM10028914; assembly: GCF_042666275.1. Taxonomy (NCBI): domain Bacteria; kingdom Bacillati; phylum Bacillota; class Bacilli; order Caryophanales; family Paenibacillaceae; genus Paenibacillus; species Paenibacillus sp. GCM10028914. The sequence continues at coordinate 724,533 of NZ_JBHTFO010000018.1, forward strand.
TATCACGGGACTGCTTTTACAGTTTCCATCGATCATAAAGATACGACTACCGGTATATCTGCATTTGAAAGATCGCTAACAGTTCAAGGAATATTAGATCCGGATGCTGCACCTTCCGATTTCAGAAGACCAGGGCATATGTTTCCGCTTATTGCGAAGAACGGAGGTGTTTTACGCCGGGCAGGTCATACGGAGGCAGCGGTTGATCTGGCTCGCTTATGTGGATCGTTTCCAGCGGGTGTCATTTGCGAGATTATGAAAGAAGATGGGACGATGGCGCGTTTGCCTGATCTTGCCCAGATCGCTTTGAAGAATAACCTTAAACTGATCAGTATTAAAGACCTGATCCATTATCGTAATGATAAAGAGAAGCTAGTCACCCGAGAGGTTTCGGTTCGTATGCCAACAGATTTTGGAGAGTTTCAGGCAATTGCTTATACGAATGCAGTTGATAATAAAGAGCATATCGCACTTGTGAAAGGTTCGATTAGCGGTGATAAGCCGGTTCTGGTGCGTGTCCATTCTGAATGCTTGACCGGTGACGTATTTCATTCTCATCGCTGTGATTGTGGTCCCCAGTTTGATGCAGCTTTAAGGCAAATTCAAGAAGAGGGAGAAGGCGTTCTATTATATATGCGACAAGAAGGCCGAGGCATCGGGCTTATTAACAAGTTAAAGGCTTATAAGTTGCAGGAGGAGGGGCTAGATACCGTTGACGCTAATTTGAAATTAGGCTTTCCGGCCGACTTGCGTGACTATGGTATTGGGGCACAGATCCTGAAAGATCTTGGGGTTCGTCAAATTCGCTTATTAACGAATAATCCACGGAAGATTAAAGGACTTGAAGGTTATGGGCTTGAAATCGTAGAACGCGTTCCTATCCAGATGCCTGAGAATGATGATAATACCGGATACCTTCATACAAAACAGGCGAAACTCGGTCATATGCTGCAGTTTAATGATATGTAGTCCAATTCAATAGAACTCTTATCACAATTATTAATCAAAAAAATACTAATTTATCCCAATCTGAAAGGTTGATGACAAATATGGCACACTATTTTGAAGGAAATCTCGTATCTGAAGGTTTAAAGTATGGAGTTGTTGTAGGGCGCTTTAATGAATTTATTACTAGTAAATTACTAGGTGGGGCTCTTGATGCTTTGAAACGTCATGGAGTTCAAGATAATGAGGTCGATGTAGCGTGGGTACCAGGGGCATTTGAGATTCCTCTGATTGCTCAAAAAATGGCGGAAAGCGGTAAGTACGATGCTATTATTACGCTTGGAACTGTGATTCGGGGTTCAACTACACATTATGATTATGTATGTAATGAAGTTGCTAAGGGTGTATCTGCAATTAACCTGAAAACCGGAGTGCCAACGATTTTTGGTGTTGTGACAACGGAGAATATCGAACAAGCGATTGAAAGAGCAGGAACGAAGGCAGGTAACAAGGGCTGGGATTCTGCAATGGCAGCAATTGAAATGGCAAACTTGACGAAACAGCTAAAATAGTGCTTATTTAATGTAGTGCCCTTTTTAGAATCTACTAAGGGCGCTGCATTTTATTTTGTGGCGGGAGGATTCACCGTGACTGTACTATATAAGCTGGAGACATTTGAAGGACCGCTGGATCTGTTGCTTCATCTCATAGATAAAGCGGAAATTGATATCCAGGATATCCCCGTCAAAGAGATTACCGAACAGTACATGGCTTATTTACATTCTATGCAGGAGCTGGAGCTAGAAGTTACCAGTGAGTTTTTGGTGATGGCTGCCACACTGCTTTCGATTAAGAGTAAACTGTTACTGCCGAAACCACCGGTTATTGAAATGGACGAGTTTGATTATTACGAAGAAGAAGATATCGATCCAAGGGCGGAACTTGTTCAGAGGTTGATTGAATACCGGAAGTACAAAGGGATTGCACAGCACCTTCATGAACGAGAATTTGAACGTAGTCTGATCTATTCAAAGGAGCCGGAAGATTTAACTCCTTTCATGCCCGAGGCGGATGAAAATCCGGTTTTAGGGTTGCATACTTCTGATCTGATTGCTGCATTCCAAAAGGCACTCAGTAAAGCGGTCAAACGTACTTCATATGCCCGCATACAGAGAGATGAATTATCGGTTAAAGACCGGATTAAGCAGGTGGTACATACTCTGGAAAGCGCTGGTCCGGGTGGCAGAGTATTATTCTCAAAACTTCTGCATGAAGAAATGGTAAGGCATGAAATTGTCGTTACTTTTTTGGCGATTCTTGAATTGATGAAAATGAAACAAATATGCTGTTATCAAGAGAAATTATTTGATGACATCGTAATGGAGTGGAGAGGGGAAGTAAGGTTTGATGGATTTTCCGAAGCTGAAATCGATTATTGAGGGACTGTTATTTTTATCTGGCGAAGAAGGATTGTCGGTAAAGCAGATGACAGAAATTACAGAACAACCGGCCGACGTCGTTAAAGATGCTTTGAACGAGATGAAGAAGAACTGCGAACAAGAACATCGGGGGATTCAAATTGTCCAAATAGCAGGTAGCTATAAACTAGCAACGCTGCCAGAACATGCACCTTATTTCGAAAGGCTTGCCTATTCTCCTTCACGCTCTTCTTTGTCTCAGGCTGCACTTGAGACACTATCTATTGTCGCTTACCGACAGCCAATTACACGTGTTGAAATAGAGGAAATACGAGGTGTGAAAGCAGAACGGGCGATTCATACTCTTACAAATAAAGGATTAATTGAAGAGGTAGGCCGTGCTGAAGCAATTGGAAGACCAATTCTCTATGGAACGACTAAATCATTTTTGGACTATTTCGGATTGGCGAGTATTAAGGATTTACCTGAACCTTCACAATTTGAGGCAGACGCTGAGAGTCTGGAAGAAGAGACGCAGATGCTGTTTGATAAGCTAGATAACAAGCAGCTTACATTTGACGATGTGAATTAAGATAAATGGATAGAAGCTCGGGGACATCCCTCGGGCTTCTTTTTGCTTTATGTTCTTTTCGTATCATTTAGAGGAATATTTGCCATACTAAGCCAGAGAGTTGTTCAACAACGTTTTGGAGGTTACAGTGTGGGGATATGGCTTTTTCTATTGATACTGGTGCTGTTGATACTGGTTGTTCTGCTTATCCTCATCATGGCGTCCACGGTTACGATTCGATTGCACCTCGTTCTTCGAAGTAAAGAGTATAGGATGAATGTAGGTATTCGAATGCTGTACGGTTTAGTCGATGTGCAGTATGAAGTGCCTTTTAGGATAACAGATACAGGAGTGCATTACAGCGACGTACCACTTTCAACGGATTCATCGACTGAGACAAGCGACGTTGCAGTAGAGAAGAACAGTAAGAATGTGTTTCGATTCAGGGAATATCAAAAACTAATTTGGGGCACTAAAGGTCTCAAAAATTGGTTGCTGAATACGCTATCCATCGTGAGATTATCTGAAGTCCGTTGGGCGACTTCCCTTGCCTTGGATAATGCAGCCGAAACAGCTGTAGCAGCAGGTGCTGTGTGGGGAGTAAAGCATACCATCCTCGGCTTGCTGTCCTTTTATGTTAAGTTGACAAGTACTCCTCAATTACAAGTGTTACCAGACTTTGATGGACCTCCTCAACTATCAACAGACTTTAGTTTTGTCGTTAGAATTACTTGTGGCAGAGCCATATTTGCAGGACTTGTGCTTATTGTTCGCATCTTGACGATAAGAGGAGGACTTAAAACTTGGAAGAACGCCTTGTTTAGAGCTTGAGCAGTAAATGTGGTGTGATCAATACATAATCCATCTCCTCGGTGCGCACAATACAAATAGTGTAGGTAAGTCCTTATTTATATCGCACAGAGGAGGAAGTCATCATGTCAGATCACCCCATTCAAGGGTTAATGCAAACCGCGATGGAAAATATTAAAGCGATGGTTGATGTGAATACCATCGTTGGAGATCCTGTAAACACGCCGGATGGAACCGTTATTCTTCCGATCAGTAAAGTCGCTTTTGGTTTTGCAGCAGGTGGAAGTGACTATAATACAGATAGCGGCAGTAATGGACGTGGAGGAGATAACCAAAGCAGTAATCAGCACAGCAACAATCGCTCGCTTCCTTTCGGTGGAGGTAGCGGTGGTGGTGTATCCATACGGCCGATCGCATTCCTTGTCGTGGCTAAAGAAGGCGTTCATATCGTTCCGCTTGATAATCAGACTCATCTGTTCGAACGCATGATTGATGCGACACCTTATTTACTTGATCAAATCCAATCGATGTTTCAAAGCCAAAGCCAAAATAAGGGCCAGGGCCAAACTCAAAACGCTACTCAACAGTCCCAATAATCCACCAAAGATCCCTTCCAAATACCGGAAGGGATCTTTGGTTTTTATTTATATCGTTTTTTTATCTTTTATTTGTATGAAATCAGAATTCGGGAAAAGGACATACCCTTGGCCATATCTGCATATACTTGTACAAGATTTTGACCACCGGAGGATAAAAACTATGAGACGATACAATCGTTTTACCAGCAAAACCATGTTTGTATTTCTATCGGTTCTTATATTGCTGCTTGGTACTGTGATCCCTGCTCATGCTGAACCAGAAAATGAAAAGCCTATGCCCCCATCAAACCATGCTGAGGCTGCAGCTCTGATTGATGTTACATCTGGAAGGCTCCTTTACAGTAAAAAAGGGGACGAGCGCATGAGAATTGCGAGCCTGACCAAAATCATGACAGCAATTGTAGCCATCGAGCGAGGAAACTTGAAAGACACAGTCAAGATAACTAAGAACTCGTTCGCGAAAGAAGGCTCATCTCTTTTCCTGAAGCTAGGGGAAGAAATGTCTCTGGAAAACCTGCTGTATGGTTTAATGCTTCGATCAGGTAATGATGCTGCTTCTGCAATTGCAGAACATGTGGGTGGCTCTGAAGAAGGTTTTGTGCTCATGATGAATGAAAAAGCGTTAGAGCTTGGTCTGAGTAATTCACACTTTATGAACCCTCATGGGTTAGACCATGACAATCATTACTCATCGGCCAATGATTTAGTCAAATTGACAGCGTATGCGTTGAAAAATGCTACATTCAAGGAAATTGTGAAAACACCTATGAAAAAAGCTCCGAATCCGAACGAGAAATGGGATTACAAATGGGATAACAAAAATAAAATGCTTCGTTTTTATGACGGTGCGGATGGTGTTAAGACAGGCTATACCAAAAAAGCTTTCCGTTGTCTTGTTAGTTCGGCTACTAGAAATGGACAACAGATCGCTGCAGTCACCTTAAACGATGGTGATGACTGGAATGATCATTCCAATATGCTTGATTATGGGTTCGATAATTTCTCACTAAACCAGATTACCGTACAGGGACAGAAGATACAGGGGTATTCGTTTGTTACCGGTTCCAGCTTTTCATACGCTCTAACGAAAGGTGAAGAGGGGAAAGTATATAAGAAGCTTGTACTGAAAAAGGAGAGTAATCCGGATCTGAACTTTGGACTCAGAGGTTATGTAGAACTATCATTGAATGGGAAAATGATTGGACGGGTACCTGTGTATGCCGAAGGAAGCCAATTACCAAGAGAGACAATTAAGAGTGCAATGGCACAGGATTACGATAAAGGAACCCTTTTGCAGGCAGCTGGAAAAATAATTAGATTAATGTTCGGAGGAACACAATAACGTCGTTTTAAGTGAATGGGAGAGAGAGCTTGGATGAGGAAATGAACGGGGGAGAGCATGATGATCAATGTGATTTGGATGGGGATGATCCTGGCCGGTTTTATATTCGCTGCCTTCACTGGAAATATAGATAGTGTGACCAAAGCTGCTTTTGATGGAGCGCAAACGGGAGTAACAGTTTCATTCGGACTGATCAGTGTTTTGGTGTTTTGGCTGGGGATGATGCGGCTGGCAGAAGATTCAGGAATGCTGGCTAAGGTAGCTAAACTTATGGGTCCTGTCGTCCGCTTTTTATTTCCCGATGTACCAAAAAATCATCCAGCCATGGGTTATATTTTGTCCAATATGAGTGCGAATTTGTTTGGTCTTGGGAATGCAGCCACTCCAATGGGTATCAAAGCAATGCAAGAGTTGCAAAAGCTTAATCCAGATAAAGATACAGCCACACCAGCGATGTGTACTTTACTTGCCCTTAATACCGCAAGTATAACCATTATTCCTACAACACTTATCGCGATTAGGATGAACTATCATTCCGCTAATCCAACGGAGATTGTAGGTACAACCCTCCTTGCTACGGCTGTGGCAACACTAGCAGCTATCATTGCCGATCGATTTTATAGAGCGCGTACAATTCGGAAGAATAAACCTCCGGGCCTAGGTAATCACCTGAATACAACTGTAAACGGGAAAGGATGAGGATAGGTGCTGGCGTGGATTAATACAATATCCGCATGGTCAATTCCGGTCATTATCGCGTTCATTCCGCTATATGCCTATACGAAAAGAGTACCTGTTTATGAATCTTTTGTAGATGGAGCGAAAGATGGTTTTTCAACGGCGATATCGATTATTCCTCATCTGGTAGGAATGATGGTGGCGATTAGCGTGTTTCGTTCCTCGGGTGCATTGGAGTTTTTGGTTGGGTGGACAGCCCCTTTCTTGCAGTGGCTTGGTGTCCCAAGTGAAGTTCTCCCTTTAGGAATTCTTCGTCCCCTGACAGGAAACGGGTCCTTGGCTTATACTACGGAATTGATTCGGGCCTATGGTCCCGATTCTATGATTGGCCGGATTGCTTCTACAATACAGGGTAGTACAGATACAACGCTATACGTTCTTACTGTATATTTTGGTGCGGTAAGTATACGAAATGGTCGATATGCTCTAAAGGTAGGATTGTTTTCTGATGTTGTAGGTTTCATAGCTGCAATCGCTGTATGCCTGTTCGTCTTCGGATGAACAGGCTTTTTTACTGAAGACAAGGACAGATGTCTATATCGCTGCAACCGGTACCGCATATACTGATGCATCCAGATCGGTATGATGAGGTGATTATATGGGGTTTGAAGGTTTTGTCATACACAATACCGCATGTGAGAAGGAGACGAAGCTGGAAAAATGGGATTTTATCATCCGCAGGGATGGATCTGTTTCTACTTCGTCTGTATTGCTTGACTCCGAGAACATACACATATGCCTAGAAGGTGATTTTAACAGAGATTATGACGCGATGGATAAGGAACAAAAAATCCAGCTTTTTACGGCCAGTAAGATTATTGCAGAGCTGTCTAAACGCTATTCGATATCCCCGCTCTACTTGTTTCCACATTCTGAAACATGCCCTGGAGCATATTTTCCATGGAACGCGCTTGTGATTTATCCTGCAGGTGGGTATCATTAGACTTGAGGTGACCTAACGAACATGGAGAGATTACAAAAAATTATGGCACAGGCTGGGATAGCTTCCCGCCGCAAGTGCGAAGAATTGATTTTGCAAGGAAAGGTGCAGGTAAACGGGGAGACCGTAACCGAGCTCGGTACGAAAGCGGATCCCGATCAAGATATGATCACGGTAGCAGGTAAACCGATCAAGAATGAGAAAAAAGTTTACATCATGCTAAACAAACCCAAGGGTGTCATCACGAGCGCTTCCGATCCGGAAGGCCGCAAAATCGTGTCGGATTATCTTAAAGGTATAAAAGAACGTGTGTATCCGATCGGGCGGCTTGACTATGATACGGAAGGGCTTTTGTTGCTTACGAACGATGGTGAATTTGCTAATTTACTTAGCCATCCAAAGTATCATGTGCCAAAAACGTATCTTGCAACTGTAAAAGGCGTACCACATGGAACAGAACTGGACAAGCTTCGTCAAGGTATTATGCTGGAAGACGGAATGACTTCACCTGCTGAGGTTGAGTATAAGGACGTAGATCCGGATAATAAGCAATCCGTTATTTCCATCACCATTCACGAAGGACGTAACCGCCAGGTTCGTCGTATGTTTGAAGCTATAAACCATCCAGTGTCTCGTCTGAAACGTATATCTTATGGCGACTTACTGCTTCAAAATTTAAAAAGAGGTTTGTATCGTCATTTGACCGCTGATGAAATAAATACGCTCAAACAGTTGGCGAAATCGGCCAAGCCGGAAGGAAGTCAACGAAAAAAACGGTAAAAGATGACACATAATATTCAAATTGGAATGCAGCTTTTATGGCAAATTTCGTTATAATTGTTCATAGGATGTTCACACCTGTTACGAACGATATGATGAATGTCATAGAAAGGATGCTGCTTCGTTTATGGGTAAGTCGAAAAAAACTGTTCAAATCATCATACTGTTGATTATTGTTCTTTTAGGTGCTTATGCTGTGGCGACCGTTGTTATGGGTAAAGACGGGATTCCCAGGGAAGGCGATCAAGCTCCTGACTTTCAACTGCTTGGGCTGGACGGTAAGGTGCATACCTTGAAGGAATACGATGGCAAAGCCAAAGTGATTAACTTCTGGGGAACTTACTGTCCACCCTGCGTGAGAGAAATGCCAGCTCTTCAAGCTCAGCAGGAGAAGTGGCAAAGTGAAGGTGTCGAAATTATAGGTATTAACGCTGGTGAAGACAAAATGACGGTTGAGAATTTTGTTGCTCAGACCGGCGTGGAATTTCCTATATTAATGGACCCGGATCGCAATGCGGTGACTAGCTACAAAGTTGGCGCAATGCCGGCAACCTATTTTGTGTCGTCCAAAGGCGAAATCGTTCACATAAAAATCGGCGAACTAGATTTAAGCACCTTGGACAAACAAATTGAACAGTTGGTGAATTCACAATGAGTCAAGAATCAAGGCCTTTTATTGCGAACACTAAGTGCGAATGTGGCCACCAAAACCCAACAGGAACCGTGTTATGTGAAGCTTGTGGTAAACCTTTAACTGAAGAGGCTGAGTCTCAAAGTATTTTAGAGATGCGTTATGATGGTGTGGCCCGTCGTTCGCAAAAGTCTAATCCGGGTGTTATCGACCGGGTGTGGAACTTTTTCTCTTCCGTTAAAGTTGCGATTTATTTGATTATACTGACATTAGTTGGTTCAATGTTTGGGACGATTTTTCCTCAGGAGAGTACGTTTCTAAATATTGATCCGTCAGTATATTACAAACAAGAATATGGGAAAATAGGTCACATTTATTACTTGCTTGGTTTTTCTCATACATATACGTCATGGTGGTTTGTACTGTTATTGGTGATGATTGGCGCTTCACTCGTTATTTGCAGCCTGGATCGTGTTCTTCCACTGTACAAAGCGCTAAGCAGACAACGAATTCCTAAACATATGTCTTTCCTTACTCGTCAAAAAGTAGCCTATCAGACTCCGATTGCTGAAGAAGGAGCAGAGTGGGTAGAGAAGGTTAAGCCGCTTATACGTAAAAAAGGATATCGTGTGCGTACGGATGGTGGTACTTTGCTTGCAGAGAAACAACGCTTTAGTCGCTGGGGGCCTTATGTGCTTCATATCGGACTTATCGTATTTCTTCTTGCTGTACTTGCCAGAGGGCTTCCAGGGATGCACATGGATGTACATTTAGGTTTCCCAGAAGGGGATGTAAAGAAAATCCCTGATACGAGCTATTATCTTAAAAATGATGGTTTTACAGTTGAGTTTTACACTGAAGATGATATGCCGGAGGAATTTAAAGGCAAGGGGAAGGTCCTGCCTAAAAAGTTCGAAACGAAAGCGATTCTATATATGTGTGAAGCCGATTGTGACGATTTGACCAAGGAGCCGAAGCTAGTAGAAGTTGATCGGCACAATATTGAAGTGAATCATCCCTTGAATTATAAAGGTTTGATGGCATATCAGTTCGATTATGACTTGACCCCGGTTATTCGCTCTGTTTCACCTGTGTTAGTAAATGCTAAGACGGGAGAAGAATACGGGAAGTTCAATTTAAATATTCGAGATCCGGAACGTGAATACAAGGTGGGAGCTTACACGCTTAAGCTTAAGTCTAAATTTTCAGACTTCGGCCTAAATGATCAAGGTGAGCCCGCCAATATGTCATCAAGTCCTAATGCACCAGCATTTTTATTCCTGATTCACGGCCCTGACCTTCCTGAAAGTGGAGTTCAGTATTTCTACTTCCCGAAACAAATTGACAAGGAACGTTTTCAGCAGGATGCACTGAATACACAGTTAGCTGGTGGAACGATCCCTCTCAATCTGGATGTGAAAAACATGGAGGATGTCGATTTATCCAAATCCACTACATACTTGAACGTACGTGTTGATAAAGTTATGCCTTTTATTTGGATTGGAGCTGCCATAGGCATGCTTGGTCTCATCATGGGCTTCTATTTCCAGCATCGCCGGATATGGCTTCGGATCGATAACGGGATGCTGACATTGGGAGCACATACGAACAAGAATTGGTTCGGATTACGTCGGGAAATATCGGCTGTACTCAAGCAAATGAACATCGAGGTTGAAGAGAAGTCATTGGAGAATAATAGGGGGAGTAAGCCATGACATTAGTGGATTTTAGCAGCGATGTATTTATAGTTGCATTCTTACTTTATTGTTTGTCATTTAGTTTTTATGGATTGGCCGTATTAGGTAAACGCTTTAGAAAGAGAGACCCTGAGGCTCATGTTGCGAAGTGGGGAAAGATTGCCTTCGTAACGGCTACGATCGGGTTAATCGGTCACTTGATTTATTTCTTTACTCGTTGGGCAGGTTCAGGACATGTTCCAGTCAGCAATATGTATGAGTTTATGACATTCCTGTCAATGGCTATTATGATTGCATTCTTAGTTCTTTATTTGATTTACCGAAAATCCTTGCTTGGATTATTTGCACTTCCGCTTGCAATCATAATCATGGCCTATGCTGCTGTATTTCCTCAAGAAGTACAACCGCTGATTCCATCCTTGAAATCCATTTGGCTTGGAATTCACGTAACCTTGGCTGCTCTAGGTGATGCATTTTTTGCAGTAGGTTTTATAGCCGGGTTGATGCACTTGTTAAGAACGGTTAATTTTAACAGTACTGACAGGGGAGCTCGTCGAGAACAGCTTTGGTTGGAACTTTGCATGTTTGCTATTGTGGTATTAATCGGGTTTATCGTTTCTGTATACGGCTTCCGTTCTGGAGGCTACCACGCAGAGTTCAACCAGACAAATATTGACCCTAAGACAGAAGTCAGTACAATAGTTAAAGTGGATTATGATATGCCTCCACTTGTTGCACCGTATAACAGTGAGACTGTCAGTATGCAGCCTTTCCTAGGCATGAAGTCCCCACTCTTTGAGGCACCTTCTTGGATGAACGGTGTTAATGCTGGCCGCAAGTTAAACACGGTTATATGGTCGATTGTTAGTGGTATTATTCTATATGGATTACTTAGACTAGTTCTGCGCAAGCCCCTTGCTAAAGTGATCCAACCTGCACTAAGTAAGCTAGATCCTGACGATCTGGATGAAATCAGTTACCGGGCTATCGCTATCGGTTTCCCAATCTTTACTCTAGGCGGGCTTATCTTTGCAATGATTTGGGCGCAAATTGCGTGGGGACGTTTCTGGGGATGGGATCCCAAAGAAGTATGGGCACTTATAACTTGGCTATTCTATAGTGTATACCTGCACTTGCGATTATCCAAAGGTTGGCAGGGGAAGAAATCGTCTTGGCTCACAGTTATCGGCTTCATAGTCGTCATGTTTACACTCGTTGGCGTGAATTTGATTATTGCTGGCCTTCATTCCTATGCCGGAACCGAATAATATGATAATGTAGTACAAGTGAATCAGATTATGATATAAACCAGAAAGGTCCTCAAGTAAGATTTGATGAGGGCCCTTCTGATTTTCCCTTATGATGAAGGAGATGTTACCGATGACAGAGCATGGAAATCGTATCCTCGTAGTAGATGACGAAGAGCGCATTAGGCGATTACTTAAAATGTATCTAGAAAAAGAAGGATATGAAATCGACGAGGCAGAGGATGGAGAAACCGCTCTTCGGAAAGCAACTAACGAAGATTATGGGCTCGTGCTTTTGGATGTTATGTTACCGGGAATTGATGGTGTTGAGGTATGTTCCCGTTTGCGTCAAGTGAAATCCACTCCAATTCTTATGCTTACGGCAAAAGGTGAGGAAATTAATCGTGTGCAAGGATTTGAAGTAGGTGCTGACGATTATGTTGTGAAGCCATTTAGCCCTCGTGAGGTTATTTACCGCGTAAAAGCGATTTTGCGTCGTTCTTCTGCAACTGCTTATTTAACGAAAGAGACTACTCCAACGAATAGTATTGTATTTCCACACCTTGTCATTGAGCATGATGCTCACCGTGTAACAGCGGGAGGACAAGAAATTAGCTTAACACCAAAGGAATATGAATTATTACATTATTTGGCGTCATCACCTGATAAAGTTTTCTCGAGAGAGGAACTTTTAAAGGATGTTTGGAATTATGAATTTTTTGGTGATCTCCGTACAGTAGACACGCATGTGAAGCGTCTGCGCGAAAAACTTAATAAGGTATCAGGCGAAGCTGCTGCAATGATTACAACGGTATGGGGTGTAGGCTACAAGTTGGAGGTTCCTAAGTAAGTGAACTTCTGGAGGTCGCTTGTCGGCAAGCTGTGGATAACGATAACATGCCTTGTAGCTTGTGTCTTACTGACACTGGGGCTGTTTCTGCTTCCTTATATTGATACCGTATTTACGAATTCCGGAGATATTAAACGGTTATTTACTTATGCGTCGATTATCGGATTCTCGATGACGACTTTCTTTGGGTTGTTTCTTCTTACGAAGATTACCCAACCGATGCAGAAACTTATCCAGGCAGCGAATGCGATCCGAAAAGGAAAATATGGAACGCGCCTCGACCTCGTTACGAGTGATGAGATCGGAGAACTAGCGAATACGTTTAATCACATGGCGGCTGAACTGGAAACGACGATTCGTAGTTTAAACCATGAAAAAGAGCATTTAGCTAGTGTCCTTCGCAGTATGAGCGATGCAGTAATTACTTTTGATAATAATGGTGATGTTATTCTAGCCAATCCTCCAGGTCAGGACGTTATCAAGACTTGGCAGGGGCTACAGTGGGACGAGGATTTAGAGGGTGGTGGATGGGCAGCTGATGTGATGCCTGAACCTCTTAATGCCCTATTCTATAAAACGATGCATGAAGGTAAAGATCAGAGTACAGATTTACATGTGAAGCAGGGCGTCTGGGAAGCGTCAATGGCTCCGCTTTATTCGGATGATGTCATTCGTGGTGCTGTTGTAGTTCTTCGTGATATTACGGAACAAGTAAAGCTTGAAAAGATGCGCACAGACTTTATTGCTAATGTATCACATGAAATTCGAACTCCATTATCCATGATGCAGGGTTACAGCGAGGCGCTTCTGGACGGCATGGCAGCTTCTCCAGAAGAGAGTGAAGAGCTTATAAAGGTCATCCATGAAGAATCGCTTCGAATGGGAAGGCTTGTTAAAGATCTTCTCGATTTAACAAGGATGGAAGCGGGGCACTCGGAACTGATGTGTCGTCACATGGATGCCGAGGAATTGTGTGAACGTGTTTATCGCAAATTTTCGGTTCGGGCTAAAGAACGAGAAATTGATCTTCATTTGAAGAAGTTGAACAATAATTTGAAGATCAATTCAGCCGATGAAGATAAGCTAGAACAAGTTATGACGAATTTGCTGGATAATGCTTTTCGACATACTCCTTCAGGAAAGGCTATCGAAATAATTGTTGATCGCGTTCAGAATCAATCGGGTGCCGCTCTTAAAATTGTCATATCAGACCAAGGAGTAGGGATTCCTACAGAAGATCTACCTTTTGTGTTTGACCGTTTTTACAAAGCAGACAAGGCTCGCGTACGTGGCGAATCTGTTGGTACGGGAATTGGACTTGCGATTGTAAAAAACATTATAGAAGCGCATAAAGGTTCGATTTCCGTTAGTAGTGTTGTTGGTGAAGGCACGAGTTTCACGTTCTACATACCGGCGGAATGAGAAAAATAACATCAATTATTTACAAAATACAAAAAACACCTTTGCTATAGAAGGTGTTTTTTTGTTGAATGATAAACATTAATCTTGTTCTACGTGGAACATATAAAGCCCCCGAATCCATTGTTAGTTACTACTAACATCTGGTATTCAGGGGCTTATATAATTTATGATTTTATTAAGGAAGTATAATTTCTTGAGCGGTATTCAGATCAGCAAGACCCGTTAGTTTTACAAGTACTTCTTTTGGAACATCTTTATCTACCGTTAAGAACATGATCGCTTCGCCGCCGATAACTTTACGACCCACTTGCATGGATGCAATATTGACATTGTTTTCGCCAAGCAGAGTACCTACTCGACCGACAATACCCGGTTTATCATTGTGAGAGATTAAGATTTGGTTGCCTTCTGGCGCGATATCAACCGGGAATTTATCTAAGCGTACGATTCGTTCGCCGTAACCGTGAAGCAAAGTACCAGCAACCAGACGTTCGCTTCCGTTTTGCGATTTCAGAGTAACTGTTACAAGGTTAGTGAAGCCTTTTGTTTTAGGAGTCTGAGATATGACAACATTCAGATCACGGCTTTTTGCAAGATGCATAGCATTCACAATATTTACATCGTTACCCAGGTGACGCTCTAGAATTCCCTTAACGATATATCTTGTCAATGCTTGGGTATCAACCTCAGCAAGTTCTCCCGCATAGTCAACATGAATTTCGTTAACAGCATGAGCTGTAATTTGGGCCACCACACTACCCAGCTTTTCTCCTAGAGGGAAATATGGTTGAAGCTTGTTCATTACATTCGCTGCTACAAGAGGGAAGTTAACCGCATTTTTAAACGGCTCATTTCTCAGGATATGAAGAACCTGTTCTGAGACATCAATAGCAACATTCTCTTGAGCTTCCACAGTGGATGCACCCAAGTGAGGAGTAACGATAACTTTAGGATGTGTAAGGAAAGGATGATCCTCTTGAGGAGGCTCTTGTTCAAATACGTCAAATGCTGCTCCAGCTACGATTCCTTGATCGATAGCTTCGACAAGTGCATACTCATCGATAATTCCACCACGAGCACAGTTAACAATACGCATACCAGGCTTCATCACTTCGAATTGTGGTCTAGCGATCATGTGACGGGTTTCTGGCGTAAGCGGCGTGTGTACTGTTATGAAATCCGCATTACGGATAATAGCATCAACAGAAGCAAGTTTTACTTCAAGCTTATCCGCACGTTCTTCAGTAAGGAATGGGTCAAAAGCGAGAATATTCATGCCGAAAGCTTTAGCGCGTTTAGCAACTTCGCTTCCGATACGTCCCATACCCATCACTCCAAGGGTTTTGTTGCGCAATTCAACACCAAGGAATGATTTACGGTCCCACGTACCGGAAATGGTTTTAGCATAAGCTTGAGGGATATGACGAGCTAATGCAATCATCATAGCGAAGGTATGCTCTGCTGTAGTGATTGTATTACCATCGGGTGCGTTAATAACAACGATCCCGCGTTTTGTAGCTGCTTCCAGGTCAATGTTATCTACACCGACGCCTGCGCGGCCGACTACTTTTAGGTTCTTACCTGCACTCATAATTTTTTCTGTAACACGAGTCTGGCTTCTCACTAAAAGGCCGTCATACTCGCCGATAATAGCCGTAAGCTCGTCTTCTGTGAGTCCTGTCTTTTTGTCCACCTGCACGTCTGGTGCATCCATAAGCTGCTGGATACCCAAGTCACTAATCGGATCCGATACCAAAACTTTAAACATGGTTTCTCTTCCTCCTCAATACTCTCTAATTATAATGTGCTAAATATAGAATAAGGCTTGCGCAATAGCGCACTCCGTTATACTTTAACTCAGATAACGCGGTAATGTGTCAAAGGAAAAAGTCCATAAAAAAAACCCTAATCCGCATACTACTTCCGTAGTAAGGGACGAGAGTTATTCGTGGTACCACCCTTATTCACTGCCATAAGGCAGCCTCAAACGGCCCGTTAAGGCCTTGATTGGTAACGGATATCATCCGATTACGCCTACTATATTTCAGCGGAATATCTCAGGATCGCTCAAGTACACTTTTCGCCGCCGATTTGCACCTACCATCGGCTCTCTGTAGACGTAAGAAGCGTCTTTTTTCCATCATCGGTTTTAGTCGATTAATTTTTTCATAATGTATCATGGCGCTTGCAATTATGTCAATAGGTATTTAGGGATGAATCGAAAGTTATGATCAGAGCTATATCAAGGCCTAAGCCTTGTAATACGGGCGTTTTTTTTGCTATGATGCTTATGCCAACTTATTTTATAACTGCTCAAGCATTTAACTTTATAAGGCAATATTACTACGAACGGTCTTTAGACCAATAAAGAGACAGGCAGGCTAACATGAAAAAATTCAAAATAAAAATCAAGAAAATTGAGCCGCACCAACTCAATGATCGGCTGCTACTGATTAATTTATATTTGACCCAAGGATTAACATTGATTTTAGGCATTATTTGGATATTGTTTCAACAACGGAATCCTTTTCAACTGCTTGCATTACCTTCAGACGGACAGTTTGTTCTGTGGGGGCTGGGGCTTGCACTGACGATGTTAGCTGTTGACTTTCTACTGTCTCGGATCGTGCCAGAAAGCAGCATGGATGATGGTGGGATCAATGAAATGCTGTTTAGTAAAAGACCCGTGTGGCATATCATCCTTATCGCTTTCATTGTTGCTGTTTGTGAAGAGATTTTATTTCGTGGGGCTATTCAACATGCATTCGGCCCTTATTGGACTAGTATTTTATTCGCAGTTATTCATGTACGGTATTTAAAACATTGGATTCCAACAGGTTGGGTGTTTTTGAGCAGTTATGGCTTGGGGTACATCTATATGGAATCTGGAACGCTGTGGGCCCCGATTATTTGTCATTTTGTCATTGATTTAATATCAGGTATGATGATTCGTTTTCGGAGGAAGGAAGATAATGAACGAGCTTAGCAGAATGGATAGACATCGGAGCCGAAATAAAGGCCGGAAAAAAGATAACAAAGCTGAATCAAACGGTAAGGCTTTTCGTTCAACAAACACCAAAGAAAGTAAAGAGCAACGTATTCGTCCAAGATCAAGCGCAAATATCCAGTCAGATCCTTTTCAGATTGAAACGCGTGAGGTAAATGAACTCCGTAGAGTTAGATCTAAAGGATATCGGGATGAAGAGCATGATCAATCAGTACCCTCGAGGGCGAATACGTATCCTTCGCATCGAGTAAGAATGAGTAAATTATTTGTTAATTCACTTATTATTACATTTATCCTATTGATGGCCGGTCTGCTCATATGGGGGCTTATCGGTGCACCGCCCCTGGAGGAAATACTTTGATTGTATGGGTATGTATTGTGTTAGCGGGAATAGCACTTACAGCTTTGACATGGATGAGAATCGAAGCAACTGGTTACCGTGTTAGGTATGATGATGTAGAATCAGCCTTGGTCCCAAATGCATTTCAAAGATACAGAATCCTGTTTATTACCGATATTCATCGCCGTGAGATCTCTTATCAGAGGCTGCAAGAGCTTGAACTTTGCCCGGATTGTATCCTGCTTGGTGGCGATATAACAGAGAAGGGCGTGCCGTGGGATCGGGTCAGAGCTAACTTAGAAGTACTCCGCCGAATCGCGCCTGTTTATGGGGTTTTAGGTAATCACGATCTAGTTGCCGGGAGTAATAAACTGGAAAAGTTGTTCTCTGAACTTGGATTAACGTTACTAAAAGACAGAACGGTTAAGTTAGAAAAAGATGGCTGTTCCATCGCTTTAAGCGGGGTAATGCAGCCTGCTTCACGCAAACATCAATACAGTCGATTTAGAGGTAACCCGAGGATAGGTCAGTATCATATTTTATTAGTTCATGATCCGATCTGGATCTTGGGAAAGCGTAATATTTCAGCTGATCTGATATTAGCCGGTCATACCCACGGAGGACAGGTAATTCTTCCTCTACTCGGAGCCATACGATTGAAAGGATTTTATAAGAAATACTTTGCCGGATGGTACAATCTTAGACAGAAATCAAATTCATTTATAAGACTGCTGATTAGTCGCGGGTTTGGTACTTCTCATATTCCATTACGTCTAGGATGCCCGTCTGAAATGCATTTGATCACTTTAAAAAAGCCTTGATCCCAACCGCAAATAGCGGAAGGATCAAGGTTTTTTCATTTTTACATGTATGAATTAGCGCCCATAATTTATCGGATTGTTGGTTCAATGTCCAGAGGATCAACGAAACCATAACCTTTCTTCTCAAGCTTGGTTAAAAGTGTATCTAGGGCTTCAACGGTCCAGGGGAGTTCATGCATAAGAATATTACTACCTGGGTGAAGCTGTTCGATGACATTATTAATGACTGCCTCGGGATTGTTTTTACTCTTGCTATCCCAGTCTAGAGAACCGTTTGACCATGTCATAAATAATAAGTTGTTGTCTTTCGCAATGTTCTTAACTTGTTCCCCACCCGAACCGAATGGAGGCCTGAAAAATTTAGGTTTTTCCCCGATGGTATCCATGACGATTTTCTGAACATCTTCAATTTGTTTTTTTACTTCCTGTTGACTTTCCTTTTTAAGATCAATATGGTCCCAACTATGATTTCCGATAATCTGTCCACGATCATGGATTAGCTTTAAAAGATCTGGGTTTTGTTTAACACGGTATCCATTCACGAAAAAAATAGCTTTGGCCTTATGTTTGTCCAAAGTATCAATAAGACCGTTAATCATGCTTTCATCTTTAGGTCCATCATCGAATGTTAACAGCACAATTTTCTTCTGAGTAGACTCTTCATTAGGCACGATATTGTAAACTTTGTTCATGTGATATTGGGGTTGAACAGGAGCTTGGGTGGATGGTTCCTTCGGTTCGTCCTTACTTGAGTCGTCCTGATTATTGGGTTTGTCATCTGTTTTTTCATCAGAACTGCTAGGAGATTCTTCGTTGGTACTAAGGTTATCCTCGCTTGGTGTGTTCGGTGTGACCTTGTTTTCATTTGCTGTCTTTGGCGACTCTTTAATATCATTTTGTCCACAAGCACTGAGGACTAAGCTGACTGCTAGAAGCAGCACGGTTGTCTTTTTAACCATCATTCCATCTCACTTTCCTGTAATTATTGCGCATGAGTTTGTAGAAGCCAGTGAACACTACGTATGAGTTTATCATAGAAGGAGGTAATATTTGTGAGAACTTCGGCGTTTATATACGGAGCGATTGTCGGTATTGCTGTTTACCGTATGATCTCCAGTAAAGGCGGTATGGCATTCTCTTCGATGGTGAAGGGGACTGATATTGGGCAATTAGCGAATACGGCAAAAGACATGATGAAAGGCTACACAAACAGCTCAAGTAGCTCCAATCATTCTAAGCCAAACCAAGGTGGTAACCGCCAAGAAAGCGTGCGTCCCAGTTCAAGCGGGCCTGATTCATCCAGTCATTCAGCGGAAAATCAACATGGGGGACAGACATCGACTCATTCGAAAACTGCCAACCTAAAACAATTAAAGGATTTCATTCGCAGTAACCCGGATGTAAAGCACGAAGTTGAACAAATTTTAAAAGAAACTCATACGGTTATACCGGGTTTGTAAACAACTTAGACAATTTCGAATCATTCTTAGGGTAGAGCATCATCCCTTGGAATGATTCTTTTTTTTATGGTACATATTTACGTGCATTTGTGGGTATTAAATGATAAAATAATTAATATACAACCATTTTTAGCACGTCATCATCCAAGAATCATAACTTGTAATAACTTTTTTGTTTATAGAGGAGGATCCTGTCATGAAAATAGAACGCTTGAGTCAAGATAAGATACGGATTTTCCTCACGTTTGACGATCTGAGTGAGCGGGGAATCCAGAAGGATGAGATGTGGCAGGAAATACCAAAAGTATATGACCTGTTTACAGAAATGATGGATCAAGCCTACAGTGAACTCGGATTTGATGCCACAGGGCCTTTAGCGGTTGAAGTGTTTGCATTACCCGCCCAAGGTATGGTGGTTATTGTAACGAGAGGAAAATACGATCACCATTTCGGCGGCTTGTCTGAAGATGAAATGCCAGATGAGATTTATGAAATGGAAGTAACTTTGGAACAAAGCGGCAGCATCGTTTATGCATTTAACGATTTTGAGATGCTAATAGAAGCCGCCCATATGTTGAACGATTTAGTCGACGGGGCTGGCACGCTCTATCACTATTTGGATAAATGGTTTTTATGGATGGATTCCGAGGAATTTAGCAATGAGAAGCAGGCTACAGTTAAAGCCTTGCTTGCTGAATTTGGTAATTCATCTATGGTTACAGAAGCTGTTCTGGAGGAATATGGAAAGGTCGTCATGCCGGAGCAGGCGGTCGAGAACATTTGTATCCATTTTGAACGCAGTAAATAAATGCAAGTGTGGGCATGCTTGATGGCCGGACTACAGGCCCGCAACTAATAGAGGGGGATTTCGGTGCTGGTGTTCTCGATCATAGCGTCTGCTTTGGCGCCGGGTCTCGCATTGCTCACATATTTTTACCTAAAGGATAGGTATGATCAAGAACCGCTGCATATTGTGGTTAAAGTATTTCTACTCGGATTTTTGATCGTTTTTCCCGTAATGATATTGCAGCGGGGAATGATATTATGGCTGGGCGACAACCCGGTGGTCGAATCTTTGATCATTTCAGCGGGTGTAGAAGAGTTGTTGAAGTGGTTTGTGTTGTACCATCTAATTTTTAACCATACAGAGTTTGATGAACCGTATGACGGCATACTGTATGCGACAGCAATTTCACTTGGTTTTGCAACGGTAGAGAATATTATGTACGCATGGTACAGTCAGGCTGCGTTTGGTCCCATGTTAATTAGAGCCTTACTGCCCGTGTCAGGACATGCGATGTTTGGCATCATCATGGGGTACTATTTTGGTCATGCGAAATTCTCAGGTGGCAAATCAAATCGAGTCTATTTGCTTCTGTCCTTTCTTCTTCCTTGGATGTGGCACGGACTTTACGATTTGATCCTCAATATGATATCTCAATATTGGCTGTGGTTTATCGTTCCTCTTATGGTTCTTCTTTGGTATGGAGGGATGGGTAAGATTTCTAGGGCAAATAACCGCTCTCCTTTTCGCATTATTAAGCGAGATGAAGAGGTTAAGACCTAACATATAAGGACACACTTCATTGTAGAGACCCTTGGCTGTGAGCCAGGGAAGAACGATGGAGGTGTCTTTTTTTGTGCGTATAAAAGTGAAAATTCGTTGTAAAGAATGCGGGGAAAGATATATTCTACGGGGCAGGAAAGAGCACGGGCGTATAGAGACAGGGTTTAAACAATGTCTTTGTAATAATGAGAATCGGTTCGAAATTGAGGAAGACATGTAAATCACACCCGAAATAGTCATGTTTTATAAACAATGCATAAGACTTCTTTCTTCTAGTCAAACTAACGGCAGGTGAATAGAAGAAAGGAGAATTAAATACACATGTATAAACGTATTAGTGCCGTATTGTTCCCTGTGGTCTCTATTTTATTGATCGGATCACTTATGTGGGGTAACCAAATGAAAGAAGAGCGAAATACCGTTCAGATTAAGGCAGAGAACCAGTACCAACGGGCTTTCCACGATTTGTCTTTTCATATGGACCGTATTCACGGAGAGATTGGAAACACATTAGCGGTGAACTCAACATCGCAAGGAATGCATCGTAAAGGGTTGATGAACGTGTGGAGGCTTTCTAGTGAAGCTCAAAGTGAACTCAACCAACTTCCGCTCGCGATGATGCCTTTCAGTAAAACGGAAGAGTTTCTCACACGGATCGCAAACTTTGCCTATAAAGCAGGTGTCCGTGACATGACTAAAGAACCATTGAGTGAAAGCGAAGTCAACACTTTAAAGACTTTATACGCTAACTGTGGTGAAATTACGAAAGATCTTTCTAAGGTTCAAAATACGGTATTGACCAAAAATCTCAGCTGGCTTGACGTGGATACAACGACTGCGATAAAAAATGTTGATCAGTCTGGCAACGAGATTATAGATGGCTTGCATGGCGTGAATAAAAAGATTGAAACGTACCCAGAACTCGATTGGGGACCTTCTGTTAGCAGTATGTATGAACAACGTTCAGTGAAGATGCTGTCTGGAGTACCGGTAACGGAAAATGATGTTAGGCGTAAAGCTCTAAAGTTCGCAGACGTAGGTGAAAATGCTAGCTGCCAAGTAACTGAGAATGGTAAAGGGACAGACTGGGAGTCCTATACGGCTAAAGTTCAGTCACCAGAGGGCAACCAGCTTAGTATGGATTTTACCCGTAAAGGCGGCTTGTTGACTTCTTTTACGAAAGATCGCCAGGTTGGAGCGAAAAAAGTATCTGTTAATGATGCTATGAATAAAGCCGGGGAATTTCTTGCAAATAAAGGCTATCGTAATATGAAAGCAGTTAATGCGGATTCGTACGATAACCTGGTAAACTTCACGTTTGTTCGAGAACAGGATGGAGTGCTTGTTTATCCTGAAAAAATGATGGTTAGATCCGCTCTCGATAATGGTGAAGTTATTGGATTCCAAGCCAATGAGTTTATCTACGAGCATAAAGATAATCGAGATATTCCAAGTGCGAAACTGAGTCTTCAAGAAGCTAGAAAGGTGCTCAACAAGGATTTTCAAGAAACATATAACCGTAAAGCTTTAATCAAAAACGATCGGGCGGAGGATACACTCTGTTATGAAATCGGTGGAAACATTAATGGGGCTCAGTATCGAATTTATATCAATGCGGATACAGGGCTTGAAGAAAATGTTGAGGTAATCAGAGATACTGACGCCGATATTGGATGATAATAGGATTTAAGAAGTTGCGTGATCACGAGTCTCCTTAGGAGACTCGTTTTTCCGTTATAAGAAGAATTTATGACTTTTTCGCCTAGGCTGCATGTTATAATAATTCTTGTTGATATTATCCAATTAGAAGGTGAAGGGTTTGTATCCTAAAATTAATGAAGTATTATTTATCCAGGTAGATAACGGTGATGAGAAAGAAGCTAAACATGTTTACAAGTCTAGAATATCGGAAATTACGGAAGACTCTATTTTTATGGAAGTGCCTCTTCATGAAGGGACAGGTCGTTTGAAGAAGTTATATATGGGAGATGAACTCTCTGCTTACTTCTTAACTGAAGGAGGGGTCAAGAATTATTTTAATACACATGTCTTAGGTTTTTTTGATGATGTCATTCGGCAAGTGAGAATTCGTAAACCGGATATGGAGGAAATATCTAAAATCCAAAGAAGAAGTTTTCTGCGTGTCCAAGCTGAATTGGAAATTGCATTGGGCTTTAAGGATGGGAAAAAATACATATCCAAGACAGAGGATGTCGGTGGTGGAGGCGTATCCTTTTATGCTGAGCCGGATCAGATAATTGTCGAAGGTGATCTTCTATCTTGTTGGCTGCTTATTCCATATAAGAACGGCTCTGTTGAGCATGTGCCTTTTGAGAGTGAAGTGGTAAGAGTTAAAGATCTTCTCAATGGGCGAAAATTAATTATGCTCAAGTTTAACAGTATTGTTGATATGGAGAGACAAAAATTAATACGCTATTGCTTTGAAAGACAATTTGATTTCAGGAATCGATAGAATAATTTGGAACCTAGAATGACATCCTAATCTGAAAAGGTTAGGGTGGTTTTTCTTATGAGTATATCGGAGCGTGAAGAACTTGAAATTTTGACAGATAAGGATGAAGTAATTGTGCCTCATTTTTATCAAAATATAGACTACTTGGGCAATTTGCTATTAAAGAGTCTTCTTTGGCTAGGTCTTTGCTTTCTAGTTATCCAACTGCTTCTACATATTGATTGCATTCGGCCTTTCCTTTCGCCGGTTTATCGTATGGAAGGAGTGCCCATGGATGCACGAAATGTAAAGGATTGGTTAGATGAAAAGAAGTCTTCCTTTTTGCATCACTCTAGTTAGTGTGGTATAATTTTCTCGTCGCAGGCAAAGCCTGCTTTTTTCTTGAGGCGCAGTTTGAGGAGGAATGCCCCGGTGGTTATGCAGGGGACTGGTATGAATGACAAAATAAATATTGCCATCGACGGACCTGCAGGGGCAGGGAAAAGTACCGTTGCTCGTATGGTGGCGAACAAGCTCCAGTACATCTATGTTGACACCGGAGCCATGTATCGAGCAGTAACGTGGTTGATGCTAAAAAAAGGGATTTCTTCAGAAAATTCCGAAAAGGTGCTTCAAATCGCACAAAATATGGTGATTGAATTAATACCACATGAAAATGGCCAGAAGGTGCTATTGAATGGAGAGGATGTTACACCTTACATCCGTTCTAATCATGTTAGCTCTGAGGTGTCACGGTATGCTCAAATCGAAGATCTTCGCACTCAACTGGTTGATTTACAAAGGCAGATGGCGTTGCGTAAAGGTGTTGTAATGGATGGACGCGATATTGGAACTACGGTTTTGCCAGATGCTGAAGTCAAAATATTCATGACAGCCAGTGTTAAGGAACGTGCTCTCCGTCGATTCAATGAATTGAGTGAAGCCGAAGGAGTATCTCTTGAACAACTTGAATTGGATATCGCGACACGCGATCGCCTAGACGAGGAACGTGAGGTGTCGCCACTACGCTGTGCCAAGGACGCTATCGTATTGGATACGACGCAGATGACGATTCAAGAAGTTGTAGATACGATACTTTCTTACTGTATATCTCAAATGGATGGGGAGAAATAAGACATGATTTATGTGTTCTGCAGAGCGGTGGTTCGCGGTTTGTTCGCTGTGTTATATCGGTTTGAGTCTGTTGGCGTACATAACATTCCTGCGGAAGGCGGAGTACTGATCTGTGCTAATCATACCAGCCTTAGGGATCCGATTTCGGTTGGCATCCATGTGAAGCGACAGGTCAAATTTATGGCCAAGGCTGAGTTGTTTAAGATTCCGGTATTCGGTTGGTTGATTCATCAGCTCGGTGCGTTTCCTGTGAAACGCGGCGGGGTGAGTAAGGATTCAATTAAGACATCATTGAAAATCTTACGTCAAGGCGAAATAATGGGTATCTTTCCGGAAGGAACACGGAACTCGGATGCGGAAGCGGCCAAGCGTGGTGCGGCAAGCTTTGCATTACGTAGCGGCGCTGCGGTAGTTCCAGCTGCTATTATCGGCGACTACAAACTTTTCCGAAAAACTAAAATTATTTATGGAGCTCCAATAGATTTATCTTCTTTCGAAGATAATAAATCGCCGGAGGCCCTGAATGAAGTCACTGCACTTATCATGAAAAAGATTAATGAAATGCGGCGAACAGGAAAGCCGACTGAGAAGTGATGTAATAGTTACATGTATAAAATACATGAACATTATGGAAAGCTATTACAACAATTATGTTTTGAACTTCGCAATATGCGAGTTTAAATAAATGGGGTTTGAATTGAGGAGGTAATTGACATGTCGGAAGAAACAAAAAATCAAGAAGTTGTAGAAACAGAAAGTCAAGATCAACTGGACCAAATCGTATCCTTGAAAAAAGGGGACACTGTGAAAGGGACGATCGTCAAACTGGAGGATAACCAAGCTTATGTAAGCATTGGATATAAATATGACGGAGTAATTCCTGTTCGCGAGTTGTCCGCAGTTCAATTGGATAACGCATCTGATGCAGTTCAGGTTGGCCAAGAAGTAGAATGCAAAGTTGTCAGCATTAATGACGACAAGGAAAGCCTCGTTCTTTCCAAACGCGCAATTGATACTGAAAGCGCATGGGAAACACTTGAAAAGCAATTTGCTGATCAAGAAATCATTGAGGTTGTTGTAGCTGATGTTGTTAAAGGTGGATTGGTCGTTGACGTAGGTGCTCGTGGTTTCATTCCAGCTTCTATGGTTGAACGTCATTTCGTTGAAGATTTCAGCGATTACAAAGGCCGTACACTTCGTGTGAAAGTTAAAGAACTTGATCGCGAGAACAATAAAGTGATCCTTTCCCAAAAGGATGTCTTGGATGAAGAGTTTGAAGCTAACAAGCAACAAGTAATGGCTAATCTTCAAGAAGGTCAAGTGCTGGAAGGAACTGTTCAGCGTTTGACTCAATTTGGTGCATTTGTTGATGTTGGTGGCGTGGACGGTCTTGTTCATGTATCTGAAATTGCATGGAGCCATGTTGACAAACCATCGGACGTTCTTTCTGAAGGTGACAAGGTTTCCGTTAAAGTTCTGAAGGTTGATCCTGAAAAAGGAAAAATCAGCCTCAGTATTAAAGCTGCACAACCAGGTCCTTGGGAAACAGCTGCTGAAAAATTCCATACAGGTGATGTTGTAACTGGCCAAGTTAGACGTCTTGTTAACTTTGGTGCATTTGTAGAATTGGCTCCAGGTGTAGAAGGTCTGGTGCATATTTCTCAAATTTCCCATAAGCATATTGGAACTCCGCAAGAAGTTCTTAAAGAAGGTCAAGAAGTTCAGGTTAAAATTCTTGACATCAATTCGGATGAAAAGCGTGTGAGCCTGAGCATTAAAGAGACTGAAGAAGCACCTGCTGCTCCATCTCCAAGAGCTGAAAAACAGTCCAAAGGCCCTAAAATTGACTTGAAAGACAATCCGAACGTATCTTTGAATAACCAAGGTATGAGTGTAACGCTCGGAGAACGTTTCGGCGATAAATTGAGCAAATTCAAGTAAGCCCCCGAAACGAATGACCGGTCAGATGACCCTTCATAAATAAGTCGGCGGACCCAGTATTGGGTTCGCCGTTTGTTTTTTAAGTTTCTCTGCATACATAAACAGTAAGTAGGGAATGAAACTATTAGAAACTAAAGATGAAACGTTAGCCAATTGTAACGTTTTTTGCTATGATGATAATCGTAAGCATTGACAGGAGGAGTGAATATGGCAAGACCCGTAGTGGCTATTGTCGGAAGGCCAAATGTCGGTAAATCGACAATTTTTAATCGATTGATCGGCGATCGACTAGCCATCGTTGAAGATAAACCTGGGATTACACGTGATCGAATTTATGGTGGTGCTGAGTGGAACGGTAAACTATTCAGTGTGATCGATACTGGTGGAATCGAGATTGATGGCGATGATATGATTTTGAAATCCATTCGCGTACAAGCTGAATTGGCTATTGAAGAAGCGGATGTGATTGTATTTATGTGTGATGCGAAATCGGGCGTTACTGGTTCCGATGAAGAAGTTGCACAAATATTGTACCGCTCTGGTAAGCCAGTTGTTCTGGCTGTAAACAAAGTGGACAATATGAAGAGAGCAGAGGATATTTATGAATTTTATAGCCTCGGATTTGGCGATCCGATTGGCATATCAGGAAGCCATGGTACAGGCATAGGTGATTTGCTTGATGCCGTAGTTGATAGCCTACCTGATTTAACCGATGATGAGTATGATGATGATGTTATTAAGGTTGCGCTGATCGGCAGACCAAACGTCGGTAAATCCTCCCTTGTGAATGCGATTCTCGGTGAAGAGCGTGTTATTGTTAGTGATATTGCGGGTACGACTCGCGATGCCATTGACACACCTTTTGAGAAGGATGGCCAGCGCTACGTACTCATCGATACTGCTGGGATGCGTAAACGGGGTAAGGTTTACGAAACGACAGAGAAATATAGTGTAATGCGTGCGATGCGTGCAATCGAACGAGCTGATGTAGTTCTTGTACTTATTAACGGTGAAGAAGGAATTATTGAGCAGGACAAACATATTGCAGGGTATGCTTACGAAGCAGGTAAAGCTTCCGTATTTGTCGTGAACAAATGGGATGTCGTTGAGAAAGACGATAAAACAATGCAGAATTTTGAGAATAAAATTCGAGATCATTTCCTATTCATGACTTATGCGCCAGTAGTGTTCTTGTCTGCTAAAACTAAACAACGCTTGCAGAAGCTGTTGCCTGTTGTGAAACATGTTGCTGAGCAACATACACTTCGTGTGCAGACTCACTTGCTGAATGATGTCGTGTCAGATGCAGTCGCGATTAATCCTCCACCGACGGATAAAGGACGAAGATTACGGATTAATTATGTAACTCAAGTTGCCGTCAAACCACCAACTATGGTTGTATTCGTCAATGATCCAGAGATGATGCACTTCTCCTATGAACGTTATTTGGAGAATAAAATACGTGCAGCTTTTAACTTTGAAGGGACACCTATACGTATATTTACACGGCGTAAGTCTGATGAGAGTTAGGGGAGAGTAGCTTGGTTCTAAAGATCGTAGCGATTATATTATGTTACCTGCTGGGCTCAGTGAGCTTTAGCGTACTGCTGGCGAAGTTTCTTAAAGGGATTGATATTCGCCAGCACGGCAGTGGGAATGCCGGAGCAACGAATACACTTCGTGTCCTAGGGAAGGGACCAGCTATTCTAGTGCTAGCCCTCGACGTACTTAAAGGCATCGCGGCAGTGTGGATCGGAAAGTGGCTTGGTGGAGATAATGAGTGGATGGCTGGAATTTGTGGTATTGCAGCCATTGCAGGACATAATTGGCCTTTATATTTTCGTTTCCGTGGAGGTAAAGGTATAGCAACTGCAATTGGCGTATTGGCCACGATCAGCTTTTTACCAGCACTTTATGCAGGAATTATTGCGATTCTATCTATCGTATTTACTCGCTATGTTTCACTGGGATCGCTTATTTTTGTCTCACTAACACCTGTTTTTCTGGTGTGGATGAAATATCCTTGGCCGTTATTCTGGACTAGCTTGATTATATGTATATTTGCTATTTGGCGACATCGTACCAACATAATCAAACTTGCTCAGGGGCGGGAGAATAAACTTGGCTCTGGTAAAAAGCAAAAAGGGGGGGAACGCGTTGTCTGACAAGGTGGCTGTACTGGTCGCTGGCAGTTGGGGAACGGCCCTTGCCAGTGTACTGGCTAGTAATGAGTTAGAAGTTGCTCTCTGGACGCGGAACTTTGAGCAGGCTAGGGAACTGAATGAGGAGCATACCAATAGTCGTTACTTACCGGATATCAAGCTGTCACCTCGTTTGCGAGCAACGACGGACATGAAAGAAGCGGTTGATGGAGCAAGTGCGATTATCATTGTTGCACCTTCATCTGCGATGCGTGAAGTGTCTAGACAGCTTAAGTCATATTGGAATGAAGACATGTTGCTCATTCATGCGACGAAAGGGTTTGAAACTGAATCCTTGAAGCGGATGTCCACTGTTATTGCTGAAGAGCTAGGTTGTAAAGAAGGAAATATTGTTGTCCTTTCTGGTCCAAGTCATGCGGAAGAAGTGATCAGAAAATGCCCGACAACCGTTGTGGTAGCTTCTTCTGATGGGCAAGCGGCAGCAAAGGCACAAGATCTATTTATGAATTCTTACTTCCGTGTATACACGAACCGGGACATGATTGGCGTGGAACTAGCAGGTGCTCTAAAAAACATTATTGCACTAGGTGCTGGAATGTCAGATGGGCTGGGTTTCGGTGACAATGCCAAAGCAGCACTGTTAACACGTGGGCTTGCTGAAATATCTCGAATTGGAGTAGAGATGGGAGCCAATCCTCTTACGTTTGCAGGGCTTGCTGGCATTGGTGATTTGGTTGTTACAGCGACAAGTCGCCATAGCCGTAACTGGCGTGCAGGATCACTCTTAGGTCAAGGTAAAGGACTAGATGAAGTACTGGAATCTATGGGCATGGTTGTAGAAGGAATCCGAACGACCAAGGCAGCGTATGCAATCTCTGAGAAGCTTGGCGTTCAGATGCCTATAGTTGATCAGTTGTATCATGTGCTGTTTATGGATCGTGACCCTAGGATAGCTGTAGAAGCGCTAATGGGACGTGATCCAAAGACAGAAATGGAAATAATGTCGCAAGAAATTTGGGAACAGTGGCATACCTAGCTTATTCACCATCTAACCTCCAACTTCATATATTGATATGAAGATTGCCGGAGGAGGGGTAGAAATGAGCAAAAACTTTCCCAAAGATGTGCTGAACGCGATAAATAAAAAGAGCGGAAAACAAATATCATCAGGGGCTGTCAAAAAGCTAGCTGGAACGGTAAAGCCGTCTACGATGCAGAATGAAGCCCAGCTCCGTCAACTGATCAAGCAAGTTTCCGCTATGGCTAACGTTCCTGTTAGCGAAGAGACAATTCAGGAAATTATAGGTGCTGTGAAGAAAAGCGGAATGAATCCTAGTAATATGGAATCACTGATGAAAATGATGATGAGTAAATAGGACATACTCTGTCCGAAGATTAGAACAAAAGGTTAGTTCCCTTGGGGAATATCACCTTTTGTTCTTTTTTTTGAAGAGATAAGAAAGTATATATTTCAGAGTTATGTCATCCTTATCTCGCAAGAAAAACTTCCGCTAAATGCGGTCTGTCTTCTGTGAAATTACGTCGATAGACGTTTTTCTTATGTGAGAGCTGAATGATTTCGTGATATAATGGGTTGAAATATTTTGTCGATAGATTGGAGCGGGTTGTGGCATGGATCCAATGCAAAAAATGTGGCTATCTATGATTGCCTTGTTAATTATGGCTTTGTCTGTTGTTCTCGTTACCGTTGCTCGAAGTAAGACGAAAGGCGTTATACGAATGGGGTTATCGACCGTCGCGTTTTTTATGATGATTATCGGGTTCGTTGCAGGATTGGCATCAATTACGTAGTTGAATGTTTCCTTCAGGTGGCTTGAAACGTGATGAAATATGAGGTGAAACATGAGACTGGATCATTCGCAGAAGTTAAAAAAGTCACTTTTTGTCGCTGCTGAATCACTAAATCGGGCAGATTCGATCTGGCTGTTAGGTGGTAGCTGCAGCCTGCTTTTACAAGGGGTTAGCCTAAATAAGGAGCCCCGTGATTTAGATGTTTATGCGGATACATACGCTATACCAGCACTACATCGTGAATTGGACACATGGGCGAAAGATACACCTCGCTTAGATGAAGAGGGAATGTATGTATCTGTGCTAAGTCATTATCAGATTCATGATTATTCAGTTGAATTAGTTGGTGGATTTAAAATTACTTCACACGGGTCCGTTTATGAAGTGAAGATTGATGATCTCTTGTATAACTGGGCACCTAGGAATACGATTCAAGATGTGTCATTCCGTCTAATGCCGCTTTCTCATGAACTTGTGTTTAACGTCCTTCGAGAGAGGGAAGACCGATATGTAGCTATAGCAGAAGTAATAAGACAACAGCCTGAGCGTCATTCAGAGCTTCTGAAGGAAATTGTGTCTCAGAATGAATGGAGTCATTCACATCTGTCTTTAATTCAAGATTTAACAGGAATTACACTTTAGAAACATAATATTTCCAGAAGGAGGGGCTAAGGTGGACTTTGAAGTTACTTTTCAGCCTGTAGGTAAGAAAATTAAGGTTCGCCCGAACACCTATGTTCTGGATGCGGCGAGGCGAGCAGGAATAAAAATCCCCACACGCTGTGGTGGTAAAATGGGCTGTCTGATGTGTAAGGTTCAGATTCAAGATGGGGATCACAAGAATTGTCTACCTCCAAAAGAAGCTGAGCGTAGAAAACTGGGTTCGCTTATCGAACAAGGGACTAGGCTTTCTTGTCAGACCGTGATTACGGGGAATCTGTCCGTTACCGTCCCCGAGGATCCTTTGAAAGCTGCTATTCGGAAACAACTCGAGGCTGCAAGAAGAGGAGAAAACGACGATTTTATTTAACGTTGCAAAGGATGATGCAAGTTGAAGGGGAATATTCACCATGGTATGGAAAAAAAGGCGAGATTCACAAAAGTCACATGCTCGATATCCGTATTAATGCTTTTTTCGATATTAATGACAGGTTGTATGTATCAGAAAGAAAATGAGCAAGGAAGTCAGGTTTCCTATCGTGAGAGTGTTAAGCGCATTCAGTCTGCAGTGGATGATTTCTTCAATGAGCAGTCGATCCTTCCGATTATAACGGCAGGTGAAGAGGTTCCACGTTATGAGAAGTATAGAGTTGATCTTGATAAGCTGAAGAATATGGAATATATCGATGAGATCCCCAAAACAGCCTTCGAGAACGGAGGCAGTGGATATTTTCTTATTATTAATGAGGAAGATGATCCAAGTGTTAAGGTGATGGATTTGAGTACCAAGCAGAAAGTTAATGATGTTCAGATGTCTGTTGACCGTTATAAGACAGCGAATAACGGTTCACTTCCGACAGGAGATGAGTTATATCCGGGCTTTTTTGCAGTTGATTTTGCAAAGACGGATGTTAAGGCTATAAAACTCTCAAGTGTGTATTCCGGGCAAGAAGTGCAGTTTATGATGGATGAAAGTGGAACTGTCTATATTGATTATGCCTTTGATATTATGCAGGCGATCGAGAAAGAGACGGCCAAACCAAAGTCTGATGAAGATTTGAGAATTTATTTGGAACAAGCTTCTTATTTCGTACCTGTAAAATCTGCGCCATACTTTTGGGTGGACCAACAACCTACAGCCAAATTATAGCTTTAAGATGTTGACATCAATTTCAATTTTAAGATTGAGAGTTCCGTCTACTAAAATGAAATAGCTGTTAAGCCTATATCGCAAATTATTAGAACCGCCTTCGTACCTGACACTTCCTTTTGTGAAGGGTACGATAGGCGGTCTTTTTTATTTGGACATTTTTTTGGAGTTTTTGACATGATCGGAAGCTCCTAAGCATATCCATTATGGGAAAGCTCAGTTCGGGTTTCACAGGTGCCCGGCAAGATTTACAAAAAAAACAGGACGGACATATCCGGGCAACCGTCATATTTTGAATCCCGGTACATATGATGATACTAGTCCAAATGCATGTACGAGTTAAGCCGCTTTGCCGTTTCCCAGATCTCACTTGGATACCGGCGGCGGACTACTGGCGGCGAGGTAAAGGCTGCTCAATTGTTGCAATGGCTTTGGCTGTGAGATGGAACACGAAGCGGATGCTCTTAAAGCATTTTTCCTTCGGAGTAATTTGAGGAGGGGATCTCTTTTGGAAAAAGTGGACATTTTTAAGGACATAGCCGAACGTACTGGAGGGGATATATACTTAGGTGTCGTTGGCGCAGTCCGGACGGGAAAATCAACCTTCATCAAGCGGTTCATGGAAACGGTCGTGCTTCCGAACATAACGAACGAAGCTGATCGAGTAAGAGCTGTCGACGAATTGCCGCAGAGTGCTGCCGGTAAAACAATAATGACAACGGAACCGAAATTCGTACCAAACAATGCGGTGCAGATCCATGTGACTGAAGGTCTTGAAGTGAATGTACGTCTTGTTGACTGTGTCGGTTACGCAGTAGAAGGTGCTAAGGGATACGAGGATGAGAATGGTCCGCGTATGATTTCAACACCATGGTTCGAGGAGCCGATCCCTTTCCAGGAAGCTGCAGAAATTGGTACTCGTAAAGTCATTCAAGAGCATTCTACATTAGGCGTTGTTGTAACAACTGACGGTTCCATTGCGGAGATTCCTCGGAGTTCTTATGTTGAAGCAGAAGAAAGAGTTATCGCTGAGTTAAAAGAAGTAGGTAAGCCATTTGTAGTCGTTATTAACTCTACTCGTCCTAGAGGCGAGGAAGCTATGCAATTGCGTAGTGAGCTTGCAGAGAAATACGACATTCCTGTAATGACACTAAGTGCTGCTACGATGACAGAAGATGATGTCACTGGCGTTTTACGCGAAGTACTGTATGAGTTCCCTGTTCACGAAGTAAATGTAAACCTCCCGAGCTGGGTTATGGTACTGAACGAAAACCATTGGCTCCGCAGCAACTATGAAAATTCCGTTCGTGACACGGTGAAAGATATTCGCAGACTGCGTGATGTGGATCGTGTAGTTAGCCAGTTTATGGAATATGACTTTATCGACCGTGCTGGTCTCAGCGGTATGAATATGGGTCAGGGTGTTGCGGAGATTGATCTCTTTGCACCTGATGAGCTGTATGATCGTATCCTCATGGAAGTGGTTGGTGTTGAGATTAGAGGTAAGGATCATCTGTTACAGCTGATGCAGGAGTTCTCTCATGCGAAACGTGAATATGACAGATTTGCTGAAGCACTCGAAATGGTTAAAACAACAGGATATGGTATAGCTGCGCCGACTTTAACTGAAATGGCACTGGATGATCCAGAGTTGATCCGACAAGGAACGAGGTTCGGCGTTCGATTGAAAGCAACGGCTCCTTCGATTCATATGATCAGAGTCGATGTGGAATCGGAGTTTTCCCCGATCATCGGTACAGAGAAGCAGAGTGAAGAGTTGGTTCGCTATTTGATGCAAGACTTTGAGAATGATCCTATTAAAATTTGGGAGTCAGACATCTTTGGACGTTCTCTTCACTCCATTGTCCGTGAGGGCATACAAGGAAAAATTGCCATGATGCCGGACAATGCTCGTTATAAGCTTCAGGAGACACTAGGCCGTATCATTAACGAAGGTTCGGGTGGGTTGATTGCAATCATCCTATAGTCCATAGCGTTATGATGGAAAAACAACTGTAGACCGGCTGTTCAAGCCTGTTTACGGTTGTTTTTTGCCGTTTTGATCGTGTCTGGAAGTAAAACGCTTGAAATTCTGATTGGGCTGTATTACTATAAGTTTGTTCCGCGTCATGCATCTGAATGCAGCGAAGGGTGAAAAATGCCCGGTGTACGTATATTTTGCGGTAAAACGGAAACAGTGAATATCAAGTGAAAAACATTCTTACTGGGGAGGTGAAAGAATGAATAAATCGGATCTGATTACTCAGGTGGCTGAATCCACAGAGCTTTCTAAGAAGGACGCAACTAAAGCGGTTGATGCTGTTTTTGATGCTATTTCACAAGCACTGCAAAACGGAGATAAAGTCCAATTGGTAGGTTTCGGGAACTTCGAGGTTCGCGAGCGTTCCGCACGTAAAGGCCGTAACCCGCAAACAGGTGAAGAAATCGAAATCCCTTCGAGCAAAATTCCTGCATTTAAACCTGGTAAAGCGCTCAAAGACGGAATCAAATAAAGATTTCTACATATTACCTAAAAAGAAAAGGCCCGTGAATCCGTTCACGGCCTTTTCTTTTCCAATAGGAATGGGGGAGGACACGGTTATGGAAGATGTAAAGAACGATGATTATTTCGTCGTTAAGGCTCTGGAAAATGGGGTTCAGGTGATTGGTTTGACCCGTGGGCAGGATACTCGTTTTCACCATACCGAGAAACTCGACAAAGGTGAGGTTATTATCGCCCAATTCACTGATCATACCTCTGCGGTCAAAATCCGAGGTAAAGCAGAAGTGATGACCAAGCATGGGAAAATAGAAGCAGGTTCATAAAAAGCAGGCCGCTCGAGGAATCATCCTTGAGTGGCCTGCTCGTTTTAACGATTTAGATATTTTTCAAATAATGCACAAGGGTTAGTAATCCCAGATCAAAATTCTCCAAGTTGAAATGCTCGTTAGGTGCATGCAGGTTTTCATCAGGTAAACCGAAGCCCATCATGACCGCAGGGGCATTTAGTGTACTGGAAAGCTTCTCGACGATAGGGATTGAACCTCCATCTTTCGTAAACAGAGCACGGGTTCCATATACACTTTCGTAAGCATCAGCAGCTTTTTGCAGCATTGGATGTGACGGATCTATGTTAAATGCGAATGCTTTTTCTTTAGGGGATACCGTTAACTTAGCACCGATAGGTGTATGAGCTTTTAAATGAGCTTCGATCGCATCAAGCACTGCTTGCGGATCTTGATCAGCAACCAAGCGACATGTGATTTTTGCGTGGGCTTCCTTAGGGATGACGGTCTTACTTCCTTCACCTTGGAAACCGCCGTACACTCCGTTTAGCTCCAGTGTTGGACGAGCTCCCACTCGCTCAACGAAGGAGTATCCCTCTTCTCCGAAGAGAGAATCCAGATTGAGATCTTGTTTCAGCTGTTCTTCATCGAATTGTTGTTTTGCAAATTCCTCTCGCATTTCAGGTGATAGTTCTTGAACCCCATTATAAAAGTCTTTTACACTGACACGGCCCTGCTCATCATGGAGCGACGATAACAAGGAAACTATAGCATGGAGCGCATTAGGCACACCTCCGCCAAATGTACCAGAATGCAGGTCTGTATTGGCTGTCTGAACAGTTAACTCCAGTGAGCATAGACCGCGAAGTCCAGTTGAAATAGCTGGTTTCCCAGGAGCTAGTAAAGAGGTGTCAGAGATCAGAATAGCGTCTGCTGCCAGTTTATCTTTATTCTCCTCCAGATAAAGCGGCAAGTTTGGACTAGATACTTCCTCTTCACCCTCGATACAGAACTTAATATTAACTGGTAGTTCTTGTTCATGCTTAATAAGGGCTTCCACTGCTTTGACATGAAGATACAGCTGGCCTTTATCATCTGTTGCGCCGCGTGCATACAGTTTCCCGTTTCGAATCGACGGCTCAAAGGGTGGGGTCTCCCACAGATGAAGCGGATCGACTGGTTGCACGTCATAGTGACCATATATTAACACGGTAGGCTTGCCTTCTGCGTGTAAATAATCGGCAGTAATGATCGGGTGTCCTGCGGTTTGATGTATCTCCACATGCTCAAGTCCTGCCTTGACCAACTTGTCCGCCAGCCAGTCTGCAGCCTTGGCAACGTCACCTTTATGTTCTGATATAGCGGAAATGCTCGGAATGGATAACCAATCCTTAAGTTCTTCTAGATGTGTGTCGCGATGTTCAGCAAAATAAGCTTTATAATCAACGCTCATCGTTTGAAATCCTCCTTTTTATTATGTAATAGCATTGTTTATGCAGTTCTTTATTATTCTATCTCTTACTTTCGAAAATGTGAAATAACATACAGGCATAGCTTGATCTTTTTATTTGTACAATGAGGTATGGTCTTGGCAAGGGTGGATGATTATAGGTAAGAGGGAGGTCTAGCTATGAATCATTTAATAAAATACAGAGGATTATGGGTACCGACATTAATCACCGTGATATCTCTTTTTCTGCTGTCTGGTATACATACGGTTAGTAGTGCTGAGGAAAGGGGGAGTATATCTGTCTTTGTACCTCACAATGCTGCGGGGCTCTCAGACGAAAATCTCGTGGATGGGCTTGTCGCACTCCCCCTGGTTTTGAGAATCAGTCACGCCGATTGGGAAAGAGGATCCCTGTATCTCGATTTGAAAATAACAGAAGAGCCACTGTCGATTGAAACTGTGTATCAAGATCTTGCAACGATCCTTGAATTCAGCTTTGAAAATAAAGATAATGTCAATCAGGTGTATCTCAGATTTGAAGCCGTTGATCCTTGGTCAAAATCACGATATTTGGTACTGGCTGCGAATATGAAGAAAAATGAATGGGATCATTCCCTGCTTATGGAACTGAAGAGCTTGAAGAATGAGCCATTTTCAGATAGGTTAGTTCAAGGGCTCCATCTTACGCTTACAAATCTTTGGAAGAAGCAATTCATAAGCGGCTGATAGGGGTAAAATAGTATACACCGAGCGTGTACGCGCTGGGATGATGTGTTATAATAGATTAGATTATGAATACGACTGGACTAAAGAACATCAAGTGCACGGAGGCTGAGGATGAAACCGTATCGCGTTCCCGAAATAGCAAAAAAGTATTTAAATTACGACATGATTCAAAAACACACGGAGCTTCCTGTTTTTCCGGATGCTCGCGTTCATTTGTTATACATATTTTTACAACATTCCGATCGGGATGTATCGGAACGTGATGAGCTGTATGCGCTAGTTACTTCATTGGTTCAGATAGGACTGGATACGCATGAAAGTATTGATACGACAGCTGGTAATCAAGGAGAGACCATGATGCGGGCTCGGCAGCTTAAAGTGCTTGCTGGAGATTATTACAGCAGTCGGTTTTATAACTTGCTCGCACTGACCGGAGATGTAGAAGCGATTGCTTTGTTAAGTAAGGCAGTTAGTGACGTCAACGTTTTAAAGATGCAGCTGTATGGGAAGATGAAGGGCTTGCTTCTGTCAGCAGAAGAATATTTGAGTCACATGGTACAGCTGAACATGCAGCTGTTTCTTTCTTTTACTCCGTTGATCAAGCCTTCAATTCAAGGGATATGGAAGACATTAATGAGTGAGTTAACCCGTTGCGAGACCATTGAGCGCGAAGTAGGACGTTGTAATTCTCCGGAAGACGGCAAACATGGTTATGCTTTTTGGTACGTGCTGGAACGGGCCAATGAAGAAGAAAAGAAGATGCTGACCTTGAAAAGGGTGGATCCAAAAGATTGGAAAAAGCTGATGCTGAAATATAAAACAACGGAAGACCTGCTGGACAAGTTGCGTCAGTCCGTAAGTACTGTTCAGTCAGCAATGACAATCTTGGATGGGGAGGATCTGTCGACTCAGATCGGACATATTCTTAACCCCTTTATCCAAAGGCTCAGCAGATACCAAGCTGCTGTAAGGGAAGGATAGGTGATTGGAATGGGGAATACCTCAGCGGAATCTGTATTGAAACATGATGATAGCAACAAACCAAAAGAGGAGTATGTTCATTCCGTATTTGAAAGTATCGCAGGTAAATACGACATCATGAATGACATTACGAGTTTCAGACAGCACAAGTTATGGCGTAAGTTTGCGATGAAGAAGATGAACATGAAACATGGAAACACAGCCATTGATTTATGCTGCGGTACTTGCGATTGGACAATCAGCATGGCCAATGCAAGTGAATCTGGACACATAGTCGGACTTGATTTTAGTGAAAATATGCTGAATGTCGGCCGACATAAGGTGGATGTGAATGGTTTATCCAAACAGATCACACTGGTACAAGGAAATGCAATGAGTCTTCCTTATGCTGACAACAGTTTTGATTACGCGACCATCGGTTTTGGATTGCGTAATGTTCCTGATTACACACAGGTTTTGAATGAAATGAAGCGTGTTGTGAAGCCGGGTGGTATGGTTGTTTGTCTTGAACTGTCCAAGCCAACATGGCAACCATTTAAGGGTCTGTATTATTTTTATTTTCAGAAGATATTGCCTTTGATGGGGAAATTGGTTGCTAAGCGTTACGAGCAGTATAAATGGCTTCCAGAGTCACTTGCTCTTTTTCCGGGGAGAGAGGAGCTTGCTGAAGAATTCCGTAACATCGGACTGACACGCGTAGAAGCCTTTCCCTTGACCGGCGGTATTGCAGCTTTACACATTGGGATCAAGGAGAATCAGGATGTTTAAAAAAATAGGAACTTATCTGGAAATGATTAAAGTAGAGCATACCTTGTTTGCTCTTCCTTTCGCATTTATGGGAGCACTCTTAGGGTCTGTGGCTGTGTTTGATCATCTTCCCTCTTGGGGAGATATAGGCTGGATCTTTCTGGCGATGTTTGGAGCGCGCAGTGCAGCCTTCGGTTTAAATCGCTTGGCAGATCAATATATAGATGCGAAGAACCCTAGAACCGCTGGACGAGCAATCCCAGCCGGACTACTGAAGCCGATAGAAGTTATCCTGTTTATAATTTTATCCTTTGGGGTATTTTTCTGGGCTACAGCTGAACTCGATCCATTTGCATTTCGCTTACTTCCAATTGCTATTTTTATGCTTATCATTTATTCCTATACCAAACGTTTCACTTGGCTTTGTCATGTTGTGCTTGGTCTGACGACTGCTCTTGCACCGCTTGGTGGATGGGTAGCCGTTACAGGACAAATCGACTATAAAGCGATTATTTTTTATGTGGCACTGGCGTTCTGGACAGCAGGCTTTGATGTGATTTATGCCTGTCAGGATCAGGATTTCGATAGTAAGGAAGGGTTGTATTCAATCCCTTCACGATTCGGTCTGAATAAAGCCCTTTGGTTTGCACGCGGCTTCCATGTCATTACCGCTCTTGGTTTTATTATCTTGCTGCTGGTAACACCACTAAGCTGGTGGTATTTAGCTGGTACAATTATTGCTTGCGGTATTTTGTTCTATCAGCACTACATATTGTCTCCTAAAGATATGAGCAAGTTACAGACTGCATTCTTCACAATGAACATTACTCTAAGCATCGTGTTGTTTGTTTTTAGTATGATTGATTTGGTGGTGAAATATCTCTGATGGATAGAGCAGCCCGGAGAAAAAGCTGGATTGTAGGAATCACAGGTGCAAGCGGAAGTATATATGGTGTTCGTCTGACCGAAAGTTTACTAAAACTTGGTTATGACGTACACTTAATTATTACGAATGCTGGCTGGCGCGTGTTAAAAGAAGAGCTTGATTGGCACGCTGGAAACCGTGAGGCTGTTCTTGAGGAGAAGTTTGGTGGCTTTAAAGGCAAGGTACGATATCATTCAATCGCGGACATTGGTGCGAGTATCGCTAGTGGATCGTATCTTGTGGAAGGTATGGTTATTATGCCGTGTTCAATGGGAACATTATCTTCTGTAGCCCACGGATCGTCGGATAATTTAATGGCTCGTGCTGCTGATGTTATGTTGAAGGAAGGAAGAACCTTAGTTCTTGTTCCTAGAGAAACCCCTCTGCATGCGATCCATTTGGAGAATATGCTGAAACTTTCGAATCTCGGCGTCAAAATAATACCAGCCATGCCTGCCTTTTATTTTAAACCACAAAGTTTGGATGACATTGTAAATTTTCTAGTTGGCAAAGTGCTCGATAACCTTCGGATCGAGCATCAATTGTTTAAAAGATGGGGTGACTAACATGCCGGGAACAGACACGAAGACCGTCATCGGCAAGATAAGTTATACCAATGCTTGGCCATTATTTTATTATGTGGACCCTCAATCACTCCGTACACCTGCTACGATGGTGGCCGAAGTGCCTTCTATTTTGAATGAAGGGATGAAAACGGGGGATATCCACATTGGTGCCTTATCCTCCTTCGCATACGCTGAAGCTGCTGACAAACTGCAATTGCTCCCTGAATTATCGGTGAGTGCTGATGGACCGGTTAAATCGATTTTGTTGTTTTCCCGTGAACCTCTTGAGAATTTCAAGAACGGGACTATCGCGCTTACGAACACATCGGCGACATCAGTCAACTTGCTGAGAATTTTAATGCAAAAAGCGCTTGGTGGAGCTCCGGAATACAAAACAATGGAGCCTGACCTTGAATTGATGATGCAGAACGCTGATGCCGCTTTACTCATCGGCGATAACGCAATTAGAGCTTCATGGTACAACCAGGGGAAATATCACGTGACAGACCTTGGTGCTTGGTGGAAGGAATGGACGGGGCATAGCATGACCTTCGCGGTCTGGGCTGTTAATCGGAATGCTGCGGAGAACAATCCAGAAGCTATGGCTGAGATTGCTTGTATGTTTCAGGACAGTAAAAGACAAAGTTTACGTAATCTTAGTCCGATTATAAGAGAAGCGATAAGCCGAATCGGAGGTACTGAATCATATTGGCAAGGATATTTCAATAACTTATGTTATGATTTTAACGAACGACAGCAGGAAGGCCTTCGTTTATATTTCAAATACGCGTATGAGCTTGGCTTGCTCCAGCATGAAGTAAAACCAGAACTTTGGAGAGATCATATTCGGATGCAGGTGAAAGAATGAAACGACTGGACATTATCGGAGCACTAAAAAAAGATATGGATGTCATCGAAAAAGAGCTTTATCGCAGTATAGAAGGCGATGACCCGCAGTTAACAGAAACTTCGCTACACCTTCTTAAAGCAGGCGGTAAGCGGCTGCGTCCGGTCTTTGTGCTGATGGGCGGCAAATTCGGGAATTACGATATCGACAAGCTTAAATACATTGCCGTTCCTCTGGAATTGATTCATAGTGCTTCTCTTGTACACGATGATGTCATTGACGACGCCGAAACGAGAAGAGGCAAGCCTACAGTTAAATCCAAATGGGATAACCGTATAGCTATGTATACCGGTGATTACATATATGGTAAAGCGCTCATGCTGACAACGAATTTAGGCAATCCGGAGATTCATCGTATTTTATCGAAAGCAATGATAGAAATGTCGATAGGAGAAATGGAACAAATCCGTGATTTTTTCAATACAGATCAGGATGTAAGACGATATCTGCTCCGTATTCGCCGAAAAACGTCTCTGCTTATCGCAGTGAGTTGTCAACTTGGAGCAATGGCCGCTGATGCGGATCGCACCATTGCTAATAGCATGTATCGATTTGGGTATAATGTAGGAATGGCCTTTCAAATTCAAGACGACCTTCTCGATCTTTGTGGTACTGAGAAGCAAATCGGCAAACCACCTGGCAGCGATATGAGGCAAGGGAATATTACGCTCCCTGTCATTTATGCTCTTCAGGAACAGCAGTTAAGAGAGACGTTGTTGGAAGAAATCAAGCACATCCATTCATTGAATGGCCAATGCGATGTAAGCAAAGCTGTTGAAATAATTAAATCCAGTGCAGGCATTGCTCGTTCCGAGCAACTAGCTGATCGTTATATTCAGAAGGCTCTGGATGCACTGGAGACTTTGCCGGA
This sequence comes from Paenibacillus sp. GCM10028914, assembly GCF_042666275.1. Lineage (NCBI taxonomy): Bacteria > Bacillati > Bacillota > Bacilli > Caryophanales > Paenibacillaceae > Paenibacillus > Paenibacillus sp. GCM10028914. The sequence continues at coordinate 766,989 of NZ_JBHTFO010000018.1, forward strand.
CAATAAGACCAAAAAACAGTTGAAAGATATTGCTCATTTTGTTACGAAGCGTTCATATTAATCTTTAATCTGGAAGAAACTTTCTGTTAAACTTACGTTTTACGATATACATCATAATGATGAAAATGGAGCGTGACGAAGCCAATGGAACGTACTTTCTTGATGGTTAAACCGGATGGTGTGGAGCGAGGATTGATCGGAAGGATCGTTAGTCGACTGGAAGACAAAGGTTTCAAGCTGGTTGCTGGTAAGTTTCTTCAAATTTCGGATGAGCAGGCAAAACGTCATTATGCGGAGCACGAAGGCAAAGATTTTTTCGATAACTTGGTAGGGTTTATAACATCTGGGCCTGTGTTTGCTATGGTATGGGAAGGCGATGAGATTATTACTTTATCCCGAATGGTCATCGGAAAGACCAATGTTAAAGAAGCGCTGCCTGGAACAATCCGCGGTGACTTTGCTGCTCATACACCTCATAACTTGATACATGGTTCGGATTCCCCGGAAAGTGCGGAGCGTGAAATCGCAAATTTCTTCAATCCAGATGAGCTGGTAAAGTACGAAAAGAGTATATCTACTTGGTGTTAAATTTCATAACTTATAGGACGGTAAAATGAAAGAACATGATCATATACCGCAAGACCAAGATTACATCGGATTTATTCGAAGTATCGAGTCTAGCACCGGTATTAATCTTGCAGACTATAAAGAAATGCAAATGAAGAGAAGATTGACGACCTTGCGACTGAAGCATGGTTTTCAAACATTTGCTTCATTTTATGAAGGCATGATGAAGGACAAGATACTCTTAGAAGAGTTTCTCGATCGAATGACGATTAATGTTTCAGAATTTTGGCGAAATCCAAATCGATGGGAAATTCTTCGAGACAAAATATTGCCTGAGTTAACCAGTCCTGTGAACAGAGGATTAAAGATTTGGAGTGCTGCATGCTCCACTGGTGAAGAGCCTTATACACTCGCTATGATTCTAGCTGAACAGAATCTGCTTAGATCAAGCAATATTCTCGCTACAGATATCGATGATGGCGCACTTGCTAAAGCGAAACAGGGACTGTATTTGGAAAGGTCACTAAAGGATGTGCCCAAGTCGGTCATATCAAAGTACTTTACAGAAGAAGGTCCCCTTTACCGATTCAATGATGAGTTAAAGAAGGAAGTGCGATTTCAGAAGCAAAATTTGTTGACTGACCGTTTTGATACTGGTTTTGATCTGATTGTATGCAGAAATGTCATGATCTATTTTACAGAAGAGGCAAAACATAAGTTATACCAGAAATTCGCTTTAAGCTTAAGACCTGGTGGGATCCTGTTTGTAGGTAGTACCGAGCAGATTTTTAATCCGGGCCAATATGATCTGGAATCTGCAGAAACTTTCTTCTATCGTAAAATGAAAAGCTGATTTTTTTGAATAATTGTCCTTTATGTATCCGATAATAGGAATGATATTGCAACATTCAAGTGGAGGTCAGCATCGATGGATAAACGTAAGGTAATTACCGCCTACCAGCGCGGATTGTTCAGTGTGCAGGAATGCGGGCAAATTCTTGGTCTGGAAAGCTTCCAGCTCAATGCAATTTTGGATCCTCAGCAGACTGCAAGTTGCGGACCTTGGAAAAGGCCAACTCGTCATCTAAAATAAGATTTGCCGATCAGCGCTTCTCATCGATAGATGGGAAGCGTTTTTGGTGTACCACTTTTCTTGTCAAAGTAGAATACCTATACTATAATGAGCAGAAGATATTTACGGATTTTAGCGATTCACAGTCTTAAAACGTTTAAGGGGGAACGCATCATGAGTTTACGGTTTTTGACCGCGGGAGAGACACACGGTCCGCAACTCACGGCTATTATTGAAGGACTGCCAAGCAATATGAAGATTGATTTCGAAGAGATAAATTTTCAACTACAGCGTAGGCAAAAAGGCTACGGACGTGGCCGACGTATGCAAATCGAGAAGGATGCTGCGCAAATTGTAGGAGGAGTTCGTCATGGGTACACTACAGGTGCACCTTTAGCGCTTGTCGTTGAGAATAAAGACTGGACTCACTGGCGTAATATTATGAATGTAGAACCGATCGAAGGAACGGATGAAGAAAAGAGACGTGTACATCGTCCAAGACCAGGTCATGCGGATCTGAATGGCGGTTTGAAATATAATTTGAAGGATCTTCGTAATGTTTTAGAACGTTCAAGTGCTCGTGAAACAACTGTGCGAGTTGCATGTGGTGCGATTGCCCGTCAATTCTTGGCACAGTTTGGTATTAAGGTAGCGGGACAAGTTATCCGTATTGGAGAAATTGAAGCGCCGCCTCACAGTCTTTCAATCGATGAGTTGATAGAGCTCACAGAAGAGTCTTCTGTCCGTGTTGTAGATAAAGGGACGGAGAAGAAGATGGAAGAATACATAGATTTAATCAAAAAAGAGGGAGACTCCATCGGAGGGGTCGTTGAGTGTATTATAGAAGGAGTACCTGTAGGACTTGGCAGCCATGTACAATATGACCGTAAGCTTGACGGTAGAATTGCTCAAGGTGTGATGTCCATTAACGCTTTCAAAGGCGTTGAAGTGGGTATCGGCTTTGAAGCTGGTGAGCTTAGAGGTTCCAAAGTTCATGATGAGATTTTGTATAGTGAGGAGAAAGGATACCACCGTGCAAGCAACCGCCTTGGCGGTTTCGAGGGCGGGATGACGAATGGAATGCCGATTGTTGTCCGTGGTGTAATGAAGCCTATTCCTACTTTGTACAAGCCATTGCAAAGTGTGGACATCGATACCAAGGAAGCATTTACAGCTCAGGTGGAACGTTCTGATGCTTGTGCTGTTCCAGCTGCGAGTGTAGTGATGGAGCACGTAGTAGCGTGGGAGGTAGCGAAGGCGTTCCTCGAAAAATTCGGTGGCGATTCGATGGAAGAAATACGTGCTAACTATAACAACTACCTTGCTCAATTGGAGAGTTACTAAATATGAGAACACTACAGGTAGAATTAGGCGATCGTTCTTATCCAATATACATCGGCTCAGGTTTGCTCAATCAGATTGGTGATCTAAGCATTAAACACGGGATCAGCGTTCAAAGTACACACTTGATCGTTACCGATGAACAGGTAGCTTCGCATTACTTGAAAAAGGTAGAGAATCTCATGGCTGAAGCGGGTTTTAAGACGGTATCCCATGTAGTTCCTTCTGGTGAAAGCTCAAAATCTCTAGCCGTATTTGAACAGGTAATGACCACAGCCATTCAAGGTAAGCTGGACCGCAGTTCAGCTGTATTCGCATTAGGTGGCGGTGTAGTGGGTGACTTAGCAGGATTTGTAGCTGCTACTTATATGAGAGGCGTTACTTTTGTCCAGATACCAACAACGATTCTTGCTCACGACAGCAGTGTCGGAGGAAAAGTTGCGGTTAATCATCCTCTAGCTAAAAATATGATTGGAGCGTTTCATCAGCCAGTCATGGTTTTATATGATGTGGATACACTGTCAACGCTTCCTGCGAGGGATGTATCGGCAGGATTCTCCGAAATGGTGAAACATGGTCTTATTCTTGACAAGACATTCGCATATTGGTGTCTGGAACATGCTTCGGATTTACTCGCCCTTGATAAGGAGAAGCTGGCATATGGTCTGGAACGCGGGTGTGCAATCAAGGCGGAAGTTGTGTCACATGATGAACGTGAGGGTGGACTCAGAGCCATTTTAAACTTAGGTCACACGATTGGACATGCGATCGAAGCTGTAGGTGGCTATGGGCGATTTTTACATGGTGAAGCTATTTCTATCGGGATGGTAGGTTCTGCGATGCTTGCTGAATCGTTAGGCAGAGGAGAAACATTGCTGCATGAAACCAAGAAGATGCTTCGTGCGTTAAATTTACCTGTTGTATTGCCATCGGATGTATCGGTTGATGAAATCATGGATGCGATGCAGCATGACAAGAAATTTACGGAAGGTCGCATGGTGTTTATTGTGCCTGATGAGATTGGTAAGGTTAGTATTGTTAAAGATGTACCGGTCGAAGCTGTTCGTTCGGTCGTTGAGAAGCTGAAGGAGGAGGAACAGCAATGATGAATCGTGGTATACGCGGAGCAACAACTGTTACACAAAATGATGAACAAGAAATTTTAAAGGAAACCGTCCTTCTTTTGGACGAAATCGTAAAAAGAAATGATGTACAGCCTGAAGATATTTGTAGTGTTTGGATTACAATGACACATGATCTGGATGCTACATTTCCTGCAAGAGCGATTCGAGCTCTGGACGGGTGGGATTTAGTCCCATTGATGTGTTCGGTGGAAATTCCTGTACAAGGGAGTTTGCCACGCTGCATTCGTTTAATGGTACAGGTGAATACGGAGAAAAGTCAAAGGGAGATTAAGCATGTGTATTTGAATGAAGCACAGCGTCTTCGCCCAGATTTGTCGGTATCTTCATCCTAATCAAAAAATTAGGGTTGCTAAGTACATGGAATTTCATGTATAGTGGTTATCAGAATAGATGAGTAGAGTTTAGATGAGTATAGTTGAGTAGAGAAGAGCAGAGCAGTTTAGGATTCAACATGAAGCGGTTAGAGGAGACCATATAGCATTAACGATGAGAGCAATATCTTTCGATTCGGTTAGTTTGTTATACCTAACTGTAATTTAGATATTTCTATTCCATCTTTTATGTATGGTTGTATGTCTCTTGTCCGTGCTCTTTTTTCATATACTTGTCCATTAAAGACCTCTACTTAGGTAGAGGTCTTATTTGTATTGTTAGAACATTTAAGGAGGAGGGATTGAACATGGCTAGCCCATCAATGGAACAAGTGGTGTCCTTGGCAGGTACGTATAATTTGATTCCTGTTGCGATCCGGTTACTGGCGGATATGGAAACACCAATCCGAATTTTTCAGAGGTATGCGCAGCGTGAACGAGCATTTTTATTGGAAAGTGTCGAGGGTGGTGTGCAATGGGCACGCTATTCGTTCATCGGAACAGATCCTTTCCTCTTAATTTCAGGAAAGCAAGGTCATATGGAAGTAGAAGTAGACGGTTCACGAAAACAGCTTACAGGGAAGCCCGTGGAAGAGCTGAAAGCATTGCTTCGTTCCTACCGAAGTCCACAATTGGATGAAATGCCGCCTTTTACAGGAGGTGCCATCGGATTTTTCGGATACGATTTGCTTCAGTATTATGAGAAACTTCCGGGTCATGCACTTGATGATTTGGGAATGGATGATATCCGTTTTATGTTTTGTGATCAGATCATCGTTTTCGATCATGTGAAGCAGCAAATATTGCTCATTGGTAATGTACATGTCAAAGATGGTGATTCTGATGAAGATATTCGGCTAACGTATAAGAATGTATGCCGTAAGCTAGAAGAAACTGCAGAACAATTGAAAGAGCAGGGTCCACGAGAAAACGTAAATTCACGCGGTATTCCTGCGGATGTAGATCTTGGAGATATCAAGTCTAATATGACAAAAGAAAAATATATGGATAATGTGGAGCGCGCAAAAGATTACATCCGTGCGGGAGATATTTTTCAAGTTGTGTTGTCCCAGCGGTTTCACCTCGATACGGAAGTGTCTCCACTTCATGTGTACCGTGTACTCCGGACATTGAATCCTTCTCCGTATATGTACTACTTGAAGATGGATGAAGAGATCATTGTAGGTACATCACCAGAAGCACTAGTCAAGGTCGATGGTAGAAAAGTGGAGACGAGACCGATTGCAGGAACTCGTCCACGTGGTATAGATGAGTCCTCTGATAGAGCACTTGCCGAAGATCTCTTAAACGATGAAAAAGAGCGTGCGGAACATTTAATGTTAGTTGACTTAGGGCGTAACGATCTCGGACGCGTTTCTGAGTTCGGAAGCGTGAAATGTGATACTTTTATGGAGATCGAGCGTTACTCTCATGTCATGCACATCGTGTCAGGGGTTTCTGGCAGACTTCGTGAAGATAAAGATTTCTTTGATGCTTTCCTCTCTTGTCTTCCTGCTGGAACGGTATCTGGTGCTCCGAAACTACGGGCTATGGAAATTATCGCTGAGCTGGAACGTGAAGCTAGAGGGGCATACGCCGGGGCGATTGGTTATCTTGGGTTCACAGGGAATATGAATTCATGTATTACAATTCGCACGATCATATTCCGCGAAGGTAAAGCGTATGTTCAGGCCGGAGCGGGCATTGTGTGGGATTCCGTACCTGAAAAAGAATATGAAGAAACCGTTAATAAAGCGAAAGGAATGCTAAAAGCAATCAGAGTTGCTGAAGCGATGTTTCCACCTGCAGTTAAACACGCAAGTACGATAAATCAAGATTATCTGTATGAATATACGCCTTAAGCATGACTAAAGGAGGAGAGAAATATGAACATTATGGAACCTGTACAGTCCAGCATATCAAAATTGATTGAGGGTCATGATTTGAACCGCAGTGAGGCAAGAGAACTTATGCAAACCATCATGGATGGCAGAGCTACTCATTCTCAGATTGGCGCGTTGCTAACTGCTCTTCGAATTAAAGGCGAGACTGTTGAGGAAATAACAGGTTTTGCTGAAGCGATGAGAGGTTCGGGTGGTCAGGTTATTACGGAACGAAGCCAATTACTTGATACTTGTGGGACTGGGGGCTCTGGAATCCATAAGTTCAATATTTCCACAGCATCTGCAATAATATCATCCTCTGTGTCTGTGCGGGTAGCGAAACATGGTAACCGTTCTGCCTCGGGTCGTGCGGGAAGTGCCGATGTGCTTGAAGCATTGGGAGTAAATATCCATCTAACAGCAGAACAGGCAAAACAGTGTTTGGATCAAATCGGAATATGTTTTCTGTTTGCTCAAATCTACCATCCCTCAATGAAACATGCAGCAGCTCCACGAAAGGAGCTTGGTGTAAGAACGGTGTTTAATATGCTTGGCCCTCTGACGAATCCAGCTGGTGCAGATCGTCAATTGCTTGGGATCTATGATCTCGATAAAACGGAAACCATCGCTAAAGTACTAAAGGAATTAGGATTAAAGCGTGCTATGGTTGTTACAAGTCATGATGGACTGGACGAAATCAGTATTTCCGCACCAACACGCGTATCTGAACTTCGGGGCGGAGAAATACGCACTTATGACATTCATCCACATGATCTTGGTCTTGCTGTACACCCGATGCAATCCATTCTTGGTGGAGATGCAATGGAAAATGCTAAGATTATAGGATCGGTGCTCCAGGGTGAGAGAAGTCCATATCGAGACATCGTACTCGCAAACGCCGGAGCTTGCATTTATGTCTCAGGCTTGGCGGATAGTTTAGTAGAAGGTGTCAACAAAGCCGCTGAGGCAATCGATACAGGAGTTGCAAAGGCAAAGCTGGAGCAGCTTATCACAATGACGGAGGAATTTAGCTATGTATCTTGATCGAATTGTTGCTACGAAACGTGAGGAAGTGGCGAAACTTCGTCAAACCTTTTCTAAAGAGTCAGCTTTAGACACTATTTCAACGATGCCTCAGACACGAGGCTTTATAGAAGCTTTATCTGTTCGTCGAAATCGAGGTATGGGGCTGATCGCTGAGGTAAAGAAGGCCTCTCCTTCCAAAGGCTTGATCAGACCAGATTTTGATCCGGTCATGATTGCAAAATCATACGAAGCTGCAGGAGCTGACTGCCTGTCCGTACTTACGGATGTACAGTATTTTCAAGGAAGCGGTGCATACCTCACAGCGGTTAAGGAAGCAGTAAATCTGCCTTTGCTGCGTAAAGATTTTATTATCGATGAAGCGCAAATTTATGAGGCACGTCTTATTGGTGCGGACGCAGTTCTCTTGATAGCAAGTATTTTGGAACCGGAGCGTATTGCTGAATTTATAGCTGTTGCTGAATCTGTTGGGCTTGATTGTTTAATTGAGGTGCACGACCATAAAGAGATGGATGCTGTACTTCAACTGAAATCAGCGAAGCTAGTGGGCGTTAACAATCGTAATTTGCATACGTTTGAGACCTCACTCAGCACAACTGAGGAACTAAGCCGAAATATACCGGAAGATGTTATTTTGATAAGTGAGAGTGGGATTGCGGGCAAAGAAGATATGGATTATCTTGCATCAACACGAGCACAGGGTGTATTAATCGGTGAGTATTTTATGCGAAAAGATAATATTGAACAGGCGGTTACTGATTTGATGGGGCCGTTAGTGAATGCCCAGCCTAGTATCAGAGGAGCTTTCTAAATGAATGATACCGCCATAAAAATATGTGGACTTCAAAGCGTTGAAGTGCTAAAATCGATGATAAACTTACCTGTGGAATATATCGGATTTGTGTTTGCGAAAAGTCGTCGTCAGGTTACTTCTGACCAGGCTGCTAAACTTACGAGCGTGTTGAAGCAGTGGAAGAACGGGAGAATACCTTCCTCTGTTGGCGTAGTTGTTAACCCAACAATGGAAGAATTAAAAGAACTCCTTCACACGGTCGAACTAGATGTTGTGCAGCTGCATGGACAAGAATCGCCACAATTTTGCCGGGAAGTGAAAGAGGGCTTCCCGGTTTCTGTTTTTAAGGCAGTTTCTGTCCATTCGGATAGATCGCCTATTGAGCAAATTGCAGAGCTAAAACAATATGCTGGTTGCATAGATGGTTTGTTAATTGATACTTATGATCCGGTACATGGTGGTGGTTCGGGAAGGACCTTTGCTTGGGATGTGATCCCCTTGTATAAGGACTGGACCTCTCGTCATGGAATACCTTTGTTTGTTGCCGGTGGACTTGATTCATCGAACGTTGGAGAACTGATAAGAGATTATGAACCTGATGGAGTAGATGTATCGAGCGGGGTTGAGCATGCACCAGGTGAAAAAGATATTACCAAAGTGACAGCATTCGTAGAAAGGGTGAAACGAAAATGACAGTATTACCAGATCGTAACGGACGTTTCGGTTCCTTTGGTGGACGATTCGTACCTGAGACATTAATGAACGCATTGATAGAATTGGAGCAGGAATATAATCGTTATGCGGAGGATCCTGCCTTTCAAGAAGAAATTGCATATCTGTTGAAGCAATATTCTGGTAGAGAGACACCTCTATATTACGCCGAGCGATTAAGTAAACATCTTGGGAAAGCAAAGATTTACTTGAAGAGAGAAGATCTTAACCATACTGGAGCACATAAAATTAATAACGCAATTGCTCAAGGTGTTCTTGCTAAACGGATGGGAAAACAGAAGGTAATTGCGGAAACAGGTGCTGGTCAACATGGTGTGGCTACGGCAACAGTTGCAGCATTGCTAGGTCTGGAATGCAAGGTGTTTATGGGGGAAGAGGACACAAAACGTCAGCAGTTGAATGTTTTCCGGATGAAGATGCTTGGAGCGGAAGTGATCCCTGTAACTTCCGGCAGCCGTACACTGAAAGATGCCGGGAATGAGGCACTCCGTTATTGGGTCAGCAACGTGGAAGATACCTTTTATGTCTTGGGCTCGGCGGTAGGACCGCATCCTTATCCGATGATGGTGCGTAATTTCCAGCGAATTATCGGTGATGAAACGCGTCGTCAGATTCTTGCGACAGAAGGCCGACTGCCAAATACAATCTTTGCACCGATCGGTGGGGGCAGCAATGCCATAGGTATGTTCTACCCATTCTTGGAAGATAAAGAAGTTGCTCTTGTCGGTGTGGAAGCTGCTGGTAAAGGCGTGGATACTGACTTTCATGCCGCAACGATGAGTAAGGGAACACAAGGGGTATTTCAAGGTTCTATGAGTTATCTACTCCAGGATGAGTATGGTCAAGTGAAGGAAGCTCATTCCATATCAGCGGGACTGGATTACCCTGGTGTTGGACCGGAACACTCCTATTTAAAAGACATCGAACGCGTTCAGTATGTTCCAATCACGGATCAGGAAGCACTTGATGCACTCCAGCTTCTCTGCCGAACGGAGGGCATCATTCCAGCACTCGAGTCGGCCCATGCTGTTGCTCAGGTTGTTAAGATGGCTCCGCTATGGAATGAGGATGATATTGTCGTTATTTGTCTCTCTGGACGTGGAGATAAGGACGTGGAGTCCATCATGGCGTATACGGGAGGTAATTCGATATGAACCGAATGGATGCAACTTTTGAACGATTAAAGCAGCAAAATAAAACAGCATTAATTCCATTCCTAACTGTTGGGGATCCAAGTGTTGAACTTACACTAGACATTATTAGGGAAGTTGAAGCAGCGGGAGCAGACATCGTTGAGCTTGGTGTACCTTATTCTGATCCTCTTGCTGACGGTCCTGTTATTCAACGAGCTTCTCAGCGTGCATTAAAAGGGCATGTAACGTTACGCACATGTATGGAGGTTGCTTTAGAAGCTAGGAAAGCTGGTAGTGAGCTGCCATTTATTCTTTTTACTTACTATAACCCTGTGCTTCAAATGGGGTTAGATCTATTCTTCGAAGAAGTCATTGCACATGATATCAGTGGTTTGATTATTCCTGATCTGCCTATAGAGGAGTCCACAGAGATCCGCAGACGTGCTAAGGACGCTGGTGTTCATCTGATTCCACTTGTTGCACCGACTTCGCATGAACGAATCGTGAGTATTGTTAGCGATGCAGAAGGCTTTATTTATTGTGTATCCTCACTTGGAGTGACTGGTGAACGGTCAGATTTTTACAGTGGAATCAATGAATTTATCGAGACTGTGAAACAATACAGCAAAGTGCCAGTAGCCATCGGTTTTGGAATTTCGAATGGGGAACAGGTAGCTAGGTTTTCGGAAATTTGTGATGGTGTCGTCGTTGGTAGTGCCATTGTTCGCCAGATTGAATCGAGCATCCCATTGCTTGAACAAGAAAATACGAAGCAAGAGGGGCTTTTGCAAATCCGTGACTTTGTGTCACAATTAAAAGGAATTGAAGTATACGAAAGGTGAGTTGATCAAATGAAGCCAAAAGCGAATATTGTAAATCTCCCGGTTTATCAACCAGGAAAGCCAGTAGAAGAAGTAAAGCGCGAGCTAGGATTGAATGAAGTCATTAAACTGGCTTCGAATGAGAACCCATATGGCTGCTCACCTCTTGCTAAAGAAGCTATTGTAGCTGAGTTTAGCAATCTGAGTGTATACCCGGATGGTAGTGCAGCTGAGTTAACCAGTGATCTTGCCGCATTTTTAGGCGTTAATAAAGATCAGATCATTTTTGGTTGCGGTTCAGATGAGATCATTGCACTCATTACACGTGCATTTCTAGAGCGTGGTGATGAGACGATTATGGCAGATCAGACTTTCTCCGTATATAAGAGCAATGCCGATATTGAAGGTGCTGTAAGTATTGAAGTTCCACTGCTTAATGGTACACATGATCTAGATGCTATGCTTGCAGCTGTAACGGATAAAACAAAGATTATATGGATCTGTAATCCGAACAACCCGACAGGAACCATTGTTTCTGAAGATGATTTCGTGCGTTTTATAGAAGCAGTGCCTTCAGACGTTATGGTAGTTTTGGATGAAGCTTATTATGAGTTTGTTATGGATTCTTCTTATCCAGATATTATGAAGTTGCTGGAGCGTTATAACAATCTTGTCGTCCTTCGTACATTCTCTAAAATTTACGGCTTGGCTTCTCTTAGAATTGGATACGGCATCGGTCAGGCTGAAGTTATTAAGTTCATTAACCAAGTACGGGAGCCGTTTAATACGGGACGCCCTGCACAAGCTGCGGCCAAAGCTGCGCTTCAGGATCAAAAATTTGTCGAGAGCTGTCGTCAAAACAATGCTGAAGGAATTCGTTATTTGCAGCAGGAGTTCGATCGTATGGGCCTTGAATACTTCCCTTCTCATGGGAACTTTGTGATGGTCGATGTCCGCACATCCGGCAAAGATGTGTTTCAGGCGCTGCTCAGTAAGGGAATTATTGTTCGTCCAGGCTTCTCGTGTTATCCAAGTTATATTCGTGTAAGTGTAGGTACACCAGAGCAAAATCAAGCGTTCATCGGTGTGTTGGAACAAGTACTGCGTGATGTGAAGTCGCCTGTCTAACCCTGTTTACGCAATCTGAAGCGAGTGAGAGAGAGAACATGACTAATAATACGAAAATAAATGTCGCAATCTTTGGCGTGGGACTCATCGGTGGGTCTCTCGCTCTATGTTTTAAAGGCAAGCCGGGCATAACCGTTACAGGTTATGCCCATCGTCAAGATTATGCAGATCAAATCATCGCCCGTGGCGTCGTTGATTATGTGACGCTGTCTCCTGAAGAGGCTGCACGGGACGCTGATTTTATTTTCCTATGTGTTCCGGTTGGCAGTCTGGAGTCCTATATAAGTCTCCTGAGCACGTTACAGCTGAAACCGGGTTGTATTATTACGGATGTTGGGAGCACTAAGGCAAGCATTGCTGAATGCGCAGAGCGGCTTATTCTGAAAGATGCCTGTTTCATTGGGGGACACCCTATGGCTGGCTCTGAGAGATCGGGTGTTGCTGCGGCTTCATCATTATTATTCGAGAATGCTTATTATGTTTTAACACCTGCAGATAACGTATCTGAGACTAAAGTTGAGTCGCTTGCTGCTTTATTATCCCATACACGAGCACATATCGTGACAGTCGAAGCACATTTACACGATCAGATTGTAGGGGCGATAAGTCATCTTCCGCATATTATTGCTGTAGCGCTAGTAAATCAGATATGTGGTTACAATGAGGATAATTCGTTGTACCAGACATTAGCAGCCGGTGGCTTCCGAGATATTACCCGAATTGCATCCAGCGATCCTGTAGTGTGGCGTGATATTCTTCTTAATAACCGGAAGGTCATGATGCCGTTACTTAAAGACTGGAATGATGGTATCAAGCAGTTTATGGACATGCTGGAAAGTGAAGATGGATCTGCAATAGAAGATGCCTTCCGTAAGGCGGGTGAGTTCCGAAATGAATTGCCTGAAAGACGGAAAGGGGTCATCGTGTCACAATATGAACTTTATCTCGATGTCCCAGACCATCCCGGCATTATTGGGCGGATTACTACAGAGCTTGGGAAGCAGAGCATCAACTTAAGCAATATACAGATTATTGAGAGCAGGGAAGATGTACCGGGACTCATGCGTCTTTCTTTCCGAAATGAGACTGAACAAGAACGAGCGAAAGATCTGTTGTTGTCTCAAGGATACATGGTTTTCCACTAGAATCAGTCTGTTTTTAATTTTCAGGAAATAATTATCTTATTATTGTTGACAAAATGAAAACGGATACATATAATAAAAATACAGTATGGTTTCTCTCCACTCCTATCCAATAATTGCACATTTGTGCGGCCGCCTTCCTTTAGGGAGGCGGTTCTTTTTTTGTTGTATCCCCTTACATGATTGGATGTTCATAACCCTGAACTCTATCAAACCTGACCTTTTCACCAAAATATGCTATAGTGATAGATATGATTTGTAGAAGATTTGGGGAAATTGCCAGATACATAGAGTTAATGAGACATCATGCGGAGTGAAATATATGGTTTCCGCGACAGCTTTGTGAATCCTTGTTCTTACATGAAGAAAGATTGGGCCGGGATAAGACACACAGATGGCGAGGGAGGAATTAAAAAATCATATGACGGATTCCGAATTGATTTTTGAAATCAAGCAAGGAAATGTGGATTTATATTCTGAATTAATGCGAAGATACCAACGAAAAATATTAGCTTTTGTATATCATATGTTAAAAAGTTCTAATTTGGAGCTATTAGCGGAGGACTTATGTTCTGAAACGTTCTACAAAGCTTTCCGGAGTTTGCACTCCTTCCGGGAGGTAGATGCATCGTTTTCAACATGGCTTTATACAATTGCGCGAAATACGGTCCTAAGTGAACTACGTAAACAGCGAAGCGGTACACTTCCATTGGAGGAAAGCGGTGTTGTACCAGTTGCTCCTATGGAAATTGCTCCGGAACAAGCGATTCTTAGACGTGAGCGTGTCTCTTTAGTTAGGGATGCGATCAATAACTTACCTGAAAAACAGCGTTCGGCCTTGATTTTACGCGAGTATGACCAGTTGGATTACCAAGAGATTGCAAGCATACTGGGACAATCGGTCAGTTCAGTCAAATCTTTACTGTTTAGAGCGCGTTGTAGTGTGAAAATTCAGCTTGAACCTTATTTCTCTGAGCCGGTTTACAAGGAAATTGAAGGGATGAGCAGGAGATGAAATGCGAGGAAGCCCAAGAGCTGATGGAATATGTCTGGGATCTCCCAGACGATGATCTTAGGCGAATCAGGCTGAGACAGCACGTACAGACGTGTGGCTCGTGTGCTATGGAATATGAAATGTGGGAAGATAGTCTCAGGCTTGTACATGTATTGGAGTATGAGGTATCAGAAGCACGCGCTGAAACGCTCAATCGAAATGTGATGGATCGGATTTATCGTGATTTTCCAAGGTTTGTTGAAGAGAACGAAAAAGGCAATTTAGTAGGCCGTATATTCCGCAAACGGCTAACCCTTATGATCTCTGGCTTTGCGGCATTGTTTGGGAGCAGTTTTTTATATTTTGCGATGAAAGGCAATACTAAGGAACCGAAACCCGAGATGCCGGTAACAGGTATACTGCCAACAGGAGTAGTAGGTGATGGCTCGATTACGAGTCAGTCACAGCAGTATAATATCCCTGGAATAAACAGTGGTATTATCGACCCGATGGTTGTGAATATGGACCCAAGTCAACCGCAGTATTGGATGCTTTTGTCCATTTTGGGTGTAGGACTTGCATTGTTCTTTTTAATGAGATTAAACAGAATTGTAAGACGATAATATGATAAGACTTTAGAAATTTCACAATAAGGAGGCTAAAGAATGCTGATTGGTTTTATTCGTCATGGTCTTACGGAATGGAACGCGCTTGGGAAGATACAAGGACAGACAGATATTCCCCTGAATGAAGAAGGCCGATTACAAGCTAAAATGCTCGGTGAGCGTCTATTGCATGAACCCTTTACATGGGACTTTATTATTAGCAGCGGTTTATCTCGTGCTGAAGAGACCGCCTCAATTATATCCTCCATCTTGGATATCCCTATGCTTGAACCGGATCTCCGATTGCGTGAACGTGCTTATGGTAAAATTGAGGGGTTGACGGCTGCTGAACGTGAGACATTGTATGGGTTGGAGTGGCATCTGCAGGACTTAGGACAGGAGAAGGACCTGGAATTACAGGCGAGAGGGATGGCTTTTTTGGAGGAAATGTGGACGAAGTATCCTGATCGTAATATGCTCGTGGTTAGTCATGGCGGTTTTCTTGCTCAGCTGTACAATGTGTTGTATAAAGATCGTTGTCAAGAAAGAATCGGTAATTTATCTTTGACCATATTGGAGAAAAAGGATATGGATTGGGTTCCGCATCTGTTTAACTGCACCAGACATTTACTGGAAAAAAAGCACTGATTCGAATAAATTCGGATCAGTGTTTTATTTTCAAACTATACCGAGTGGATAAAGGAGTATGACATCATGATTATGCAGAAGTTAGTACGATTATCAGAACATGTGGTGTACCTGCCACCTTATCAGGAAACGGATCGTCCTGTTTTGGCGGCAATTTCGGGAGAGAGATATACACTACTTATGGATGCGGGGAATTCTTCAAGCCATGCGAAACTTTGGTTGTCTCAATTGGCTGAACATAATATTAAAGGGGACTGGCTGGTATTAACGCATTGGCATTGGGATCATGTATTTGGTCTGAGCGAAATGCCTATACCTAGCTTGTGTAATACAGAAACATTTGAACGTATCATAGAAATGCAGAAGCTTTCATGGGAAGACCAAGCGATCGATGAGCGTGTGAAGGAAGGAACCGAAATTCTCTTTTGCGCTGATGCGATGAAAAAAGAGCTTGGATCAGATCGAAACATCCGAATTAAAGCGCCAGATATCACCTTCTCGAGTAAAATGACATTTAATTTGGGAGGAATCACCTGCATTATTGAGCATGTTGGTGGAGATCATTCGCCTGATTCAACTGTCCTATATGTGCCGGAAGAAAAAATACTGTTCCTTGGCGACTGTCTTTATGCCAATATGTATGCCAAAGAGTGGTGCTACACGCGTGAGAAAGTAGTGGAAATGATCTCGAAACTTGAGCAATATGATGTTGAAATCGCGATATTGTCTCATGGTATGGAGCCTTTGAATAAGCAGGAATACAAGGCTTTCCTTGAACTTCTTATCAATGCCACCGATTTAGCGAATCGCTTTAAGGGGGACATCAAGCAGGTTACCGATGAAATGTCTTCTATGCTAAAGAGACCGCTGAATGAACTGGAAACCGAAACGATACAATTTTCGATAAATGGTTATAGACAATAAGCTCATTATCTCTAAGAATTGAAAGCCCCTTAAAGGGGCTTTTTTTATAATCCGATGTATAGTCGTAAGCATTGTCCTCCTTCACATTCTTTGAATGAAATAATTGGAAAATTTATTACTTACCCCAAATAGAAAAAGTTGAGAAACTTTAGTTATTTATGTTTATAAAGATCGATTTCCGTTAAAAATGTGGACAACATTATGTTGAGACATGTATCAAATGGCCTGAATATTCCCATAATGGAAGTAAAACAGTGAGGGCGATGGAAGATGAATCTAGCGGATATGCTCACTTATGCCGACATTGGACAGTTAAGCAACATAGCCAGCTATTACGATTGCGATTGCAAGCGTAATTCCAAGCATGATCTGATACAAAGCATCCTGATTAAACTAGGCAGGAGAGAGTATTTCGAGGAACTGATGGGACATTTGTCTGAAGCGGATCTTCGATTTTTAAACAGTCTTGTATTCGATACACGAAGTGGCTACAGCTTGGAAGAATTAGTGGCAACGGTTCGTCAAGCATCGGCGGAGACAGTTTCTGAGAAAAAGGGTAAGCAAGAAAAAGGTGAGAGCCCTCGTGAAGCTGTAGCCAGATATCGACGAAGCGGGTGGCTGTTCAATGGATTTACTCACTCAACAAAATATACCTTCCAGGTTCCATCAGACTTAAAGCAAAAATTTCGGGATGTGTTAGGGCAAAGGCTTCAAGAAAGGTTACTTCTCTCTGCAGAACCTAATGTCTATCGAGACGAGCAAGGGCTGTTATCAGCCGATATGAAAATTCTTCTGAAATATATTGAGTCTCAAGAAATCGAACTGAATACAGAGGGATTTATGTATCGCAGGTACCAGCAGCAACTAATGACTTCACTCCACATTAATGAACCTCTGATTTCTAAAGGGGAATGGCGTTTTGGATATGGGCGATCTTTTACCGAATATCCTGACAGATTGGCACTTCTTTATGATTACGCCTATGCGCGCCACTGGATTCGAGAAACAGGCAACAGACTGGTTCTAACAGAGCGTGGAAAGGAATGTCTTGAAGAAGGAAATGAAATAAGTGTGATACAGATATTCAGCTTTTGGTTAAGACTTTATAAAGGAGCCGTTCCTAACCTATCCTCTTTGGTGTACTGGATCAGTCAGTGCTCAAAAGAATGGGTGAGCGCGGCATCTCTTTACGAATCACTGGGGTGGTTAATCCGTCCATTCTACTATGACACTTCCCATACGATTTTAGAACAGCGCGTCATTCGGATGCTGATGCATTTAGGACTGATACGGATCGGGGAAAGTGAGCAATCGGGTACCGTTATTCGAATGACGGCTCTTGGCCATAAAGCGGCTGGGGCGTGTCTACATATCGGCGATTCAGATTATTACTGAATTGACAAAACAAGCTCGTCATTGCTACAATCACTCCCACTAATCGAAGGGGTGATCCGGAAATGAATTATGAGTACAAAGGATGTTGGCCATCAATCCATTCCTCTGTGTTTGTTGCTGAAGGCGCGAAGAATATAGGGAATGTGAGAATTGGAGCCGAATCAACGATTTGGTTTAATGCAGTACTGAGAGGCGACTTGGCTCCAATAATCATCGGGGAGAGATGCAACATTCAAGATGGGGTTGTGGGACACGTCAACAATGATCAGCCGCTCATGTTAGCCGATGAGGTTTCCGTTGGACATTCAGCGATCATTCACGGTTGTAGGATTGGGGAAGGTTCTTTGATTGGAATGGGTGCCATTGTGTTAAATGGAGCTGACATTGGTGAATACGCTTTAATCGGTGCGGGATCCATTGTAACTGAAAATAAAGTGATCCCGCCCTATACGCTTTCGCTTGGCACACCAGCTAAGGTGATTCGTGAATTAACAGAAGAAGATTTGCTTCGTATGAAGCAAACCATGCAAAGTTATGTGCTAAAAGGGAAAGAATACAGGCAATTCTAAATAACGGTTGGAGGTGCATCCTAATGGATAAAATGAAGGTTACTTACGAAGTAATGTTAAGTCTGGCTGCGGAGATGGTATGGGACGAGGCTTTGCGAAAGCATCGGAGTGAGGAGCTTTATAAAGGAATTGACGAGGCGCTTGCTTCGGGCGATGAGTTAGCTTTCCGAAACCTGACGGATGAACTGAAAACTTTAAATTAGAAGAAATGCGTATGCATTTCTTCTTTTTTTTGCCTAAATATAGGGTGAAAAGTATAATGGAGAAGTTAACATATGGAAAAGGAAGGATGTACAGCATGAAATTTAGTGAAGTGGATGAACAAACATGGCCGGATCTTCAATTGTATTATGATACTTGTGTAATTCCATATACAGGACTAACAGGAAAAGAAACTCCTTGGGAGGCCACGTCATCACTAGAGAGGCTTCGAGATTTTATGGATTTAGTAGAGATCCCCTTTAAGGGAAGAGTTGTTACATATCCTGCCATGCAGTATGGGGGAGAGGGAATGCTAAAGTCATTAAACGACATTTGTCATAATGTCAAATCTGCAGGGTTTACTTATGTAATCGTAATGACAGCCGATATTGAGCTGGATCAGCAAGATATACCTGAAAGCGCATTAGTCCTGTCACAGCCTAGAATTTCTGCCCGTGGGGAAGGACCGATTTCGGTAACGATAACTAACCTGATCAGTGAATTGTGGCAAAATTCAGACCAAGCCTAATTGTGACGAAAAACCGACAATTTATGTAGAGAACAATGGAAGTGGAGCCAAATTTAAGTTTCCAATTCTTGACGGTCTGGGGTGCCTAAGATATTATTATTATGTCCTAGTACGTCGTGTGATATTAATCATTGAAAACACTTAAAATGGTTGACAAAGGGGGTTGAACACAGTATGAGTCACAACCACAATGACGAGCATGAAGAGTCGCACAAACCACCCCGGCTGAAAGAAATGTCCCGCAGACAGTTTCTTACCTATACGTTGGGCGGCGCCACAGCTTATATGGCGGGTGGAGTAGTACTACCAATGCTCCGGTTTGCCGTGGATCCTATTCTTCAAGAGAGTGAAGAAGGGGCTTTCGTTAAGGTAGCTGAATTGAGCAAGATTACCAATGATCCGCAAGAGTTTCATTTTGAGCTGAAGCAGCAAGACGGCTGGTATACCAGCAAGGCATCCTTGACGGCTTGGATCCGCAAGAATGACCAGGGAGATATACTTGCCCTTTCACCGATCTGTAAGCACCTAGGTTGCTTGGTCGGTTGGAACAACAACAAGAGTTATAAGGACGAGTATTATTGTCCATGTCACGGTGCGCGCTACACACCAGATGGAAAGAACCTTGCCGTTGCGCCTAAACCACTGGATATGTACACAGTTAAAGTGGATAAGGACTGGATATACCTCGGCGAGATTGTACCAAATACCGTAGCGAAATAGGAGGCGTAGATTCGGATGTTGAAGAATGTCTACAACTGGATTGACGAGCGTCTCGATATCACGCCGATTTGGAGAGACGTTGCGGACCATGAGGTTCCGGAGCACGTTAACCCCGCGCACCACTTCTCCGCGTTTGTTTATTGTTTCGGCGGCTTGACGTTTTTTATTACAGTAATCCAGATTTTGTCGGGAATGTTCCTGACGATGTATTATGTACCGGATATTATAAACGCTTACGCCAGTGTAGAGTTTTTGCAGACGAAGGTGGCCTTCGGTCAAATCGTCCGCGGTATGCATCACTGGGGGGCAAGTTTGGTCATCGTAATGATGTTCCTACATACGATGCGTGTCTTCTTCACAGGTTCTTATAAAGCGCCTCGTGAAATGAACTGGGTTGTTGGTATGCTAATCTTCTTCGTCATGCTGGGTCTTGGTTTGACGGGCTACCTGTTACCTTGGGATAACAAAGCTTACTTTGCGACAAAGGTTACATTGGAGATTGCAAACTCTGTACCTTGGGCTGGACCGGTCATTAAGGAACTGCTGCAAGGTGGTACTATCGTCGGTGCCGAAACGTTAACTCGTTTCTTCGCCATTCACGTGTTCTTCCTTCCGGCTGTATTGCTGGCCCTATTGGTAGGGCACTTTATCATGATCCGCAGACAGGGTATTTCCGGACCACTATAAGAAGAAGGGAGGCATATTCATGGCACACGGTAACAAATCGGATGAAAAAGTAGTATTCGTAGGCGATTCCCGTGTACGAAAAGGAAATGGCTTTATCGTACCTCCCGACTATACGGCGTATCCTGGAAAGTCGGAAGCGTTTATACCGAACTTCCTATTGAAGGAATGGATGGTAGGGGTCGTTGTATTGGTAGGATTCTTGGTATTAACAATATCGGAGCCTGCGCCTCTTGGCTATCCGGCAGATCCGGGTGCATCTGTAATCCCGATGCCGGACTGGTACTTCTTGTTCTTATATGAATATTTGAAGCTACCGTATGCATCAGGTGATTATGTAGTACTTGGAACATTGGGTGTTAGTGGAGTAGCCTTCGGTGCACTGTTACTCGTTCCTTTCTTGGATACAGGGAAAGAACGTCGTTTTTATAAACGTCCAATAACCTCCGCTCTTATGTTCCTGTCTATTATTGCCGTAATTTTTTTGACTA
This sequence comes from Paenibacillus sp. GCM10028914, assembly GCF_042666275.1. Classification (NCBI taxonomy): domain Bacteria; kingdom Bacillati; phylum Bacillota; class Bacilli; order Caryophanales; family Paenibacillaceae; genus Paenibacillus; species Paenibacillus sp. GCM10028914. The sequence continues at coordinate 787,921 of NZ_JBHTFO010000018.1, forward strand.
ACTCAGCCTGGACACATTATGAGGAGCAATTGGAAGCTACTGGGCAAGTACCTGAACACATTGAGCGTGAAGAGAAAGCGCTAGAGAGACGTGAACAGGGTCTTCCACCAGAGTCGAATGCCAAGCAGGCTGCCTCTGATGAGGTTGCTATTGTAGACAAGGATAATCCTGCAATGGAAACGCTTAAGAAGGCAGGTTGTATTACTTGCCATGCTGCTGATATGAATGGGCAAGGTAACGCGCCTTCACTACGTGGTGTAGGTGACAGTCTGGATAAAGAAACCATTGCCGGCATTATCAAGGATGGTAGAGGTCAAATGCCATCAATGCATGACCAAGCTATAAATGCAGGTGTCACTGAAGAAGAACTTGACCAATTGGCTGAATGGCTTGCCAGTCAGAAAACTGCAGAGTAATATAATAATGAACCTGATCGTATCTTACGGTCAGGTTTTTTAATGAAGAAAAAGATGTTTTATATGCAGAAGAGATGTCGAACGGGAGGGTGCAAGGTTGTCTGTTACATATTTGTGGAGCCGGGAATTTCTATCCAAACGGCTTATCTTATGGGTTTTATTAATAAGTAATGCACTAGGAACGGTATATGGTTATATCTGGTACGGAGGTCAACTCCAGGATACAGCGTCGAATTATTCTACATGGTTACTTCCATTCGTACCTGATAGTCCAACTGCGAGTTTATTCTTCAGTTTGGCTCTGATTATGTTGTTATACCCACCTAAAAACCTGGCTGGTTTATTATTTCAGCAGTTGATTGAAGCACTAGCGGTAGTTACATCGGTCAAATATGGTATTTGGGCAGTCGCTATGATCTTTGCAGGAGCAGCACAAGGTAGCGAACTCATATGGCAGGACTGGATGCTGATCGCCTCTCACACAGCTATGGCTATAGAAGCACTGCTCTTTGTGAAGCTATTCCATATTAGATGGACGGCTTTATTTGCAGCCATTGCGTGGACACTTCTTAATGATACTGTAGATTATACCTTTGGCGTATTTCCATATCTCCCTGGCCCGCTTTATAATCATTTAGGAGTAGTTGAGGCCTTTACCTATGGATTAACCCTGTTCAGTGGTTTCTTGGCGTGGATTACTATCAGACTTTCGACAACACAATCAAAGTAGTATCAGTTGTTCTAGGGACATCCCTCCTACCATACATTATGGTAGGAGGGATGTCCTATGTTTCGGAAATTAATTCAATGGTCAGCGGGTGTATCCGCTTTATTCTTGTTGTTCGGATTTTGTTCTTTAAAAATTGCTTGGGGGAGCCAAGATCAAAAAGAGGAGAAACCTTCACCAGCTGCTACCCTCCAAGCAAATGCGCTAAACCTTGAGGTGGAGAAATTGTATCAGCTTGTAGAGGAAGGTAATTTGATCGCAACTAACGAGTCTTTAAGGCGAGTACAAAGCTTGTTTGAGGCATCGTCTTTCAAGGGATTGACTAGTGTTGAGGGAATCCAAGTACTTGCTGAAAGCATTGTCGAGATGAAGGAGACAACAGCAAGTGCCAAGCTTGAACCGAAGCAGTGGATGATGTCCGCTGGCAAGCTTCGACTTGCGGTAGATAGTCTTACCCATCCTAAAGACGGAATCTGGCTTCAATATTATAAAGTAATAAGAGAAGACTTGCAGATGATGGAACAAAGTGCAGCCAAACAGGATCGGGATGGGATTAAAAAAGCTTATACCACCCTCGAGGACCATTATGAATTAATTCGTCCCGCACTCGTTATACAACGTAAGCCGGAAGAAGTATCTATGATTGAATCGTGGTTATCTTATGCAGGCGGCGTAGTCTCAACTTCAAACCCATCACAAGTGAGGGAGATGATTCCTCAAGGCGAAGCTATTGTGAATATATTGTTTGGTAAGAAAAAAGATGAACCTGCACTTGCAGCTCTAGGTGAAGTTGAAGGACCATGGTTTGGGCGTCTATTCTTTGCAGCCTTTATCCTTTCTGTACTGACCTTTGTAGCATATCGTAAATATAAAGGGCAGAAGAACGGGTTTTATCCGTTATTCCCTAAAACGTGAGAAGAATAGCCTGGGTAACCGGGCTATTCTTCTTTAAATCCTTCACCATGAACATCGTTTACTTCATTAATAATGATGAAGGCGCGGGGATCGACGGCTTTAACTATTCCATTCAAACGTCTAGTTTCCTGTCTTGGAACGACACAGTAGGCTATGTGCTTTGTTTCTTTGGTGTAGGCGCCGATAGCAGGAATAAGCGTTACTCCACGTTCGAGCTCAGTGGTGATACGATCGGCAATTTCAGGCGCTTTATCACTAATAATTGTACACGCTTTGGCTGAATATGCTCCTTCTTGAATGAAATCAATTACCTTAGAAGCGATGAATACAGCTACAAGGGTATACAGTATTTTTTCAAGTGGAATGTATAGTAGTGATGTTCCGATGATGATAATATCCAAACCTAAAATAACCTGACCCATGCTATAGCCAAATTTACGGTTGAAGATTCGTGCAATGATGTCTGATCCGCCGGTCGTTCCCCCGAAACGAAATACGATTCCAAGGCCAGCCCCTAGGGTTACACCAGCATATAGAGAGGCAAGGATATAATCATGTTCTGTTTGGAATGGTATAATCCAGCCCTGATCAATCAACTTCTCAATTAGCCATAGGAAAAAGGTCAATGAGGCGATCCCAATTCCCGTGTAAATCGATTGGCGTCCGCCTAATATTTTAACCCCGATATAGAATAGCGGTATGTTAATCAGTAGTGTCGATAATGATGTGGGTATATTAAATGCATAATTCAAAAGCACGGTTATACCGGTAACGCCACCCTCCATCAATTGGTTTGGGATAATAAAGTATAGCAGTCCGAAGGCATAAATCCCTGTACCTACGATAATCGGTATAATCATTTGAAGCTGACTTATTAGTTTAGACTTTTTCATAGGATACCTCACATTTGTGTTCAAATATTGCATTCCTATATAAGATCCGTATCTTTTCCATAGTATATACCTTTTAAAATGTAATAAAAAATATTTGTTTTCAAATCCGCTTTACGATAACATAGTTGTAAAACGTTGCTGATTATTGCGTTGAATAAATTACACAGCATATGGAGGGGTGCCGAAGATGGAGAAGTCAATGGCAGAAATGCAGCGTGAAGTTGATCGTTACATATCGCAATTTAAAGAAGGTTACTTCAGTCCCTTATCCATGATGGCGCGCATGTCGGAGGAAGTAGGTGAACTTGCCAGAGAGGTAAATCACCAATTTGGAGAAAAACCGAAAAAACCGGAAGAAGCTGAAAATTCCATTGAAATGGAACTCGGTGATATTTTATTTATTGCCATATGCTTCGCTAATTCGCTAGGTATTGATCTGGCGGAAGCGCATGATAAGGTTATGCATAAATTTAACACCAGAGACGCGAATCGCTGGACGAAAGTGAACACGGATTAGATTAAATGTACATATGCTGTACCAAAACCCAAAAACGGGGGAGGGACAGCCAGTGAAACCAGACAATTATATTCAAAAAGCGTACCATTTCATCCTGCAAAATGATTTTGAAGAGGCGCTCCGTTGGTTTGAAGCGGCAATCCTTGCGAATCCGGGTGATGCTGAGGTGCATTATCGTTGTTCAATCACTTATGGACGTAGCGGCAGATTGGGTCAGGCGATCCATCATGCGAAAGAGGCGGTGCGTCTTCAAGTGGATAAACCAGAGTACCATCTGCATCTCCAGCACGTGGAAGCACTACAACTTGTTCAAGAGGCTCGCAAGATGGTGGAAGGAAAGACAGATACACAACCTTCAGAACTTTATCAGGCCGTAGGTCTGCTGAAATCAGCAATTACGAAGGATCCTTTGCACAGAGAAGCTTATGTATGGCTGGCGCTTGTATACAGTGAATTGAATGATCATCCTCTAGCGATAGCCACTTTAAAGGAAGTTATCAGCTTATATCCACAGGAGAGTGGACTTCAACATATAATGGAGGAATTGAAAAAACGCTTGAAATCGTATGTGCTGGATTCATCAACAGAATGAGAGTGGAGGAATGTTGAGAATGTCAAAAGTAATCCGAGTTGCGGTCGTTGGTGCAGGTGGTCGCATGGGCAAAGAAGTCGTGAAACTAGTTATCGAGGATCCTAATCTGGAGCTTGTTGCTGCGGTTAATCGAAGTGATGCGGGTACCGATGCTGGCATACTCGTCAATCTTCCGGCTTGTGGTGTGAAGGTGACATCTGATTTGGAGATGGCACTCGTAGAACAAAAACCAGATGTTATGGTTGATTTTACGACACCGCAATTTGCGTATACAAATACAGCTTTAGCTATTAAGCATGGAGTTCGTCCTGTTATCGGTACTACTGGCTTTACTCCAGAACAAATCGAAGAGTTGGACGAGCAGTGTTTAGCTCGTGGAATCGGTGGACTTATCGCTCCGAACTTTTCTATAGGAGCCATCTTAATGATGAAATTTGCAGCTCAAGCGGCTAAATATTTACCACATGTTGAGATTATCGAAACACATGGTGATCAAAAACTCGATGCTCCATCCGGAACTTCCATTAAAACAGCCGAGATGATTGCAGCGAATCGGGAAGAGCTTCGTCAGGGAAATCCGAAAGAAGAGGAGACGATTGAAGGAGCAAGAGGCGGTTATTATAATGGTTTCCGTATTCACAGTGTTCGTCTACCGGGTGTCTTTGCACAGCAAGAAGTTATTTTCGGAGGATACGGTCAAAGCTTGAAGATTCGACATGACTCTTATGAGCGGGCCGGGTACATGCCTGGTGTGAAGATGGCAGTTGAGAAAGTAATGGAATACACGGGTATGATCTACGGGTTTGATCACTTCATCGACTAGGAGGAGAAGACATAATGAAAATTGCATTTATAGCGCATGATCGAAAAAAAGAAGAAATGGTTAACTTTGTTATTGCTTATGAACCGGTTTTTGAGGGGCATGATTTATACTCAACAGGCACAACAGGCACTCGAATTATGGAACAAACAAATTTACATATCCATCGCTTTATGTCGGGTCCACTAGGTGGAGATCAGCAGATCGGTGCGATGATAGCCACGAATGAAATGGATCTCATTATATTTTTGCGCGACCCACTGATGGCTCAGCCGCACGAGCCAGATATTAGCGCGCTTCTTCGCCTCTGTGATGTTCAAGGAATTCCGCTTGCCACCAACATCGCTACCGCTGAAATTCTTGTCAAAGCACTCGATCGAGGGGATTTAAGTTGGAGAGAGCTTGTGGATAAATATAAACCAGGTACAGATGCATGACCCAGAAGCTGGATATCTTGATCTTCGGAGCGCATGCGGATGATGCTGAGATCGGCATGGCAGGTACGATTGTTAAGCATACTTCAGCAGGATTTTCTGTAGGTATTTGTGATTTAACGGCTGCGGAAATGTCATCCAATGGGACCGTGGAGCTGAGGAAAGATGAAGCTAACCATGCCTCGAAAGTTCTCGGGCTAAAGATGCGTAGCAACTTGGAGTTGCCGGATCGAGGGTTATTTGTAACTCCTGAGAATATTGAGAAAATAACGGCAGAGATACGGAAATATTCTCCGTCGATTGTGTTTGCACCGTATTGGGAAGATCGCCATCCTGATCACATTGCTTGCAGCAAGCTTGTTGAGGAGGCGGTGTTCAATGCGAAACTTCGCCGGTATTTGCCGGATCAGCCTCCAGTACAGGTGGACGAGCTTTATTATTATTTTATTAATGATCTGGGTAGAGTGGATTTGATGGTAGATGTTTCTGCTTACTATGGTAAGAAGGAAGAGGCACTTTCCTGTTATCAATCCCAATTCGCAAAAACGCACCAGAATGCCGTCTCTACTCCATTAACTGAAGGCTACATCGAACGTGTACGTGCCAGAGATTCTTTGCTTGGGCAGCGTAAGTTGATCCCATTTGCGGAAGGTTTCGCAACAAAAAAACCGTACACGGTTGATGTATTCAACTCCAAATAAGGTATAACATTTAGACTTAGGTGTTACGAAAGGATTCTCTATATGACCAATCATCAGCCGTTAAAAATAGGCATAACTTGCTATCCCTCTTTGGGCGGCTCGGGCGTTGTAGCTACCGAACTCGGAAAGCTGCTCGCAGAACAAGGGCATCAGGTGCATTTTATAGCTCACAGCATTCCTTTTCGATTAGGAAGTTTTCATAAAAATATTTTTTATCATGAAGTCGAAGTGAATGATTATTATGTGTTCAAAAATCGACCTTACGATCTGTCACTTGCGAGTAAGATGGCACAGGTAGCCAAGATGCAGCAGCTGGATATACTACATGTCCATTATGCTGTCCCTCATGCCGTATGCGCATTCTTGGCAAAGCAAATGGTAGGAGATCAGCTGAAAGTGGTTACAACTCTGCATGGTACGGACATTACTGTATTAGCACAGGATGAGTCACTGAAAGATTTAATTCGACTTGCTATTAACGAGAGTGACGCCGTCACTGCTGTATCCCAGGACTTAATCCGGGAAACACGGGAAGTATTGGATATTAATCGTGAAATCGATTTGACATATAATTTTGTGGACCATCGAGTTTATTATCCGAGAGACTCTGCTTCACTTAGACGTGACTTCGCAGCCCCTGGTGAAAGGGTCTTAATGCATATATCTAATTTTCGTCCAGTTAAGCGTGTAGGCGATGTAGTTGACATCTTTGCACGGGTTAGTGAACAAGTTCCATCGAAACTGCTGCTTGTAGGTGAAGGACCAGATCTGCCTAAGATCCAGTGTCGAATCAATGAACTGGGACTCAGCGACAGAGTACATTTTCTTGGGAAACAGGATGAAATTGCACATGTTATATCCATGGCTGATGTTCTTCTGCTTCCTTCGGAGAAAGAAAGTTTTGGTCTTGTCGCTTTGGAAGCGATGGCTTGCGGAGTTCCAACTGTCGGTTCTATTGCTGGAGGTATTCCAGAGCTTATCACGCATGGTGAAACAGGCTTTTTAGCTCCGGTCGGAGATAGTGGTCAGATGGCGGAATACGTCATTGATATTTTTAAAGATGATCAACTGCATGAGAGCCTTAGGGAAGCGTGCCTTCAAAGATCGAGAACATTCTTTTGTAATGAACTGATTCGCAGCAAGTATGAACAAATATATTACCGAGTATTGGGGCGGGAGGTTAACGAGCTGAATCCGGTTTGTGGATAGGCTCGTCTCTCGTCCGTTTTTCGGATAGAAGGAACGGGAGACTGATGACTGAACAGTACCATAATATTGTATGGCAGTGTGCAGACTCCGAGATGGCGTCTGGAAGTGCTGAAATAATCCGTACGCTTAATGACCATGGTTATGAGGCGTATTGGGTTGGAGGTTGCGTCAGAGACGAGTATATGGGACGCAAGGTAAGTGATATGGATATTACAACCTCCGCTCTACCTGAAATTACAAGTACATTATTTCCTAAGGTCATTCCGACGGGGATAAAGCATGGGACGGTTACCGTGATCGAAAAAGGACAGCCCTTTGAGGTGACAACATACCGAGTTGAAAGTGGCTATGAAGATCACAGGCACCCAACACAAGTTGTATTTGTTAGTCAGGTGGAAGAAGATTTAAGAAGACGGGATTTCACCATGAATGCGATGGCACTCGGCATTGACGGCGTCTGGGTAGATCCTTTCGAAGGCAGAAGAGATATTGATTCGCACATCATTCGTTGTGTCGGTGATGCCAAAGTACGCTTTCGTGAGGATGCGCTCAGAATGATCCGTTGTATCCGTTTTGCATCCATATTTGGATTCTCGATTGCTAAGGATACTTGGAAAGGGATCTTGGCTGTAAGAGATACGCTATCATGGATTGCCATGGAACGTATACGCAGTGAACTGGATAAAATGATGGCAGGGCCCGATCCATTAAGAGGATTGGAATTGTTAAAACAGAGCGGTCTACATTCTAGAATGAAAGTCCCATTTCCTTATGAAAATAATGATCCCAACATGATACACGCGATTTCTGTGATTGAGTCTGCACAACTGGATGTTCGCTGGACCCTGCTCATTCATGGATGTGGTATTACAAGCATGGAAGCAGACAAGCTGTTGAGGGAGTGGACTTTCTCTAATCGACGCAGAGAGATGATCCTGGGATTGTTATCGTTACAGGAAGCTTGGGTTACTGAAAGTCGGGGCGATGACCTAGAATCACATCGGTTGCAATGGATAAACGCAGTGCTTAAGCATGGAGCAGAAATCGCAGAGACGTGGCTTAACATGCAGGAGGCGATACAGTCGACTGGAAAGCTATGTGTTTGCGGAGTTTCAATAGAGCAGATGCGACTCTGGCTTGAAGACATACAGGTTAGAAGTCTCAAAGATCTGAACCTAACAGGAAATGAGCTGTTGCAAGCATTAAATCGACGTGGAGGCCCCTGGATGGGGAAGGTGCTTCAAGAGCTGTTAGTGAAATCGGCTGCTGGTTTTATTCCGAATGATAGAGATGCATTGATCGAAGAAGCAAAGCGGGTGATAAAGCATGAAGAACAGTGAGACATTAACGCTGCTTGATATCTTTCAAGAGCAACCAGGGCAGTATCTATCCGGGGAAGAGATTAGCAAGCGTTTATCCATAAGCCGCACTGCGGTGTGGAAACAGATCAATAAGCTCCGGGAAGCTGGATATGAATTTGAAGCTGTATCCCGCCTAGGTTATCGTTTGCTAGAGAAGCCTTTACCACTGGATTCTGCATGGATATCAGCACACGCGGAAGGACGATCTTTTGGCAAGACAATAGAGTTGCTCAATACGACGACTTCCACCCAAGAGGATGCTCGGCGTTTAGCTGAAGCGGGCGCTCCAGAAGGAACGGTTGTACTCGCTGAAGAACAGACCGGTGGACGGGGGCGAATGGGCAAAAAGTTTTTTTCACCTTTTGGTAAAGGAATATGGATGAGTATCCTGTTACGCCCGAAACAGCCCCTGCATTTGACACAACAATTGACACTTTTGACGGGGGTAGCAGTACGTCGAGCGATTCTGAAGACTACTGGTGTAGAAGCAGGGATCAAGTGGCCCAATGACCTACTGATCGATGGGAAGAAAATCTGTGGAATTCTGCTTGAATCGGCTACCGAGGATGATATGGTAAGGTACTGTATTGCCGGAATCGGAATTAGTGTGAATCTAAAAGAAGAAGATTATCCGGAAGAACTAAGGTCCATTGCAACTTCCCTTCGGATTGTTAACGGACAGAATGTTGACAGGAATGAATTGATCTGTTCGATACTGAATGAAATGGAAACGTTGTACGAACTCTATAATGAGCAGGGATTTGAGTCAATTGCTGCGCTGTGGGAATCGGCCTCGGTAACGATGAACCGCGAAGTCAGTGTACATTCTCCTAGAGGGATACTAACCGGAACAGCTGCAGGTCTACACTCCTCAGGAGCATTGCTTGTGAGAAATGCGGATGGAGAGCTTGTCCCTGTATTTTCAGGAGATATACGTATAGAATCGGCAAATGAAACAAGGTGAAAAAATAGCGACTTTTTGTTATACTGTGTTCAGAGGCGGTATCTTCTCTTATGTAGAACTGCACTCTGAGGACAGGAACTATGTTTTTGCAATGGACACCTTCATAACTGCTTTGCCGGTTACGTTGGATTCTGCTCTGAGCCGAAAGGACCGAGACAGAAGGGACGATCGCGAGTGACTCTTTTTTGCCTTTCGGACTTTTTAGCGTATTCGTGCTAAAAGGTTTTTTTTGTTGCCTTAAATTAACTGAAAGGGGCTTTGTCACATGGCAAGCAAACAACCACTAAACATTGTCAAAATGAAAAAAATGAAAAATGATGGCGTACCGATCAGCATGATAACTGCGTACGACTATCCATCCGCTCAGCTAGCTGAGGAAGCGGGAATCGATATGATCTTGGTTGGGGATTCCTTAGGAAATGTTGTCTTAGGATACAATTCAACCATTCCCGTAACAATTGATGATATGGTGTATCACACCCGTGCGGTTGCTCGTGGAGCTGAACACACGTTTATCGTGGCAGATATGCCTTTCATGACGTATCACGGCAGTCTTGACGAATCTCTTCGTAATGTACGTCGATTGATGCAAGAAGGACACGCTCACGCCGTTAAAATGGAAGGTGGAGCGGAGATCGCAGATACTGTGAAACGGATTGTGCAGTCAGGTGTTCCGGTGCTGGGGCACATTGGACTTACTCCACAATCAGTTAACCAAATCGGAGGCTATCGGGTACAGGGTAAAGATGCTGCTGACGCCGAACGCTTAATGAATGATGCCAAAGCGCTAGAAGCCGCTGGTGCTTTTGCGATCGTGCTTGAACTAGTAACGGAAGAAACGACTGCTGAAATTAGTAAAGCATTAACTATTCCTACCATCGGAATCGGTGCAGGACGTTATTGTGATGGACAGGTACTTGTGTATCATGATGTCCTTAAATATACTTCTTCGTATAGAGAAAAAAGATTTGTCAAAACGTATGCTGATGTCGGCACGATCATGCGTGAAGGCATTAACCAATATGTAAAAGAAGTGAAGGATCGCTCTTTCCCAGCCGAAGAGCATGTGTTTTCGACGCAGACTACGCATAAACCTTCGACTTCCCTTTATGGAAACGAAAAAGAAAAGGTGACGGTAAAATGAAAGTAATCCGGACGATTGAGGAGCTGCGAGCGGAAATTAGAAACCGTCGTAGTAAGGAAGCGAGCCCCGTGGGGCTCGTTCCCACCATGGGATATTTACATGAAGGCCATGCTAGTCTGATGCAGCGCGCTCGTGAGATGACGGGTACGGTTGTACTGAGTATTTTTGTGAATCCAATCCAATTTGGACCTGGTGAAGACTTTGAAACCTACCCGAGGGATGAAGAAAGAGATCTAGCTGTCGCTGAATCGAATGGGGTCGATATCGTCTTTATACCAGATGTATCTGAAATGTACCCGCAACCGACGAAAACGAAAGTAGCTGTATCGGAGTTAACTTCACTTTTATGTGGTGCATCACGTCCAGGGCATTTCGATGGTGTGACAACGGTTGTTAATAAGCTCTTTAATATCGTGAAACCGGATTTTGCCTTTTTCGGCATGAAAGATGCGCAGCAAGTTGCCGTGATCGAACAGATGGTTCGGGATTTAAACATTGATGTTGAAATTGTCCCATGTCCAATCGTTCGTGAAGCGGATGGACTCGCTCTGAGTTCCCGCAACGTGTACTTGAAGCCAGAGGAAAGAGAGCAGGCACTAGTTCTTTCTAAGTCGTTACAGACAGCCCTGGAGCAACTGGAGAACGGAAGTGTGACAACGGCTGGCGAGGTTCGGACTTTATTAAATAACATCATATCAGAGGCACCGATTGCGGATATTGATTATGCAGAGGTGCTAACTTTTCCAGAACTGAAACCAATTGATAATGAAACAAAAGTATCTGATACAGGAAGTGCAGTCATTCTTGCACTGGCTGTTCGTTTCGGTAGAACACGTTTAATTGATAATGTACTATTCCAATTGAAAGAGGGAATTTCTCATGTTTAGAACAATGATGAAATCCAAAATTCATCGTGCTACAGTAACTGAAGCTAATCTGAATTATGTTGGCAGTATTACGATTGATGAAGATTTGATGGAAGCCGCAGATCTTCTTGAGAATGAAAAGGTTCAAATCGTTAACAATAATAATGGAGCACGTCTCGAAACATATGTAATTACAGGTGAGCGTGGCAGTGGTGTGATATGCCTGAACGGTGCGGCAGCGCGTTTGGTTCAGCCTGGTGATAATGTTATTATTATTTCTTATGCGATGATGTCTAAAGAGGAGTATGAGAATTACAAGCCGACAGTTGTTATTGTGGACGGTGCTAACAAGCCGATTATTACCGAGCATCGGGAAATTCATGCTACGATTCGTTAAACGGTATCCCTCCAAAATGTAGCTTTTGTTTCGGGAATGAAAAAGACCGCTTTAACAAAAAATGAACTCAGGTCGACGCACTGATCTCATTTTTTCGTTAAGGGTGGGATGCAATCCATGTTTCAACATGTATTCGACGAAATGAACAACATGTTAGATGAAATTGTGAAGCATTACCCTTCCGCACACGGTCCCAAGAAACAGGCACTGGTTCATAACTGGAATATGCTGAAGAGTATGAGCGAAGGTATTATTGACGAATGGCTTCACTTTGAAGAGAAGATGGCACTGTTCCGTGAAAGTGCTGTAGCCGCTCCGATCTTTCCGTTGACCGAATCACCAGAATTGCAGCTCGACAGCTTCATTCGAGGTCAAGGCTACTACAAGTTGCTTATGTTCAGACCTGCGATTAATCAGTTTGCGACGGCGGCATCTGTATATCCTGACAGCTTATTGATCAGGCTATATAAAGCTATGGCACATCTTCATTTAGGGGAAACTGAGGAAGCTTCAGGTTATTTGACTTCGATTCTGCCGCTCGTGGATGACAAAAGGTTTTTGCAGGCTATGATCTATAATGCGCTTGGTTGTATCCAGGTAATTAATGGACGAACAGAGCATGCCCGGGACTATTTTACACTTGCCATACAGAGTGACCCAACTCTTCCTGATCCGCTTAATAATCTGGAGGTTTGTCACAAAAATCGTGGTCAACTGCAGTACGGGAGCCAATTGATTTCGCTGCTATGAATATCAATCTGTGAGAAACGATGCCCGCTCGAAGTCCCGAGTTTGTGGCATCGTTTTTTATGTCTATAATGTTCAAACGGCGTGACATCTGTTATGCTGGTATTTAGACTGGAAGGAAAGGGATTTATACGAACATGAAATTTGCCGTATTGGATTTTGAAACTACGGGCAACCAGTCAGCCGATGAAATCATTCAAGTGGGGCTGGCCATCATCGATGAAGATCGCAGCATATCCCGAGTGTACGGCTCTTATGTCAATCCCGGGATTCCGATTCCACCGTTTATTACAGGTTTGACAGGTATTTCGGATAGTGATGTTGCGGATGCACCCTCACTTGAGGAAATGATGATGGAACTGGTACCGTTGCTCGATGATGTTGTACTTGTAGGTCATAATGTGGCCTTTGATTTTAATTTTTTACAAAATGCACTCGATCGCTGTGGATATTTACCATTTAGCGGACGAATTCTCGATACGATTCATTTTTTGAAAATATGCTTTCCATCGCTCACATCGTATCAACTTGGGATGGTATCATCCCATTTCGGGCTGGTCCATGACCGCCCACACCAAGCGGACAGCGATGCGCTGGCTACCGCATACGTAATGTTGAAATGTCTAGAGGAGTTAGATCAGCTTCCATTAATTACAATTCAGCGACTTAGTGAACTATTTGCTGATGAGGACAGCGATCTAGGCTGGTTTTTTGATGGCTTACGGGCTAATTTGGAGAATCAAGCTCTTCAGGAACCAGATCAGTATACGTATTATCGACAGTTTGCCCTGAATATAGAGGATTGGACTGAAATAGCTCCACCCCGGAGTGATGAAGAAAACAATCCACTTGCTGACGTATCCTTTGAAGAATATATGAAGAAAGTTCGCGATAATCTTCGTGAAGCCCTTCCTCAATATGAAAGCCGGGACGCTCAAGATATTATGTTCGAGGAAGTTATGAAGGCCCTTGATGAGGATAAGCATCTCTTGATTGAAGCTGGAACAGGAACGGGGAAATCGTTAGGTTATTTGCTTCCATCAATATACCAGAGTGTGAAACAGGATCAGAAGGTCATGGTCAGCACGCATACGATTAACCTTCAGGAACAGCTGCGAGAGCGGGATATTCCGTTGATGACTAAGGTAATTCCGTTTCCGTTCAAAGCCGCCGTCTTCAAAGGGAGACAGCATTATTTGTGTTTGAGAAAATTTGAACATAAAATAAATAGGAGAGACTTCAGCACACCTAAAGAAGATATCATCACATCTGCTCAAATGATTGTCTGGTTAACGCAGACAGAAACAGGTGATGATGAAGAATTAAATCTTGGGGGCCGAGGGGGAGATTTTTGGGAAACCGTAGCCAGCGAATCAGACTCTTGTTTGGGCCGAGCTTGTCCATGGTTTAAAAAATGTTTTTACCATCGTGCAAAGCATGAGGCAGGTATTGCGGATGTAGTCATTACGAATCATTCAAAACTCTTCACGGATGTGAAGGCAAATCATCAGCTATTACCTGCATATGAACGCCTGGTGATTGATGAAGCTCATCATCTGGAAGACGTAGCGGGTAAGCATCTAGGTCTTAACTTGAAATATTTTTCGGTAGTACATACCCTTACACGGCTTTATAAGGATAGTCGTAACGGACAGCTACCGGCTTTGCGTCAATTATTACAAACTTCGGCCCATGAAAAGGCGGGGGAATGGACGTCAGTTATAGATCGGATCTTTCCTGATCTTATAACGGTTAAGGAGACTTGGGATCGTCTAAATGACAATCTGTTTAATATTCTTCCTGAACGCGGAGATGCATCAGGGGAGACGGGGCAGTTTACGCTTCGGCTTACTCCTTCGAAGAAGCCTAAGGACTGGGATAGCTTAACCGAGCTTGAGAATCAAATTCATCTAATCTTAGGTGATGTCGTTCGTAAGGGAGATACGCTCACATCAGAGATACGAGAAGAATTGGATGACTATAGTGCTGATAGCTTAATAACCGATATCAATGGACTTTTCAAGGATCTTGCCTCACATCGAGAGAATTTGAAGTTTTTTATGACTTTAAACGATGAGGGTATTGTTTACTGGATGGAGGCTAACGGGAATTTTCGAAGTAAGTCTCTTCAGATGTATGCGGTGCCTGTCGATGTAAGTGGACAACTGAAGGAATTGTTTTTCGATAAAAAACAAAGTGTGATTCTGACATCTGCAACACTTTCTGTTGATAAATCATTCCAGTACATGATCGATAATTTAGGGCTACAGGAAGCTTCAGACCTGGGACGTCTTAACACGGTCCAACTGCCTTCGCCTTTTAACTACAGAGAGCAGGCACTGTTGTTAATTCCAAGAGATTTCCCGAGTGTCAAGGGCACAGTGGGAGATCCGCTTTTCGTAAATACACTTGTTCAGTCCCTTAAAGATGCCGCAATGGCAACTAAGGGAAGAATGCTGGTGTTATTTACTTCATATCGGATGCTTCGACAGGTCTATGAACCATTGAAAGAAGCATTATCATCAAGTGACATTGCGGTTCTTGGACAAGGGATGGACGGAACGAGCAGAACCAAACTGATTCGCAGATTTCAGGACAGCAGCGCGTCGGTTCTTCTGGGTACCAGCTCATTCTGGGAAGGGGTAGATATCCCAGGTGAAGCTTTGACGTGTCTTGCAATCGTTCGTTTGCCGTTTCAACCGCCTAATCATCCATTAGTGGAAGCGAAGAGTGAGCTGCTCCAGCAACAGAAGAAAAATCCATTCATGAAGCTTTCAGTGCCACAGGCTGTTATTCGTTTTAAACAAGGATTTGGGCGACTTGTACGGACTGCACAAGACAAAGGGATTGTCATCGTATATGATACCCGTGTAATTGAATCCTATTATGGAAAACATTTTTTGTACTCACTTCCAGGGCCTAAAATGGAACATATGCCAACGGAGCAAATGGTACCTCGTATTACGGAATGGCTTCATGGAGAAGGAACAGTATAATAACAAGTCGAATTATAATTTGACATTATCATTAGGGGGAGCATGCATGAAATCGGATAAAATATCAGAGGCCGTTGTTCGCAGACTGCCCGTTTACTTGCGCTATTTGAATGAGCTTCATATTCGTGAGGTAGCAACTGTGTCCTCACAAGAGTTAGGGCAAAAACTTGATCTAAACCCAGCACAAATTCGTAAGGATCTGGCCTATTTTGGAGATTTCGGTAGAAAGGGTATTGGATACGATGTCAGTTACCTAATCGAAAAAATCCGTCATATTTTAAAGCTGGATCAACAAATTAACGTAGTGCTTGTGGGTGCAGGTAATCTTGGACAAGCCTTGTCTAACTACAATGCTTTTCTGAAAGATAATATGAAAATTGTAGCTATTTTTGATGCATACAGTCCAAAAGTGGGCACCAAGATTAATAATATTGTTGTACAGCCAATGGAAGAACTGACGGCAACAATTAAAGAATATAACATACGAATCGGTATCATCACCGTTCCAGATGTGGAAGCGCAGGCTGTTGCCGATAATCTTATTTCGGCAGGTATTGAAGCGATTCTTAATTTCGCTCCAATCATTTTGAAAGCACCGCCTCATATCCGAATCCATACGGCTGACTTCACAACTGATCTGCAAAGTCTGGCCTATTACTTGGTTAATGGAAAGGAAGATACCGAACATGAAGAAGCATAAATGGATGATTACAAACGGTACCTTTGCCGTGCTACGGGAAGGAAAGTCTGTTCTCCGTGGTTATATGGTAGTTGAGGACGACCTAATTACCTATATCGGTGAAGAAAAGCCTGTAGTCGAGGAAGATATAGAAGTTATTGACGGTACACATCTCTTCTTCATGCCAGGGTTAATTAATACGCATGGTCATACAGCTATGTCGCTTCTTCGCGGACATGGAGATGACCTTGCTCTTCAAGTATGGCTTCAGGAGAAGATGTGGCCAATGGAAGCAAAGTTCACAGCGAATGATGTATACTGGGGAACGTCGCTTTCCGTAATTGAAATGCTTAAGGGAGGAACAACGACCTTCCTTGATATGTATGATCATATGGATCAGGTCGCTGCTGTAACGGAACAATCGGGTATGCGCGGGGTACTTACACGCGGCGTAATCGGTTTGTGTGCTCCTGATGTCCAGAAGCACAAGCTCGATGAGGCTATTGCCTTCGCAAAGGATTGGCATGGCGCAGCAAATGGTCGTATTACGACCATGATATCGCCGCATGCACCTTACACATGTCCTCCTGATTACATTGAAAAGTTCGTCCAGGCTGCTCATGATCTGGACTTACCCTTGCACACTCACATGTCGGAAACGACTACAGAAGTAGAGCAGAATGTTCAGGAATATGGATTAAGACCTGTAGCTCACTTGCAGAAGCTAGGATTTTTCTCCAGACCGGCACTTGTAGCTCACGGGGTTCATTTAACGGATGAGGAGATTGAGATTTTGGCGGCTCATCAGGTTGCGGTATCTCATAATCCGGGAAGTAACTTGAAGCTGGCAAGTGGTGTAGCAAGAGTACCAGAATTGCTTAAGGCTGGAGTAACCGTTTCTTTAGGTACTGATGGTCCTGCAAGCAACAACAACTTAGATATGTTTGAAGAAATGCGATTAGCTGCGCTCATTCATAAAGGTGTTACTGGTGATCCCACGGCAATTCCGGCTTCGGAAGCGTTGCGTATGGGTACTGAGTATGGTGCGAAGTCACTCTTCTTAGAAGGACTTGGAACTCTGGCTCCTGGAATGAAGGCGGATTTTATCGCGTTGAATACAGATCAAGCGCATTTCTTGCCACATACAGATTTCATCTCACACGCTGTTTATTCCGCAAGTGCAAAAGATGTTGAGCATGTTTGGGTAGATGGTAAACAGATCGTCAAGAATGGAAATTGCTTAACTTTAGATGAAGAGAAGATTCGCCGTGAAGCTCAAAGTGCATTCGAACGGTTGTTGACCCTCTAGAAAATAACAAGGGAGCGAGGGAACGCAGGTGAAGAAAAAGACAAAGCGGATACTCCTCGGCGTTTCCGGATTTTTGCTCATATTGTTGGCTTTCCAAATATACTATTCAAATGTTATGTCTGACCCTTGGAACCAAGAGAAGCTGGCGATAACAGCAGCTCAGGAGTACGGGGGATTAATAAAAACGGATAAAACCTATAGATCAGTCTGGGATAAGGATAGTATATACTGGGTTGTATCGGGGCAGGATGCTGACAACAAGGGAATTATGGTATGGGTGAAGTTTACGGAGGATAATAAGCCAGTAGGAGGCCCTGAAACGGTGCATTCCGAGGCTTTAAGTGATGGTATGACGGAAGCTCAGATTCGTAATCAGATTCATGCTGATTTACCTGGAGCCGTCATCGAAAGACTTGTTCCTGGTATGTATGAAGGCGAGTATGTCTGGCAGTTATTATATACTCTGAATAATGAATCAAAATATCGGTTTTACCGTTTTCAGGATGGAAAACCAATTGGTGAGGACATTGTTTTACCGAACCAATAAATTACAAACACTCCATTGTACTTACAGTGGAGTGTTTGTGCTTGTTATAAATAAAAGCGATTACATAAAATTTTAAAAAATAATTTTTAATATATTCACAGGTTGATATGAATTTCGTATATAAGATATGATATACTCATAGATGTATCAAAGGGTATATAGTGTTGATTTATAGGAAGTCTTGCAACTAGGTATTCGCATAGATATATATTTTGTACAAGGAGGAACTTCATTGAAACTACGTATTGTTCCTATCGTTCTGACCGTTGTTATTTCTGCATCCATGCTTTTTGGTGGATGGTATCTGTATCGGCAAATGGCTCTTAAGAATCCATTAGCTAATGTTGTATCTGAATATGATGGCGTGAAAGGCTCTCAAATAGATATTAAACAGGATACAGTCACTTTGAAACTTGATTTAAAGCCAGAAACAGATTTACGTGGTCTGGTTGAACATATAAACAAAGAGGGCAAGTCGATCGTCGGTAAAAAAACATTGAAGCTAGAAGTGGAAGATCATTCTTCAGAAGAGCTTAATAAGTGGTGGGATGCTGCGATGCTCTCCGTAGCCGAAGCAATGGATACCAAACAATACACAAATATACAGTCATCTTTAGAACAGCTGGCGGAGAATTCGCCTCAGCTAAAAGCAACAGCACAGATTGATGACGAGAATGTATATGTTAGTTTATCCGACGGCAAGTCAGGTAAATTCATAATTTTGCCGCGCCAACCCGGCAAATTGGAGGTGTGGAACCATGCCTAATTGGTCCAAAGAAGTTTTAATTGGCTTTATCCCTGTTTTGTTCGTGTTCCTCGCCTTTATTGGGGTAAATGTACTTCCCATTCTTATTGTTGCAATGCTCGTAGGCGGTCTCGTCTTTCTTGCGAAGATGAGAGGGGGAATTGCTGTAGGGGCAGGCGGTGAACGCAAACGGAAGAAAAGCGGTCCTGCAAAGCTGACCTTTGAAGAAATTGGAGGACAGGACAATGCCAAGCAAGAACTTCGAGAGGCGCTTGATTTTCTAATCCGGCACGAAGAGATCAAGAAGTTCGGAATTCGGCCACTAAAAGGTATACTGCTGACTGGGCCTCCGGGGACAGGTAAGACACTGATGGCCAAAGCAGCGGCACATTATACGAACTCGGTGTTCGTAGCTGCATCCGGTAGTGAATTTGTTGAAATGTACGTGGGTGTCGGCGCTGGACGTATTCGTGACTTGTTTAAAGATGCACGTGCCCGTGCGGCTAAAGAGAACAAGCAAAGCGCTATTATTTTTATCGACGAAATAGATGTTATTGGCGGTAAGCGGGAAGGCGGACAGCAGAGGGAATATGATCAGACATTAAATCAGTTGTTGACTGAGATGGACGGGATCTTTACTACGGAGTCGCCACGGATTCTAGTTATTGCCGCTACGAACAGAAAAGAGATGCTCGACAGTGCGCTTCTTCGTCCAGGACGTTTTGACCGTCACATTCAGGTTGATCTTCCTGATAAAAAGGGCCGTACTCACATCTTGAAGCTACATGCAGGGAATAAGCCACTGCATTCAAATGTTGATCTGGAAAAAATCGCGGAAGAAGCTTATGGTTTTTCGGGTGCACAACTTGAAAGTGTCATGAATGAAGCTGCGATTTATGCCATGCGTGAGAATCAAGAGGTTATTCAGCAGCGTCATTTATCATCGGCTATTGATAAGGTTATGATGGGTGAGCGTTCTGACCGTGAGTCGAACATAGAAGAGAAGAAAAGAGTCGCTATTCATGAATTGGGACATGCGATCATGGCTGAACTTGTCCGTCCAGGAAGCGTTAAGCAAGTTGCGCTCAGCCCTCGGGGGAAAGCACTTGGTTATGTTCGTCACAATCCTCAGCAAGAGCAGTATCTCTATACGAAAACATTTTTGGAAGAGCAAATTATGATTGCACTTGGAGGAGCTGCGGCTGAAGAAATTTATTACGGCGGACGCAGTACAGGTTCCAGTAATGACTTTGAACAATCACTTAACATTGTAGAAACGATGATGAAGTCAGGGCTTACTTCACTTGGTATCATCAATATGAATATGGTTACAACAGAAGAATTGATGAAAGAGAATAATATGATTCTGGAAGACTTGATGAACAGAACAAAATACTTGTTAGAGCAAAACAGAGCGATATTTGACAACTCTCTAAATATACTAATGAGAGAGGAAATTTTATCCGGAGATCAATTCAGATGTCAATTTAGTGAAAACTCTCTTTTACCAGCATAAATTGTTATGTTGGTTATTTTTTTTTACTTTTTTGTCATGCTAAGATATGATTATATATTGGTGCCTGTATAATGTATTTTTCGACAAATAAGGGTACAATAAAGTATAGAGATAAAGGAAAGGGTTGAGCAGAAACCATGTACTTCAAAAAAATCGGCGTTGTAGGCGGAGGGACTATGGGCCAAGGCATTGCTGAGATGCTGGCAGCCAAAGGTCTCGATGTTATGCTGGTAGAGAAAAACCCAGAAAAGTTGGACTATTCTTATGAAATGATTGAGACAAGTCTCGACAAACAGCTCGAAAAATGGGGAATTACGAAAGCGGAGAAGAAGTTAATTCTCGGACGCATTCAAAAGGTAACACATTTT
Source organism: Paenibacillus sp. GCM10028914 (assembly GCF_042666275.1). NCBI lineage: Bacteria > Bacillati > Bacillota > Bacilli > Caryophanales > Paenibacillaceae > Paenibacillus > Paenibacillus sp. GCM10028914. Next base: position 808,784 of record NZ_JBHTFO010000018.1, read on the forward strand.
GCTGAACTAAGTGCCTGCGATATGGTGATTGAGACAATTACTGAGGATCTTGAAGCTAAGAAAGAAGTATTTGCACAGCTTGATCAAGTATGCCCAAGTAATATTATATTAGCCAGCAACACATCCTCGCTAAGTTTGACAGAGCTTGCAAGCTCTACGATGTATCCAGAGCGAGTTATTGGCTTGCATTTCATATACCCGGTAGCAAAAGTAGATTTAGTAGAAATTATTCGTGGATTGAAAACCTCGGACAAGACATTCACAGAAACGAAACGCTTTGTAGAAGAAGTAACTGATAAGAAAGGAATCATGGTATACGAGTCTCCAGGCTTTGTGACTAGTAGAATGATCTGTCTCTTGATTAATGAAGCTCTTCATCTCATTCAAGAGGGTGTTGCAACAGCTGAAGATATCGATGATGCGATGAGAATCGGATACAACTTCCAATATGGTCCATTGGAGATGGCCGACCGTTTTGGTCTGGATTCCGTACTAGCTGCACTAGAGCGTATGTTCCGTGAATACGGCGAGCTTAAATTCCGTCCATCAACCGTGTTGAAAAAGATGGTACGTGCAGGCCACCTTGGTGTGAAGACGGAAGAAGGTTTCTTTAAGTACGACAAGGATGGTGACCGTGTATGAATATTCTCGTAATTAACGCTGGTAGCTCCTCGCTTAAATACCAGTTGTACAATATGACAGATGAATCGGTACTTGCTAAAGGGCTGGTTGAACGAATCGGGATGGATTCTTCTATCCTGACACATAAACCGACTGGAAAACAGGAGGTAACCGAAGTTAGTGAGATTCTGGAGCACACGACTGCGATCCGCAAAGTGCTTGGCATGCTCACTGATGAGGAACATGGGGTAATTTCTTCAGTTGATGAAATTCAAGCTGTTGGCCACCGTGTAGTGCATGGCGGTGAATCCTTCAAAGAATCTGCTCTTGTGAATGGTGAGGCAAAAGCGGAAATCCGTCGTTTGTTCGACCTTGCACCGCTGCATAACCCGGCTGCAATGATGGGGATAAAAGCAGCTGAAACGAATATGCCTGGTGTACCTCAGGTCGTTGTATTTGATACAGCTTTCCATCAAACGATGCCTGAAAAATCTTATCTGTACGCAATTCCTAGAGTTCTTTATAATAAGTATAAAGTCCGCCGTTATGGCGCTCATGGTACTTCCCATGATTACGTAAGTAAAGCAGCAGCGGAATTCCTTAATCGTCCGATCGAGGATTTGAAGATCATCACTTGTCATATCGGTAACGGTGCTTCGCTTACTGCTGTTAAGGGAGGAAAGTCCATTGATACCTCTATGGGTATGACTCCACTTGAAGGTCTAATGATGGGTACACGTAGTGGTGACTTGGATCCTGCCATTGTACCTTACGTGATGAACAAAGAAGAGCTGACCGTTAATGAAGTGAATTCCATGCTGAATAAGCACAGCGGCTTGCTCGCTATCTCGGGAATAAGCAGTGACATGCGTGAAATTACTGAAGGCATGGAGAAAGGCGAACCGAATGCTACGCTTGCTTTCGATATGTATGAGTACCGTGTACGTAAATATATTGGATCATATGCAGCAGCCATGAACGGAGTGGACGTTATTGTATTCACTGCCGGTGTGGGCGAGAACTCTGTTGTTCTGCGTCAAAGAGTGCTTGAACAGTTGACTTACCTAGGTGTTGAAGTAGACGAGGAGCTGAACAAAGTTCGTTCAGGAGATCCGCGTCGTATTTCTACGAGCAATTCTAAAGTGGAAGTACTCGTTATTCCTACCAATGAAGAATTGGTCATCGCCCGCGATACACACCGCATTGTAACAGCTTCAAAATAGTATTATTGTGAGTCAAAGGGAGAGATTAATGCATGTCCACCAAATGTGTGATTCGTCAAGTTAACCAACACGTCGGGGAGACGGTTACGATTGGCGCTTGGATTAACAACAAACGTTCCAGTGGTAAAATACAGTTTCTTCAACTGCGTGACGGAACCGGTTATATCCAAGGCGTTGTTGTAAAAAGCGAAGTTCCTGAACAAGTATGGAATGATGCTAAGAGCTTGACACAAGAGAGCTCTCTATATGTTACAGGAATCATCCGTGAGGAGCCTCGCAGTCAATCCGGATACGAAATGACTGTAACGGGTATTGAGATCATTCATCTTACTGAAAATTATCCAATTACACCAAAAGAGCATGGCGTAGATTTCTTGATGGATCATCGCCATCTATGGCTTCGTACTCAGAAACAACGTGCCATTCTAGTTATTCGTGCGGAGATCATTCGTGCGATTCAAGAATTTTTCGATATTAATGGATTCACACTCGTTGATCCTCCGATCCTGACTCCAACATCTGCGGAAGGAACAACGAACCTTTTCCACACGAAATATTTCGATGAAGATGCTTATCTGACGCAAAGTGGACAATTATACATGGAAGCAGCTGCGATGGCACTTGGTAAAGTGTATTCCTTCGGACCAACCTTCCGTGCTGAGAAATCCAAAACGCGTCGCCATCTGATCGAATTTTGGATGATTGAGCCGGAGATGGCATTTACAGATCATGAAGAAAGTCTTCGCGTTCAAGAGCAGTTCATCAGTCATGTTGTTCAGTCTGTTGTGAAGAACTGTCGTAAGGAACTGGAAACGATCGGACGAGATATTTCGAAGTTGGAAGGAATCCAAGCTCCGTTCCCTCGGATCACTTATGATGAGGCGATCGAATTCCTGCAATCCGAGGGCCATGAAATTTCTTGGGGTGAAGACTTTGGTGCACCTCACGAAACGGCTATTGCTGAGAAATATGATAAGCCTGTATTTATAACTCATTACCCTGCTAGCTTCAAGGCTTTCTATATGAAGCCAGATCCAAACCGTCCGGAAGTCGTATTGTGTGCTGACATGATCGCTCCTGAAGGCTATGGAGAAATTATCGGGGGGTCACAGCGTATCGACGATCCAGAGCTGCTGGAACAACGTTTTAACGAGCATAATTTATCGATGGATTCGTACCAATGGTACATGGATCTCCGTAAATACGGCACGGTTCCACACTCCGGTTTCGGTCTCGGTTTAGAGCGCACCGTTGCTTGGATCTGTGGTCTGGACCATGTTCGTGAAACAATTCCATTCCCTCGTACTCTGTATCGGTTATATCCATAAGCGTGAGAGAATCGATGAATCACGCTAACGGTGCCGGTGATTTTAACTCGTGGGCAGCGGGCGCATCTGCAGGCATGAATCAGGGGATGGCCGTAATCCCTTACGCATTACTTCGTTATTACCGAGCAATCGGTTTGAACAGCAGCGAGTGCATACTATTAATTCACTTGCTTGGTTTTCAGCAGGTCGAGCACAACAGTTTTCCTTCACTCGAAGAACTACAGCATGTGACAGGAGCTAATGTTGAAGTGATAGCTATGACGTTGCAGAAGCTGATGAAAGAAGGATTGCTTGGTATAGATGAGCATGTAGATGAAGAGCGGGGCATCCAGTTTGAGCGTTATAACCTTAGCGGGTTATATGCTAAGCTGGGACAATATCTTGCCAGAGAGAGCGAAGAGGAAGCTGGAAGGGCTAAGCTTGCTGAAACTAATCGCAAAAGTAATGGCGACGCGGGCTTAGATACGTATCAGCGGTATAACACACCAGCTCCATCTAATGCAACACCTGAGCAGGAGGAGCGCAATCTCTTTAGTATTTTTGAAAAAGAATTCGGCAGACCTTTATCTCCCATGGAGCTTGAGACGATCTCAGGCTGGGTTGATCAAGATCGTTATCCAGATGAGCTGATCTTATTGGCTCTGAAAGAAGCGGTGTTTGCTGGTAAGGTTCACTTCCGGTATATTGACCGAATACTGCTAGAATGGAGCAGAAATCGGGTGCGGACAGCACAGGATGCTAAAGCATATACGCAGAAGTTCAGAAACTTAGGTAGATAAATCAAAGCACGTCCTTTATGGGCGTGCTTTTTTGTGTGTGATAATCTATCTTGTAGACGCAATTTTTTGTCCCGATTTTACATACTCATTTGTTCTACATAATGAAAGCATTGTTATTGATACTCTGTGGAAGGAGGGCTCGATTTTTTTGAACAATCCAATAAATGTAGATCAGGCAGTTGAGAATGCGATTGAACTGGTCTTACAGGGGAATCAACAAGCCTATAGTCTTATTGTAGATGCATATCAACAGAAGATTTTTATGTATTGCTGGAGGCTGCTAGATCAACGACAGGATGCTGAAGATGCGGTACAAGATATTTTAGTTAAAGCCTTTCAAAAACTGGATACCTTTCAGCAGAATACATCATTTTCGGCTTGGTTGTATAAAATCGCCTATCACCATTGTTTAAATATACTTCGAAGAGCACGTTTTTTTCAAAGTATTCTGCCTTTGCTGAGTTCGGATAATAACGTATACAGAAGCACAGAGGAAGAGGTTGAGAAATACATATTCAGTGAACCTTTTGAATGTGCCCTGAAAAGATTATCTTCCTTGGAAAGAAATCTACTTGTATTACGTATTTTCGAAGAAAAAAGTTATAACGAGATTGGCCAGATTATGAACAAAACACCGGAATCGATAAAAAAGCGGTATAACCGTGCATTACAAAAAATAAAAAGATGGATTATTGAAAGAGAGGGTGAGCAACATTGGAATTTCATCGAAGTGATGTGGAAGAGAAGTTAAGAAGTTATGAGAGACAGACAAGCGCTCAAATCAATGTAAGAACGAATGTAATGGAGAGGATTTCGAGGCTTCCCAAAAAACAGACGAGGTTAAAACTATGGAAAAGACCACTTGTTACAGCAGCTTCGATTATATTGGTGGCATCCCTTACCGTTACTGCTTACGGAGCCTCAAAGTATTTTCAAATCCGAAATACAGAAGGGAATGTGGTTCTTGAGACCAAGCTTAAAGAAACTTTTCCTGAGGATCATAAAGTAGAAAAACTTTACAGCTTAATATCTCCATATTCAAGTATTGCACAGCGCTCTGCTCTACCTGGTCAAGATATTGTGTACTACATTCATGATGAAAATATCAATAAATTACAAAAAGAGACCCGTGGAGCTAATCAACTCCTTGAATTCTCAACAACTCCTCTTTCCTTGGGTAATCTGAATACACTGCAATCGGAAGTTAGTAAAAGAGGTGTACCATCGACTATTTTACCTTCCCGTCTCTTAACTGAATATACCTTTGATGAAGGCAATATAGTCAATTTAGGTATGCCTGTAGGTGTATTTGATGAGCATGGCCCAACTGAGGCTTATTATGAAATACAAGAAGAATTGATTCGCCAGGCAGAAGCATCTACGAACAATAAAAAAGTATTTGTGAAAGCCCTAGAATCACCTTCAACAAGTTCCATATGGTTAATATACACGAAAGGAAAAGGTTTTGAAGATCATATTAATGTACAAATATTGATGCGTGCTGGAATTGAAGAAAAGCAACAGATCTCTCATACAGATGAAGATATAGTGGAAAAAGTAATGGTTAAAGGACAAGAAATGATCTATGTCCAGTATACGAATCAAAAGGATAAAGTTGATTACGATGTGAATCAAATTTTGAGATGGGTCGATGAGAAAAATAATCTTGAGTATAATATTACAAGTTCAATCAAGAGTAATCTTTCGAAAGAAAAACTAATAAAAGTGGCCGAGGAGTTTGTACAGTAGTCGGCGTTATATAGATTCGTAACCCAGCTCCAAATTGGTGCTGGGTTTATTGTATACTAGGTAATAATAAAGATAGATGGGCTAACAAGGGGACTAGATGATGAACGAAGCAATACTAATTATTGAAGATGAAGAGAAAATTGCACGTTTGCTCGAAATCGAACTCGAATATGAAGGATACCGTGTAGGTAAGGCTTATACGGGTTCTGACGGATTGGAATTATATCGCACAGGAAAATGGGATTTGATCTTACTGGATATTATGCTGCCGAATATGAGTGGTATTGAGGTGCTTAGGCGTATCAGGCAGCACGACTCACGCACTCCGGTTATTTTACTAACGGCGAAGGACTCCGTCGAGGACAAGGTATCCGGTCTTGATCTTGGAGCGAATGATTATGTGACCAAGCCATTTCAGATCGAGGAGCTGCTGGCTCGTATTCGTGCAACGCTCCGTCTGAGTGCTTTAACGACCGCTGAATCGGGTACTGCTATTGCCTCAAAGGCAGAAGAAGAATGGTTGACTGCAGCTGACCTGCGACTGAATGAGCATACGCGGGAGGTCATCCGTGATGGAGAGGTTATCGAGCTTACGCCAAGAGAATATGATTTGCTCGTATTTTTACTTAAGCATCAGCGGCAAGTTCTGAATCGAGAACAGATTTTACAAGCGGTATGGGGATACGATTATTACGGGGATACCAATGTCGTGGACGTGTATATCCGATATGTTCGGAAGAAGATCGATCAAGGAAGGTCTCCTGAGCTCATTCATACCGTACGAGGCGTCGGATATGTCCTGAAGGAGTAATTATGAAGCTGAGAAGTAAAATTTATTTGTATTCTTCTGTCTTATTCGCTGTATTGCTCATTGCGGTGAACGTCTCGGTATATTTTCTGTTCGAGCGCATGTCCGTCAGTGATGAAATAAAGCGGACAGAAGCCGAAGCAGCGTCGATTGTGAAAGGTGTACAGCAGTCCGCTAGCTCCATACCACCGGATGATCTGCTCCGGGCTTATGCCCCGCTGGATGGAATGCTGCGAATTGTAAGACCTGACGGTACGAGCTCTCAAACGGTGACGACATCTGATTCGAAGGTAGATCTTAGCGGTCAGAAATACGTTTATGAAAAAGAACGTAAGACTGATATCGTAAATGTTGGACCGACCGGATATGTTTATGTTTCAGTACCTGTGATCTGGTCTGATGGTGAAGTCGTTAATGTTCAGGTTATGGAAAGTATGGCTGAAACGCAGAACCGTCTTTCAGTTCTAAAGACAGTTCTCATCATAGTGACAATCATTGCGCTTATTCCGGCAATTCTATCAAGCCGAGTTTTAGGAAACCGCATGATGAATCCAATTAGTTCTATGATTAGAACGATGAAGGATATTCTGAGAAGTGGTCGGTTTAAACGTTTAAAACTGGGGAAGCAGTCAAAAGACGAATTGAATGAGATGGGTGAGACGTTTAATCAGATGATTGATATGCTGGAATCAAGCTTTGAACGTCAAGAACGCTTTGTGTCAGACGCATCGCATGAACTCAAAACACCGATCACAATTATCGAAAGTTATGCAAGCTTACTGAAACGTAGAGGGAAGGACCGTCCGGAATTATTTGATGAGGCTGTTGAGGCAATTTTATCTGAATCCGTTCGAATGCGTGAAATGACGGAACAGCTCCTGATGCTGGCAAGAAAGCCTGAACAATGGAACGTAAAGTTTGAAGAAGTGAATATAACCAAAACCGTTGCAGAGTCTGTCCGAGCTTTTCAAAAAGCATACCATCGCGATATCGACTTTGTGGGCGAAAACACGATTTTAATAGAAACCGATGAGAGCAAACTTAAACAACTTTTGTTTATTTTGTTAGACAATGCTCGCAAATATAGTGATGCCTTAATCACGGTTCAGGTTGATGGCAACCCTGGTGAGTATTGGGTACGTGTTATAGATCGCGGTATCGGTATTCCTAAGGAAGAGCTGGATAAGGTTTTTGATCGTTTTTATCGGATTGATCCTGCCCGAACACGCCGCTCAGGCGAAGGTGGATCAGGTCTTGGTCTTTCTTTAGCCGCAGATATCGCAGGAGCTATTGGTGTTAGAATTGAGCTGGACAGCCAGGTTGATAAGGGAACAACAGCATCTATTATTTTTCCTAGTGGTAAACGCCATAGCTCAAAGATGAACGGATCTGACGTGAAATAAGTCTGGCTTCTCATGGGAATCTAATCTTTCCTAGATATACTGGTAGAACAAAGAAGTGACTAAGAGGTGTTACAGGTGAATATACGAAGAATATGGAGGAGCTGGATTGCCGGAATTATTGCAATTGCTGCTATTGTAACTCTAATAATATGGCAGCCTTGGAATACGAAACAAGCAATGCTGACAGCGGAAGCGGCTGAACAAGTCGTATTAAATCAATATCCGGGAGAAATAGAGCAGACTACATTTGAAAATGGAATGTACATGATTCAGCTTCGCTCTCAGAACGGCTTGTATCAAGTATCGCTTAACGGAAGCTTAGGTACGATCGATTCGATTCAACAACTCGAAAAGACGGCTGATGCTGAACAGAAAGCACTATTAAGTCGCGAGCAGGTGAAGGCAGAGCTACAGTCAAGTATTCAAGGGCAAATTGATCGGCTGGAGCTTGTTAAAGAAGATGGAGAGCAGGTTTATAAGGCTGTGGTCAAGGAGGAAGCTGGTGATCGGAAAGAGATCACTCTAGACCCATATACGGGTGAAACAATTTCATCTAAGAATATACCGACCACTCCTAAAGAAGATGAAAAAGACAAATCCGCCAGATTGCTGACGGAAACGGAAGCGTCAAATATTGCTCTTGGCGAAATTTCTGGTGAGGTAGACGATGTGGATCTCCGTGATACTGATGATGGCATTCCGTATTATCTTATAGATATCGAATTGAAGGATGGCCGTGAAGCGACAGTGGAAGTCAATGCGATATCCGGAGCTATCCGTTCAGTTACTTGGGATGATGATGAGTAGGATAACAAATTAAAAGGCGATTAATGAAACTTAATCATTTCTCATGAATTTCTAATGTTTCTCTTTCCGCTCTCTCATATGAGTTGGGTATTCTTTATACGTAGACAACAATATGAGATATTTCGAGGGAGGAAATAAATGATGAGAAGAAAAATGTGGATTGGTGCTTTAACCGCGTTGATGCTGGTTGGTGGTACAGCTGTGGTAGGTGCAAGCAGTAATACAGATGCTAAGAACGCAACAACAGCGAAAAATTATATTACTGTCGAACAGGCAAAGACAGCGGCGTTAAAAGCGGCTAATGGTTATGTTGAAGATGTAGAACTTGAACGTGAAAACGGTAAGGTTTATTATGAGGTGGACATCGAGCAAGAGAGCAAGGATGTTGATGTGCATGTTGATGCTGTGACAGGAAAAGTACTAGCTGTCATTGATCAAGATTCCGATGATGACGATGACCGTGACAATTTGGATACAGTACCTGCAGAAGTTAAGATTACATCTGAAGAGGCATCTGCCATTGCTGTTAAAAATGTAAGTGGTGGTAAAGTGATCAAAGTCGAACTAGATGAAGATGACAATCGCTACATTTACGAAGTTGATCTGAGAACAGCTAAGGGTGAAGCTGATGTCGATATTGATGCGGCTACGGGTAAAGTCCTGTCCATTGATCAAGATTTCGATAACGAATACGAAGATTGATAAAGTCTGTGACTTGATAGCGTGTTAATATTGGTTCACATGAACTTAACAAGAAGACCTTATGATGCTTCTCAATTTACGAGGGAAGAACATGATAAGGTCTTTCTTTTATTTATATTAAAATTGAAACTTAATGTAGAGCTGAAGAAGTAGTTAGGTTATTATTTATACAGGAAGGAGATGGATATAAGTGGGATATAAGGCAGTTATTTTTGATTTGGATAATACGCTGTTGAACTATGACCTGAGTGTACAACACTGTATGAAACAGGCACTCACTGATCATACAATCGATGAGGCTTTCGAATGGGATGCATTTTGGTCGATCTTCGGCCCTATTAATTTTAAATACTGGATGAATAGGAACGAGAATAATCATAACATTTATCAAGTCTTAGAACATTCCTTCACAGATACCTTCCAAACACTCAATCATATACATACAAAGCCTCATGCTATTACAAAGACATACTGGGATTCGTTTTGTAGTACCTGTCATTTAGAACCGAATGCGGAACAAGTTTTAGCGCTCCTTCACGGTCAATACAAATTGGGAGTAATTTCGAACGGTATTGGAGAGGCACAGCGCATGCGACTTACAGCAGGGAAACTAGCTCACTATTTTGATGTGCTTGTTATGTCGGACGAAGTTAACTGCTGGAAACCGGATCAAAGGATATTTGAACATGCTTTATTGTCTATGGGAGTTCATGCAGAGGAAGTGTTATATATAGGTGATTCCTTGACTGACGATTATTCAGGTGCTGTAAACGCTGGGATCGATTTTTGTCTCTATAATGGACGAAGACTAACATTACAAGAGGGACAGAATCCCAAGTATATCATCGATGATCTACTGGATATTAAGAACCTTCTGGAGGCGATATAAGATATGGTTACATATCAAAATATTCTGTTTGATCTTGACGGCACGCTGACCGATCCGAAGGTCGGTATTACGAAAGCTGTTCAACATGCTCTTGCCAAGTTTGACATTATCGAACCAGATCTAACGAAATTGAACTTCTTTATTGGCCCTCCGCTTGAGGTTACTTTCATGGAAACTTATTCATTCTCACGCGATAAAGCTTGGGAGGCCATTGGATATTATAGAGAGTATTTCAAGGAACACGGAATATATGAAAATGAGCTCTATGCAGGAATTCCTGAATTACTTGAGGTATTGAAATCGCAGGGGAGATCCTTGTTTGTCGCTACGTCAAAACCTTATGTATTTGCAGAAACCATCCTATCTCATTTTCAATTAGATTCATATTTTACGTATGTCTGCGGAAGTGAGCTTGATGGAACCCGTTCAGATAAGTCGGAAATTATTCAATACATCATAGAGAATTACCAACTAAATGTTGAAGATACAATCATGATTGGTGACCGGAAGCACGATATACACGGCGCACATAACAACAATATACATTCTGTAGGCGTAGGCTTTGGTTATGGAACAGAAGAAGAGATAACGGCAGCTAGACCAACCATACAAGTGAAGACTGTGCAGGAACTTTTTCAGGTATTTAGTATGGTTGAAATTGCGAGATGATATAACATCACTTTGCTAGAATAAGGCGAATTATACTTGGATACGATATCGTTCACTCACAAAAATGGCTAATTATCATATGAAATGTTATTCAATTTGTATGGTAGTTATACGTTTTTAAAATGGGTAGAATGATGGCGTATCCTGTTTTTGTTTCTAACTATGTAATCGCTTACAAGAGTGTGATGAAGAACCTTATACTCAGTGTTTTATATGGGGTTCATAGAAGAGAGGTGATTTGAAATACATGAAATTTATGGAATTACAATTGGTTGATGAAATTGTAATTTACGAGAAGCTTATTCTATAGGGAGGCGAACTAATGTTCAAAAAAATACTAAGTTTAACTGTAGTCGCAGCACTCGTGCTATCTGTTGGAAGCACCGCTATGGCCAAAAAACCAACGGGGAATACGAAGCCCCCCCATGGTTCCAATCAAATAAAGAAAGAAAAATATCAATGGGATCGTGCTAAAGTGGTCGGTGGAGGTTTTATTCCCGGAATTGTGTTTAATCCGAGTGAAAAAGATTTGATATATGCACGGACAGATATGGGTGGTGCTTATCGCTGGAATCCAGCAGATAAGACGTGGAAACAACTGATGAGTTTTGTTAGTTTTGACGAATGGAATATGCTTGGTGTGGAGAGTTTGGCTACGGATCCAGTAGATACGAACCGCCTTTATATTGCATCGGGAACATATTCTAACGACTGGACAGATATGAATGGGGTCATTCTTCGCTCAAAGGATAAAGGAAATACATTTGAACGTACGGAGCTCCCGTTTAAACTTGGTGGTAATATGCCAGGACGTTCGATGGGAGAGCGATTGGCAGTTGATCCGAACGATAACCGAATCTTGTATTTAGGTGCAAGAAGCGGGAATGGATTATGGAAGAGTATCGATTACGGGAAGACTTGGAATAAAGTCACAAGCTTTACGGCTGTAGGCAATGTGAAAGATTATTATAATGATATCGTCGGACCAGCATGGGTGACTTTTGATAAGTCAACAGGGAAAAAAGGACATGCAACACAAACGATCTATGTTGGTGTGGCAGATACGGACAACAGTATTTATCGGAGTACGGACGGGGGCAAGAGTTGGGAGCCTTTACCCGGTCAACCAAACCAGAAATTTATGCCGCATCACGGGGTATTAGGATCGAACGGCATACTGTATATCACATATAACGAATTTATTGGCCCTTATGAAGGCGGCAAAGGTTCGGTTTGGAAATATGATACAAAGACCGGTGTATGGACCGATATCAGTCCGACAGGGAACACAGATAATCCATATGGTGGGCTTGCGGTTGATCGCAATAACCCGGATACATTAATGGTCGCCACGCTGAACAAATGGTGGCCGGATGATAATATATACCGCAGCACAGATGGTGGAAAGACATGGAATTCACTATGGACCTTGGATTATTCAAAAGATCCAGTTCGTGATAATAAATTCACGATTGACTATTCTTTGGCTCCTTGGCTGGATTGGGGAGAAGAAAAGAGTCTCCCAGAGATTTCGCCTAAGCTTGGCTGGATGATAGGTGACCTTGAAATTGATCCTTTCAATTCAGACCGAGTCATGTATGGAACAGGTGCAACATTATATGGAACGAACAATATGACTTCGCTTGATCATAATGAGGACGTCAAAATCTCGGTTCAAGCTGAAGGAATTGAGGAAACGGCTATTCTTGGATTGATCAGTCCTCCTTCTGGTGCATCACTTATCAGCTCTATGGGCGATATTGGGGGATTCCGACATGAGGATTTGAGTAAAGCACCACAGATGATCACGAATCCTTATCTCGGTAACAGCACGGACTTGGATTATGCCGAGTTAAATCCGAATATCGTTGTTCGGGTCGGTAACGCTGAAGGTAAAAGTGCTCGGATGGGGATCTCATTGGATAACGGTAAGACCTGGACCCCAGTTGTGAATGCTTGGAATGCAACTGACGAAGATAAAACAGAAGGTGGATGGGTAGCCGTAGGTGCAGATGGTTCAAGTGTAGTTTGGAGTCCAAAGGGCATTACTGACACATCACCTCGTCTTGTTAGCTTTTCGTTGGATCAGGGCCGCTCATGGACGGCATCAAAAGGAATTCCAGAAGGAGCGGTGGTTTCATCAGACCGTGTAAACCCTAGGAAGTTCTATGGAATGGCAAATGGACAATTCTATATAAGTAACGATAGTGGAGCAAGCTTTGTAATATCTAAGGCTGGTGGCTTGCCTACTCTAATGACAAGTAAGTTCAAAGCTGTTCCCGGGAATGAAGGTGATATCTGGATTGCTTCGGCAAAAGATAACAGCGATATTTCTAGTCCATTTGGGCTTTGGCACTCCACAGATGGGGGAGTAACCTTCACTAAGGTCAACAACGTACAGGAAGCAGCTACTATTGGATTTGGTAAAGCTGCTCCAGGACAGAAATATATGGCGCTTTACAGCTATGCAAAAATCAATAATAAATACGGTGTGTATCGGTCTGATAATAAGGGTGTGACCTGGACTCGAATCAATGATGATGATAACCAGTTTGGTGCTGCTAATCGTACGATTACTGGAGATCCTAGAGTCTATGGTCGTGTATACATCGGTACGAATGGTTTGGGGATCGTTATTGGAGATCCAGAAAAATCAAATAAATCGAAAAATAAAAAATAACTGTTGAATTTATAACGTAAGGGGTAGTCCCATTAGGTCAATTGACCAGGGGCTGCCTCTTTGCGTTTCGCAAGGATCATAATGAAGGGAAGGGGTCATACCCTGAAGAATATAAGTATGTTCGAAAATTATGATGATAGTAATCTATCTTTGAAATAATTTAATAGATATAGGAGAGAACCCTTTGACGGACTGGATTAAAAAGAATATTTGGGTAACGCAATTGTTTTTGTTTGTTGTGTCGGTTACTTTGGTTCAAGTGAGCCCATTTTATATAATTATAGTATGGGGTGCATATCTTGCTGGTTTGATTGTTTGGACTAAAACAACACAGGTAAAAGAGTCTGCGAAGATCTGCTTGTTATATCTCATTGGTTATTTAGTATATGTTAATGTCGGTAATATAATTAAGGCATCATTTATACATCATACCGAGTGGGGTGTCATTCTATCTCGCTTAAGTTTAATCGGAATGCTCATATGGTTTATTATAATTAGAGATAAGAAAACGAAGTATTTGGCTGTAGGACAGTGGAACAACCGCATTTATTTCCCCTTTATTTTGAAAGGACCAATCTCTGATCCGATATGGCGCTTTCTTTTGATTTTCATAGCTGTCACTTTGATGATATTTATCTGGATGATTGACTGGAGCCGACCTGATTTAGGATTACTCGTGCTTTATGCCGTTTGCTTCGCTTTCATTAATGCAGTGTTTGAGGAGCTCCTGTGGCGGGGATATATACTTAGTCGTTATGTTCAAGTGGTTGGTGAAGTTAGGGGAATAATTATCGCTGGTATAGGGTTTGGTTTCTATCATTTGCATTTGGGGTTTTCGTGGTGGATATGTCTCTTATTTGCATTATTCGGAATGATGATGTCTGCGACGGCAGTCAGATCACAAGGGTTGCTACCAGTGATGGTGATGCACTTTACGATGAACATACTTTTTGTACTAAGCGGGATGATACTTTAAATCTGAGTTTAGAAGATCTAGTTATATACCTGTTTATGCAGGTTTTTGTTTTTTGGCTCTATGAATGGTAAAGTGGAGGATAGTGTCAACTATTTATTTGGAGGTAATACCATGAATGGAATTGCAAAAAATATAACTGAACTCATCGGAAATACTCCGTTACTTGAACTTTCTAACTTTAATAAAGAGCATCAATTGCAAGGTAAAGTGATTGCTAAATTAGAATACTTCAATCCGGCAGGCAGTGTGAAGGACCGAATTGGATTCGCTATGATTAAGGATGCGGAGGAGAAAGGTTTATTGAAACCTGGCTCTATTATCGTTGAACCGACAAGCGGGAATACAGGTGTGGGTCTTGCATTTGCAGCTGCTGCACTGGGGTATAAGCTTATTATTACACTACCTGAAAGCTTCAGTATGGAGCGACGTAAACTGCTTGCTGCGCTTGGAGCGGAACTTATATTAACCCCTGCCAATGAAGGTATGGCAGGTGCTATCAAACGTGCTGAGGAGATCGTTGCTACGACACCAGGAGCATTCCTTCCCCAGCAGTTCGAGAATCCAGCCAACCCAGCTATTCACCGTAAGACGACTGCTGAAGAGATTTGGCGGGATACGAACGGTAAGATCGATATATTCGTTGCAGGAGTGGGCACAGGCGGAACCATCTCAGGTGTAGGTGAAGTACTGAAAGAAAAGAACGCAAGCGTAAAGATTGTAGCTGTAGAGCCAGCAGATTCCCCAGTACTTTCTGGAGGGCAACGCGGCCCTCACCAAATTCAGGGGATTGGCGCCGGTTTTATTCCTGGAAATTTTAATGGACAATTTGTTGATGAAATTATGACTGTGAGTAACAATGATGCGATTGAAACGGCCAGAGAGCTAGCTAAAATTGAAGGTTTGCTTGTTGGGATATCTTCCGGTGCAGCTGCCTATGCAGCTATGCAGCTCGCGAATAAGCCAGAGAATAAGGATAAGAATATTGTTGTTCTTCTGCCTGACAGTGGTGAACGTTATTTATCCACGAATCTATATGAGGAAATGTAGAGTTTTCTTGAAATAAACACACAAATATCAAAAAGAACAGCTGGACGATGTCGGAGCTGTTCTTTTTTTGTTGGAAATCTTTTGTAGGGACTTTGTTCAATAATATTGGAGAGTATGATATCGTTGTATAAATATGTATATTTGACACCAGGGGAGGATGTTTATGGGAAGTCGTAAAGAGAAAGTAGTTTTTGCAGTGATGTTAATCGTGTATATGATCCTCTTTTTCCTAATATTTAGATGGATCTGGGATACATTTGTGCCGTGGAAGCCTCCAATTACGGATCTGCTCTCAATGATATTACTGGTACTTATCGGTGTTCCTGTAACTGGTATAACTGCTAATTGGACTACGCATAAATTATTCGACAATAAATAATAAAACCCACAGACTTTTTTACATCATAATTCGTTTAAGTAGAGCGTCGGGAGACGTTCTTTTTTTGTTTTTATTATTTTTTAAAAAAAGTGCAGGGGTAAGATAAATGTATACGTCTATTAATTGTGGGAAGGAGGGGAGAGCGATTGAAACAGAGAGATTAATCACACGTATTTTGCAGGGCGAGCAGGAAGCGTTTCGGGAACTTGTAAACTTATATAGCAAGCATGTATTCCATACAGCCTATTCGGTCCTCCATGATGTCAAGGAAGCTGAAGATGCGTCACAGGAAGTTTTTATTCAGGTATACAAAGCTCTCCCCCAATACCGTTCAGAAGGATTTAAGACCTGGATTACTCGCATTACACTAAATAAATCGATTGATATCAAACGTAAACTTATTCGCAGATCTCCTGAGCAACAAGGTGAGAATAGCGAAGTCCTTGATAGGATTCCTTCCCAAGATGAGGATACGTTAAACTTATTGATCCGCAAGGAAAAGAAAAAAGAGTTGAGGAACAAAGTGTTGAAACTTCCGGATAATCATCGAGAGGTAGTAACCGCTTTTTATCTGGATGAAAAAAATTATGAACAAATTGCCGCTGAACTTGGAGTGACAGTAAAAACGGTGGAATCTAAGCTTTACAGAGCCAGACAATGGATCCGAAACACATGGAAGGAGGATGATTGGAGATGAATACAACAATTTCAGAGTGGAGATCTCGAGCAACCAATTACATAAAGGGAGAATGCTCTTCAGAAGAAGCAGCCTCATGGGAAGCTTTAATGCTGTCCAATGATGATGTATTGGAAGTGTATATGCAGGTCATGTCTGAAATGGACAGCGAGCTGCCTGTCATGAATCATCCGGAGACCTTTGTGGATCGGGTGTTGTCTAATGAGACAATCGTTCCATACCGTAGCCAACCCGTTCCAATCTCATTAGATCGGCCGCGTCGCTGGTATGAAAAATCAGTGTTTCACTATACAGTTGCTGCATCCATTACGCTAGTCCTTATGTTCTCCGGAGCATTTGATCGATTGTTTCCAGAAGGTAAGAACCCTAAGGCAGAACTATCTTCGTCTCCTTCTTATAGTGAACAATTAATGGAAAAGACGACAAATTGGCTGGATCAGTTGAAGCCTTGATAAATAATCAATTGATAAAATGAAAGGAAGATGCATTGTGCAACCACAACGCAATAAAGGGCTTGCATTTATTATGAATGTCATCCCAGGGCTGGGCCATTACTACTGGGGGAGAAGAGGGAGAGCATTAGTCTACCCTGTCATGTTTTTTGGGATATTGATGGCCGCCTTTGTCTTGGCGATTGCGTCTAGTGATGATGAACCGTTAATTTTCGGGATTATCGTCGCCCTATTCATATGGGGGATTAGTATGCTTGATTTGTTGATAGCCTTGTTAAGATATACGCCAACTAGAATCGTGCATGATGAATATGGAAGACCCATGACGGTACCACAGGACAAGAGTGAAGATTCTGAACGATTCTACACGATTCTGCTGTCCATTATTCCTGGATTAGGGCATTTACATCTTGGACTGATGCAGCGAGGATTGTCGTTTCTCATCTCATTTTTTGGACTGGCGACGATCTTAATGTTTCTTACGGGTTTAACGCATGAATCTGTGTTTCTACTGTTTCTTGGTATGCTGCCGATCATCTGGCTATACTGTATGTTCGATGTCGTGCAACTGGTTCACCGTAAACAGGCCGGAGAATTGATCAAAGATCGTACATTGTTTGAGGAGCTGGAAACGAGCCGCGAAGAAGGACGACGGAGCAAAGTGTTCGCTACACTACTCTCTGCTTTTCCGGGAGCGGGACAGATGTATCTAGGCCTCCAGAAGCGCGGTCTACAGATGATGGTACTATTTTTAGGTAGTATTTATATCATGGATGTACTGAGACTTACTTTGTTTATGTTCCTTATTCCACTGATTTGGTTCTATTGTTTCTTTGACGGTCTACAACAGGTTAGTCGTTATGGACGCGAGCCACTTCGGGATAAACCTGTGATCGAAGGCTTTGTTAATCACCAGAAATGGCTTGGACTGGGATTATTATTACTGGGGATTTACTTTATCTTTACTAGTGTTATCCTGCCTTACTTAGAAACGCTATTTCCTGAAACGCATATCAGTTATCTAATCCGTAATTATGTGAAGACGGCAATCGTATCGATCGTTCTCATTGGCGGCGGAATTAAATTGATGCTTGGTTCGAAAAAAAGATAAGTCCAGAGGGGGTCGTCATTACATGAATCAGAATAGTCATATAGCGGATTATGAGCCTGCGAGGACAACGGCGGGACGACAGTGGCGAGTTGGAACCCTGTCCATGGGAATTTCACTACTCTTGCTCGGTTTGTTGGTTCTAACATCCCAGTGGAAGGGAGTAGAGGTGTTTGACACGGCTCTGAAATGGTGGCCGATCATATTTATACTTCTCGGTATAGAGATTGTAGGATATACGTTATTTTTCCGAAAAGGGGAATTCGTGAAATACGATGTGTTCAGTATTCTGTTAATCGGATTCCTCACCATTTGCTGTATCGGAATGGCTGCGCTTAGCTCAACCGGTATTATGGATCATATACGCCGTGAAACAGGAGCTATATATAAGACGGTTCAAATTCCGGAAATTAACATGGATGTCCCCTCAGGGGTAACTAAAATCATAGTTCAAGGAAGTTACATGTATAACGTGAAGAAAGATGCCAGCAGTTCGAACAAGCTGCTTGTGTTTGGGAGTTTGCTAACAAAGGATGAAGAGTTGATCAAAGGGGATAACATGTCTACTCTAATCGAGACGAAGTTAGCTGGAAATATTCTATACGTAAACGTAGCAGAACCACCACGCTATGCATTGAATGGTGGTTCCCCTCAACTTGATGTAACGGTATCCGCGCCTTCTTCAATAAAAGTGGTTGTGCGCGATCTAAATGGGAACGTGATAGATTAAAAATGCAGGAGATTAACGAAAAAAAGTAAAGCGAGGCTTATTAAGCTCGCTTTACTTTTTTTTGAATATAGAAAATTAAGATTGTACAGAGGATGTCCGTGTTGCATTCAGTAATAAACGACGGTACGTATACTCAAAGATAAATTCAAAGGCTTCTAAGTGACGCTTGGCTTCAAACGAATTCTTACCCCAAGCATAAATACCATGATTCCGAAGCAGTATGCCCGGAACTGCAGGGTCTAGTGCATCTGGTACAAGTTCTGCGATTCTAGGGATGTCCGCAAAGTTCGGAAGAATAGGAATGCGGATCGCTGCATCTTCTTCCCAGATGTTAAAGGCTTTAATAAGCTCAATTCCCTGAGCCGGAACATATCCTTGCTCACCATACCAATCACTAATCAGATTATTATCAATCGTATGAACATGGAAAATAGCTCCGCATCCCGTTTTTCGATATATTTCGCAATGAATTAGTGTTTCCGCACTCGGTTTAAGATTGGTTGTTTCACACGGACGACCATCTTGGTCGACGAAGAGATAATCCTCAGGTGTATGTACTGACTTGTCTTTACCACTTGCTGTAATCGCGAAATGGAATTGTTCTGGGGAATATTCTCCTACCCGTACGGATAAATTACCGCTTGTTCCAGGGAACCAGCCGCGTGATGCGAACAATTCCTTCACTTCGCGAAGTTCGCTAAGCGCTGTTTGTTTTTGTTCTAGCGGGATTTCAGAAAAAGTCATATCACAGCACTCCCTGATTCAGTTTATGTTTCATATCTTCGAGAATATCATTGAAAGTTTCGAAAGGAACATGATTAACGCCAATCTCTTCGCAACGCTCTGTAAGAGTGGATCGGGAATAGACAAGATCGGCCTTCTTCGCACCTTCAAAATCTGTAACACTATCTCCGATCAAGATTCTAGTGTATTTCTCGGCAGGGTAATCCTTTATCACAGTCACTTTGCACATTCCGCAATCATTGGAGCAAGGATCTTGGCATGGATGAGGCCAAGTAATCTGAATATGGTCGCCATCAAAGACCGCACTGTTGCAAAAAATATGATCCGCTGGAATGTCGAACGGCTTAAGCAGTGGATCAACAAAAAAGTCGATTCCGCCGCTTGTAACATAGAATGGAATGTCTTTTGATTTCAAGTAGTCCAGAAACTCAGCAAAGCCCTCACGGATGACTGCTTGTTCCAAGGCATAAGATACGATTTCATCTTTTCGAGAGGAAGGAAACAAGGCGAACATGCGCCCAACGCCTTCACGAATAGAAATGCTCTGGTCCAATACCGCATTAATGATCTCTTCATAACCTTCCGGCTTGAAATGTTTCATGATGGCAACGATGTTATCGTTTGCGGTTATCGTTCCATCGAAATCGCAAAAAACAATCGGTGTTTTTCTGGATGTCATGCTTATCCTCCCCATATTTCAAGAGCAGCGTTCAGCTCTGGATGATCCTTTGCATAGTCGGTAAGAGATGTTCCTTCCATAGCTGCCTGAATAGCTTGTACGAAAGCGCGTCCTCCGGCTTCTGTTCCCATCGGATGTCCGTGGATACCGCCACCCGCATTAACAACGACGTCCATTCCGAAGTCACTAATAATCCTAGGGACAAGTCCTGGGTGAATTCCGGCAGAAGGGACTGGCATGCTGCGTTTCACTCCGAGATCAGCTTTATGCAGCTCATCACGGATGGCGAGATTTTCCTCACGAGGCATCGTTACTGATCCGTAAGGAGAAGGGAAGAGAACAAGGTCTGCTCCCGCTAAGCGCATCAATTGTCCAAGCAGTACAGGTGCAGAAATCCCATAATGCGGAGATGGATAAATCGCACCGGCAAGTGCAGGGTGTGCGGCGATTGGTATGTTTATTTCAGGGTCGGAACTAAGCTCCTGAAGTACATCGTATCCATAAGACAGCACGTTGAAGAGCAGTGCGTTCGCTCCTGCATCGATTGCCCGTAGCGCTTGATCTCTTAGCCCGGAGGTGCGACCGGTCAAGTTCGCAGCATATAGGAGCTTCTTGCCGGTTTCTTGTTCGACTTCCGCTGCTGCCTGCATACACAGCTTAACACGGGTTGCAATAGGCGTGAGTTCATTTTCAAACAGTATCTCATCATCTTTAATCAAGTCGACTCCGCCACGAGCCTGCCGAACAAATTGTTCTCTTAACTCGTCCGCATTTAAACCGATGACGGATTTAAAGATACTCATTAACAACGGACGATCGTAAACGCCCAGTTGTTGACGAACCCCGTCTATACCGAATTTGGGACCCGGGAAACCAGACAGAAATTCCGGTGAAAGATCCAGAGATATGAGCTTGATTCGCCCATCCATCGATATTTTTCCGAAAATCGTAACGAGGAGAGCAGGAATATCACGACTAAAGTTAATGTCAGGGTATGCAATTCGGATATCTGCATATCTGCCCCCTGGCTCGTTACCTAGTGATTCATGAACCTCTATGGCGTAAACTTCGCCAAGGTGTTTCTTTAGGGAATCCCGTTTAGCTTGAGGAAGCTCCGTCCAACTGCCTACAGTCATACCAATCGCAATTGAGTCGGCTTTTTTACGGAAATCAGCATGGTCATCGTAGATGCGGTAGGTCGCTATACATTTACTCATGATGTTTGTCCTTTCAGCACCGCGCCCATTTCACGAGAGCGCTCGGCACAACGGTTTACAGCAGCAATAACCGTTTCGAAAAAGTCGCCTTGATCCAGTCTTTCTAGTGCAGCTTGTGTAGAGCCGTTCGGTGATGTTATTTTTGCACGTAACGCAGAAGGATGTTCGCCGGTTACTTGCACCATACGGGCAGCTCCCATGATGGTCTGAAGTGTAAGTTCTCTACTCTGATCCGCCGTTAGTCCTCCTCGGATACCAGCAGCAGTCATAGCTTCCATCATGTAATAGAAGTAAGCTGGGCCGCTTCCTGAAATGCCGGTTAAGATATCCATCTTGTCTTCTTCGATAACCGTGACATCGCCGACCGCTTCAAACAAAGTCATGACAAGCTGACGCATGTTATCATCAATTTCTTTGGAAAAAGAGATCCCTGTTGAACCAAGTCCAATGGAGCTTGAAGTGTTCGGCATTGTCCGAGCGATAGGTTGCTTCTTACCTAGCAAATTTTGTGTAGTCTCAATGGAAAGACCAGCAATGATAGATACGATCAACTGATCATCAGATAGAATCGGTCCAAGTTCTTTTAGAGCTTTTGCGGCATCTTTAGGTTTCATAGCAAGTACGATGACAGGAGATGCTTTTAAAATCTCCAATTTCTCTTGGTCATCATTACTTCCTTTCACACCATAGCGATCTTGTAGTTCCTCTAGACGCTTGATATTGCTTCGGTTTAGCATGGTTATGTCTTCTGGGCGCATAACCGAACGGCTGGTTAGTCCGCGAACTAAAGCTTCCGCCATGGAGCCTGCACCGTAGAAGGTGATTGCCTTATCAATTAAAGGTCGATTCTGGGGAGTTTGACACATAAGTTGTTCCTCCTTCTTGAATTTTATTGACGGATTTGACCACTGCCATGAATGATATACTTGGTGGATGTGAGAGAAGGTAATCCCATTGGACCACGTGCATGTAGCTTTTGCGTGCTAATTCCTATCTCAGCACCGAAACCGAATTCGAATCCATCCGTAAAGCGAGTAGATGCATTATGGTATACGGCTGCGGCGTCCACTTCTTGTAGGAAACGCTCTGCGTTATCCTGTAATTCTGTAACGATACATTCTGAATGTTTCGTACCGTATGAAGCAATGTGATCCATAGCTTGTTCCAGATTGTTTACAACTTTGATATTCAGTACGTAATCATTATACTCGGTTGCATAATCTGTTGACGAGGCTTCTGTTGCCCAGGGTACAAGCTTTATCGTTTCTGCACAACCACGAATCTCGACATCCGACTCCCGTAATTTCTGTGCAAGCTCAGCTAAATGTACATCGGCAAAGTCTTTGTGAACAAGCAGTGTTTCCATCGAGTTACACACGGAAGGGCGCTGTACTTTTGCATTGATACTAATGTTTTCTGCCATTACAGGATTTGCGGATGCATCGATAAATGTGTGACATATGCCTGCTCCAGTCTCAATAACAGGTACTGTCGCATTCATAACGACATTTTGGATAAGAGAGCTTCCGCCGCGAGGGATAATAACGTCCAGAAGTCCGTTCAGTTTTAACATTTCATCAACGGAAGAACGATTCGGGTCTTCAATCAGCTGTAGAGCGTCTTTAGGAAGAGCCGTTTGGGACATCGCTTCATGAAGTACCTCAACAATTTTCTTGTTGGAGGAAAGGGCTGATGAACCGCCGCGCAGTACAACGGCATTCCCCGTTTTAAGACACAGGCCTGCTGCATCAACCGTAACGTTGGGACGCGCTTCATAGATGATGCCGATCACGCCGAGAGGCACACGGATTTTACGAATGTTTAATCCATTTGGACGCTCAATAATCTCAAGCGTATCTCCTACCGGATCTGGCAGTTGAACGATTTGACGGAGTCCTTCTGCAATGGCCTCAATTCGGGAAGGATTTAAAGCGAGCCGGTCCAGCAGGGAAGGGGAAGTTCCTAATTCCTTACCCCGGCGCAGATCTTCGCTATTAGCTTCAATAATGTCAGCTGTTCGGCTTACAAGCGCATCGGCCATTGCTAGAAGAGCTTCATTTTTCTGTGTCGTGTTCAGTTTGTTAAGTATGGAAGTCACGTTTTTGGCTAGACCCGCCTTACTTCTTACTTCACTCATGGATTATTCCTCCTTATTTTCTATTTTAACGTAATCCACTCATCACGATGAATGACTTCAAGGCGAGGAACTTCGCCGATTGTGGTGATGACTTTTCCACTTGGCAGACCGACGATAGTTTGAAGTTGATCGTCATCATAGTTGACGATACCTCGTCCGAGACTCTCATTTTTGCTGTTGATAACTTCGACCACGTCTCCGGCATGGAAGCTGCCCTCCACGCGCTTCACACCAACAGGCAGCAGACTGTGACCACCATGAAGCAGCGCTTCTTGAGCCCCATCGTCTACGACGATCCGACCAATTGGGGAAGACATAAATCCAAGCCACTGCTTCTTCATTGGCAGAGAGGAAAGGTGTGTGGCAAAGTAAGTGCCTTTGCCTTTGGTCTCCAGTGCACTGATCAGATCCCCCGGCTCGTTTGCTTTACCGATAAATACGGGAACTCCACCGCGTGTGGCGATTTTTGCTGCATCAATCTTTGATCGCATTCCGCCAGTGCCGACACTTGAACCAGCACCTCCTGCAAGGGCGTAAATTTCATCTGTTATTTCTTCAACTTCATCAAATCGCTGAGCATTTGGTGACTTTCGGGGATCTGCTGTATATAATCCATCGGTATCGGTCAAAATGATGAGCTGGCGAGCACGAACAAGGTTTGCAACCAAGGCGGACAACGTATCGTTGTCTCCAAATTTAAGCTCATCAATCGAAACGGTATCGTTCTCATTGATGATAGGAATAACCCCTTGTTTCAGAAGCTCATCGATAGTCATGCTGGCGTTATTCATCCGTTTACGATTCGCAAAATCGGTTCGAGTCAGCAATATTTGTCCTGCAATGAGACCTCGTGCTGCAAAAGCATTTTGATAAGAACGCATGAGCAGAGCTTGACCAACGGCTGCAGCGGCTTGTTTCTCATGAAGGAGTCTTGGACGAATCTGATAGCCGATCTTACGGAAACCAGCGGCAACTGCCCCAGAGGTTACGAGCAGTACTTCATGTCCCGCTTCACGGAGAGCTGAAAGCTCACCAGCATAAAAGTCGATAGCCTCTAGATTTAAGCCTCCCTCGACAGTTGTCAGGGAACTACTTCCGATTTTTACGACGATGCGTGACGGCATCGCTATCACTTCCTCTATCTAATGTTGTAATAGAATAAAAAAACTTTCGTCCTTATATCAAAGGACGAAAGTTCTGACTTCCGCGGTACCACCTTTATTGATGAGAATCTCATCCGGCTTGAGTCCTTGTAACAGAAGGAACTGTCCTGCCTGTTCTGGCAAGGCCGCTCGGGGGTAGGATTCGGAAAGTTGCCACGGCAAATTCTTACAGCCTAAGGAATTTGCTCTCTTAACGTGCACTAAGCTTTCTTACTGGTCCCGTCAACGCGTTTATGTATTGAATTATTGCACTACTTGAAAGAATACCACAAGCAACCATTGATTTCAAAATAAAAACCCTATCGGAAAAGTCCAAGTCTCCCGATGCGCTCAGCAGCTTCACGGAGACGATCTTCGCTACTAAGCAAGCCGATCCGGACGTACCCCTCACCATGTGTTCCGAATCCAACCCCAGGGGCGACGGCGACGTGAGCTTTTTCTAAGAGAAGGTCAGAAAAGGAGACAGAAGTAAACCCTTCAGGCACAGGCAGCCAGCTAAAGAATGACCCAGCAGGTTTTACTGCGTTCCAACCGATGTCAGCAATCGCATCAAAAAAGGCGTCACGTCTGGACTGATACTGACGAACAAGATCTTCTACACATTGTTGTGGAGCGGTCAGTGCCTCAGCCGCAGCAGCTTGTATTCCACCGAATAGACTAACATAAATATGATCTTGTAACTGGTTGATTAAAGAGATTAACTTGGCATTTCCGAGGGCGAAACCTACGCGCCATCCAGCCATGTTATATGTTTTGCTCAAGGTGTAAAACTCTAATCCGACTTCCTTGGCTCCAGGAGTTTGGAGGAAGCTGATCGGACGTTGTCCGTCAAAACCGATCGCACCATAAGCAAAATCACTTGCCACGACTATACCATGCTTTTGTGCGAACCGAACGGTCTCTTCATAAAATGAAAGAGGTGCGGTGGCCGAAGTGGGATTATTGGGATAGTTCAGAAACATTAGTTTGGCTTTTTCACAGTCGGAAGGAGAAATCGCATTATAATCTGGTAAAAAATGATTTTCAGCACGTAATGGCATAAAACTCATTTCAGCACGTGCAAGAGCTACACCTGACCAATAATCAGGATAACCTGGGTCCGGCACGAGGCATAGGTCTCCTGGGTTGAGTAATATTTGAGGCAGCTGAACTAGACCTGTTTTACCACCGAACAGAATGGCTACTTCGCTTTCTGGATCTAAATCGACATTGTAATCTTCTTTATACCGCTTAGCTATGGCTTCCTTGAGGAATGTGTATCCCGTAAACGGTGAATATTTATGGTAAAGAGGGTTTTCGGCGGATTCCTTCAATTTTGAGACAATATGTGAAGGTGTTGGTTGATCAGGATTACCTTGGCCTAAATTGATAACATCATGGCCTTGTGCGACCTGATCATTAACTTTGGATACAAGGGTAGCGAAGAATTGAGTTGGTAGTGTAGACATGATGGTTGCTGGCTGTATTGAAAAGGACTCTTTCGTGTTAGTCATTTATATATCACTCCGGTTCTGAATGTGAGTCTGCAGGATAGTTTATGATAGATCCTTTAGAATTAAGAAATAATTTAACACGATTTATCCGAGCTGTATAGAGAGATTTAGGGTTTGGATATTGAAATTACAAGCCTATGAGGCTATGATGACTACAATTCATGTAATACAACATTTATACAATTTTATTATTGTACGGTAAGTTATACATACATATGGAAGGGGCTAAAGGCATCATGAATATTGCACTTATTCAGTCTTATATTGAAGTGGGGAATCCTGCAGCAAATCAGAAAAGGATATTCGCTCTAATGGAGAAAGCTGTAGAAGCTAATCCTAAGCCTGATATTCTCGTCTTGCCAGAAATGTGGAACACGGGTTACGCACTTGATCGGATTCAGGAACTTGCAGATGAGGATGGTAAAGAAACGAAGGAAAGTTTGAGCGATTTTGCCCAGAAGCATAATGTACAAATCGTAGGCGGATCAGTCGCTGAAAAAATAGGGGATCATATTTATAACACCATGTACATATTTAACAGGCAGGGTGAGCAGATTGCTAATTATTCCAAAATGCACTTATTCCGCCTAATGGATGAAGAAAAGCATCTGCAGGCTGGAGATCAGGCGGTAACATTCGAACTGGAGGAAGGGCTGATAGCGGGAGCTTCGATCTGTTATGATATTCGATTCCCGGAACTTTCGAGAAGCCTTGCCTTAGCGGGAGCTAAAGTATTGTTTGTTCCAGCCGAGTGGCCGCATCCGCGATTGCATCATTGGAGAACACTTCTTATGGCCAGAGCGATAGAGAATCAAATGTATGTTGTTGCGTGCAATCGTGTAGGAGATAGCGGTGATACATCTTTCTTTGGTCATTCAATGATCATTGATCCGTGGGGAGAAATCGTCGCGGAAGGCGGGGAAGAAGAGACGATTGTTTCAGGAACCTTAGACAGCTCTCTCACAGATTCAGTAAGACAGAGGATTCCGGTGTTTGAAGACCGTAGACCTAATTTATATAGCATAAAATAATGGTGATATAAAACAAATATCGAGTCTAATGCCGTTTCATCTCCTGACGAGCGGGTATACTATGGGTATTCCGTTATAAAGGAGGTCCCAATACTATGACTGACAACAATGAAAACAAGGACAACCAAGCAAGTATGGAAGAGCAGAAAGAGCAGTTTCGTAATTTTGTTGAAGATATAGCAGGCGGAAGTAACGGGCATGAATCTGCCATAGAAGAAAAGGCACATATCACGGATAATCAAAACCGGATGATCGATAAGCATAATTTGCGTAAATAGTATTCTAAATTAAAGAGATTCTTCTATGGGGGATCAGCCCTCATTTCTAAACAGGTATGAAACAAGTTAATAGCCAGTCGCGGTAATCAATCCGGCGACTGGCTATTTATTTATTTATTTATTTATTTATTTATTGAAGTCCATTCTAATTTTTTGTTAATTCAATTTGTTCTGAATCTTTTTCCTTTAGTGCGAGCATTTTTTTCTCGTTATTAGGAAGCAATTGTTCAAAGGAAACATTATAATCCTTTAAAGCTTTTTCCCATTCACTAATAGTAGTTGCTCCGGCTGCTTCAGATAAAAATGCTTCATTCTTCATGTGTATCTCCTTCAGATGCAAGAGCGTCCATGACTCCCTTGAAAGTTTCAATGAAAGCATCAGCAGCTTTAGATAAATAACGCCCATTGCGGTAAGCAATGACTAATGTGCGGCTTGGGACCGGTTCAGCAAGCTTTAAATAGACGGGTATGAATTCACTTCGCTTTGCCCGGGCGATGAAGTGAGGGACGAGTGTAACACCCATACCTGTTGCAACAAGCGACTGTATCGTCTCGATATTGTTGCTTTCAAATACAACATTAGGTTCAAAACCAGCGTCTCTACAAAGGTCGAAAGTAATTTGCCGGAATCCTTGTCCCTTTTTTAACAGAATAAAAGAATCATCCTTCAATTCCTGCAGAGATACGGGCTTTGTCGGGTGTTTGTGCGCTCGAAGTGCGAGCGGGTGCTCTGGTGGCACCGCAAGATCGATCGTCTCTACACCGACAGGAACCCATGAAAGCGAAGGCTCAGTCAGGGGTAAAGAAAGCAAGCTAAGATCAGCCTTACCACTTGCAGTCAATTTTTCAAGATTCAATGAGGAGTCTTCCATTAATGTGATTTCGATATCGGGATAGGATTGTTTAAACGCTGGCAGAACTCTTGGTAACAAGTGTGAGCCGGTAATTGGCATGCTGCCAACGACAACCTTTCCTTTACGAAGTTGTGATATATCGGACATTTCTTGTCGGAGTTGTTCTACTGAGTCCATAATTTTTTGAGCGTGTTCAACAAAACTTGCGCCAGCATGTGTCAGTTCCACCGTGCTCGTATTGCGCTGAAACAACAGGACGCCAAGCTCCTTTTCCAGCTTCGATAATTGTTGACTGAGCGAGGGTTGAGCAATGTGTAATTTCTCTGCAGCACGGGAAAAATTTTTGTCTGCGGCGATTTGCAGTGTATATTGAAGCTGTCTAAATTCCATTCATTATCACTCCGTTATAGGCATTACCTATTATTCTAACAATATTATATAGGTAATTTCCTATATTTGAAAAGCAAAAACGACTTATAGATGATACCTATTGCTTTTATAGATTTTATATCTTGGATCAATGAGACAGGAGATGATATATTACTATCAATCGAAAAGGAAGGTAAATCTTTCTTTTCACTTTGATCGAATTAATGGGGTGAATATGATGAGTAAAAAGACGATGTTCGAAAAAATTTGGGATAACCACGTCATTCATCAGGAAGAAGGTAAGCCGGGTATTCTGTATATCGACCTGCACTTGGTTCACGAGGTGACCTCGCCGCAGGCATTTGAAGGGCTTCGCCTCAGCGGTCGCAAGGTGCGCCGTCCTGAATTGACATTTGCTACAATGGATCATAACGTTCCAACGAAGGATCGTTACAACATTACAGATCCTATCTCTAAACAACAGATTGACACATTGACTCAGAACTGCCGCGATTTCGGTGTAACACTGTACGATTTGGATACGATTGACCAGGGTGTTGTTCACGTAATGGGTCCTGAGCTTGGTTTGACACATCCAGGTAAAACGATTGTTTGTGGTGACAGCCATACTTCTACGCATGGTGCTTTTGGTGCACTCGCTTTCGGTATCGGTACAAGTGAAGTTGAGCATGTCATGGCAACACAATGTTTACAGCAAGCTAAAGCGAAAACGATGGAAGTTCGTTTTGTAGGTAAACGCAATCCAGGTGTTACCGCGAAGGATATGATTCTTGGTGTTATCGCGAAGTATGGAACGGATTTTGCTACAGGTTATGTTATTGAGTACACAGGTGAAGCAATCCGCGATTTGACGATGGAAGAGCGTATGACGGTATGTAACATGTCTATTGAAGGTGGAGCTAGAGCGGGAATGATCGCACCAGACGAGACGACTTTTGAATACCTTCGTGGACGCCAGCATGTGCCGCAAGGCGAGGATTTCGACAGTGCTGTCGCCTCTTGGAAGGGTCTGGTAACTGATGAAGGAGCGGCGTTTGATACCGTTCTTGAGTTTGATGTTGAAACTTTGATTCCGCAAGTAACTTGGGGAACGAGCCCGGGTATGGGTACTGATATTTCTTCAACGGTTCCAAATCCTGCTGATTTCTCAACAGAAAATGAACGAAAAGCTGCTGAAAAAGCACTTGAATATATGGCTCTTGTACCTGGAACACCTATCTCAGAAATTCCTATCGACTATGTCTTTATCGGATCATGCACGAATGGACGTATCGAAGATCTTCGTGCTGCAGCTGCTGTAGCAAAAGGACATAAGGTGTCTGAGAATGTAACTGCTATTGTCGTTCCTGGTTCTGGACGTGTTAAAATTCAAGCTGAGAAAGAAGGCTTGGATAAGATCTTTACAGAAGCTGGTTTCGAATGGCGTGAAGCGGGCTGCAGTATGTGTCTGGCTATGAACCCGGATGTGTTGAAACCTGGACAACGCTGTGCTTCGACATCCAACCGTAACTTTGAAGGACGTCAAGGTCGTGGCGGTAGAACTCACCTTGTATCTCCAGCTATGGCTGCAGCAGCAGCAGTAAAGGGACGGTTTGTGGATGTTCGTGACTGGAATTTTATTAAAGAAGAAGCAGTAGTCTAAGAAGGGACGGGGAACATACTATGCAACCATTCACTAAACTTACGGGTATCGTTGGGCCTGTTGATCGGGTAAACGTTGATACAGATGCAATTATCCCAAAACAATTTCTTAAGCGTATTGAGCGTACAGGATTCGGACAATTCCTATTTTATGAATGGCGTTTTGATGAACAGGGAGCTGTCATTGATAGCTTCTCACTGAATCAGCCGCGTTATGAGGGAGCGTCTGTGTTGATTTCCAGAGCTAACTTCGGTTGTGGGTCTTCACGTGAGCATGCTCCTTGGGCGATTATGGATTACGGTTTCCGTGTCGTTATCGCACCATCATTTGCAGATATCTTCTATAACAACTGTTTTAAAAATGGTATTCTGCCGATTAAATTGTCTGAAGAGCAGGTGGAAGATCTCTTCCAACGCACAAGAGCACAGGAAGGGTATCAGTTGACTGTTGATTTAGACAACAAGTCGATATCCGATGGAAAAGATCTGCGCATTGAATTTGATCTTGACGAGCACCGTCGCCAGTTCTTGCTTCAAGGGTTAGATGATATTGGCCTGACTTTACAGCATGAAAGCGAAATCGATGCTTATGAGAAAAAGCATGCAGACCGTTTGTTCGCCTAATCTCTCAAGTTAATCTACAAAAGGTTACAAGATTATTAAACTTCCATTTCCGATGTAGGAAATGGAAGTTTTTTCTGTTATTATGGATATTATATACAGCTTCTTGATAGGACGGACTTCATTCCCATGTCGGTATATGTCCAATTACCTGCAGCGGAACGCTGAATTGCTTTTGCGAAAACATAGAATGATAGAGGTGGATTCATGAAAAGGTTAGGTTTTCTAGTGTTTTTAGTAGTCTTCTTGCTAGCGTTTCCAAAAGCAGGAGATGCTGCTTCATCGAGTGCTAAGATTTTCTTGGATGGGCAGCAGCTGAATTTGACGTCCGGTGTGCAAGTGGCTAATGTAAACAACAATATTTTAATTCCGATCCGGGTTGTATCTGAGAACTTAGGGTTCAAAGTTGATTGGGAGAAATCAAGTCAGTCCGTTACGGTTCAGAACAGCATAACAACAGTTAAGATGGTTGTTGGCAGTAAGACCGCAGATATTGATGGGTCACAGGTAAGTATGAATATTACGCCAGTCCTAAGTGGGAAGACAACCTTGGTACCACTTCGCTTTGTTAGTAGTCAGATGGGAATGGATGTTAAATGGAACAACCAAGAGAAAGCTGTTTATCTATCATCAGGAAGTGTGAGTGATCCTTGGTTCGAGGGCGAAGAGGGATCGCCTTCCGTTGAACCTGATACCGAATCACCGGTTGCGCCTGTAGATCCTGTCGGTCCTTCGGTTCCTGGAACACCAGGTACACTTGCAACTGTTGACGCTATTAGTTTCAGCGATAATCGTCTTATGATCGCAACAAGCGGAAATGTAAAACCGAATGTATTTAAGTTAAATGCTCCTGATCGTATTGTTATCGATTTACCGAATACGGCATTCTCTGAAGTTTTTGGTTATGAACATACCTTAAACACCCAAAATAGTGGTGAGTTGGCTGTAACAGATTATCCGGATGTGTCGCTTATCCGATATGCATTGTTTAGTGATTCTCCTTCAACTGTACGTGTCGTTATTAATCTGACAAGCCCAGTGGAGTACTCGGTTTCTTCAGAGAATGATGGCCTCGTATTTATAGATCTTAATGCACAGGATTCGGAGGAGCCGACCCCGCCAATAGGAACGGAAGGTAAGAAAGTTGTTGTCATTGACGCAGGTCATGGAGGCAGCGCACCAGGAGCACTTAGTGTGACTGGAAAACATGAAAAAGCATTGAATCTATCCATTGCTCTGAAAGTGGAAGCTTTACTAAAGAAAGAGAAGAGTATTGATGTAATTATGACTAGAAGTGACGATTCCACATTGAGTCTGAGCGACCGGACTAAAATTGCAAACAATCTAAAGTCTGATATATTTGTCTCCATCCACGGAAACAGTAATACTTCTAGCAGTCCGAACGGAACGGAGACTTATTATACACGGGAGACAAGCACTCAGCTTGCTAATATTATTCATAAACATCTTGCTAAAGCGACGGGTCTAAAGGATCGCGGAGTAAAGTATGGCAACCTTCATGTTACAAGAGAAACTAAGATGCCAGCTGTGCTTCTAGAGATTGGTTTTTTAAGTAATTCAAAGGATGAAGCACAATTATTTAATGATGATTTTCAAAATCGTGTTGCAAAAGGTATCGTAAGTGGTATTAAAGAATATCTTAAAGTACAATAAATCATTACGAGATTTTGAACACGGAGGGAACAAACTATGAACAGAAAGTATTTGGTTACGGGTCTGTTGGCACTTGTCCTGGCTCTTAGCGCCGGATGCGGACAGAAGCCAGCGGCGGCCCCGGTTGAGCCGTCTCAGGAACCGTCTCAACAAGTTGAGGACGTTGAAGACGTTGTAGTTAATAAAGAGATAACACCTGTCGATACTAATGTAGAGGGACAAACCCCAAGTAATACGCCAGGGACAACAGATGGAAAGACAGACAGTAGTAACGCAGGTACACAGGAGAAAAAAGCTACCATCGAGCTCTATTATACAGATCCTGAACTTTTAGATTTGAAAAAGTCTTCGAAAGAAATTGCATTTACGGATGAAGAGAATAAATATGCTAAAGCATTTGAAGGTCTTCAACAAAGTGGAGATGATCAACTAGTGCCATTGTGGCACGAGTCAATTAAGCTGACGTCAGTGAAATTTGATCAGGGGGCATTAACGCTCGATATTGTGAAACCTGATGAAGCAAACTTAGGGTCTGGTGGAGAACTATTTGCTATTGAAGCTCTAAGAAATACATTCTTTCAGTTTGAAGAAGTGAAATCTATTGAGTTACTGGTAGAAGGCAACAAGATCGAGAGTCTTATGGGACATGTCGATCTTGAACATCCGATGACCCGCCATTAATGAATGCTAGTTGTTAAAATTTATATCAATATTTCATAATTATCCAAGACTAAACTCCTATTTCTTTATAGAAATGGGAGTTTTTCTAGTAAAAAGGGAATAATTCCGCAACTTTCATGAATAGGAAGCGTCTATAGTTTGTCAGGTAATGTCGGACAGGCCGAGTACAGAAACGCCAATCTATGGCAAAACAATAGGATGGTAGGGGTGAATGATGAAGAAGTTCGGTTTTTTATTGTTTCTGTTTGTCATTATGGTGGCCTTTCCTAAAGGTGCAGATGCGAGTTCTTACAGTGCCAAGATTTATCTGGATGGCAGTGAATTGAAGTTGTCTTCAAATGTAAAGGTGGAAAATACAAATGGGACGGTCATGGTGCCGATTCGTGTCATTTCCGAAAACTTAGGCTACTCCGTAAAATGGAGTAAGGCAACTCAAACCGTGACTGTTAAAAGTGGCTCAAATACAATTGAAATGGTCATTGGAAAAACGATTGCGAAGATTAACGGACAAAGTACGGTGATGAGTAAAGCGCCGGTGCTCCGCAGTGGCACTACGCTTGTACCTATCCGTTTTGTCAGTGAAAAGATGGGGTTGAACGTTAAGTGGGATAATAAGAAAAAAGCAGTATATCTTATTACCCCATCAACAAACATTCCAAACGAAGGTGAAGATGGTTTGTCAACGATCAATGGTATTAGTTTCAGTGATAACCGTCTGATGGTAGCTGTTTCAGGTAGTGTTAATCCGAAAATAATGAAGTTGACAAGCCCTGACCGAATTGTAATTGATGTTGAGAACGCCAAATTCTCTAAATCTTTCAGCAGTAACAATGACATTAATGATACTGGCACTGGTGAATTGAAAGTTACGGGTTACCCAGATGTCAAATTAGTTAGATATTCGCTTTATAGTTATAGCCCTTCTACCGTACGAATTGTTATCGATCTTAATAAAGCGAAGAACTATACTCTTTCTGGAACTGGTAGTGGGTCTAAGGTTTTCATTGTGGATCTGAATGCCTCAACAACTGAACCAGGTACTAATGGCAAGAAACTGGTTGTCATTGATGCAGGACACGGAGCGCATGACCCAGGAGCCGTAAGTTCATCAGGTAAGAAAGAAAAAGACTTTGCACTTGCTCTTGCCCTTAAAGTAGGAAAGCTTTTGGAAAAAGAAAAGAACATCGACGTTGTCTTGACGCGAAGTGATGATACTTTCCTGGAACTGAAGGACCGAGTGAAAATCGCTAATAATCTGAAGGCAGATGCGTTTGTATCGATTCATGCGAATAGTGGCCCTTCAGCAGCAACAGGTACAGAAACTTACTATAACCGGGATTCCAGTAAAGCCTTAGCGAATACCATTCACAAGTATTTAATTAAAGCTACTGGGCTCAAAGATCGCGGTGTTAAATACGGGAATTTCCATGTCATTCGAGAAACGAATATGGCTGCTGTACTGCTTGAGGTAGGCTTTATCAGCAACACAAATGATGAAAGCAAGCTGTTTAATACGACATTTCAAAACCAGGTTGCAGAATCTGTAGTTGTAGGTTTGAAAGAATATTTAAAAGTTCAATAAATCAGTAAAGATTTCAGGAGGTGGGCATATGAACAAGAAAATATGGACTTTGGGATTGCTTGCAGCAGTAATGGTATTTAGTGCCGGTTGCGGACAAAAGCCCGGAGCAGCACCAGAAAATACAACAGGACAAAACACAACAGTGACGCCTGCACCTGGTGAAAACTCGGGAGAAGCAACAGAAGGCAACAACGGAGCAGGAGTAACAAATGGAGCAGGTGGAAACAGCCAATCACCGAATGAGACTGCACCAAACGACAAAAAAACAGAAACGATCACGGTATACTACACCGATCCGGAGCTGTTGAAGCTGACCCAGGGACAAGCCGAAATCTCATTTGAAAAAGATATTGAGAAGTATGAAGCGGCCTTTAATGCTTTGAAAACAAGCGATAACGAGGAGTTAGTTCCTCTTTGGGAATTGGTTGATCTGAACTCTTTTTCCTTTGAAAGCGGGAAACTGACGCTTGATCTCCATATTCCGGCTGAAGCACACTTTGGAGCAGGCGGAGAAACCTTTGCGGTTGATGCGCTAAAGAACACCTTTTTTCAATTTGAGGAAGTAAAATCTCTTCAATTGCTTGTAGATGGCGAACAAGTAGAGAGCTTGATGGGGCATGTTGAATTAGAAAATCCTGAAACTCGGTAATGACGGTTTGAAGGAGATCACGATCTGTTGTCGAATAAAGGAATATTGAGGAAACAGCAGATATGAGAGGGGAAACAAAATGGTATCTAATCGAAACAAACAATATCATTCCAAAAAAGTGGTCTCCGCCGTCATGGCCGGACTGATGGTACTTGGAGCAGGAGCAACTACCGCTGCTGCCGCTGGTGAACAATCGGCAGTGAGCACTTCTGCTTCAACATCAAGTCTCTTCACTGACGTTAAATCAGGTTATTGGGGAGAAAAGTATATTTATCAATTAGCGGCACAGGGAATTGTTGTGGGGAGTAATGGAAAATTCAAACCTAATGACCCTGTGAGCCAGCAAGAAGCAGTAACGATGGCGATCCGCTTCCTAAATCAAAAAGCGGGTGATAGTGCCGGCTCGACTACGACATTACCGACAAATATGAAAGTAAGTAATTATGCAGTTCCATATGTAAAGTTGGCGCTTCAGCAAAGCCTGCTCGACAAGAAAAAAGAATCTGGCTATTCGGATACTAAAGTTACCTGGGGAGCAAAGCAAGCATCCCGTGAATGGGTACTGGAAGTATTGGTTCGAGCTATTGGTCGCACAGCTGATGCAAATGCAGCTATGAATAAATCGACGGGCTTTGCGGATAACGCCAAAATTTCCGCAGATCGGCTTGGTTATATTAACGTAGCCGTAGACCTCGGGTTGGTAACAGGTGTTAGCGGAAATAGATTTGATCCACAGGGTGCCGTCACAAGAGCACAGTTGGCGACATTTTTAAGTCGTGCGCAAGCTCATATTGAGACGAATTATGATAATCAGTATGAAGGTTATGTTTCATCCGTTGATAACGGAAAACTCGAAATCTATATCGATGGAAAACCAAGTGTGTTTACACTTGATGGATCGACAACTTATTTTGAGAAAAGTTCAACCAAAAGATTGTCGAACTCGGACATTAAACCGTATACGAAGGTCATCGTCATTGGTAAGGACAGTAGAGCAGCATATGTAGAAATTACAGATCCAACACAGATGGTTGAATCGTTAGAACGGACATATGCTCGTCTGTCTCCGAATAACGTTATTTGGTTTGATTCCAACAATACGTTTGAAGAATTGACTTATGATGCCAATACCGTGTTCCTTGATCAGAACGGTGTAAAGATTGATCCGAATACAATGGCATCGGGTAGCATCGTTACGGTTGAGCGTGAAACGTTCTCTCCGCAAAAGCGAATTGTTTCCATACGAGTGAAGAATGGCTTAGTTAACAAGACGGCAAGCGGAATTGTCCAGTCTGTTGATACTGTTAACAAGACGATTTCTTTCAAAGATACGACAAGTAACGTGGTTGATACATTTAAATGGGATGATAGTACGTTGATCCAATATCAGAACCAACTTCTTAATGCATCCGAACTGAAGGCGGGTTCTGTTGTGAGCATTACCGTGAAGAACAGTGTGTTGCAAAAGGTAGAGGTAAGCCAAAGTGTAGATCGGACGATCACTGCTATGCTCTATAATGTAGAGAGTAACGGTAGAACAATTACCTATAAGCGGAGTAACAGTTCTCAGTTGGAAACGAAGTTTTTGGTGGAAAAGCCAGAGCTTGTTATTAGCGGAATTGCACAACCGGTACTGGGGGATCTTCTTGCTGATGCTACCTCGGGTGACCAAGTTGAACTGACGATCAACGGAGAAGAAAAGATTACTAAGATTCAAGTTCTGAATCGTCAAATGGAACGTATGGACGGCGTAACGGTCGTTTCTTACGATGCCAAGAAACGCTGGTTGATGGTTAGTGATGATAAGAGCCTTCCAAAAGTTATCATTTTGGATGATAAGACAAAGCTTGATTCTTCAGCTGGAAGTAGTTTGGCTTCTGTTGAAGCACTTTTAGGGGCAGGACGTAAGGTGAATGTGACTCACATTGGTAACCGTGCACTCACACTAGAAGTTGTTTATAAGCATGATGGTAAGGTTACGAACATTAACACATCAACCAAAACGATTACGATTATGACCGATGATGGACAAAGCATCAGTATTCCATACAATTCGCCAAAAGTTGAACTGTACAGCAAGCCGGTTGCTTCCATTTCTGATATTAAAATCGGAGACGAAGTACAAGCACAATTATCAAGCAATCAAGATAGCTTGTTCAGTTTAAAAACCAAATCAGCGCTTCAATTCGAAGTTGTATCTACAGAGCCGGCTTTAAGCCGCATTCGAGTTAAGAATGAAGGCGTGACAAGTGAATTTTACACGGATAAAGCAGTGCTGACTGACGAGAATGGTCAAGCCATTCGTGTGAATGATCTTCGTGCTGGAACATTGATTAATGTTAACTTTGTTGGTACGACAGCGAGTTCTGTGCAGTATGTAAAACTTACACTTGGTCAAATTGTAGAGGTTGATGCAGCAGGCGGAGCAATTACGGTAAAAGCATTTAATGGTGCTAATGAGAAAGTAAGTACTGCTGGAAAAGTGAAAGTGATTCGTGGAGGAGTCGTTTCTACGAATTTGAACAGCCTTACTGGCAATGATCGAGTTGAAGTTCGTAAGGATATTGATGGAACGACGATTGTTAAGGTTTTGGATTCGTTAAGCCGTTCTTACTGGCGTTATGATAACGGTGATGTATATGTAAAACGTTCATATACAACCGAAAATAATCGGTTCCCAGCGTCATCAAATTTATATGTTCATGAAAAAGACCAGAACTTGTCCGTGCAATCCCTTAAAGAAAATGATAATATTGTACTGTATTTCAACAACGGGACGGTTGTAGAGATCGTGAAACAATAGTTATCACATGGGAAATACACGAGAAACACCGTCTTGATGCGGGGCTTTGTCGCATCAAGACTTTTTTTTGCGGGAGGGATCTTGTTATGAACTCGGCCACGGTACGGCATATACTTGATACGATAGAAAACATGTTTCCGGATGCACACTGCGAATTACATCATGAAAATGCTTTTGAACTGACAATTGCAGTTTTGTTGTCAGCACAGTGTACGGATGAAACAGTTAATAAAGTAACTAAGGATCTGTTTCAGAAATATAAAACACCGTTGGATTATGTTTCGGTACCGATTGAAGAGTTGGAGCAAGATATCAGGCGGATCGGACTATACCGTAATAAAGCTAAACATATCCAAAATCTGTGTCGATTATTAATCGATCAATATGGTGGAGAAGTGCCCGAAGCCCATGATGAGCTGGTGAAGCTGCCTGGAGTTGGGCGAAAAACCGCGAATGTGGTCGTATCGAACGCTTTTGGCGTACCTGCTATCGCAGTGGATACTCATGTAGAGCGTGTATCCAAGCGTCTCGGCTTAGCTGGGTGGAAAGATAGTGTGCTTGAAGTGGAGAAAAAGTTGATGAAACGGGTACCGCGTGAAGAATGGACTCTAACGCATCACAGGCTTATCTTTTTTGGCAGATACCACTGCAAAGCCCAGAATCCACAATGCCAGATATGTCCGCTTCTAGATGTATGCCGTGAAGGTAAGAAGCGTATGAAAACGTCCATGGTCAGGAAGAATAAGGAACAGACCGCAACAAGCAAGAAATAGACAGAATAAGAGGATGGGATTAAATTATGAAATGCATCTCGGTTTACACGGACAACTTTGAATTGTTCTCTGACATTTTTGAACAAGTGGTGGAGAGCCAACTGGAAGAAAATGAAGAAAAAGAATTGGAAGGCGTAACTTACAGCAATTCGGGTGAGGCTCCAGAACATTATTTGGAGCGTATGTCTCAAAAACCAGAAGTTGTTGTTATGCGCGATAAATCGAGAGGTTTGACCATTCTGCAGCATGGAAATGTATTCGAAATTCTTATTCCTGAAGCAGAAAACGCAGCTCTTTCCTAAGATCGAGCTTGAATTGAACAAATGCGGCCCTGAAAAGGGCCGTTTTTTTTATTTTCTCAGAGGACTGGTGATTTCATTAAGGCTCCGGCAATGTTACAATGAAATGATCTGAGAATATGTGACATTTATTATAGATAAGAACGATAGGAGAGAAGGATGACATTGAAGGTAGTGACTGATCATGAAACCGGATACAGCATCGGCACTTTACAGGCTGCCAGAGATCGTTTTTTGGGATGGAATGATGAATCCTCCGCGGCTCTGACTGGGGATTTAATTCGCAAACAAGCCGCAGGTGAGTTGACCCTTGCATTTTGTGGACATTTTTCAGCTGGAAAGTCGAGTATGATTAATGCTCTTTGCGGGAAAAAGGTGCTGCCGTCGGGTCCAGTGCCGACAAGTGCTAATGTAGTGACCATTCGAAACGGCATCCCAAAGGCG
This sequence comes from Paenibacillus sp. GCM10028914, assembly GCF_042666275.1. NCBI lineage: Bacteria > Bacillati > Bacillota > Bacilli > Caryophanales > Paenibacillaceae > Paenibacillus > Paenibacillus sp. GCM10028914. Next base: position 848,984 of record NZ_JBHTFO010000018.1, read on the forward strand.
GTTATTCATCGACCTGATGGTGGACTTGGTGAGACGCTGAATGTAAGTACCGAGGAGCTTGCTGCATATTGTAAAGAAGGTGGAGAGTACTCTGCTATCGAGGTTTGGGACGATATATCCATTCTTGGACCGAATGGTGTCTTGATGGATACTCCTGGTGTAGATTCTACAGATGATGGGCATCGGCAAGCAACGCATTCTGCGCTTCATATGGCAGATGTCGTGTTCTATGTGATGGATTACAATCATGTGCAGTCCGAGAGTAATCTGTTATTTGCGAAAAGTTTATCCGATTGGGGAAAGCCATTGTATTTGATTGTGAACCAGATCGATAAACATCGTGATGAAGAGCTCGCATTATCCTCCTATTTAGAAGATGTAAAGAAGGCATTTGCACAGTGGAAAGTCCGCTATAATGGATTGCTGTGTGTTTCGCTTAAGGTGTGGGATCATCCTTATAACCAGTGGGTGGACTTGAAGTCAGTCATCGGAAAATTATTAGACAAGAGGCAAGTACTTCTAGATTATAGTGTGGCTTGTTCGATGCGACACGCTGCGGATCGGCATGCTGAAGCTTATCTCCGAAGTCATCAGGAAGAGAAGGAACAATTGCTGGCGGAGATGGGTGGGGAAGCAGCTGCAGCTGCACTAAACGCTCAAATCGAAGAACTGGAGCAAGAACAGATTCGTTTGGAGAATTTCCCGGATGAGATAAGAGTTGAACTCCGCCGTGAGGGCGATGCACTGCTTGCCAATGCTAACTTGATGCCAGCGGATATTCGAGATTTAGCATTGTCATTTTTAGAGAGCCGTAAAAGTGGGTTTAAAAAAGGATTTTTGTTTGCTGCTGCAAAAACGGAGGAAGAAAAGTCACGGAGACTCGATATATTCCATAAACGTTTATCTGAGCAAGTTACAGCTCAAGTGGATTGGCATGTTAGAAATTTGATTCGGCCATTTATTGAAAGATTTGAAGCTTGGAGCAGTAAATGGGAAACGATGACGAATTCACTGCTGCCTGTTCCCGTTGTTTCCGTGGAGAGTATTACAAGCACAGTGAATTCGGATGCGGTCCTTTCCGGCGAGTATGTGCTTAACTACTGTAAGCTGCTGTCCGAGGAAATCAAGGGCAGCTATCGACGTGCGTTGTCAGAGCTTGCCGACAACGTACGGGTCTTGGCGGCGGACGATGCTGCTGTCCGCCTGGAGCTTCTTGCGCGCCAGCGTGCGGAGCTGCTGGCGCAATCGTCTGCTTCCGCTCGCTATGCTGTATTGCAGCAGGCGGAAGCAGACCGGGCCCTTGCGGCGGCACAGCTGGTGCCGCCGCTTACCTCCCTCACCCCCGGCCTCCTGCCGGAGGTGAGGGAGCCTGCTGCGGCTCCGCAGGCCGCAGCAAGCGCGGGTTCCCCTGCATTGCAGCAGGGGAACAGCGGCACGGCGCCCCGGCGCAGCGCGCCACAGGGCGCGGCCGGGGGCCGGCGCCAGCGGCTTGAAGCCGCGGCAGCGGAGCTGCGTGCTGCTGCGGCGCTGCTGGCGCCGCATCCCGCGCTGGCGTCGCCCGCGCGGGATTTGCACGCCCGCGCGGATGCGCTAGCGGGCGGCTCGTTCACGCTCGCGCTATTTGGAGCGTTTAGCGCGGGCAAGTCCTCATTCGCCAACGCTTTGCTTGGCGAATCGGTATTACCGGTATCACCGCATCCAACTACGGCGGCGGTGAACCGGATCGTCGTACCGACAGAAGAGTATCCTCACGGAACAGCTGCTGTCCGTATGAAGACGAAAGATATCTGGTGGGATGATCTCAAGTATTCCTTTAGTGTGCTGGGCTTACCGGAGCCGAATGAAGGGAGCTGGAGGAAGACCGCAGAGGCTCTGACACCGGAAGGTGTGCATCCTGCTGGACTGCCGCATTACGGCTTCCTGAAAGCTGCGGCAGCTGGGTGGGAAGGCATGAATACAAAGCTCGGGACGATCGAATCGGTAGGTATGGAGGAATATCGTGGTTTTGTCGCAGATGAGACCAAATCCTGTTTTGTTGATGGAATCGATTTATATTACAGCTGTCCCTTAACAGAGCAGGGAGTCGTGCTGGTAGACACACCGGGAGCGGATTCTCTTCATGCCCGTCATACGGGTGTCACGTTCAACTACATCAAAAACGCAGATGCAATTGTATACGTCACCTATTACAATCACGCTTTCTCCAAAGCTGACAGACAGTTCTTGTCCCAGCTTGGCCGAGTAAAAGACAGTTTTACACTTGATAAAATGTTCTTTGTCGTAAACGCTGCTGATTTAGCATCCTCTTCTGACGAATTGGATGAGGTTGTCTCCCACGTGCGTACGAATCTTGTCCGCAGTGGAGTTGCTAACCCGCATATTTATCCGGTCTCCAGTTTATCTGCACTGAGAGGTAAGCTGAATGGTCATGAGCAGGAGCTTGAAGCTTCCGGTTTTATCCCATTTGAGACTGCGCTTGATCGTTTTGCTGTTGAGGATTTGCCTGGCCTATCCCTGAGAGCTGGTTACGATGAAATATCGTCGGCACGGCGCCGAGTAGAAGCGTGGGCTGAGCTTGCTGAACAGGATGAAGATACCCGGAGACAGCGAATTTCAGGACTTGAGAAGGTTCGTTTAAAAGCGGAGGAATATTTCTCTGCCCTGAAAGTAATGGATATGACACGTGAAATAACTCAGGAGTGCGGGGAGCTGCTCTTTCATGTACGACAACGGCTTGATTATGCGATGGGGAGATTCTTTCAAGAAGCGTTCCATCCCTCCGTACTTAGAGAGGATGCCGGCAGTTTGAAATCGGCATTTGCAGCCTGCGGGCGGGACTTAGAACGCACGCTTTCGCTAGAACTTGATCAGGAGTTTTGGGCAACTACGCTTCGATTGGAACAGAAGGGACGTAAATTGACCGAGGATGCTGCCCGTCAGACGGCCGATGCTATCAGAAGCTTAACAGAAGGTGTAGAGCTTTCTATTCGTCAGGATGCAGAATGGTCAACCCCAAGTTTGGAAGAAACCGATCTGTCCTTAGGTGAGGATTGGCTTTCCTATTGGCCGCACTTCAAGAATCCGAAACACTTCTTTGAAGGAAACGGAAGTCAGAAGCTCCGTGAAGCAGCAGAGCCAAAGGTAAAAGAATCTGTGGCGATTATTGCGAAGCAGCGTGAAACTCAGCTCGTATCTCATTACGAACAAGAGATTAAGCGATCACTCTTAATGCATGCAGACGTTTTACAGGAGCAATTGAACGAGACGCTGAGCGCCATGGTTGTGTCCTTAGAGGACGGACAGTCATCTGATATTTGGCGTACATTGGCTCATGAACTTTTGCTCATGGAGCGGAAAAGATAAGGGATACATCTAAAAACAATTTAAAAGGAATTCGGGCTGATCAATCCCGGATTCCTTTTTTTGTATCCTATATTGAAAGTAGCGTTCATACAGGATGAATAACATAATTAAATTACATAAAATCCCAAATAAATGACTTCAAAAAGACTTTAAAACTACAATTTTTATCGATCTGATATGGAAAAACGGACCTGTTTTCATATCCTCAGGATTATCGAGAATTACCGACTATTTAATCATGAAAGTAGGAAAAGTTGCACTAATTGACTAGTTTAAGTCCCATTAGCTCATTTATGACGTTTTATTCTCTTTGCCGCTTATACAGGTCGATGATAAACTTCATAAATGCTACATAACTGAACGTAAATAATCCAAAGGAGGAAAATCATGAATGTTCTCAGGCAACTGCAGGGCTTCTTTTGGGAGAAACGAAGCTATCTCTTTCTTTCCATACTGTGTCTGGCGATCGCGACCGCACTTGGACTCGTGTATCCTAACCTGCTGCAAAGGCTGATTGATGATGCAATTCAGCCAGGAAATTATAGTATTGTACCTGTACTCGCACTTACTGTTGTAGGGGTAGTGGCATTGAAAGCTTGTATGCAGTTTTTACACGGTTATTTTGGAGGGCGCCTCGGTAACTTCTTAGCATATAGGCTCCGGAACGCCTGTTATGAAAAACTGCAATTCTTGTCATTCCGTTACTATGACACAGCACGGACTGGTGATTTGATGTCAAGGCTTACGGGTGATCTCGAAGCGATCCGGATGTTTATTGGCTTCGGCTTTGCTCAGATTTTGAACCTTGGTCTCATGGTGATTTTTGGATCTATTATGATGTTTTCGATCAGCTGGAAGCTTACGTTGATTACGCTTGTTAGTATGCCATTCCTTCTTGTGACAGCGCTTAAGTTTGAATCCAAGATTCACCCAGCTTTCCAAGAAATGCGGTTGGCGCTTAGCTCGTTAACGACCGCTGTACAGGAGAACATTACTGGGGTTCGTACGGTTAAATCCTTTGCTCGTGAACCTCACGAGGTGGAGAAGTTTTCCGGAAGAAATGAGCGCTACAAGACGAATCAAATTTTTGCATCATCCCTGTGGGCGAAATTCTTCCCGCTGATGGAACTGTTCGCTAACATCAGCGTAGTTGTATTACTTCTTGCAGGTGGAACGATGGTTATAAAGAAAGAGCTTTCGCTTGGTGAGTTGGTCGCTTTCTTCAGCTTGATGTGGTATATCATCGGGCCGATGTGGAGCATCGGGTTCCACATTAATAACTACACGCAATCTAAGGCTTCCGGTGAGCGTGTGTTGGAATTGCTTAACCAACCAATTGATGTAGAAGATCGTGATAACGCGATTGTACTTGATCCGAACACAGTTAAAGGTCATGTTGTGTTTGATAGTGTAACTTTTGCTTACGGTAATAAAGTAGCAGCTGTAAAAGATATTAACCTGAATGCGCCACCAGGGTCCGTAATCGGTTTTCTTGGGGGAACGGGTTCAGGTAAATCAACGATTATCCAGCTTCTGATGCATGCTTATAATGTGAACTCTGGAAGTATTAAGCTTGATGGCATCAATATTAAGGATATAAAGATTCGTAGCTTACGCAGTCAAATTGCTACCGTGTTCCAGGAAACTTTCTTGTTCTCTTCCAGCATACGTAACAATATTGCCTATGGTATGAAGAACGTAACTATGGATGAAATTATCCGCGCAGCCAAGCTGGCGAAGGCTCATGATTTCATTATGGAAATGGAACAAGGATATGATACGGTCGTGGGAGAGCGCGGTATGGGGCTGTCCGGTGGACAGAAACAGCGTATAGCGATTGCCCGGGCGTTGCTGAAAGATCCGAAGATTCTTATATTGGACGATGCTACGAGTGCCGTTGATATGGAGACGGAGCATGAAATTCAATCCGGATTCCAGGAAGTTATGAGGGGAAGAACAACGTTTATCATTGCACATCGTATTTCATCACTTCGTCATGCAGATGAAATCCTTGTTCTTAATGAAGGTAAAGTGGTTCAGCGTGGTAAACACAATGATCTGATTCATGAAGAAGGTCCTTATCAGGATGTGTACAAAATTCAATATGCAGACCTCATTGCCCGCAGAACAGCATCAGGGCATGAGGAAGGGCAGGTGAAAGCATGAGCGCGGAATTGAATATGGAGAGGAAGCCTAAACAGAAGGTATCTCGTTCAAGCAATGATTCAGCTACAACGGGAGAACGTTTTGTCTATCAAGATGATGATGTTATAGAGAAACCATTTAACTGGAAGCAGTTAACCCGGCTAATATCTTATATGAAGCCTTATGCAAAACAGATGATTCCGCTTATTATCATACTTATGATTATCGGTACGATCACCAAGCTTACGGTTCCATACCTGACGGGTCAGGCGATTGATAAAGCGATCGCGCCTGAGAGCGGAGCAGCAAGTCTGCAGATGCTGTATAAGATTACTATTGGTGTACTGGTACTCTACATCATTCAGTATATTACAGGCATATTCCGGATTAAATACACGAATATTATTGGCCAGCGGGTCATTTATGATTTGAGGGCAGATCTATTCCGGCATATTCAGCGTTTGTCATTTAACTTTTACGACAAACGACCTGCTGGATCCGTTCTTGTACGGGTTACAAATGACGTTAACTCATTACAGGACTTGTTCACGAACGGTGTCGTCAACTTATTGATCGACTGTGTTCAATTATTCGGTATCGTTATCATCTTGCTCTTTATTAACTGGAAATTAGGTCTGGCTGTAATCGTAACCGTACCTATTATGTTCTTTATTTCAACGGCACTGCGTATAAAAATCCGCAGAGCTTGGCAGGAAGTTCGGATGAAGAACTCACGAATCAACTCTCACTTGAATGAATCGATTCAAGGGATACGGGTAACGCAGGCATATACGCAGGAAGAAGAGAACATGAAGTTTTTCGATCATATGAACTCGGACAGCAAAAAATCCTGGGATAAAGCTTCAACCATGAACCAGGCGTTCGGCCCATTGATTGAAATCACCGGCGGCTTTGGATCATTGATCCTATTCTGGTTAGGAGCTAGCTTAATTCAGAATGGTGAATTGACAATCGGTCTTCTCATCGCTTTTTCGAACTACGTAGGGAACTTCTGGGAGCCGATTAACCGCTTAGGTCAAATGTATAATCAGTTGCTAGTTGCTATGGCATCGTCAGAGAGAATCTTTGAATTTATTGACGAGAAGCCTAATATTGATAATGCTCCAAATGCTAAGAAACTCCCACAAATTAAGGGAGATATCAAACTTGAAAATGTAGTGTTTGAATACGAGAAAGGACGACAGGCGCTTAAGGGAATCAACCTAGACGTAAAAGCCGGTCAGTCGATAGCGCTCGTAGGGCATACAGGATCAGGTAAGAGTACGATTATTAACTTGCTTAGCAGATTCTATGATATAACGGATGGCAAGATTACGATTGATGGACATGATATCCGTGACGTTACGGTGGAGAGTCTTCGCCATCAAATTGGGATTGTGCTGCAGGATACGTTTATATTCTCTGGAACCATCCGTGACAACATCAGATTCGGTCGACTGGATGCAACGGATGAAGAAATAGAAGAAGTCGCCAAAGCGGTTGATGCCCATGAGTTTATAATCAATATGCCTGGTGGGTACGATACGGAAGTTGAAGAACGAGGGAATATGTTATCTATGGGGCAACGACAGCTGCTATCATTTGCAAGAGCGCTGCTTGCAGACCCTCGAATTCTTATCTTGGATGAAGCGACTGCCAGTATTGATACCGAGACGGAACTGAAAATTCAGGATGCTTTAAAGGTGCTTCTAAAAGGTCGAACGTCATTCATTGTAGCACATCGATTATCCACGATCAGACATGCTGATTTAATCGTAGTTCTAGACCATGGACAAATTATAGAAGAAGGAAATCATGCCCAGCTTATGAATTTGAAGGGAACTTATCACGGGCTAATTGAAGCGCAATACAAGTTTTTGTAAAAACAGGTAGAATAAACTTGATAGATTAGGTAGAAATTTGTCGTATTGCTCTTGCAATCTTTCTCAGAAACTACGAAAATAGATAGAGAGTGGAGAAGATATCATAGGAGAAGGGAAGCATGAGGGTATAATGAGCATGGATAGCGTTTTGTCTGCGCCTGCACTGCTGATTCGAACGTTTGAGAAGGAAGATTTGGAATCTGTCACGTCTCTGATGCGCGAATTGAATTATCCGACTACACCGAGTGTAATGCGCGAACGGATGGAGATGATGGCGTCCAACCCGCTGTACTGCAATATGATTGCAGAGCTTGATGGTAAAGTAGTAGGGCTGATGATGCTTCGTCAAGTCAAATCCTTCGTAAAGACCGGAATGGTCACTCAAATCACTTCGTTGATTGTTACCTCAAGCTGCCGCTACCAAGGAATCGGCAAACGATTGGTGAGCGGTGCAGAGCAATGGGGAAGGCAGCAAGGAAGCAACCTCTTGTTTCTCACAAGCGGCAACCGGGAAGGTGAAGACCCGGCACATGCATTTTTTGAGCATATTGGATTTAAAAAGGCTCGCTATCAGTTCGTAAAAGAACTGTAGCATTCCTTTTTTCCAGCCCGCTCCCGACATATGGGAACGGGTTTCTCTTTTTGGGCAGTGTACATACACATAAGAAGCGGTCTATTCTTTTTATTTTGAAGAATAGGCCGTTTCTTTTTTTATTTTGCAGGGAGCAGAACCTGCCATACAGAATATACCTTGGAAATCACTATCATAAATTGTGATTACTTACTAAGAAACTATATAAAGTCAGGACGTAACAAGTAAAAGGATGTGGGTCTGTTGTTGAAGTTATTATTGGTCGATGACGAAGCGGATGTTAGAGAAGGTTTGATGGAGAGAATTGATTGGGAAAGTAACGGGTACATCGTTACTGATCGTGCGGAGAATGGTCATGAGGCAATGGAAATGATTGAACGAAGCAGGCCCGATGTCGTCGTGACAGATATACAAATGCCTTTTATGGACGGTTTACAGCTAGCAGAATGGATTAGAGAAAACTATCCGTTAACCAAAATCATTATTCTTACAGGATATGATGAGTTTGAGTACGCCCGTAAAGCGATAACATTACAAATTGATGAGTATGTTTTGAAGCCTTTCTCATCACATGAATTGATAGAGATTTTACTGAAAGTAAAGGAACAGATTGAAGCGGAAATGGCACAAAAAGAAAATATAGTTCAACTTAAAGAACATGTGCAACGAAGTTTACCCATATTAAGAGAGCTATTTTTGGCCGAGCTTATGACAAGCCGAATGGCTTCAGAAGAGATAAGGGCGAAGTGTGATACTTTTGGAATAAATCTGACAGAAGATGCTTATATCACAGCAGTTATTTCGCCGGACATATCGATAGTGGATGATCTATCAGCTGAATCCAGAATGGGCTTGTCTCTTCGAAACAAAAGCAACAAGAATTTACAACTGTTTGCCGTTCGAAATATTGCTTATGAGCTAAGTGATAGTGAGGATCGTGATTTCGTATTTTTAGTGGGTGAAGAAGTTGTTGTCATTACGAAGAATAATCAAGACACCGAATTCATAAACAAGCGTTCCTTTCAACTGCTTGAAGTCATCCGAGAAAAGGTGGAGAGATTTTTGAAGCTAACGGTGACCATCGGTGTTGGAGCGATCAGGAGCGGGGCGGACAGTCTGTACTTATCTTACCGTGAAGCAAGACAAGCTGTTGATTATAGGCTTGTTCTTGGTAACAACAGGGTCATCTGGATCCAGGATGTGGAATCTATAAAGTCTTTACCCTACGTATTGGCACTTGATGAACGGAACGAACAAAGACTTATTCGCAGCATTAAAGTGGGATCAGAGGAAGAACGAAGCCTTGTAATTTCGTCGCTGTTTGAAGATCGGATTATGGAGACTGCCTCCGTTCAGGATTATCAGATTTATTGGCTGGAGATTATCGCTGTAATCCTTAGACTGATAAAAGAAAGTGGTGGAAATCCCCTAGATCTGTTCGGATCAGAGATGAATCCGCTAATAGAGATTACTTCATATTCAGGACCAGACGAACTTAGGTACCGCTTGAAAACGATATGCGATAAGCTAGCTTGCAATTTCGAAATCGAACGCAAGTCCAGCACGCGAATCGCTGTAGAAGAGGCGAAGGCGTTTATACATAAATATTACTCGGACAGCAGCTTATCTATAGGTACGGTGTGTAAGCAGCTGCACATTAGCACAGGGTATTTCAGCGCTATTTTTAAGAAAGAAACCAAAATGACGTTTGTTACCTATCTCATGCAGGTACGAATGGATGCAGCAAAGGAATTGCTGCGAACGACATCTTTAAAAGCATTTGAAATAGCCGAAAAAACCGGATTTTCTGATCCGAATTATTTCAGCTTTTGTTTTCGTAAAACCTTTGGACTGTCGCCAAAAGAATACTGGGTTTCTGGGGAAGGGTGAGAGCTAATTGGTAAGAAAGGCTAAGAGTTTTTTTCATCAGTTTGGTTCTTTATCAAGGTTGCTCTCCTTTCGCTTACGTAGTATTCAGGTCATGATCACATTTCTGTTCTCAATCATTACGATGGTTGTTGTACTGGTCGTCAGCTTCATGCTATACGATAAGTTCTCCAGAACAGCTGAAGAGAACGCCTATTTAAATATTCAGCAGATTATCGAGCAAGTTAACAGTAATTTGGAAACGTACGTAAAGGGAATGCAAGATATTTATAAGGTGGTGGAAGATCAATTTGATGGAAAGCGAACGGACAACAATTCATCTTTGAGAGGTCAGTTGACGACACTTCTTGAAACTAGGGAGGATTTGGTGTCTATTGCGTTATTTACGTTGAAAGGAGAACCAGTTATAAATGTACCGGCACAGCAAATGATGAACAATACTAGGCTTACTTCACAGAGCTGGTTTGAGACTTCAGTTCGAAACCCATATGAATTGTCGATCTCTGCTCCTCATATTCAGAACCTTTATCAAGGTCAATATAAATGGGTCGTTTCCATGAGTCGAGTCATTACCTATCGAGCCTACGGTGAAACGAAAAAAGGAGTATTAATGGTCGACATTAATTTTCGTACGATTGAAGAACTTAGTTCTCAGGTCAGCCTTGGTAAAAAAGGTTATGCCTACATAACCGATTCCGTTGGTAACATTGTATACCATCCTCAGCAGCAGCTGATCTACGCTGGGTTGAAATATGAGAATATGGAGCCTGCGCTCAAATATAATTTTGGCAATTATACCGATATGTCAACAGGTGAAGAACGATACATTACGGTAAGATCTGTCGAGCCGATCGGTTGGAAAATTGTTGGTGTTTCCTATCCAGCCGAAATTGTCACAACGAAGAGGGATTTGGGAGAGTTTTTAATATGGTTTATTGCCGCAGTTCTGGCTTTTGTCATCATTATTTCTATATTTGTATCTGCAAAAATAGCTCAGCCGATTCTCCGACTTGAAAAATCCGTTAAACAGGTAGAAAGAGGAGATTTCTCCTCGCCTGTGGATGTAAAAGGATTTGTCGAAGTTGAGCGGGTATCCTACCGTTTTAATCTGATGGTCCAACAAATTGGGGAATTGATGGAGCAGATTATTCTGGAGCAGGAAGCCAAACGAAAGAGCGAATTGGATGTACTTCAGGCACAAATTAATCCCCATTTTTTATACAATACGCTCAATTCGGTAATCCGTCTGGCCGAGCGAGGACAAAACGAGGAAGTTGTAAAGACCATCGCTTCCTTATCGAAATTGTTCCGAATCAGTCTGGCCAAGGGCAATAACATCATAACTGTCAGGGATGAGCTTGAGCATGTGCGTAATTATTTGATCATTCAAAATATCCGGTACAAGAACAAATTTCAGTTTGTTATTAGAGCAGACGAAGAAGTGCTTCACTGCCTAACTCTGAAGCTGATTTTACAGCCACTCGTTGAAAATGCGATTATTCACGGCTTGGAAGAGCAGTATGATCCGGGATTGATAACAATCCAGGCATCCTTGGTCAATGAGACGGTCCGATTTACGATTTCGGATAATGGACTTGGAATGTCTCCAGAGAAACTGAATGGAATATTGCTGGGTGAATCAGAGGGAGGCAAAGGATCAGGAGTAGGTGTTAAGAACGTGAATGAACGCATACGTTTAGCCTACGGACAGAGGTTTGGCCTTCATTACCAAAGTGAGCGAGAGGAAGGCACAACGGTAACCGTCAAAATTCCTGCAGTGTGGAATCAGCCTGATTCGGATAGGAGGAGAACCTCGTGAGACGCTGGATAGGAATTGTTTTTATCATCGTTGTGATATTCGGAATCTCTGGCTGTTCGGGAGAACATCCAAAGGAGGAAGCCCAGAATAAAAAACGTACCATCGATATGATCGTGAAGATGCATCGTGGAGATTACTGGAATACCGTAAAGATGGGAGCTCTTGTTGCTGCCAAAGAGTATAATATCCAGCTGAACTTCAAGGCTCCAGACAGTGAGGATGATATCGAGGGACAAATCCAAATGGTAGAAGACGCTATTACGAACAAATCGGATGCCATTGTGCTTGCTGCAAGTGACTATATGGAACTTGGACAAGCTGCAGACAAAGCAGCATTCAATGGAATTCCTATGATTTCACTTGATGCGGATGTGGCTTCGGCAAGAGTCGAAACTCGGATCGGGGCTAATAATTACGAAGCCGGGCAGAAGGTGGGCCAGCGATTAGTCGATTTGCTCGGTCAATCTGGGAAAATCGGTGTAGTGAGTTTTGTTAAAGGTGCTTATGATGAAGCCGAACGGATGGAGGGATTGATGGACTATATATCACGGTTTCCTGCAATAAAAGTGATGGAAGTTGGCTATAGTGGCTCAGAAGAAAGTTTGGCTTCAGATATTACTGGCAAAATGATTAAAACTCATAATCTAGACGGAATTGTTACGCTTAACAGCGTCTCATCGGTGGGAGCAGCTCGCAAAGTTAAAGAACTTGGACTCGGAGGACAGATAAAACTTGTTACTTTTGATAGTACACCTGAGATCATTGAACTGCTGCAAGAAGGCACGATTCAAGCAACCTTGATTCAGAATCCATTCAGTAACGGATATCTTGCCGTTCAACATGCGGTTGAGGCGCTCGATGGACGGAAGGTTCCTGAACGAGTTGAAACTCCAACCAAAATGATCGATTTGGATAATATGTTGTGGCCGGAGAACCAGAAACAACTGTTTCCGTTTGTACAGTAAAAAGCATGAGAATTTTAATAAAACAGGTGAGAATTTTGTATTAAGTTAAGTCTTTAAATCCGTAATAATGAAAGCGTAAGCAAAAGGATATACCGATAAATACATAGTAAACAGGAGGTCATCGTCTATGAAAAAAGTTACGTCCGTACTGCTGGCCGGTGCGCTGCTCGGTGGTGTACTTGCTGGCTGTTCCAGTGATGGAACGAAGGAAGGAAGCGGAGGGAAAGAACCTAAAGTAGGAGTCGCGATATACAAATTCGATGATACCTTTATGACGGGAGTCAGGAATTCGATTAAAGAGCATGCCAAAGGCATTGCTAGCGTTGATATCGTTGACAGTATGAATTCACAGCCGACACAGAACGATAAGGTGGATCTGTTTATTAGTAAAAAATCAGATGCGCTGCTTATTAACCCGGTCGATCGTACCGCTGCCGGAGTCATAATCGATAAGGCGAAGGCAGCAGATACGCCAGTTGTCTTTCTTAATCGTGAACCTTTGCCTGAGGATATGAAGAAATGGGATAAGGTGTATTATGTTGGAGCGAAAGCTGAAGAATCCGGAACGATGTCAGGTGAGCTGATCGTTGATTACTGGAAAGCCAATCCGGGGGCTGATAAGAACGGAGATGGCGTTCTCCAATACGTCATGTTGATGGGTGAGCCTGGACACCAGGATGCGGAGCTTCGAACTAAGTTTTCCGTTGAAGCGATTGTAAACGCCGGGATCAAAGTGGAAAAAGTCGCTGAGGACTCCGGTATGTGGGATCGTGTGAAAGGGCAAGAAAAGATGGCTGCTTTCCTCGGTGCACATGGTGACAAAATTGAAGCTGTGCTTGCGAACAATGATGATATGGCACTGGGAGCGATCGAAGCGCTGAAAGCGGCAGGGTATTTCACTGGAGATAAAACGATGCCGGTTGTTGGTGTAGATGCAACAGCTCCTGCTCTTGAGGCATTGAAAGACGGAACGATGCTTGGAACCGTTCTGAACGATGCGGTTAACCAAGGTAAGGCGTCTGTTACGCTAGCTTCTTTGCTAGCTAAAGGAGAAACACCAACGAAGGATAATGTGGGATTTGACATTACTGACAATCAGTATATCTGGATCTCTTATAAAAAAATTACGAAAGACAATATGGATGACGCGAAATAATAGTCTCCAGTCAGGACAGCAGATGAGGAGCGGACAGCAGTTCGCTCCTTTCTTTTAGCTCATATGCGGCTTTAGGAGCTCAAATGGAGAGCTTCAATGAAGCCGTAGTATGGACACGAAGGAGGCAAGGAGCATGACAGAACATCCGTTTATCCTTGAAATGAACGAGATGACAAAGGAGTTTCCGGGGGTTAAGGCACTGGATGGAGTGACTCTTAAAGTTCGTCCCGGTACAGTACATGCACTTATGGGTGAGAATGGTGCAGGTAAATCAACTCTAATGAAGTGTTTGTTTGGGATGTATTCGCCAGATGGTGGCGAGATTTGGCTGAATGGAGAGAAAGTAGATATCCGAAATTCGAAGGACGCACTCCACCTAGGTATATCAATGATCCATCAAGAACTTCACCCGATTCCTTTTCGCAGTGTTATGGAAAACATCTGGCTCGGCAGGTTTCCTACTTCAGGCCTTGGTCCTATCCAATTTGTGAATCATAAGAAAATGAGACGAGATACTGAGAAGTTGTTCAAAGAAATTAACATCGATATTGATCCCGATATCAATGTAGGAAAGTTATCGGTTTCGAAGATTCAGTCCATAGAAATTGCGAAGGCAGTGTCTTATCACTCACGTGTCATTGTCATGGATGAACCGACTTCATCTTTAACGGGTGTTGAGGTTGAGCATTTATTCCGAATCATTCGGGACCTGAAGCAGCGGGGAGTAGCAATCATCTATATTTCTCACAAGATGGAAGAGATCTTGCAAATATCGGATGAAGTTACAATCATGCGGGATGGCAGAAAGATTGGATCTTGGCCGGCAGGAGATTTAACGACAGATCTGATTATATCTAAAATGGTTGGGCGTGATCTAACGCAGCGTTTCCCTTCAAGGGATAATGTGCCGGGTGATGTTCTGCTCGAGGTTCGCAATCTGTCTTCGGTTGTTACCAAATCGTTTCAGAATGTGTCGTTTGACTTACGGCGAGGAGAAATTCTTGGTGTTGGTGGTTTGGTAGGCGCACAGCGTACGGAATTAATTGAAGCGTTGTTCGGGCTACGGGATATTGCATCAGGTAACGTGATACTGAATGGTAAACCGGTCAAGATCAAATCCCCAGAGGATGCGAAGAAACATGGTATTGCACTACTTACTGAAGAAAGACGCTCAACGGGAATATTTCCTGTTCTTTCTGTTCACGAGAATGGGGCTGTCGCTAATTTAAAGCGTTATCGAAAGTTCTATGTACTATTGGATGAAAAGAAGAAAAAAGTAGACGTCAAAATGATGGTCGAGAAGCTGCGGACTAAAACTCCTTCCCAGAAAACGAGGATTATGAATTTATCGGGAGGAAATCAACAAAAGGTTCTATTAGCACGATGGCTGCTCACTGAACCTGAGATATTGCTACTTGATGAACCGACTCGCGGTATCGATGTTGGTGCGAAGTTTGAAATCTACAGCATTATTGCTGATCTGGCCAAGCAAGGGAAAAGCATCATTATGATCTCGTCGGAAATGCCTGAGCTCTTAGGCATGTCTGACCGCATTCTTGTCATGTCTGAAGGCAAACTGACTGGAATTTTAGATGGTGCCGAAGCGAATGAGGAGGTCATTATGCGATTGGCCGCCCAGCACTAGTCAGAGGTAGAAGGAGAGAGAATATGAACACATTAAAGGTGCGGAATTTTGCGTCAGAGAACGCTATTTATATGGTTTTGGTTGCCCTTATCCTTGGTATTACATTATATGATCCGGCTTTTTTCTCGGTACAGTCACTAAGGGACGTGCTAATACAGTCTTCAACTAGAGCCATTATTGCGCTCGGTGTCGCTTTTGTTCTGATTACCGGTGGTACGGACCTGTCGGCAGGAAGAATTGTTGGGTTGTCAGCTGTTATCTCAGCATCCATGCTACAAAGATCGGATTATTCTAATCCTTTTTTTCCTGATTTACCGGAGTTGAACTTCTTTATACCTGTGATCCTGGCTGTCCTCGCTGGTTTAATATTTGGTTTGATCAATGGTGTAATTGTTGCGAAGTTTAATGTTCCACCTTTTATCGCTACACTCGGGACAATGGTCGTCGTGCTGGGAGTGAACTCGCTCTATTTTGACATTGAGCCGAATAACTCACAACCGATCGGCGGTCTTCGTCCAGATTTCACTAAAAATCTCGGCACGGGATTTATTGGAGCGGGGAATTTTACAATTCCTTATATTGTTCTAATTGCGATTGCGGTTGCTTTTGTAGTGTGGGTCATATTCAACAAGACTCGGCTAGGTAAGAATATGTATGCGATTGGAGGTAATATACAGGCCGCGCGTGTATCTGGAATCAATGTGGCTCGTAATTTGATTATCATCTATGCCATTGCTGGATCGCTTTATGGGTTAGCTGGAGTACTCGAAGCAGCCAGAACAGGCGGCGCAACCAACAGTTACGGGAATATGTATGAGCTTGATGCTATTGCAGCGTGTGTTGTAGGTGGTGTATCCACAACGGGGGGGATCGGAACGGTTCCTGGTGTTATGGCGGGTGTGCTTATTTTTACTGTTATCAATTATGGTTTAACCTTTATCGGGGTTAGTCCTTACTGGCAGCTTATTATTAAAGGTCTGATTATTGTAGTTGCCGTGGCGTTTGATATGCGTAAATATGCGGCGAAGAAGTAAGGAGATATTCCTTAAAAACTTAGGCCTAGGAGATGAGGTCTAAGTTTTTTTGGTGTTTCATTTTATGATAATGACGTTTCTCCAAACATTATAATGTTTATGTTTACATTGCATTAGACCCGTGATAACCTTAAACATTATAACGTTATATTATAAAAAGGTGATGATACCTGTGAATGAAAGAATCGTACTTTCTCACGTGAAACGTGTGAGTGGAGAAGAGATGGATGTCATCATTGAACAAGGTAAAATCGCCGGCCTAACAAAGGTCGGGGAGGGCAAGGGAGATCGCGTCTTTGATGGTAAGGGTGCTTACGTATCGAGCGGTTGGATCGATCTGCATGTTCATGCCTTTCCAGAGTTTGATCCTTATGGAGATGAGATGGATGACATCGGTGTTAAGCAGGGTGTAACAACGATTGTGGACGCCGGAAGCTGCGGTGCAGATCGGATTGCCGATCTGGCTGCGAACAGCGAGCAGGCCAAGACCCGCGTATATGCGTTCTTGAATATTTCGCGGATCGGTCTTGCAAGAGTTGATGAATTGTCGAACATGGAATGGATTGATCGGCAAAAGGTTCTGCAAGCGGCCCGGACGCATAAAGATTTCATTGTTGGATTAAAAGCGAGAATCAGTAGAAGTGTGGTTGGCGATAGTGGAGTGGAACCACTACGAATAGCACGAGAACTTTCAAGCGAAACAAAGCTCCCATTAATGGTTCATATTGGATCAGGTCCTCCGGATATCGAGGAAGTCATACCTTTATTGGAGCGAGATGATGTCATAACACATTATCTAAATGGAAAGAAGAACAATCTGTTTGATGCTGAAGGTAAGCCGCTTCAAGTGCTTTTGGATGCCATCGATAGAGGTGTTCGTCTGGATGTTGGGCATGGCACAGCCAGTTTCTCATTTAAAGTGGCTGAAGCAGCTAAAGAGCACGGTATTGGGTTCCATACGATCAGTACAGATATTTATAGAGGAAATCGTCTGAATGGTCCAGTATATAGTATGGGGCTTGTGCTCTCTAAGTTTTTATATTTAGGTTATAAGCTTGAAGAGATCATTGCGGCTGTAACAACAAATGCCGCTGACTGGTTAGGTAGACCTGAACTCGGACGAATTCAAGTGGGTGAGCCTGCTAATCTGACGCTGTTTACACTTAAAAAAGGACATTTCGAGCTCATTGATTCTGAAGGCGAAGCCGTTGTCACAGATCAAGTAATCGAAGCAAAGGGAGTGGTTGTCAATGGGGAAATCATTGAATGCAAAGTACGGTCTTAAACGAGTCATCAATGCCAGTGGACGCATGAGTATACTGGGTGTATCCGCTCCTACGGATTCCGTTATGGAAGCGATGAAGCAGGGTGGACAAAGTTATGTAGAGATTGCGGATTTGGTTGATAAAGCAGGGGATTACATAGCACGAATACTCGGTTCAGAGGCTGCTGTCGTGGTGAACTCTGCTTCGAGCGGTATTGCACTTTCCGTTGCAGCGATCGTAACACAAGGAAATCGAAGGTTGAGTGAACGTCTGCACCAGGACACTATTTATAAAAATGAAATCATCATTTTAAAAGGTCATAACGTGCAGTATGGAGCTCCCGTCGAAACGATGGTGTATTTGGGTGGTGGTGAGTTACTTGAAGTGGGTTATGCCAATGAGGGGCGAGCTGAGCATATTGAAGATGCCATATCCGATAAGACAGCAGCAATTCTCTATGTGAAATCGCATCACGCTGTTCAGAAGAACATGATTTCCGTGGAAGAAGCTTGGGAGGTTGCTCAGCGCCGCGGTGTTCCGCTCATTGTTGATGCTGCAGCAGAAGAAGATATTCATAAATATGTGAAGTATTCAGATCTTGCAATTTATAGTGGTTCCAAGGCGATTGAAGGTCCTACCTCCGGTATTGTGGGTGGAAAGCGAGCTTACATCGAATGGTTGAAGGTCCAACTTCACGGGATTGGACGCAGCATGAAAGTTGGAAAAGAAACAACATTTGGCTTACTACAAGCGCTTGATGAGTATATCGTGAAAGGTGACAATAGCGAATTTGAAAAAGCTGAACTTCAGAAATTGATGCCATTAAATGATATTCCAGGCGTATCTGTGTCCATTGTCCAAGATGAAGCAGGTCGGGCTATTTATCGTGGAAGAATTCAGATTGATTCTGCGAAGACGGGGATAACAGCAAGGGACGTAGCAGAGGGGCTTCAGACTGGTGAGATTGCAATCTATACTCGAGATTATGGAGTTAGACAAGGATATTTTGATATCGACCCACGTTCGCTAATGGGCGATGATATTCTTGTTATCCAATCTAAAATAAGTGAATTAGCAGGGGGACGCTAACATGTCGAATATATCTAAACGATTTTACAGAGGTCGTGTCGCTTTAAATGTATTAGCTAAGGACATCGAGAACGCGAAAGAAATTTTTGAAGCAGCAGAAGGATTCGTCATTGTAGGAGTGTTGTCCAAAGATTACGCAACGGTAGAAGAAGCGGTTAAAGCTATGAAATTATATGGTAAGGAAATAGATGAAGCAGTTTCGATCGGACTCGGCGCAGGTGATAATCGTCAAGCTGCGGTTGTCGCAGAAATTGCCAAACACTATCCTGGAAGTCATATTAATCAGGTATTTCCGGCTGTAGGAGCAACCCGTGCCAATCTAGGTGATCAAGATAGCTGGATTAATAGCTTAGTATCTCCTACAGGTCGCCCTGGATTCGTGAATATATCGACAGGTCCATATAGTGCTGCACAGAGTGAAGCTGCGATTATTCCGATTCGATCAGCAATTGCTCTCGTGCGGGACATGGGGGGCAATGCTTTGAAGTATTTCCCGATGCAAGGACTTAGCCGTGAAGATGAATTCCGTGCTGTTGCAGAGGGCTGCGCGGAGGAAAGATTTGCGTTGGAACCTACGGGTGGAATTGACATGCAGAATTTTGAGCCTATCCTTCGTATCGCTCTAGAGGCAGGCGTACCGCAAGTGATTCCTCATGTATACTCGTCAATTATTGATAAGGAAACAGGAAAGACGAATATTGAAGATGTACGTGAATTGGTTTCGATTATGAAGAAGTTGGCGGACGATTATGCCTAAAATTATTGCAGCCTTTGGAGAGGTCATGATGCGTTTGCAGGTGCCGGGTTATGATCTGCTCTCACAAGGAAATACGTTAAACTATACATTTTCAGGCACAGGGGTTAATGTCATATCGGCACTATCTCGCTATGGGCATACAGGATATCTTATTTCCCGTCTGCCGAGCAATTCACTTGGCGATGCTGCTGCGGCATACTTGAGAAAACTAGGTGTTGATTCAACGTTTATACATCGAGGCGGCAATTATTTAGGCATGTATTTCTTAGAGAATGGTTTTGGTGCCAGGTCTAGCCGTGTAACGTATAGCAATCGCTTGGAAAGCAGCTTTAACACAGCACCTGAATCTGAATATGATTATGCTAATATTGCCAGCCGCATAGATGCGGTTCATTTCTGTGGTATCACACTGGCCATGAATGATGGTGTACGACGCCATATGAAGTCCTTGGCACAAGCGGTGAAAGAGCACGGAGGAACGGTTATATTTGACTGCAACTATCGACCTTCTCTATGGGGCGAGGAAGGCTACACGAAGGCAAAACCGCATTATGAAGATATGTTAAAGCTTGCGGATATCGTAATCATGAATGAAAAAGATGCATTATTTACTTTAGGACTGGAAACAGAGAAGATTGAGCGTGAAGATCAGCTTATAGACTTGATTCCTGTTGTAGCGAAGCGGTATCATATTCAAGTGATTGCAGGAACCCACAGGGCTGTTAATCATAATAATACGCATACTCTGCGCGGCTTCTTGTTCAAGAATGATCATTTCGTGTTTTCGGATGAGCTTACTTTCTCGGTCTATGATCGGATCGGGGCCGGGGATGCATTTGCAAGCGGTATTATCCATGGTGAAATGGAAGGGCTAAATCCAAATCAAACTGTACAATTTGCCGCTGTTGCTGGTATGCTCGCTCATACGGTGTCAGGAGATACTCCTATGGCATCAGAAGCAGATATTCTCCGTGCTATGACGGAGTCCGTAGGCGATGTAGAAAGGTAGTGGATGTATTGTGAGCTTATCGCGCAAAGATAGGCCATTGTATTTGCAAATCAAAAATATAATAAAGGATCGCATCCTTTATGGTGAGTATGCCCTAGGTACCAATATTCCTTCTGAGCCTCAATTGGAGCAAGAGTTTGGTGTAAGCAAGATTACGGTAAGAAATGCAATCCAAGAGCTTGTTCAAGAAGGATATCTTGAAAAAGGCAGTGGAAAAGGAACGAAAGTGATACGCATTACGTCGACTTCCAAGCTGTCCAAGTGGAAAAGGTTTACCGAAATTTTAGTTGAAGAAGGTCATCGAATTCAAAAACAATGGTTGCGTGCAGAAACAATTTCTTGCGATGTGGATACTGAGTCCTATCGTTTATTTGGGGAACGCTGCATTCGTCTTGAACGTGTTTATTTTCTGGATGACGTACCCTATATTTATTACACGCATTATTTGACGGATACGATTGGTGATTTGGAGTTATCCGATTTAAATGCCCAATCGCTATATGAACTGTTAGAGGAACAGAATATTTCACTCGACAAACTACGAGATGAATTTGATGTGTCGACTCCACCAGAGCATATAGCGGATATACTCCGAATCAGCAATGGAAAGCAGCTATTGAAAAGATCACGATATTCCTATGATGATCAAAGAAATGTAAAGGAATACAGTATCGGTTATTACAATACAGAACTTCAAAACTATGTTGTAAACTATGATGTGTAACTCTGTACAAGGCTTTCAAAAAGACGATCTTAAGCGATATTTGCTTAGGATGGTCTTTTTTTTTCGTGTTTTTCACTTTTCCAACTTTTGAAGGATGGATGCAGGTATCAATTATGTTACAATGTGATTGTCTTTAGTTACAAAATTGTAACCTAATTATTGTTAAGGGGATGAGATTTATGAATAGATCGTTTATGAAGAAGTTTGTTAGCGGCGGTATTGCAGCCGTATTATCCATTGGTATTATGCTTCCTGCATCCGCAGATGCTGCTTCTCAAACAGAGAGCGCGCAAAGCTGGCAGCAAAAGATACAACAATTTTTAGAAAGCCAAGGAATTGACGGTAACTTCAAATGGGTTACTCAGAAGCCAGTTACCAAGCCGCAGCCTGAACAACCATCAACACCGGACAAGCCATCTACTCCGTCTAATGGTACATCAAATGATTCGTCAAGCTCGGCAGATAAATCGACTTTTGCAAGTCAAGTTGTAGACCTTGTGAATCAAGAACGTGCTAAAGCAGGACTTAAACCTTTGACTGTTCATGAAAAATTGACAAGCATGGCTTTAGATAAAGCGAAGGATATGAGCAACAACAACTATTTCAGCCATACTTCTCCAACGTACGGTTCTCCATTTGATATGATGAAACAATATGGTATTTCTTATAAGTATGCTGGAGAGAACATTGCGAAGGGTCAGCGTACTCCTGAAGAAGTGATGAACTCTTGGATGAATAGTGAAGGTCACCGTAAAAATATTTTGTCCCCTAACTTTACAATGATCGGTGTCGGTTATTACAACGGATATTGGGTTCAAGAATTTATTAGCCAGTAATCGAACTGGATAATGAAAAATCTGCAGGAGGAATATGCCTCCTGCTTTTTTGCGTAGTTTTGTTGGGCTCATTTGCAAATTTTACATATAAGTTTTATGTTAATGTACATACAGTCACCCAGTTGGCTAAAATACACTGCTATACAATTACTTAATTGGGGGGAGCACGACCTCATGAATTCATCGAAATGGATTTGGCGAATTACAGCGTCCGTCTCTGTAATCGTAACCGTTATTTTAATTATCGGCTTTATTTATGCCTTTAAAGACATAAATTCACCTCAGGCAGCCTCATCTTCTGGAGTAGAATCAGGACCCGCTAGCGATAAAGGAGAATCAACAGAGACTACACCGGAGCAGACACCTTCACAAGGGACTGAGCCCACTGAGACTCATCCTTTGCCAGAAGAATTGAAGATTACTGCGATTGGGGATTCTTTAACGAAAGGGACTGGAGACAATACAGGCAGCGGTTTTGTTCGTAGAAGCATTCAGATGCTGAATGACAGCGGACGGAAGAGTGAGCTTCTTAATAATCTTGCAATAAACGGTCTGACCACTGAGGGGCTGTTACCGAAGCTTGAGGAGAAAGGTGTTCAATATGCACTAAAGCAGGCGGACCTTATCCTTTTGTCGATCGGGGCCAATGACTTGTTCCGCGGAAGTGGTCTGATGGAGAACGTTCAGGAAGGAAATATTGAACTGGATCCCAAGCAACTCATGAAAGCACTACCTGAAGCCACAGAGCGTCTTAAACAAGTGCTTGAGCATATTAGGCTTATTAATCCGGAGGCGAGAGTTATCTATATAGGTCTCTATAATCCATTTGCTGACTTACAGGAATTGCTCTTGCCTGGTAATATCGTGGTCTCGACCTGGAATCATGCTGCTCAATTGGCGGTCAACCAAGATCCTAATATGGTGATGGTTCCTACATTTGATCTATTTCAAGGAAAACTGGACGTTTATTTATCCTCGGATCACTTTCATCCAAATGGTAATGGCTATGATGCGATTGCGAAGCGGATTGTACAAGGCATCCTTTAATCTAATAGGAAGGGAGAAGGTATGATGAAGGATGTAGAATCAGATATTATTCTGTCAGTGGAGCATGTTAAGAAGAAAATCGGACGAAAATGGATCATACAGGATGTTAGTTTTGACATTCGAGCGGGAGAAATATTTGGCTTTCTCGGGCCAAACGGCGCAGGTAAAACAACAACAATCCGTATGTTGGTTGATCTAATAAAGCCTACAAAAGGCACAATTAAAGTGTGCGGTTATGATGTAAACAGGCAGCAGGAGCAGGCGCTCCGTTATATCGGATCTATTGTTGAGAATCCGGAGATGTATAGCTATTTGACAGGCTTTGAAAACCTGGAGCATTTTGCGAGAATGCAGCCAGGGATAAATGATGATCGAATACGCGAAGTGGTCGACATTGTTCGGATGGATAAGAGAATTCATGATAAAGTAAGCACCTACTCCCTTGGCATGCGCCAGCGACTCGGTATTGCACAAGCACTTTTGGGAAGACCGAAACTTCTAATTTTGGATGAGCCAACAAATGGTCTCGATCCGAAAGGGATTAAGGAAATGAGGGAGTTTATTCATAGGCTCGCCGGGGAAGGCTTGGCTGTATTCGTATCCAGTCATTTGCTTAGTGAAATTCAGCTTCTCTGTGATCGTGTCGCGATCATTAGTCGAGGCAAAGTACTTGCAGTTGGTGGAGTTGACGAACTGATTGCTGGTAGCACTGGATATGTAGTCTGGGATTTGTCCCCCGCAGATGTTGGTGAAGCGGTATTGCGGAAGCTTGACTCATGTGTTGTAATGGACAACCCAGAGGTTCTGCTTGATGATTCCATATTGGCAGGAATGCCTCCTGAGGCGATTGTGACACGGATTCAAGAAGAGAGCACACCCATTGCGGTTAAACAGTTAGTTGCATCAGGCGTTGAAGTTCGTGGTGTGAGCCGTATCAACCCTACGCTGGAACAGTTGTTCCTTCAGATGACGGAAGGTGAGAGCATTGAGTAGCATTTTGCCGCTTGTAAAGAATGAAACGATTAAAATCGTGAAGAAAAAACGCTTTTACGTTATTCTATTGGTATTGCTCGTTCTTGTACCGATGTTTACATATGCTCAGATGAAGTCAGCAGAACGTAGTCAAGGCAAATTTAACGGTGACTGGCGACTGGAGTTGCAGCAGCGGATTACTGACAATGAGAACTCTCTAGGTAGTGATAGAGTTCCTGAGGAATGGAAAAGATACCGTCAAATATTTATACAGCAGATGCAGTATTATCTCGAACATGATGTTAATCCGAATGAGCCGAACGGAGTCAATTTCACTCGGGAATTTTTAAACAACGCTGTGTCCTTGTTTATTCCGCTACTCATAATGGCCATTGCTTCTGATATTGTGTCGGGTGAACGAACAACCGGTACGATCAAGATGCTGTTGACAAGGCCAGTAAAAAGATGGAAGGTACTGCTTAGCAAGCTAATTGCGCTTCTGATGTTCGTTTCA
The DNA here is from genome assembly GCF_042666275.1 of Paenibacillus sp. GCM10028914. Classification (NCBI taxonomy): domain Bacteria; kingdom Bacillati; phylum Bacillota; class Bacilli; order Caryophanales; family Paenibacillaceae; genus Paenibacillus; species Paenibacillus sp. GCM10028914. The sequence goes on from NZ_JBHTFO010000018.1 coordinate 873,686, forward strand.
TTAATTATTTTGGCGACATTTGTTACTTCTTACTTGATTTCGGGGCTTGCATTCGGTTATAAAGGATTTGAACTTCCTGTATTTACCGGATTTACAATCGTTGGATCAGATGTCGATATGTCAGCAGTCCATGCAGTTCCGCAGTGGAAGTATATTTGGATGCAAGGCGGCTTGATCTGGTTTGTCAGCCTGGTTGTAGCTATGCTTGCATTTATGGTGTCTGTGCTTGTACGGAGCACGGCTGCAAGCATTGTTATCATGATGGCTGCTCTAATAGCTGGAAACATATTAACCAATATGGCTTCAGCATGGAATAGCGCAAAATATTTATTTATGGTTAATCTAAAAGTTACTGATTACTTATCGGGAACATTACCACCCATTGAAGGGATGACATTGAATTTTTCACTGGCTGTTTTGGCCGTTTGGGCTGCCATATCTGTGATCATTTCATTCACCGTCTTTACGAAACGGGACATCTTGAATTAAAATGGACGAGGTATACAAAACATTTGTTTGCATTTTGGGGTTCTGAAGCCCCGTTATAAGAGAAATATGAAGGAGGAGCATGAATGGTCGAACAGATCGATAGGTTTGCAGAGTCATCACAGAACGGTTTAAATGGCCGCTCGGGATACGATGCTGACGACATTCAAGTGCTCGAGGGCCTCGTTGCTGTACGCAAACGGCCAGGCATGTACATAGGCAGCACAAGCTCGTCAGGTCTGCATCATCTGGTGTGGGAAATCGTAGATAATGCGGTGGATGAGCATCTTGCGAAGTACTGCTCGAGAATAGAGATAACTTTACACAAAGACAGTTCCGTTACAGTATACGATAATGGTAGGGGAATACCGACTGGTATCCATAAGACAGGTATTCCTACACCACAAGTGGTCTTCACCATTCTCCATGCTGGCGGTAAGTTTGGCGGTTCAGGATACAAGAAGTCTGGTGGCCTTCACGGCGTAGGTGCTTCGGTTACGAATGCTCTGTCAGAATGGCTAGAAGTTGAAATTTATCGTGATGGTAAAATTCATCGTCAGCGTTTTGAGTATTGGCTGGACAAAAAAGGAATCGAGCATGTTGGTGAGCCGGTTAGCGGACTTGAGGTTCTAGGAAATACGAACAAGACAGGCACAAAGGTAACGTTTAAGCCAGATGCCCGTGTCTTTTCATCAGGTATACAGCTGAATTACGACACACTAGCAGAGCGGCTTCAGGAAATTGCATTCCTGAACTCTGGTTTGCGGATTGTGCTGAAGGATGAACGCGGCGGTAATCATGATGAATTCTTCTATGAAGGTGGAGCCAGCCAATTCGTTTCTTTTTTGAACGAAGGGAAAGACGTTCTTCATGAAGTAATTCATTTTTATGCGGAAAAAGATGATATTGAAGTAGAGATTGCACTGCAATATAACGCAGGGTATACAGAGACGTTAGCATCGTTCGTAAACTCTATTCCGACGCGTGGCGGGGGTACGCATGAAACAGGCTTTAAGACAGCCTACACACGTGTCATGAACGATTATGCCCGTAAGAACAATCTCCTGAAAGAGAAAGATAAGAACTTGGAGGGTAATGACCTGCGTGAGGGCATGATGGCTGTCATCAGTGTCAAAATGTCCGAGGTGGAGTTTGTTGGTCAGACCAAGGACCAGCTGGGCAGTGCGTCAGCACGTAGTACGGTGGATAGTATCGTTACTGAGAAAATGCAGATTTTCTTAGAGGAAAACCCGCAGATCGCACAGACCTTGTTGAAGAAGGCTATTCAAGCTTCCAAGGCTCGTGAGGCAGCACGCAAAGCGCGTGATGAAATGCGTACAGGGAAGAAGCGAAGTGAAAGCTCCAACCTTGGTGGTAAGCTAACACCTGCTCAGTCCAAGGATTTCTCCCGTACAGAGCTGTTCATCGTGGAAGGTGACTCTGCTGGAGGATCAGCTAAGCAAGGGCGGGATTCCAAGATTCAAGCGATTCTGCCACTGAAGGGTAAACCGATGAATCCGGAAAAATCGAAGCTTGCTGATATTCTGAAAAATGATGAATACCGTGCGATTGTAGCGGCGATTGGCGCAGGAATTGGTAATGAATTTACGGCTTCAGACAGCAATTATTCGAAAATTATTATCATGACCGATGCTGATACGGATGGAGCACATATTCAGGTGTTGCTGCTCACGTTCTTCTACCGGTACATGAAACCATTAATTGATGCTGGCCGTGTCTATATTGCACAGCCGCCACTCTATAAAATTTCTAGTAAGTCAGGCAAACTGCAGACCGTAAGATATGCTTGGACCGAAGAACAGCTGGCGAATTATTTGAAGGAGTTCAAAACATTTGAACTTCAGCGTTATAAAGGTCTGGGCGAGATGAACCCAGATCAATTGTGGGAAACGACGATGAATCCGGAAACCCGGACTTTGCTGCAGGTTCAGATTGAGGATGCAGCGAAAGCGGAACGGCGGGTATCAACACTGATGGGGGACAAAGTTGATCCCCGGAAGCGCTGGATCGTTGAAAATGTCAACTTTGCAGAGTTTGAGGAATAGAAGGTGAAGTCATGAGTTTATCAGAACAATTTTTGCCGGCTTATCTGGAAGAGGTGGTGGGTGACCGCTTCGGCCGGTACTCTAAATATATTATTCAAGATCGTGCAATCCCGGATGTGCGTGACGGTCTAAAGCCAGTACAGCGTCGTATTCTTTACGCGATGTATGATTCCGGTAACACACCGGATAAACCGTATCGTAAATCTGCCAAGACTGTCGGGGATGTTATGGGTAACTACCACCCTCACGGTGACTCGTCTATTTACGAGGGGATGGTCCGTATGGCTCAGCCATGGAAGATGGGACATGTTCTTGTAGATGGTCACGGAAACTGGGGTTCCCAGGATGATGATCCAGCTGCAGCAATGCGTTATACCGAAGCACGACTGTCTCCTATTGCGATGGAATTGCTTCGGGATATCGAGAAACGGACAGTACTCTTCAAGGATAACTTCGACAATACGGCAAAAGAGCCGGTAGTTCTTCCTTCGCGTTATCCGAATTTGCTTGTTAACGGTACGAGCGGGATTTCAGCAGGTTTCGCTACAGAGATTCCTCCTCATAATTTACGTGAGGTAATCGATGCTTGTATCGCTGTCATGCAGAAGCCAGATATTGAACTTCATGAAATTATGACTTTCATTAAAGGCCCGGACTTCCCAACCGGTGGTATTATTATGGGTGGTAGTGGAATAGAGGATGCTTATCGTACAGGCAAGGGACGAGTATACTTGCGTTCGAAGACGGAGATTGAATCGCTTCGCGGCGGTAAGCAGCAGATCGTCATTACCGAAATTCCATTCCAGGTCGTTAAATCTCGTCTCGTTACAGCAATGGAGAACATTCGTCTTGAGAAAAAGGTGGATGGTATCGCTGAGGTTCGTGATGAAAGCGGACGTGAAGGTCTTCGTATCGTTGTCGAACTGAAAAAAGATGCGGATGCGAATGGTATTCTCGCTTATCTGTTCAAAAAGACGGACCTGCAAGTCACATACAATTTCAATATGGTTGCCATTGTAAACAAAGCTCCTCAGCAGTTAGGTCTGAAACCGATGCTAGAGGCTTATATAGCGCATCAGCGTGAAGTTGTCACCTTCCGTACCCAATATGAGCTAGAACGCGCGGAAGATCGTGCACACGTGCTGGAAGGGCTCGTTAAGGCACTTAATATTCTTGATGAAGTGATTGCAGCCATTAAGGCGTCTAAAAACCGCCAAGATGCTCAGAATAACTTGCAATGGATGTTTGGATTTACAGAGCGCCAGGCAGATTCCATTCTTACACTCCAGCTTTATCGGTTAACGAATCTTGAGATTCATTCTCTCCAGAAGGAACTGGATGAATTGATGAAGAAGATTGAGGGCCTGCGTGCGATTCTGGACAATGATAAGAAACTGGTCTCTGTCATCCGTAAAGAGCTAATGGAAATCCGTGATAAGTACGGTATTGAACGACGCTCTCTCATTCAAGAAGAAGTAGAAGAAATTAAGGTGAATCTCGAAGTTTTGGTTGCAGCAGAGGACGTGTTGGTCACATTGTCCAATGACGGTTACATCAAGCGGACAAGCATGCTGTCATTCACACGCTCCGGTGGGGAGCCTGATAGTTCAGGAGTGAAGGAAGGCGATTATGTAACTCGCCTGCTAGAGGTCAACACGCTTGATAATTTGCTCATTTTCACCCAAAAAGGACAGTATTTCCTTCTTCCGGTACACCAAATTCCAGAATATAAGTGGAAGGATGCCGGTACAGCTATTGTAAACGTTATTCAACTTGCGAAAGAGGATGAGATTGTATCTGTCATTCCGGTATCGAATTTCGAAGAGGAAGGCAAGACACTTGTATTCGTTACTCGTAAAGGGCAAGTGAAACGGACGGAACTGAAGGAGTACGCAACCAAACGGACAGGCGCTGTGGCAGCTTGTAAAGTTGCTGCGGAAGACGAGGTTCTCTCCGTTGTGTTAAGTGATGGAACGAAAGATATTATGCTAATTACCAAAGATGGCATGAGCATTCGTTTCCGAGAGCAAGAGGTTAACGCTATGGGACGTGTCTCTGGTGGCGTAAGAGGTATCCAGCTTCGTGATGGAGATGAAGTGACTGCTGCCCTGTGGGTTATGGAGGACGAAGGTGAAGTATTGACGATAACCGATCTTGGATACGGCAAGCGTTCCTTGCTCCTTGACTATCCTATCCAAAGCAGAGGTGGAAAAGGTATTGTCACCTTCGAATTCAAGGAAGGCAAGCGTGTTAAACCGAATGGTAGCAGCATCGCAGGTGCTTTTTATTGTCGAGAAACTCTTCGTATTATTGCTTATAGTCGTGAAGGAACCGCCATTGCATTTAATTCTGAGCAAGCTCCGATCAGCGAACGCAAATCAACGGGTAAGCTGCTCGCCGATGTGGGTAAGAAAGGTGAAATTACAGATCTGCTCTTAACCCCCGAGCTTAAGAAAAATGCTACAGAATAAGTAACACGGTTTATAAATATTATTGAAAGACATCTGATTTCGGACTAGGAATCAGGTGTCTTTTTTCTATATTAAGCAGGTTAGAGCGGCGGTGTCGATTGTGATTTATTAGGTGGGCTGCACGTTTCTTGTCGAAAGTATGAGAGAAGCTGAAAGTATTGTCAGTAAAGGGATATCGGCATTTGTCGTATGTTTGGATATTATATTTTTTATTAGAATTAGCAGGAAAATTAGGCTGTTGAGACGAAAGTTAATCATATAAAATACTGGAAATTCAAGGAACATCATCTGATATCTTCTAAGCTGAATATTCGTATTTTTCTCGGAGAGGAAGGGATAAATCATGCATACGAACGAATTCGCTAAAGTATGGTCCAAGTTGGCCAAAGACTATAAACTTCATATGGAGAATGGTCTTGCACCTGCATTGACCGAAGCTCAGCTCACAGTCCTGGAAGTTCTGGAGGAGCAGAAGAGGATGAAGCCTTCCGATTTCATTCCTTATCTCGCTACTAGTCCTGCTGCAGTAACGATGCTGCTTGACCGAATGGAGAAGAATGATTTGATTATTCGGGAGCGGGATGAGAAAGACAGACGGATTGTATGGGTTACGATCTCATTACGTGGGCGTGAGGAAGTATTAAGGGGCATGCAGGTCAGAGATGATTATTTATCGCATGTTCTTAACCGGATTTCTTTACATAATCAGCAGCTCCTTGTATATCTTCTTGGAAAGGTTAGTGCTGCTCCGCAGGAAGTGGGCTAAAAACCTTTTAGCAAGCACAAAACGATTGTATTATCCTATACAAAATGAATTCATAATCCCATGGAGGTTCTTCTATGGGATTTGTTTATGTAGCACATCACCACAGTAGAAGTTTGATAACTTCGAGTAAGGTAGAGCAGTATAAATTTATTTTTTGAAATAAGGATTGTATCGAAAACGTTTTTATGGTAATTTTATCATGTAAAAACGTTTTTATAGAAAAGGGCGAAGGATATGGGGAAAGTAACGATTAAAGATGTTGCACGTGAAGCCGGAGTTTCCATCTCTACGGTTTCCAATGCTTTGAACGATGTAGATGTACTGAATCCAGAGACAAAATCACATGTCTTGAAAGTGGCGAAGCGATTAAATTATGTGCCGAACTTAAACGGCAAGCAGTTAAAGTCCGGGAAGACCATGATGCTTGGCTTTTTTACAACAAGTGTATCAGGACCTTACTTTTATACACTTGTTGAATCCATGTCACGTGAATGTGATCGTCTTGGCTACGGACTGAATGTATTTGTCACGAAGGATAAGCAGATCATTATGAGCAATATTCTAGGTAGGCGTGTAGATGGAGTCATTATATACGAAGAGCTAAGAGTTGATGATAACGACATTGCTGCTATGGAAAAAGATAAAATTAAAGCTGTTTTTCTGGATCGGATCTTGCAAAACGAAAACATGGGAAGTGTGATATTCGACTCTTATGAAGCTGGCTATGAAGCAACAAAGTACTTAATCAGCCTGGGACACAAAAAAATTGCTTATATAGCTGGTGTAGATACGATGTTTGACAGTGTTCAGCGGAGGGAAGGATACCTAGCGGCACTTCGTGAGCATCAAATCCCGTTAGATCCTGATTATATTTTACAAGGTTATTTTGAGGAAGAGGGCACTTATAATGCCGTTAAATCTTTTATTCACTTACATCCTGGCAAGGTGCCAGATGCTTTTCTAGCCGGTAATGATGTCAGCGCAATCGGATGTATCCGAGCTTTAAAATCCCACGGCTATGAAGTTCCGGAGGATATCAGCGTTGTGGGCTTTGATGATATTGATATAGCGCAGTATTTTACACCACCTTTAACGACCGTAAGAAATCAGATTGCCAGACAGGGGATTCTTGCTGTTAATCATCTGGTTCGTTTAATTCAGAAAAAAGAGCAAGGAATGCTTCAAAAATTAACGGGTGAACTTGTTGTGCGAGGTTCTAGTCATGTGAAGATCGATCGAAATGATCTGGATTAAATAACAAGATCATTTCAGATCTGTTTTTTTAAAATAAAAACAGGGGGTTTTTCGGAAAAAATAAAAACGTTTTTATTAATTGGCTGTGAAGTTAGAGAAGGGGGCGAAGAAGGTGAGCGAAACGGCAACAGTTCAGTCATCCGGGAAAAGTACAGTTCAGCCATCTGGTAAAAAGCCGATGGGGCAAAGGGTGAAAGAATTCCTAATTGATTTTAAAAGGCAATGGGAGATTCAGTCGATGATTCTCCCGGGAGTTATTTTTATGTTTATTTTCTGCTACATACCGATTTATGGTTTAACGATCGCTTTTAGAAATTACACGGTGATTGATACATTGGATTCTGCTCCATGGGTTGGCTTTGATAATTTTAAAATCATTTTATCTGACAGATATTTTTGGGATTCCGTAATCAATACATTAGGCATTAGCTTTTTGAAATTAGCAATTGGCTTTGTCATTCCAATAATTCTGGCCATTATGATTTATGAGGTAGGCATGGGGCGATTTAAAAAGTTCGTACAAACGATTTCGTATCTGCCGCACTTCTTGTCCTGGATCGTACTAGGTGGAATGCTCATTACCTGGTTCTCAACTTCTGGCTTATTCAATGAAATTCTGCTAGGTCTTGGCATAATTTCACAACCTCAAAATATTTTACTCGACCCGAGTAAGTACTGGTGGATTGCGACCTTATCTGATATTTGGAAAGAGGCAGGTTGGGGAACGATTCTGTACTTGGCGATCATGGCCAAGATTGATCCAACATATTACGAAGCAGCAAAAATTGATGGTGCAAGTCGACTGAGACAAATCTGGAACATCACGATCCCTAACATGAAAATGATTATTAGCTTAAATCTGATTCTTACTGTAAGCGGTTTACTGGGCTCAAATTTGGATCAAACCTTGGTTTTGATGAATTCACAAAACCGGGAAAAGGCAGAAGTGATTAACTCTTACGTGTATCGGATGGGTATGACACAAGGTGACTTCTCATATGCCACCGCCGTGGGTTTAGGTGTATCCATTATTTCTGTTATTTTGCTCGTTACGGCAAATAAGGTGACCAGTAAATTAAACGATAATCAATCCGTCCTATAGGTCATACAGAGGGAGGTATTACGGTGAATTTGAAAGCAGCAAAAGGGGATCTCGATAGCCGGGTGTTTGATACGATCAATATCATTTTACTGGTTACGTTTACGATCATTATAGTTGTTCCATTATGGAACGTTATCGTTTCATCCTTCAGCTCGGGCAGGTCACTTGCCGAAGGTGGGTTTATCTTCTGGCCTACTGAGTTCTCTCTTGAAAATTATCAGGCTGTGTTCAGGGATGAAAACATATGGCAGGCATTCTTCATCTCAGTTGCCAAGACAGTGATCGGGGTCATCACACACGTGTTCTTCTGTGCCATGGTGGGTTATGGCTTGAGCAAGAAGTACGTCCGCGGCCGCAAGTTCTATGTTGCGATGGGTGTTATCACTATGTTTTTCTCAGGTGGGATGATTCCGACTTACTTATTGATGAAAGACTTAGGACTGTTAAACAGTTTCTGGGTTTATATTATTCCAGCTCTCTTAAGCTTTTACGATGTCATCATTCTGATGAATTTCTTCCGCAATGTACCAGATTCACTGGAAGAGTCAGCAAAGATCGATGGCGGCGGCGATTGGAGGATTTTTCTGAGTATATTTATTCCTCTATCCATGCCGGCAATGGCCACGATTGCCTTATTTAATGGAGTTGGGCAATGGAATGATTTTATGACGACCAAATTGTATATCACTGATCAATCGCTATATCCCTTACAGATGATGTTGTATGAAATTATTGTGCAGTCTCAGACACAATCGATGCAAAATATCGGTTCAGTAGCAATCCAAACGACCACCAAAGGGGTCCAACTAGCAACAATTGTCGTAACAACACTGCCAATTGTTGTGATGTATCCAATATTGCAAAAGTACTTTATTTCTGGAATGATGCTCGGGGCAGTAAAAGAGTAGAGATATAGCTCCGGGGAGTGAGGAGAAGGAAACAAGTTTGGTAAGGTCTTTCAAGAAAGCGCTTTAATTAAAAGGGAGGGTTCAGAATGGTTAAGATGAACAAAGCTTTTGGAAGAAAAGGACTCATACTTTTCACCGCATTAATGGCTGTTGTACTCGTAGTAAGTGGCTGTGGATCAGGAGGCAAATCCAGCTCCAAGAAGGAGAATTGGGTATCTATTGAAGATCGTTATACACCGGACGCGGAGAAACCGGCTTGGCAATTAGATAAGAAAGAAGAGACAACTGAACTGACTTGGTACGTGAACGCTGACTGGTGGAACACAGACTTTGGCAAAGACGTTGTAACGAAGAAAATCAAGGAAGATTTGAATATCAATATCAAATTTATTACGGGCGACGATACCAAATTGAATACTTTTTTTGCTGGCGGAGAGATGCCGGATCTGATCACAACGTTTGACTCCAACTCTCCGGTTGTTCAAAAAGCAGCCACATGGGCACTACCGTTAAATGATCTTGCTGAGAAATATGATCCTTATTTCAATAAAGTAGCAGCACAGGATACCATCAACTGGTTCCAATTGAAGGATGGAAAAACCTATGGATATCCGAATTACTCCAATACACAGGAAGATTATGATAGTGGAAATATACCTGCTAAAACCGCATTTATCATTCGTAAGGATGTATATGAAGCGTTAGGTAAACCTTCCATGGGCACAACAGAAGAATTTCAGGCTGTTCTCGGTGATATCAAAAAGCAATTCCCAGCATTGATTCCATTTGGTTTCAACTCTATTGGGGAAGGAACTGGATCGCTTGGTGACGTGTTTCAAGATTTTATCGGCGTACCGTTGGATGACGAGAATGGTGGATTCTACAACCGTAACCTGGATGAAGATTATCTGACTTGGGTGAAAACATTGAATTCGGTATACCGCAGCGGAGCTATTAGTGATGACAGCTTTGCTGATGACGGAACGACTTTTGAAGAGAAAGTAAAGGCAGGCAAATATGCAACGATCATGCTGGATGGTACACCACAGCAAGGCGGTAATCTGCAAAGTTTTTACAGTAACAATAAAGGCAAGGAGTACATTGCGATTGATGGGCCTCAAAGCACGGCTGGAAATGCTCCTACCCTGAATCAATCCGGTATCACAGGTTGGATGATCAGTTTTATTACGAAAAACAATGCAGACCCAGCTAAATCCATTCAGCTCTTTACGTACTTGTTAAGCGAAGAAGGACAAATGCTAATGAACTATGGTATCGAAGGCGAGACTTATCAAGTCAATGCGGATGGCACCGTGGAGTTCTTACCTGAAGTTAAGGAGCTTCAATTAAACAATCCAGATACCTTTAAAAAGGATTATCGTATGGGTGAGTTCATGTTCTTTGGTCATGATCGTCATAAAGCCCTCAGTGGAGATGCATTCCCGGAAGCTATCAAGCAAATGCAAGAGTGGGGCAAAGGAAAGCTGACACCGCACTTTATCTTGGAGAATATCAATCCTGATCAAGGGACACCGGAAGCACGCTCACTGACGGCTATCAATACGAAGTGGAACACAACACTTGTAAGTATGATTCGGTCGAAGGATGATGCTACATTAGATAGCCTTTTAAATGAATATAAGAAGTTTTTGGACGATAACAACTGGGATAAAATCATTGAAGTGCGCAACGAGAAGATGAAAGCGAATAAGGAAAAACTGGGGCTGAAATAAGCCAGGGGATAGGAAGAAATAAAGAAAACTGGAGGGAAACAACATGCTGGACATCACTATCTATCAGTCAAATGGTGAAGAAGAATTATTCATCCAGAAAACCAAGGAGCAGCTATCGCCTATATCTCAGGATGCGCAGCTGAAAACAGTTGTTATAGATGAAACGCAGACTTTTCAAGAACTGGATGGCTTCGGAGCTTCCTTTACGGATTCCTCTGCTTATCTGATACATCAGGTCCTGGATGCAGAACAGCGTTCAGAACTTATGACACAGTTGTTCGATGCGAAAGAAGGGATCGGATTGTCTGTTTTACGTCAACCGATGGGCGCATCTGATTATGCTCGTAACTTCTACAGTTATAATGATATGCCGGAGGACCAGTCCGATATAGAGCTGAAGCATTTCTCCATTTCACATGATGAAGAAGATATTATTCCTCTGCTTCAAGAAGCGCTGCGAATAAATCCTGAAATCAAGCTGATGGCTTCACCATGGAGTCCGCCGGGCTGGATGAAAACAAGCGGATCGATGATTGGCGGCGAGCTAAAGAAAGAATATTACTCGGTTTATGCTGATTACTTTGTACGTTATATTCAGGGGTATGCCACGAAGGGGCTATTTATCTATGCCGTTACGCCCCAGAACGAAGCACTCTATTCACCAGGACATTACCCTGGCATGATCATGCTGCCTGAAGAACAAAGTGATTTTATTAAAAATCATCTGAAGCCGCAATTCCTGAAAAACAATATCGACACGAAAATCCTCTGTTATGATCATAACTGGGATAAACCAGACTATCCACTCACAGTGCTGGAGCAAGCGGGTGATGCGGTGGATGGTGTCGCATGGCATTGGTATGGAGGCAAACCGTCTGCTCAATCGGAAGTATTCGAAGCATTCCCGAACAAGGAGGTTCATTTTACGGAAGGATCGGGCGGGGAGTGGATTCCACCATTTGAACAGGCTTTCTCCAATGTGATGCGTACGGGGATCGAAATTCTTCGGAACTATAGTAAATCCTATGTACTATGGAATATGGCCTTGGATGAGAAGAATGGACCAACTGTACCAGGATTCGGGAATAGCACCTGTCGTGGTATAGTGACCGTAAACCAGCAAACTATAGAGCTTACCTACACGCTCGATTACTATGCGTTGGCGCATTTCAGTAAATGTATAAGACCGAAAGCTGTGCGTATATCCTCATCCTCGAGCAGTGAGTTGATTCGATCGGTAGCGTTTAAAAATACAGATGGATCGATTGCGATTGTTTTGTTTAATGATAGTGAGGAGATGGAGAATGTATCTCTAAATTTGAAGGGCACAGAAATACTCACTTTCCGGCTTGAGTCTAAAAGTGCCTTGACTATGATGATGAAGGATGTTCACTCAGAATATATAAAATAATCATCATAAATGGATAGCACCGGAATAATTCAATTATTTTTAATGAAAATAAACTGCCAGTCGCCGATGAATTTCGGCAACTGGCAGTTTCATTTTGTTGTGTGTTCTTCTTCCTATTTCATCAATGGGAGTCTAACACAGCTAAGTAAAGGAAGAGAATGATATTAAGGAAGTACCTTCAGTACATCAGCCTCACCAGGTGTTTCGCCTAAAGTCCACCATTTGGCTTCATAGTTTACACCGTTATAAGTAACTTTGCTACCACCCACATAGGAAGTTGCTGCATTCCAATCCGGATAAGTTGCTGCTGCGTTAGATGTTGTAACTGTTACGACATTACTAGCGGACGATACATTACCTGCTGCATCTATAGCTTTAACTGTAAAGTCATAAGCCGTATTTGCAGTTAATCCATTCACCGTATAGTTTAATACAGAGCCAGCAACGCTGCCGGCCAGAGTGGATCCCTTATAAATATCGTATCCTGTTACACCAACATTATCACTTGCTGCACTCCATGATAACGCAACGCTTGTAGCTGTAGTGCTAGTAGACATCAAGTTTGCAGGAGCTGTAGGAGCTTGAGTATCTGGTGCAGGAGTTTCGCCTCCACCATCATTATTGTTTAGATTAACGTCAATCACTTGGTAAAATGCATTACCAGTATCTGAAATTTCCCATACGCCGAGAATCAGGTTATAACCACTGCGGTCTGTTGGAACATTACAAGTGTGTGATACTGTGAAATCTGGTCTTTTTCCACCATCATCGATAGAGCAGAACAGTTCCAGATCCGCACGAGCGAGAGGTTTGCTTGGATCCCAGCCTTTTTTCGTAATGTAATACTTCCATTCTTTCGTAGCATGTGCTGCAGTTAATTTCCAAGTGAATGTGTTTGCTCCGCCATTCATATCTACTTTCGCCCAGCGGGTTGGTGTTTGCTCATATAACTCAGGAAAAACGCCTGCGCCTGTAATTTCTCCATCAGCCGGTCCTGCAGCGGGAAAATTCCCTTTTGCTTCGAGTGATTGAGGTTCATATTGGATGTTTCCGCAGTTTGTATTCTCTCCGCTTTTACATAACGCAGCTCGGCTTGCAGGAGATTCAATATATCCATGAGCAGATGCGCTACTTGAGAAGATTGCCATAACGGCTAAGAACATTAGTGAGAAACCAAGAACCATGTAGACCGGATTCAAATGTAAGCGCTTGTAATTTTGTCCTGAAGAAATTGTCATTAACTATACCTCCTTGGATTTTAGAAAAATAGTGTTAGCTAATGATGCTAAGTAATGCTGTGTTATTCTTGTTGCGCTATCACCTCCGTCAAGTATAAAAAGAAGCTGGTAATTCTATATAAACTCTATTAAAGAGTCTATATTCCATCCAAGTTTGGAATCGATTGGAATTTATAATAACTATTCTTAAATAATCATTCAAATAAGTAAAGGGAGAATTACGTCTAAATTAGGGGGAATATCTTTTAATTTGTTGGTTTTTAAGAGGTTTTGACAGTGGTGTGACGTGATGAAATGACAATAAAAAGCCGAAATCCATGGATAGGATCTCGGCCAATAAGGGGTTATTGATGGTTCTTAATTTCTTTAATAATCCGATCGGAATTGAATAAATTCCATGGATGTACGTCCGGAGGAATTACTTCAATTCGTACTTCTTCTTTGGTTACGGGATGTGGAAATCCAACAAGTACCGACCATAGTGCTATTTGCTGACCAGATTTGCTGAATCCCTTACCATATCTTTGATCACCATAAAGAGGGCAGCCGGCATGGCTTAATTGAACTCGGATCTGATGGGGTCTTCCTGTATGTAGCTCCACCAGAACGAGACTAAGGCCGCCAGCAGTCTCCAGAACGGAATAATCAAGAATCGCTTCCTTGGCACCCTCAGTTCCTTTAGGAACAACGCTGACAGTATTACTGCGGCTGTCCTTGTAAAGTGTATCTATCAGCCGGCCTGTCTGTTGTTTCGGTCGTCCATGAACGACCGCTACATATAATTTCCTAAAGTTCCTGCTACGAACGGCTTCGGACAAACGAGAGGCCCCTTTAGAGGTTTTGGCGAATACCATAGCACCTCCGACAGGGCGATCAAGTCGGTGTACGAGTCCAAGAAATACATTTCCCGGTTTGTTGTAACGAACCTTTATATCTTCCTTGAGAATCGTGAGCATATCCGGATCTCCGGATGAATCCTCCTGTGATAGAATATTCACCGGTTTGCTGACGCCAAGGACGTGATTATCCTCATATATAATGGGTATCTCAGGATATTTGGCGTTCGTATACGTCATATCTTAAGACTCCCAACGGCCCAAAATTCCGCATGGAAGATTTAGACCGGAGTTAGTGATAGGAAGTCCAATCTCGCCTGCGCTTATGCTGCCACCGTATCTTGGCTGCATGGTCATGGACAGCATATTTTTCAATACAGTTGGCGAAATTCCAGTTGTATAGGAGTTGATCAGCATAAACAAAGGATTGTCTGACAAAATTTCAAGGCAGCTCTCAAGGAATGGATACAAACTTTGCTCCAGCTTCCATGTTTCCCCGCTCGGTCCTCGGCCGTAAGAAGGGGGATCCATAATGATCGCATCATATTTGTTACCACGGCGCTGCTCACGCTGCACGAATTTGAACACATCGTCTGTAATGAATCGAACAGGACGATCTGCGAGTCCAGACAAAGCTAAGTTTTCCTTCGCCCATTGCACCATGCCTTTTGCTGCATCAACGTGAACGACTTGTGCACCAGCATATGCAGCCGCTACAGTTGCTCCGCCAGTATAAGCGAACAGATTTAGCACGCGAATTGGACGACCAGCATCAGCAATTTTGTCCATCATCCAGCGCCAGTTAGCAGCCTGTTCCGGGAAAAGGCCAGTATGCTTAAAGTTTGTCGGACGAATGTGGAATTTCAGTTGGTCATAGGAGATGCTCCAGCGATCAGGCAACTGCTTCTTCATATCCCAATTCCCGCCACCTGACGAGCTGCGGTGATAATGGCCATGTACATTTCTCCATATTCCACTGTCATTGTGAAGCGGCCAAATAATTTGCGGGTCCGGACGACGCAGAATGACATCACCCCAACGTTCGAGCTTTTCTCCACCTCCGGTATCTATAACTTCATAATCTTTCCAATCATCAGCTAAATACATGTTGAAAACCATCCTTCAAATAGTCATTTAAGCTTTATTGTACAACATTTACTAAGGATATTGCCACAGCATCTGCTTGAGGTTTATTTGTTGAAGTTCTAGCGTTTAGATATTCCGGCCCTCATTATTCCTGGTTGAAAAATGCTTTGGAATAACGGAGTTCGCCCTTATAGCGATTCAGAGCTCCTGCTTGAACTTCATAAACCATAAATACTTCATCGGGTACCTCGAATTGCTTTAATTCAAAACCATAATCCACCGCTTTAACGAAATCAAATCGAGAATAGTACTCAGGGTGACCGATAAGAAATACTAAAGGAATATCAAACTGACGACATCTCTCTAGTCCTTCATGGATCAAAGCGCTACCGATACCTTTACGCTGATAAGAAGGATCTACAGCAAGCGGTGCGAGTCCAGCGACTTTGTAAGACTTCTGACCATCTATAAGCTGGGCGTAACTGAACATAATGTGACCCGTAATAGCTCCGTCATTGTCAGCAACAAGGGATAAATTCGGCTCGTAATCACCCTGTGCACGAATACGTTCAACAATATGAACCTCTTCATCTCCATTAAATGCATTTCGTAGCAGCTTATCGACTTGAGAGTAGTCTTGGACTTGTTCTGTTCTGATCATATTTATGTCCTCCTTAGGATTCTGGTTTGGTTTCAATGATTAGACCTTCTACATGTTTACGGTTCATTAGCTTACGCTTCTTACGGTTCTCTTTGCTTTCAAAAACAATATCTAGGTCATAGTCTTCCGGATATAAATCTTTGCCAGCAATATGAAGGCGCAGACGTTTGTGATTGATCTTGAATTTTTTCTTCTGAATGAGCACACCTATCGTACCTCGAGAATCCATCGTTTCACATACAATACCAGTCCGTTTCATTGAGGAAACATATACAAGATCTCCAAGTTGATAGGAGGGCGTGATCTTAGGAGGAGTCTCCTGTTGTTCTGCTTCCGCTCGAAGCGTTGATTTTGTCACTTTCTCCTCTGAACGCACACTCTTCTTATATTGCCCTTCACGTATGGAATCAGGAAGCGTCGTTTTGTCTGGGCATTCTGTTTTATCCGCAGATATACTGTCGGGTCTGAAGAGGATGCTTTCATGACTTCTTCCAGCTTCGGCTATTTCGCGAGAACGAGTGATGATGGCTTCTGGAATTCCTAGCTTCTCAGCAATGACAAAAGCGTAACTTTGTCCAGCTTCACCGATTTTTAATCGATATTTCGGTTCAAGTGTTTCCGTATCAAACTCCATTCGTGCGTTCTCGAAACCTGAGGTTACAGTAGCAAAGTTCTTGATTTCGGTAAAGTGGGTTGTTACCACGACCGTTGATCTGCGTCGATAAAGCTCTTCAAGCACAGCAATCGAAAGTCCGACCCCTTCCCCTGGGTCAGTGCCTGAAGCCATTTCATCCAGCAGAATCAATGTTTTGTCATTTGCAGTTTGTAAAATATGATTGACGTTTCTGATATGCGCTGAGAAGGTGCTTAGGGCATGCTCTATACTCTGCCCATCACCGATATCGACGGAGATTTGTTCAAATACGCTACACACACTACCTTCATCTACAGGAATGAGCAGTCCTGATTGTACCATCATCGTTAATAGACCAACCGTTTTTAGTGTTAAAGTCTTACCACCTGTATTCGGTCCGGTGATGATAAGGGACTTATAGTCATGGCCAATCTCAAAATCGAGCGGAACCATTTCTGAACCGAGCAGGGGATGCGTCGCCTGTTTGAGAGCGATGATTCCTTGATCATTAAGCTTTACATCTCTTCCACCGATCATTAACGCATATTTTCCTCTTGCCATAATAAAATCGTACATTCCTACGGTATCTGCATTTAATTTTAATTCGTGAGCGTATTTCTCTGCCAGCGCGGTTAGATCACTAAGAACTTTAGTTTCTTCACGTGCTTCATCCGAACGTAGATAACTTAGTTCCATCTGGAGACTAGATACATCGTTAGGTTCAATGTAGACTGTCTGGCCACTTGCAGATTCATCAAGCACGACTCCATTTACAAGCCTGCGATGTTCTTTCTTTATTGGAAGAACATATCTTCCATTACGTTTACTAACTAGACTTTCCTGCATAATATCGCGGTATTTATGGAGCAAGCTATCCAGTTTTCGCTTTATGCGTTCTTCGGACACCATTATTTTTTTGCGGATTTTCGCTAAGTCTTTACTTGCAGCATCGACTACACGGCCACTGTAAATACATCGTTCAATTTCTGATAGAAGGGACGAAAGCTCATACATCGACGAAGCGTATGCAGCGATAGTAGGAGCGATATCACTTTTATTAGCCATATAACGAATCAGTTGCTTGCAGCTACGCAGAAATTGTTGAATATGGGAAAAGTCTCGTTCACTAAGCACATAACCTGTTCCTAACAGTTGCAGGACGGGTTCGATTCCTTCCAGTGATGGGATAGGCACACTAGCACCGGCACGGAGTAATGCTCCTGCTTCATGGGTCTGATCAAGCTGATGACGTATTGTTTTAAGCTGTGTAAGTGGCTGCATGTTTCGAATGTGTTCTTTTCCAAGATAAGAGACAGCGAAACGTTCTAGTTCACTTTTTACCTTGTCGTATTGCAGTTGTTTTAAAGTTGATGAATTCATTGATTTCCAGCTCCTTATTAATATTCTTTAATCTGTATGTTCCTTGAAACAGCCCGGAAAACAAAAAAAAGGCAGAGAATGAACCTTAGGTTCACTCTCTGCCTTTAGATCGGCCATCCTATATTTTCGACATCACGATAGAAATAGGCTTTGAGCGCTAAATAATCAGCCATATTCCTAAAAAATCCGTGCTGAACTGTCAGCACGGATGAATAGACGCCAAAAAACAGGATAGACCTCCCGGGCTTCAATTGATATCCGCAGTTCTTAACTAATTGCATAGATGGAAAAATCCATAAGAAAATAGACATAGCCATTTCGGACTATGAACAAACCAAGGAATTTCCAATCTTATGAAATTTGGTTAGTTAAGAACGCTCACCGACATCAAAATCTCTCCTTATAAGAGGGTATGGCTTTAATATATGTTTTTTTATTCGTAAAAGTCAAGATGGATAACCGTAAACCTGCAGATAAAACCTTTTCAATATTTCCCATGTCATAAATAGGTATCGAAAAAGTATCAAATTGACTTCAAATAGTTACAATCTATTCATATTTTCACGAAACGGACACAATTTAGACGTAAATTCCCCTTTAAGATATGTTAACTTTATATAAGTCACTTGGTCTACAAACAGCTGAATCCAGTCGAGCATAACGTCTGGTACGGGGGAGCTTTATATGGGGTGAATGTTTATCCGATAAACTAGGGAATACCTCTTCCCGAATCCGTCAACTAACCTCGGAAGCAACAGGGAGGATAACATCATGAATAACATACTGAAAAAAATGCTATTAACTGGGGCGATTGTAGCTTCTACATTTGTTCTTAGTCCTGATTTTGCTAGTGCAGCTACATCTTCTATCAAAGTTCAAATCAATGATTCATTAGTTAATTTTCCAGATCAGACTCCATTCGTTGACAGTAATGGATATACTCAAGTACCGATTCGTATGATTGGTGATAAGCTAGGAGCTACAGTTAAATATGAGAAGGTCAACTCATACATAGTTAAAGTAACGATTAAAAAAGGCAGCAAAACGATCGTATTGAAATCCAATTCCAGCAGTGCTTTTGTGAACTCAAAAGAAGTTAAAATGGATACGAAGATGCGAGTTATTGGAGGACGTACATTTGTACCACTTCGTTTTGTAACCGATGTTTTCGGATTCACGTTGAATTGGGATTCGAAGAACAATATTGCTATGTTAAGCACAGATGGAAAAACCTATAAACCTGCTTATACTGCATCTGCTACAAGCACTTCTAAAGGAAAGCAAGTTGTAGCAGAAGCTAAGAAGCATCTAGGCGTTAAATATGTATGGGGCGGTTCTTCGCCATCCACAGGATTCGATTGCTCCGGTTTTATTAAATATGTGTATGGAAAAATGGGCGTTAGTCTGCCTCACAGTTCCATTTCATTGCACGAAAATCACGGAACACCTGTTTCGAAGAGCAATCTGAAAGAAGGAGATCTTGTATTCTTTATTACGAATAAAGTTTCGACATCTCACGTAGGTATTTATATTGGTAATAATGAATTTATTTCCGCTACTAGCAAAGGAATTACGATTGCAAATTTAAACAGCTCCTATTGGGGTCCTAAATATAATGGTGCAAATCGAATCTTCTAGTGGTGTTCATAACGAATTAAAGGGTTGTCCCCTGACAATCATCTAAAGATGACTGTCAGAGGACAATCCTTTTTTGTTTCTATAAATCTCAGATTGTTAATGTAACAGATCCCGATCTTCGGGAAATTTGTTGAAATGATGGGCAGCGTAAGAACAAGAAGGATTAATTTTTAAGCCTTCGGCTCTGGCATACTCGATTACTTTTCGAATTAGCTGTTCGGCAATTCCTTTGCCTCGTAAAGAAGGAGAAACAAAGGTGTGGTCAATGTTAATCACATGGTCACCTAGAGACGAATATGTAATTTCAGCGACTGTATTTCCATTTTCACCTATGAAAAAACGTCCTTGTTCGGACTGAATATCTTGCATTAACCTAAACCTCCTCTTGGATATACCTAGTATTTACTTATACCCGTATGTTCTGTTCGTCAAACCTTCATGAATAGGCATACACCCTTTCATGGGCGTGCGCATATAGTGAGAGCAAGGATAATACGAAGGAGTGAATGTATGACGACATATCCGAGTCACCAAGTCGTATACGAATGCGACCAACATATTGCGAACTCTATGCTTAAACACAAGGAAAACGTCCACCATACGATGAAAAATGCAATGAATCGTAAAGTACGAGTGCAGACGGTAGATCATGAAGTCATCGAAGGAATTGTTGTAGGTGTAGATACAAAATATGTATATTTGAACATTGATCCAGGAAGTACACGTGGATTTTACCCTGGTTACCCACCACCGCGGCCACCATTTCATCCAGGCTATCCGCCACCACGGCCACCGTATCCAGGATTCAATCCAATCCTTCCATTAGCGTTGTTTAATTTGTTAACCATTAGCCTGCTTTGGTAATAATGGCTAGCAGATTGGGATGAACGAAAAGCCTGTGGATTTTTAAAGCGTATATCAAACGAAAATAATCGCAACAACGCCGCCCATTGGAGAAATAGGCGGCGTTGTTGCATTCATATTATATAGTGGGCATTTTGTCTGCAAGTGTATATACCATTACCCTGCTTGCAGGTTTTTCGAAATAATATATATTTACTTGGAGCATTAGCAGACTCTACGGAGCGTTTATTGTATTTTTACATATGGGACGGCATTATAAAAACCAGAGGTGGTCTAGATGGATAGCAGTCAAATCGGTAAATTGATCCGTTCACTACGAGTGGAAAAGAACATGACCCAATTACAGCTTGCTACACGAATGAATATCAGTGATAAAGCCGTTTCAAAATGGGAGCGTGGACTTGGGAATCCAGATGTTTCTCTTTTGCCGGAGCTTTCTGAAATACTGGGTGTCAATATTGAAAAAATATTGGCTGGCGATTTGCAGCCAAATGAGGATGATCGAGGAAATATGAAAAGAACTAAGTTTTTTGTCTGTCCCAATTGTGGTGGAGTCCTGACTTCTGTAGGAGATGCAGAAATATCCTGTTGTGGGCGAAAACTCGATAAGTTGGAGCCGAAGACTACAGATCAAGAGCATTGTTTACATGTAGAGGAAATAGAGTTTGATTACTACATCACATTTTCTCATGAAATGACACGGACACATTACATCAGCTTTATTGCTTATGTTACGCCTGATAAGATGCTCTTAACACGGCTCTATCCAGAGCAAGGGCCAGAAATCCGAATCCCTAAAATGTACGGTGGTACTTTGTATTTCTATTGTACACAGCATGGGTTGTGGAGGAGTCAACCGTGAACAGAACATGAGAAACAATCAATATGATACCACTTGAAAATTTTAATGAACAGCTACTACACGAGATGTATAATCCAAAGGAATGGCTGTAAGTAAAAGGAGCTATTATGAAAAAAGCACTTATTGTTATTGACATGCAGATTATGCCTTTTGTTTGGAAAGATTATGGTGGTAAACCGCTAAGTAATGAACAGGAACTGATCGAACACACAAAGAATTTGCTTACAAAGGCTAGGCGGGCCAATGCACCTGTTTTCTATATTTTGTATACTGAGAAAGGTGATTCTCCACGAGCTGAGAATCAACCTTTATGGCAAGTGCATCCAGAGGTTGCTCCATATGAAAATGATATACAAATAATTAAGTATCATGCGGATTCGTTTTTGAACACTGACTTGGAAAAAGAGCTTCGGAACAGGGGAATTACCAATTTGGTTTTTTGTGGTGTGCAAACTGAATACTGCGTAGATGCTACCGTTAAAAGCGCATATTCTCTTGGCTTTACTTGCGAATTAGCTTCGGATGTTCATAGTACATATGATTATGAGAATTTATCTGCGGAGCAAATAATTATTCATCATAATCATATTCTATCTACGTTATCTGCGGTCTGCGAGGAAAGCCAAATAAACTTCTGACTTAGCACAATCAACTAGCGAGTAAGAAAATACAAGTTGAATATGTATCTTGCCCGGCGGTTAATAAGAAAAGCACAGGCTGGCCGTGTTGAGTAATGCTCATTATATAGCATAAATCAACAAAAAGTAGACGGTTTAAAAATCGTCTGCTTTTTTGTTGCGCCCTATTTTCATTTTATCGCTCGAATAAACGAGTAGGCAGTTTCCATAAACCGGCTTGCCTCATGTCGTGTCGCTCCATGAGATGGTTGAAAGCTAACTTTTACTGTGCCGATTGTGCAGGCTGCTCGACTTTCTGCCAGAACCTAAGGGCCGGATTTTCAATATCGTTATTAACATTTGACCTGTTGCGAAAATCCAAATTCATATATAATTCGTATAACATTGATTTCATGCACTGAATAATTGGCGGTTAATCGCAGGAAGGTATCAAATCTATCCGATGAAAGTGGTGAATTTATGGATGATCAAAGAAATATAATCATTCCAGAAACAGCAGAGAAAATTAAAGTTATGGCCAATGAAAAAGGGTTCACCATGTCCTGTGATAATTTGACGGGTAACTTATTAAGAATGCTTGTTTCGGCAAAATCAAAAGCTCGTATTTTGGAATTAGGTACGGGTGCCGGTTATTCTACGACATGGATTTTAGAAGGTATGGACGATCAGTCGGTCCTTACTACCGTTGAGTTTGATGAACAATTTGCTAGTATTGCAAAAGAATCCATTCAGGATCCTAGAGTGGACTTTCATGTATGCGACGGCGGAGTGTTTATTGAGGAGAATCGTGATAAGAAGTTTGATATTATTTTTGCGGACACTTGGCCTGGTAAGTTCTATTTGCTCGAAGAAGTGTTAGATATGGTGCAGCCCAATGGAATCTACATAATCGATGATTTAAATCAGCAGCCAAACTGGCCTGATGGTCATGAAGCTAAGGTCGAAGCATTAATTGAACAGCTTGAGCAGAGAAAGGATTTTCATCTGCTTAAATTAGATTGGTCAACAGGGATTATCATCATGACGAAAAAATAAAGATAAAAGAGGTATTGAATTGAAAAGGCATATTGTATTTGACTTTGATGGGACATTAGTGAATTCCGTTGAAGTTGTTGTGAAAGTTTATAATGAGCTTGCCGACCAGTATAAGTTTAATAAGATAGATCCAACCGAATACCGAAATATGATGAACCTCTCATTAAGAGAGAAGATTAAGGTATTGAATGTTCCGATGTTTAGAGTTCTATTAATTAGAAAGTTTAGTCGGGATTTTAAGAGCAAGTATAAACTCCATTTAAAGTCACTTCTATTTTTTGAAGGCATGCGAGAAATCATTAATAAATTGAGTGAGAAGGGATATACCATATCGATTATTACTTCAAACTCAGAATCCAACATAATTGAATACATGGAGCATCAAGGAGTAGCCTGCATTACACAGGTCAAGTCCTCGAATGGTCTATTCGGTAAAGATAAATCGCTCAGACAGTATATGAGAACTAATCGTTTGTCTAGTAAAGACTTATTATACATAGGCGATGAAGTGCGGGATATTCAGGCGTGTAAGAAAATGAATGTCGAGGTCATTGCGGTAACTTGGGGGATGGATTCAAAACAAGCTTTGCTATCTGAACATCCGAATTATATCGCAGAAAACCCGAATGAAGTATTGGATATCATAGTACAAGCATAACCACTCTAATTTAGGAGGGTAAATTTATGATATTGGAAGTTGCCATTTTGAATATTAAACCAGGTTTAACACCGTCTTTTGAGAAGGCTATCAAAGAAGCATCGGCGATAATAGCCAGCATGAAGGGTTATATCAGTCATGAAGTACAAGAATGTATAGAAGACGATCATAAATACATCTTACTTGTAAAGTGGGAAAGTCTAGAAGATCATACAATTGGGTTTAGGGGTTCAGCGGAGTATCAAGAGTGGAAGAGCATGCTGCATCATTTTTATGATCCTTTTCCAACGGTAGAGCATTATGAAGTGATAGGGGATTAAGAGGAAGCAAAAAGGGATTCTCAGAGAATTTGGAGGTAAATCCATGAAGTTTAAAGTTCCGAAAGATGAGATTCTTATACCCTTGCAGCATATCTCTAAAATAGCTAATTCCAAGTCAATACCTATACTTAGCGGCGTTTTTATTACGGTAGATCCCGAGCTAATGATATTAGTCGGTGGAGATTCCAATAATATGATGAGATACGAGCTAAGTAAAGATAAGTTTACATTTATGAAATCAGGTTCAGTTGTTTTACCTATTGACAAGCTGTTTGAAATTATTAAGAAAATGGACGAGGATTGGATTCAGGTAGAGTTATTAGAAAACGATTGTGTTCATATCGTCTCAGGAGATTCGAATTTTAGACTTGTTGGAATGGATGCGGGCGAATATCCTCAAGTGCGTCTGGACCATAGTGGTATACCGATTGAATTAAATGGAGAGGTTTTAAAAGTTTTGATTAACCAAACTATTTATGCTGTTTCTTCTCGCGAAGATAACCCCTTATTAACGGGTGTTCATATTAAACTGAATGATAAATCGGTTTGTTTTACGGCTTGTGACAGACATCGTGTAGCAAGAATGACCGTGATGTTAGCCAGCGGAGTATCTGCAGAGAATATAATATCAGGTAAAGCTTTAGTTGATATTAAACATATTCTTAAAGATGATTTACCTGTACATATCAATTTTCTCGAGCAACGTATGCTTTTCAAACAAGGATCACTCACCTATGCGGTAACTCCTATGGAAGGAAAGTATCCTAATATCGAAAAGATGATCAGCATGGAATCAAGCTCCAAAGTGGTTGTATCGACCCCCAAATTATTACGTTCGCTTGAAAGATCCATGATCATCTCTGATAGCAGTATGGGGTTCATTACGACCATGCAAATAAATAATGATCACCTTAGGATATCTTGTCAGAGTGATAATGGATATATGGATGAGAATATTGTTTTAGAAAGTGCCACTAACGACATTTTCGAGATTAAATGTAATGTTAAATTTGCCCTGGATGCTTTAAAGACGATAAGAACAGAGAAGACAGCTATTCATTACAACCGCAATCAAAAGCTAATCGTGTTCAAGCCGCATGAACAGGAGAGTGCTTTGCACTTAATTATGGGTGCTTTGAAATAGTTATCGATGCGTTAACCATTCAAAAAACAGCCAAAGAAACATATGGCTGTTTTTTTGTGTTTAGAAGCTTTTTTTTAATGAATATCCGCATCAGTAAAATAAATTGATTCTGTTTACAAACTATATACATCATTGTACAATGTTTGTATATTTACCGTAGGGTTAATTATAGAGATTTGAATTATACATAGAAGGTGGAGGGGCTGCATGACATCCAAAAGGAAAGCTATTATCGTAGGTGCAGGACCAGGAGGATTAGCGGCAGGTATGCTGCTAGCTGGCAGTGAGTATGAAGTCACTATCTATGAGAAGCAGCCTTTTATTGGCGGACGCACCTCCCGTGTTGAAATGGGTGACTATCGTTTTGACCGGGGAGCGACATTTCTTATGATGCCGGAATCTTTAGAACAATTATTTGCTGCTGTAGATCGATCACTTCACGATTACGTAGAGATGGTTGAACTTGATCCTTTATATAGACTTAAATTTGGTGACATAAACTTTGATGCTACTCGGAACCGTGAGGTGATGAAAGAACGCATTGAGCAGCAGTTCCCTGGAAATGGGGAGGGTTACAGCCGTTTCATGATTGATGAAAAAACGAAATTTGATCGTATAGCGCCTCTTTTAAAACGACCAATTTCTCGTTTGACAGATTACATACGGACGGACGTGTTCAAAGCTTTACCAAAACTTAATGCCCTAGATACGGTGTACGGCAGATTGTCGAAGTATTATACAGACGAACGCCTCAAATATGCTTTTACATTTCAGGCGAAATATTTGGGGATGTCGCCTTGGGAATGTCCAGGAACATTTTCGATCTTATCCTATTTAGAGCACGAGTATGGTCTGTTTCATCCGATCGGAGGAGTGAATCGGATCTGTGATGCAATGGCCGAGGTTATACAAGAATATGGAGGCAAGGTAGAAACGAGTAACGGGATAAAAAAAATACGAACCCGTAACGGTAAAGCAATCGGTGTGGAACTAGAGAACGGAGAGCGAATGGATGCGGATCACGTTGTTATTAATGCGGATTTTGCTACAGCAATGACACAATTTTTCGAACCTGGCGAGCTCAAAAAGTACTCCCCTGAACGTGTTGCGAGTAAAAAATACTCTTGTTCCACTTTTATGTTGTATTTAGGTATTGATGGGACGGTGAATATACCGCACCATACCATTCTGTTCTCGGATGATTATAAGAAGAATGTAAATGAAATCACCAAGCTTGGTGTGCTTTCTCAAGAACCTTCAATTTATGTGCATAATCCTGGAATCAGCGATCCGACGATGGCTCCCCCGGGAAAAACAGCCCTATATATCTTAATGCCTGTCCCTAACTTGAGTGGAGAAACCAACTGGCAGGAGGAAAAGAGCAGGGTAAGAGAGCAAGTTCTGCGTCGGCTTGAGTGTGAGCCGGAATTGAAGGGGATATCTTCTCGCATCGAGATGGAAGAAATGGTCACACCTTTAGATTGGCAAGAACGGTTTCATGTTTATCAAGGTGCCACCTTTAATCTCTCACATTCGCTTGATCAAATGATGCATCTGCGCCCTCACAATCGGTTTGAAGAGCTGGGAAACTGCTGGCTCGTTGGTGGAGGGACCCATCCAGGAAGCGGACTACCGACGATATGGGAGTCTGCACGAATTAGTGTGAATTTGTTAATGGAAGAGGATCAACGCGCAGGCTTTATTTTGCCTACTGCATCCAAATTTCCAAAGGAGGTTCCTGTATGGAGATAGGTATTATTGGAGCTGGCATTGGTGGGTTAACAACGGCGCTGTTACTAAGCAATAGGGGTTATAAAGTCACGATTTATGAAAAAGTGTCCAGTCTTGGAGGTCGTCTAGCTTATCAAGTAGATGAAACAGGTCGATATCGGATTGACCGCGGTCCTACTATCGTTCTTCTACCGGAGATGCTGTTAGGGATATTGGAAGAGGGGGGGATCGATCGTTCCCGATTGCCTCTTATGGAATGTGATCCTCTATATACTATTCATTACTCGGATGGAACCACCTTTAAGAAGTATCGGAACCAAGAGAAGCAGCTGGAGGAATTGGATCGAGTTTTTCCAGGACAAAAAGAAGGCTATTTACGATACATGCAGGATATGGGCAAGGCATTTTATAGCGGAGTAGATGCGTTTTTAAATAAACCTTTTATGCAGAAATCCCATTTTTATACTTGGCATAACATGAAGTTACTTATTCGTATGAAAGCTTTTAAAAGCGTACGTGCATTAGCAGCTGATTATTTCAGTGATGAAAGGCTCCAAGATGCCTTTTCACTCCAAACTCTTTACATAGGAGGTGCACCGTTTAAATCACCTGCATTATATACGCTTATTCCATACGCTGAGCACGCATTCGGAGTTTGGTATCTTCGTGGTGGTTATGCATGGCTAGTTCAGCTGCTTCATGAGGAGCTTAAGCTTAGAGGAGTAAACATCAAAATCAATTCACCAGTGGATCGACTATACCTACAAAACGGTTCATGCAAAGGAATTTACTCACGTGGAGAGCTTTTTAAACATGATTCTATTGTATTTAATGGGGACTTTCCTTATTTGGCTGAGTTACTACCCGATAAGGTTAATGGAGAGAGGCGTTTGGATCACTCATATCAAACTTTCAATAATCGGTTTGATTCGCATCATGGAAGGAGAGCAGGCAGAAGAAGTCCGAAGCGCTTTGAACCTTCATCCGGTTGCCTGCTCATCTATTTAGGACTAAACCGCCGCTGGGAGAAAGCTGGTATTCATCAATTCTTTCTTCCTGAAGCGCTCAATAAAGGGTTACGTCAGTTATTTGTAGATAAGAAAATACCAGAAGAACCTGCAATATATTCATTTTATCCAACTGCGCTTGATCATGAAGCTGCACCCGAAGGAGAAAGCGTTATGTATTTGCTTGTTCCCGTGCCACCTGCTGGAGATGTGGTATGGGAGGATGTCCAAAGTACATGGGTCGATTATGTTCTTGAACAAGTGGAAGAGCGCGGATTTCCAGGCCTTAGAGAAGCGATATGCTGGATGGATGTACGTAATCCGGATGATGCAGAACGCGAAGGGATGTATCGGGGAGGGAGTTTTGGAATTGCTCCCAGCATGAGTCAATCCGCTGTGTTTAGACCGCAAATCGTTCCTTATCCTGAAATCGAGGACTTATACAGTGTAGGTGCTTCCGTTCATCCTGGAGGCGGTGTTCCCATCGTCATGCAAGGAGCACGTCTTCTGGCAGACTATCTGACAAAGGAGAGAAATGCATGCAGCATGCGATCAGTTTGACAAAATGTGAGGATATGATTCGTGACGGATCAACTACTTTTTATAAAGCTTTCAGTTTTCTGCCTTCTCCTCGAAAAGAAGCAGTGTATGTGATTTACGCATTTTGCCGTATGATTGATGATTCTGTGGATGAGCCACATAAGGCTTCTTACTCAATTGATGAATTGGAAGGGCATCTGGATCAGTTAGATCGCGCAGAAGGTCACTTCATCTGGCCGGCACTTCGTTGGCTGTTCAGTCGGTTTCCAAATCTGACAAAAGAGCCATTTTATAAACAGATGCAAGGGCAGCGACGTGATTTTGTTATGACACACTATAACACCATGGAGGAGTTAGAAAACTATTGCTACCTTGTCGCTGGTACGGTTGGTGAAATGCTTCTGCCAGTCTTGCATGAATCACCTGATGCGAGTATTACAGAATCGGGAATCTACCTCGGTAAAGCGATGCAGATTGTTAATATCGTAAGGGACGTAGGTGAAGATCAGGCAAGGGGAAGAAGGTATATTCCTTTGAAAATGATGCAGAAATATGGATATACCGAGAAGGAGTTTGCTGACGGTGTAATCAACAAGCCATTTAAGGATCTTATTCACGAACTGGATTCTCTGGCCAGGTACTGGTTTGAGTTAGGCTTACGTGGTCTGGATTCTTATCCAAGCTCAAGCGGATTCAGCGTGGAACTCGCAGCCCGATTTTATGCAGCGATACTGGATGCTGTTAAACACAACCAATATCGCATATATACTGAACGAGCTTATGTTAGCAACTTGCAGAAAGCCGCAATACTTACTTCGGTAGCCCGTCGCTTTGGTATATCCGTGTTCAATAAAGAAAGTAGCGCTGTATCATGATACTTCGATATTTATTCTGGGGTTGGTATGCAGTAGGGTTAATATTAATGCTTAGCTTCAAGGTCCCAGACTTTTTACATTTTTCTAACGGATTATTTCTAGTGTTCTTTGCTATTTATGCACTACAGCTTGAGTTGGTAAACCAGAATCAATTTCAAAATAAGAAAGGTCTAAGAGGCAGTAAAACATATGCTATAGCTATTCGGGCAGTTTTGATAGGGCTTGTTACATATATACTTGAAGCCGTCGGTACACGAACGGGATATCCCTTTGGATCCTATTATTACAGTAACACGTTGAGTATATTTGGAGAAAGAGTGCCATTTGCTATAGGTTTTGCATGGGTAGGTGTTATGTCTTCAGCCATTCTTTTATCAACCTCAACAACGAACTGGATTCGAGCGCTGCAGGTTGGCTTTTGGGCGTTGTTGCTCGATCTTGTGCTCGATCCCGTTGCATTTGCCAGAGGTTTTTGGATGTGGGAGGGGAAAGGCATATATGCAGGAGTACCCTGGGAGAACTTCGCGGCTTGGTTCGGAACTGCATATCTGCTCTCTTTCTTGTATCCTCTTCGGAAGACTGGAGTGAAACCTAAGGCGGAGTCAGGGAGATTATACCAGGGAATGCTCCTGATGTTTGGAATTTTGGCTGTCAAAGAAGGTCTGATGATCCCCTTTATCATTTCCCTAATAGGTGTAGCAGTAGCTGAGGGGGTGCTGTGGTTTGATCGAGGCGAACAAACGCAAAGGATTTGAATATGTGTTCCAGCGTTATAATGAACACTATTTATTAAGACGTTATTTTCACGAGATCACGCTTCGGGGAGAACTGGATTGGTTTGAAATGGAACGGCCTGTTATTTATGTAATGAATCATAGCAGTTGGTGGGATGGGCTTTTGGTCTATCATGTCATACGTAAAACTTCTTCCGGGGATCATTACATGATGATGGATGAGAAACAGATGAATAAATATCGTTTTTTTCGCAAAATAGGGGCTTTTTCAATCGATAAATCATCAGTAAAAGGAATTTGGAAATCACTTCATTACGCAGAGAAATTGCTAAGCAACCAAGGTCGTGTATGGCTGTTCCCTCAAGGTGAAATTTATCATCAGGATATCCGCCCTCTTCGATTACAATCCGGTATTGGCTACCTGCTTGCGAAATGTCCGAATACAGCTGTGGTGCCTGTCACAATGCTAACTTTTTTGGTACAACATCAAAAACCTGAGGCTTCTATTTGGGTTGGAGATCCAATGTTAGACGCATGGGACGAATTGGAGAGAAAAAACATTGTGGAGAGAGTACGCGTCTCCCTAGAGAAGCAGCTTGAGAAACACCGGAACTTAGTAATAGAGGAGAAGATTACAAACGTGGATCCTTTTGTACCCATCCTTCGAGCGGGATATTCAACAAATGATATATTTGACGCTGCCCAAAGGAGGTTGAAGCATTGGAACAGCTTTTTCAAGTGATTCTGATTACTCTTGTGATACAGCTCTTATTTGTCATCTGGAACGTTCGGCAATTTCCCAAGATCAAGAGATCAATGTCTGAGAACAAACAAGAATCTACTCCCCTTATTTCTGTTCTGATTCCCGCGCGAAATGAAGAGCGCAATATTGGAGAGTGTTTAAACGCTGTACTTCAAAGTGATTATATTAATATTGAAATTCTTGTGCTCAATGATCGATCAGATGATCGAACCGCAGAAATCGTAAAATCGATTGCTATTAATGATGTGAGGGTACGGTTAATTGAAGGAAGGGAACTTGGAAGTGGATGGGCAGGCAAAGTATTTGCATGTCATCAATTATCAAGTTATGCCAAAGGAGATTGGTGGTTATTTATGGATGCAGATGCACGACTTTCTCCTACCTGTATATCCTCGACTATGCAATTTGCTATGAAACAAGGTCGCGGGTTGATTACCGGATTCCCTTATCAAAAGGTGAAAACTACACTTGAACGACTCATAGTACCTTTAATGACGTTTGTAGTTGCATGTCATTTACCGGTGAAGTTTGTTCGGGCTTTAAAAGATCCTAAATTTGTGGCAGCGCATGGTGCCTTTATGTTTGTGCATCGCGAGAGTTATCTAAAATGTGGTGGTCATGAAGCTATTGCTAATCAGCTCGTGGATGATGTCGCATTAGCACGTAGAATGAAAGAAGCAGGAGAACCGGTTACCTTAGCGGACGTTCATAAGCTGGTAAGCATGCGGATGTACCATAATGGTAGAGAAGTATGGGATGGATACAGGAAAAATATATTTCCAGGTATCGGAAGAAGCAGTGCGCTTTTATTGGTCATATTAACGTTATATTCGTTACTGTATGTTCTACCTCCTTTCATACTGATTCTTTCTACACTCCAGTATATTATCTCTCCCGATAATGCAGCCGTTGCTGCAGAATGGATCGTGTGGTCGGGCGTCTGCACGCTGCTTGGCATGGGAATAAAATGTGTGGTCGATTTACGAAATGGACAATCTGTGTGGCTGTCTGTTCTTCTGCCGATCAGCATGACGATTTTACTGGTTCTTGCTTTGGATTCCTGCCGCGGAGCCTATACACATCAGGGCTATCAGTGGAAAGGGAGGAATTATTCATGAAAAAAGCCATTGTGATCGGTGCTGGTTTAGGCGGTCTATCTTGCGCGATACGATTAGCATACTCCGGTTATCAGGTTACAGTACTTGAACAACAAGATACTGTTGGAGGAAAGCTGCAGTATGTTGAGCAAGGTGGATATCGATTTGATCGAGGTCCAAGTACGATTACTATGCCTGAAGCTTTCGAAAGGGTCTTTTTATCTGCGGGTCGTCGGATGGAGGATTATCTGGAACTTTATAGACTGGATCCTTACACGCGTAATTTTTTTACGGATGGTTCGGTTGTCGATATGAGCAGTTGTGTGGATTTAATGTGTGATCAGATTGCAGAGTTCAGTCCGGAAGATGCGCGTCATCTAAAAGCATTTCTAGCGGAATCTAAAGAACTGTTTGATCATGCGAATAAGAACTTTCTTAACACATTGCTTCTAGATTTGAGAACGAAACTACGACCACAACTCATAACCTCTTTTCTTCGCATTCGACCGCTGACTTCGCTGCAAAAGTTACTACGGCGTTATTTTCGTCATCCGAATACACTGGCAATGTATGGGAGATATGCGACCTACGTAGGATCTTCTCCATTTGAAGCCCCTGCCATTTTCGCTATGATGGCGCACTTGGAAGGCTATCAAGGTGTATATGGTGTTCGGGGTGGAACGGCTGCTATACCAGCTGCCTTTGAGCGCTTAGCTCTAGAACTTGGGGTAAAGATTGTTACTGGCGTTAAAGTGAATAAAATACTCATTCACGATAATCAAGTTAAAGGAATAGATAGTGATATGGGTTCGATGACGGCAGATGTCACCATTGCCAATGGAGATGTATTGTCTATTTGTCGTGATTTAATTGTTGCTACTGATCGTCCTTCCATGTCGGATTCTCGAATCTCTGCCTATGAGCCTTCTTTATCTGGCTTTGTCTCATTAATTGGTGTGCAAAGACAATATGAACAACTGTTGCATCATAATGTTTTTTTCTCAGATCAATATGAAAAAGAATTTGACGATATCTTTCATCATCGCAGGGCTCCATCTAATCCAACCATCTATATATGTCATTCGGGTTATTCTGAGCAAGATAGGGCTCCTAAAAATAGCAGTAATTTATTCATACTTGCAAACGCGCCATATACTTCGCCTGCCTGGAGATGGGAAGATAAGAAAGAGGCATATGGCAAACTTCTGCTTAATAAGTTAGAGAACTATGGGTTAGAGAGGGTATCAGAAGCCGAAGTGAAATTATTCTACACTCCAGAGCAGTTGGAAAAAGATACAGCGGCTTTCAAAGGGGCGATCTATGGTATTTCTTCTAATTCTGCAAAACAGACGTTTTCACGTCCATCCAATTTCTTGAATGGGTTAGACAGACTTTGGTTTGTGGGGGGAACGACGAATCCAGGAGGAGGAACACCGATTGTAACCTTATCCGGGCAGCTCGTTGCAGAGGAAATTTTATCACGAGAGGGAATTATTTAATTATCACAAAATGATTTAAGGAAAAGGGCGTCCCATGGGATGTCTTTTTTATTTTTCTGTAGATTACTATTTTTATAAATTTCTTACAACAACAATAGGTAGATAGACGTGCTACTTTTGAAATAGATATTTGTTTTTTTAATAGACATTATAATGTTTAATTTGGTATATTTATTGAAAATAGAGTTAAAGTTGGTATAATCAATATGAATTAGAATAATGGGGCAGACTGGAAGTGAGAATAATGCAATCCAAGAATAAACCGTTATACTTGGTTATTATGGAAGACCTGAGGACCAAGATATTGAACGGTGAGTTCAAGCCAGATCAACAGCTTCCTACGGAAGTGGAGTTGGCTGAACAATCCGGTGTTAGCCGAATCACATCAAAGCGAGCACTGATTGAGTTGGAACGTGAAGGCCTTATTTACAGGAAAAGGGGTAGCGGCAGCTACGTCAAGAAGCAAGAGAAAGATAATATACTCCCAGAATTTACTGCTATGAATTCAAATCCGAATCCCATTATCTCTATGATCTTGCCGTACTCTTCAACGAATGAGCTTGAATATATTCAAGGGGCTTCCGATTATCTTGATTCGAAAGGATATTATTTGAGCATTCATTACAGCAACTGGGACAAGAACAAAGAGAAGGAACTGCTGTTAAGAGTTCCTAAGATTGGTTCACGAGGTATTATATTATATCCGATGAGCACCATGATTAACATCGATATTTTGAATGCGCTTTATTGGAATAATTACCCAATGGTTATGATTGATCAATACATAGAAAGCCTGCCGGTTACAAGTGTTGTATCTGATAACTTGGACGGTGGTTATCTAGCGACTAGAAAGTTGATTGAACTAGAACATAAGAGAATTGCATTTGTATCAAGCATTAGTATTGAGTATCGCAGTTCGGTTAGAGATCGCTATCAAGGATATTGTAAAGCATTAAGAGATCATGACATTCCAGTGGACCCTGAGCTTATCATTACCGATTTTTATGAAGAGGCCGATAAACATCAGGACAGCAATGAGTTCTATAAATCTATGGTTTCACATCTATTGAACATAGGGGTTACAGCGATTCAGGCTGAACATGATCATCTGGCCGTAGACCTGCTGCGAAGTGCAATTGATATGGGCGTTCGAATCCCAGAGCAGTTATCTATCATCGGATTTGATGATCACATGATATCTCGTTTAGTAGAGGTTCCGATAACAACAATTTCCCAAGATTGTAATGAGATCGGACGCCGGGCAGCCGAACTGATCGTACAGCAAATAGAGGGGACTAATGTTCAGACCCAGCAGGTTATTATACCTGTTCATCTCGTGGAGCGAAATTCTACTGTCCAACCCTTAATCGTTTGAGTTTCACCCAAGGGAAATTAGCAGACAAAATGAATGAGAGCACTTTAAAAGCTGTCCTACTCAAGTGGGAACAGCTTTTTTATTTGTAAATGAAAGCACTTACGAACTAAAAGATATAATTACTTACACGAAATTTAAATTAAGTATATTCACTATTTACAAAGAAGATTTATCCAATTATAATAACAGCTATGAATGGTGTATTAGATATACCCAATACATAAACATCAACGTATATACCATTTTATTTTTTTGTTTTTTAATGTAAGCGCATACTTCCGAGGGTGCATTTTTAACGAAAAGGGGGAGTTATTTTTAACTGTATTCCGCTAACAATAGTTTGACGAAATTTCATGCAGGTTATTACTTAATTCGAATGAAAATGGGGGTTTTACGAGTGAAGAAATTTAGGTTGCTTCCAATGTTACTCATTATTATGATGATGACCTTTTTGATCGCTGGCTGTGCTGGCGGCGGCGGTACCACAAAGACAACACAAGAACCGGCTACAACGACTCCTAAAGAGGAACCTGGAAATAAAGAAGCAGAGCCAGCTCCAGAAGAAGAACCTGCAATCGACCTTAATGGTGAAACGATTAAAATCGGCGTCTGGTATGACAATGCTGATCCAAGGTTAGTTACAGAAGAGAAAAGCCCTGCACAAGAATTGCAAATTAAACTGATCGAAGAAGCTGAAGCGAAATACAACTGCACGATTGAATTTGTGAAATTTGGTGACTACGGTAAATACGTAGAAAACTTCACAACAACCTCTCTTTCCGGAACACCTTTCGCAGACATCGTACTGCTTGAACTGTTCTGGGCCTTCCCACAAATGGTCAATAAAGACTTTATACAACCTGTAGACGATTTCCTTGATTTAAATGATCCTAAATACATTAGCTGGATGAAGAACGGCGGATCTTATAATGGCAAACAATATGGTATGACAGATGCATCTCCTTCCCCATATGGTTTCTTCTATAACAAGACATTAGTACAAAAGCTTGGTCTGGAAGATCCTTATGAACTACAGCAAAAAGGTGAATGGACATGGGATAAATTCCGTGATTTCGCTAAAAAAGCTACTAAGGATACGAATGGCGACGGAAAGACGGATGTATATGGTGTAGCAGGCGGTTATGGAACCATGAACTTCGTGACAGAGCAATTTGTCTACACAAATAATGCAACTGTAGATAAGAATGAAAATGGTGAAACCGAGTTCTCACTTGATAGTGAAAATGCAATAGAGGCACTCCAATTCGTTTCTGATTTATACAATAAAGACAAATCAATCATGCAGCCTGTTCCAGAAGATGCAGGTAAAGAATTCATTGCTGGTAAAGGTGTGCTGTATGGTGGATTCAGCTGGGAACTTGGCGGTTTGCTTGAGAACATGAAAAATCAAGAGCTTGGCTATGTTTTCTTCCCGAAAGGACCGAAAGCAGAGAAGCATGTAACTTATACACCATTCGGTAACATGTTTATGGTTGCTAAGCATTCCAAGAACGCTGAAGTAGCCGTTAAAATTTACGATGAAATTTCTCTTCATGATGAAGGAAGAAAGCTATCCAAACAGTCTTGGGAGTCGGCTTATCCGAATAAAGAGTCTTTGGACACACGTGCTCAAATGTCAGAAAGTATTGAATATATCTCCTACTACGCTATTCCAGATGGTGGGGACCTATTTAAAGGTGTAGTGAAGGATATTACAACAGGTAAAATTTCACCAGCTACTGCAGTAGATAAAGTGAAGCCGCAATTTGAAGCAAATATCAAGAAAATGCTTTCGGATACAAAATAATTGTAGGATAGAAACTCTGGATATGTACCCCTGCTCCTCATTTAGGAAGTAGGGGTACCTCATAAAGAGAAGGGGTGGGTCCATGCGGAAACCGATCATGAAAGCAGGCTTAGCACTGCTTCTGGTGATTATTGCAGCAGGCCTGTTTTTTTCCTTTAGAGGTGGGGCGAATCGTGATGTGGCAGACAGCAATCCTCAAATATCACCTGAGCTTGATCTAACAAGCATTAGAGGAACGCCTAAAAAGGGCGGATATGAGGAATATTTGAGCAAATTCACAAACACAGGTTCCTCAGTGGAGAATGTCGTCATTGAAGCGGAAAACTTCAGTAAGACAGATGACATGGAGACCGCCATATTGGAAGATTACAAGGGTAGAGAAGGGAAAATGCTTTACACGGAAGAGACTGGATCTGTTACTTGGGAAGTACAGATTAAACAAGCTGGAATGTACAATATCAGAATGGATTTTTACAGCGGGGAAGGCAAATCTTCTGACATTGAACGTGAGTTAAGAATTGATGGAGAAATTCCTTTTAATGAAGCAAGGAGTTTCATATTTAACCGGATCTGGAGTAATGAAAAGAATACATTTGATCGTGATGACCGCGGAAATGATCTCGCTCCCAATCAGGTGGAAACCCAAATGTGGAGAAATGAAGCATTTAGGGATGCGACAGGCTTTTATCAGGATCCTTTCTTCTTTTACTTTTCGGAAGGCAAGCACACCCTGACTTTAACTTCCGTAAGAGAACCACTTGTCATCGATCAGTTGATATTAACAAAAGAGGATAAATTGCCTTCGTACGATGAAGTAGCGAGTAATTATAAGAAGGACAGCCTGAATACATCTAATGATGTTTTCATAAAGCTGCAGGCTGAAGAGACTTTGTATAAATCAACACCAAGTCTTCTTCCTTATAACGACCGCTCCAATCCTGCCGTAGAACCTTTCCACGTCTCCAAACTTAGGAATAACGCGATGGGTGGATATGCTTGGAGGTTACCAGGGCAGTGGATTGAGTGGGAATTTGAAGTGCCGGAAGATGGACTGTACCAGATTGCACTGAAGAATAAACAAAATTTCTTGCGAGGAATGTCAGCACTTCGCACCGTGTATATCGATGGAGAAGTACCATTTAAAGAACTCCAATCGTACCCTTTCCCTTATAGTGCGGATTGGCAGATGAACGTAGTGGGCAAAAGCGATGCAGAGCCTTACCTCTTTAATCTAGAGAAAGGGAAGCATACGATTCGAATGGAGGTTACCCTCGGAGATTTGGCACCGATCTTAAGATCTGTCGAATCTACCATTCTGGAGCTTAACTCCATGTACCGTACAATCATCAGCTATACCGGTACCGTACCTGATCCATTCCGGGATTATAATCTGGAGCAGCGTATACCGGAGATGACAGAGCTTTTCCGTGAAACAAGTGAAAGACTATACAACTTAGCGGATGTGTTAGAGGGTCCTTCGGGAAAAAGTGATGATAAAACATCGATTATTAATACGGTCGCATATCAGCTTAAGGATATGGCGGATAATCCCGAAACGGTTCCATCAAGGGTAGAAGCATATAAAGCGAATGTTGGTGCACTTAGTTCATGGATGCTGACAATTAATGAGCAGCCACTAGGACTAGACTATCTCATTGTAAGCTCGCCAGGTGCTAAGCTTCCAAAAGCAAAGGCTGGGAAGTGGGATAAGTTTGTAACTGACTCCAAAGCATTCTTAGCTTCTTTCTATGAAAACTATGATGATTTCTCCGCAGATCAGGATGATAAGAAGAGTATTACGGTCTGGGTTACTTCCGCAAGAGACCAGGCTCAGGTCATTAAAAAATTGATCGATGATCAATTCACTGCGAAGACCGATATTCATGTCAATCTTAAACTTGTAGCTGCTGATGTCATTCTTCCGTCGACGGTTGCTGGTAAAGGGCCGGATGTTGCGCTTCAGATCGGTAGTGACTTACCGGTGAACTACGCGAGCCGGAGTGCACTACAGGATTTATCTGAATTCAGTGACTTTGATACCGTAAAGCAGCGATTTAATGAAAGCGCACTCGTTCCTTTTGAATACCAAGAGAAATTTTATGCTCTTCCTGAAACGCAAACCTTCCCAATGCTTTTCTACAGAAAAGACATTCTGGAAGATGAGCTTAATTTAGAAGTCCCACAAACCTGGGATGATGTGTATGAAATGCTGCCTATTTTACAAAAAAATAATTTACAATTCGGACTTCCGCAAAGACCGCTCGACTCCGTAGGTAATGAGACAGCGAATACGAATATCGCTACTCTACCAATTAGTCCAGCACTAGTCATGTTTTTATACCAAAATGACGGCAATATATTCAAAGACGGTGGGATGTCTACGGATTTGGATTCCGAAGTTGCGATGAAACAATTTAAGCAGTGGACGGATTTCTTCGTGAATTACAAAATACCGATCGTGGCTGATTTTGCTAACCGTTTCCGTACAGGAGAGATGCCAATCGGGGTTGTAGACTACACGATGTATAACAAATTGAACGCCTTTGCACCTGAGATTAAAGGACTATGGTCCTTTGCTCCGGTACCGGGAACCATTACACCAGATGGACAGCTGCACAGAGAAGTGGGAAGCAGTGGTTCAGCCTCCGTCATGTTTAAAGATGTTGCGGATAAAGAATCCGCGTGGACTTTCTTAAAGTGGTGGACTGAGAAAGATACGCAAGTTGCCTTCGGTCGCCAAATGGAAATTCGCATGGGTACTGCAGCTAGATACCCAACAGCTAATAAGGAAGCATTAGCTGAATTACCATGGCCGACACAGGATTACCGTAAGCTCGAAGAACAGATGAAGTGGGCTAAAGGTGTTCCAGAAGTGCCGGGCGGATACTTAACGGGTCGTAATATTGACAATGCTTTCCGTAGAGTGGTCGTTCAGGGTGAGGACCCACGGGAAACACTTGAAAACTATGTTCGAATCATGAATGAAGAGATTACGCTGAAGCGTAAAGAATTTAATCTTCCCTATGAGAAATGAGGGATCTAAGTGAAACAACAGATCGCAGAGAAACCTGTCGTTCCCGGGCTTCACAAGCCCGGTAAACGGAAACTTGATCAGATGTTCCGGAGTAAATGGAAACGCAATATTAGTTTAATGAAGCAAAACAAACATGCTTACGTGTTGTTGGCACCATATTTCCTATTGTTTTTCACCTTTACGGTTATACCCGTATTGTTATCACTTGTACTTAGCTTTACAAACTTCAATCTGTTAGAAACGCCGAACTTTATCGGATGGCAGAACTACGCGAGACTGTTTGTTCAGGACGATGTGTTTCTTATCGCCTTGAAGAATACGATTTTGTTCGCAGCCATAACCGGGCCTATCAGCTATATTGCTTGTTTCTTGTTTGCCTGGCTTATTAATGAGCTGCCACCGAAACTGCGCGCACTTCTGACACTTGTCCTTTACGCACCATCGATTGCGGGCAATACATATTTAATCTGGACGCTTCTGTTTGCAAGTGATTCGTACGGATACGCGAATTCTTTCTTAATGAACTGGGGCTTTATCCAAGAGCCAATTCAGTGGCTTCAAGATCCCAAATATGTACTTATGATTCTTATTATGGTGCAGCTATGGCTCAGCTTGGGTACAGCATTCTTGGCCTTTATCGCGGGACTCCAAAATGTGGACCGTACATTGTATGAAGCGGGGAGTATTGATGGGATTCGCAACCGCTGGCAGGAGTTATGGTTCATTACACTTCCAGCGATGAGACCTCAGCTGATGTTCGGGGCGGTAATCCAAATTGCTTCTGCTTTCTCCGTAGCGGAGATCTCCATCTTCTTGGTCGGTTTCCCAAGTGTGGATTACGCGGCTCATACGATTGTTACACATTTGGTCGATTATGGAACCATTCGTTATGAAATGGGTTACGCTTCCGCGATCGCTACCGTGCTGTTTTCCATTATGCTCACGAGCAATTTGGTTATACAGAAGCTTCTTGGAAAAGTAGGTGAGTAGACCATGAAATTTGTTATTAAGATGCCGAAGAGATTGAACCGATCCTGGGGTGTGGATCTGATATTGTTTCTGCTGCTTGGCGGAGTAGCAGTCTTCATGTCGCTCCCACTCGTATTTACGATCAGCAACGCGTTTAAGCCGCTTGACGAAATCTTTACATTTCCACCTAAATTATTTGTTCGGAACCCTACGTTCAAGAACTTTACAGACTTAGTCGGAATCTTTAGCGATTCCTGGGTTCCATTTTCAAGATATGTATTTAATACATTTTTCATTGCGATCGTAGGTACTGTTGGTCACGTACTTCTTGCCTCAGCTGCCGCTTATCCGCTCGCTAAAACTCAGTTTCCTGGGAGAAAGATTCTATTCAGTATCGTTGTGATGTCGCTCATGTTCACGGCGTACGTAACTCAGGTTCCCAATTATATGATCATTTCTTATCTGGGCATGATTAATACGTATTGGGCAATCTTGCTCCCGGCTTTCAGTATGACGCTCGGACTTTATCTAATGAAGCAGTTCATGGAACAAATCCCGGACGCACTTCTCGAAGCGGGTAAAATTGACGGGGCAAGTGAATACAGAATCTTCTGGCAGATTGTCATGCCGATTGTAAGACCAGCGTGGTTAACTCTCATTATTTTTTCTTTGCAAAATCTTTGGACCAACGGTTCGGTTACTAGCCATAAGTTCATTTACAGTGAACAGCTGAAGACGGTTGATTATGTATTTGGTCAAATCGCAAGTGGCGGCTTGGTAAGAACAGGACCCGTGGCGGCAGTTACATTCTTGATGATGCTCGTTCCAATTACGGTGTTTATTATTACGCAGAGCAGTATCATACAGACGATGTCCACATCAGGTCTGAAGGAATAACAGGGGGGGCTTACAGATGACAAGATTTGTCACCGCTATCCTAATCGTTATGCTGCTGTCCAGCGCGGTTGCCCCTACTCAAGTTTCTGCGGGTGATAATTACAGCTATTCTTTCTGGGGTGATCCGGTGCCTGCACCGAGTCCTTATAACCTGCAAAAAGTAATGTATGGTGAAGACTGGAGCATTGGTCCATTGTCATCACCGCAGGATTTATATTCCGGTCAAGAGGGACAATTGTATATTGCGGATACCGGAAATAACCGGATCGTCATCTTGAACAGACAGTTGGAATTAGCTCATGTCATTTCAGAATTTGAACGTGAGGGTCAAAAGGATCAATTGAACCAGCCAGAAGGCGTGTTCGCGGATGCACAGGGAAATATTTTTGTAGCAGATACGGAAAACCATAGAATTGTGAAATTTGATCAAAAAGGTAAGTACTTAAGTGTTATTGAGGCACCGAAATCAACGCTGCTTCGAAAAGGCTTTCAATATGTCCCGATTAAGGTAGGAGTGGATAAGGCTGAACGGATATATGTCATCAGTCGTGGTTCCTATGAGGGGATATTAGAATTTAATTCTGGTGGCGAATTTGTTGGTTTTATTGGAACGAATCGAGTGAAGTTCAGTCCGATCGACTTGTTCTGGAAAAGGATTTCAACGAAGGCCCAGCGAGAACAAATGCAGCAGTTTATTCCGCTCGAGTTCAACAATATTGACATTGATGCTGACAGCTTTATGTATACCTCAACTTCAGAGGAAGAATCCGATAAACCGCTGAAACGGTTGAATCCTTCCGGTGTCGATATTTTAAGGAGTAAAGGATATTTCCCGCCAAAAGGTGATACAGGGAACCTGGAAACGGGAAACCCCTCAGGTAATTCTATATTTATAGATATTACATCAGATCAAGGCGGCATGTTCAGCGCACTCGACTCCAAGAGAGGTCGAATCTTTACTTATGATAAAGACGGTAACTTGCTGTATACTTTCGGCGGCCTAGGAAGTCAGCAGAGTAACTTCCGGACACCGTCAGCCATTGAAATCCTAGATGATAAAATGATGGTTTTGGATAAGGATAACAATCGGTTATCTATATTCGAACCAACAAACTACGGAAGCCTGATTCGTGAGGCCGTGATTGCACTGAATCAAGGGGAGAACGAAAAGGCAACAGCAGCTTGGCACAAAGTGCTCCAGATGAATACAAACTTTGATGTCGCTTACATAGGGATAGGTAAATCCCTCTTAAAGGAAGGAAAGAATCGCGAAGCGATGGATTACTTCAAGCTGGGTAACAGCAGGGAGTATTATTCAGAAGCTTTTAAGAGACATCGCAAAGAAATTGTAATGGAGCATTTCGGATCGATTGTACTGGCAATTGTATTGCTGCTGGGAGTGATTATTGCTGCCTTTAAATTGACCCGTCGTAAAAAAGCCGATGGACAATTCTATCAGGAGTTCGGTATTATACGAAATCCATTCTATACGATGATTCATCCTTTTAATGGTTTCTGGGAAATGAAGTACGAGAAAAAAGGTAGGATTAAGGTCGCAATTGTCATTCTGTTCTTGCTCGTGATCGGGACGATTGTGAAAAGGCAATACAATGGATTTGTTATTAACTATAACAATCCTGATCTGCTGAATTCTCTGGATGAATTGAAATTTATCATACTTCCATTCCTGCTGTGGTGTGTGGCTAACTGGTCACTGACTACGCTTATGGACGGAGAGGGTAAGTTCAAGGAAATTGTGATGGCCACGGCTTATGCTTTACTCCCGCTAGTCATCATCTATATCCCACAGATGCTATACAGCAATGTGATTACCGTAGATGAGAGTTCCTTCTATTATATGATGGAAGCGATTGCTCTGGTGTGGTCTTGCTGGCTTCTGTTTACGGGAACGATGACCGTGCACCAGTATACCGCTGGGAAGACGGTAGCTACCATGCTACTAACGCTCGTCGTTATGGGCATCATTATATTCCTCGGCGTATTGTTCTTCAGCATGCTGCAGCAGATGATCAGCTTTGTTAGTTCCATCTATAATGAAATTTCATTCAGGCTGTAGCAGGCAAAAAAGGAGGTATAAAAGGTGGCCGCAAAACAGAAAAAGATTGCTGGACTCCTGTGCCTGCTAATCCTGACTAGCATCGCAGCAGGAGCAGGACTGCAAGGGAACTTAAAAGTGGATAGTGCTTCTGCGGAAGCAGCACAGGCAGTGAAGGACTCTAGCGAAAATACAGAAGCAGGGCAAAGTAAAGCAAACACAAAATCCCTAAATACATCGGTAAAGATAAACGAAGTAAAGAATGTAAGTTCTAATAGCCCGCAGGAGCTGAAAGCTTTAAGTGAAATGGAGAAGGTTGCTGAAACAGAAGCGCTTATCTTATATGTTAATAAGCTGACTTCAGAAATCGCCGTCAAAGATAAGCGGGATGGTTATGCTTGGTTTTCTAATCCTGCCAACCGTGATGATGATCAAATAGCTTCTCCATTGTATAAATCGGAGCTATCCGCTCAGGTGCTCGTTAGCTATTATAACGAGAAAGGGCAGATCAACACGTTTAACAGCTTTGATGATAGTGTTGCGAAGGAACAGTTCAAGGTGGACGTAAGCGAGAATCAAGTCAAGGTCGTCTATCAGATTGGGAATGTGAAACAAAGTGTTGCGAATATTCCAAAGATAATCAGTCAAGAACGGTTTCAGACTGAAATCCTAGATAAATTACCGGACCAAGAAACGCGTGAAAGCGTAGAATACAAGTTCCGGTTCGATGAGGAGAAAAAGGTCTACGAGGTCCGTAAGCTACAGGATTATATTGCGGAAGAAGTATCTGCCTTGTTCGAAGAAATAGGTTATACAGCAGAAGACGCTGCTGCAGACCATCAAGAGAATGGACTTGCAGACGAAGCAGTGGTGGCTAATGCAGAATTTACGATTCCATTGCAATATTCACTGGATGGCGAGCATTTAATCGTAACTGTTCCCGGACAGGAGCTTGAATACAATGACGCTTATCCGCTCGCATCTATCCAGGTACTGAAGTTCTTCGGTGCAGCGGATACGACAGGT
Source organism: Paenibacillus sp. GCM10028914 (assembly GCF_042666275.1). Classification (NCBI taxonomy): domain Bacteria; kingdom Bacillati; phylum Bacillota; class Bacilli; order Caryophanales; family Paenibacillaceae; genus Paenibacillus; species Paenibacillus sp. GCM10028914. The sequence continues at coordinate 918,287 of NZ_JBHTFO010000018.1, forward strand.
GAAGGCTACATCTTTGTTCCTGACGGATCAGGAGCACTGATTCATCTCAATAGTAGCAAGCCGAGTGCAGAGCCTTATAATTTGCCGGTCTATGGAACGGATGGTACTTTCGATGTGAAGGATATTATTCAGCGGAATCAAATTACGCGGTTACCCGTATTTGGGCTGAAAAAGAATGATCATGCTATGGTTGGAATCATTGAGGGCGGAGACGCCGTGTCCAGTATACGAGCTGATGTAAGTGGACGAAATGATTCCTATAATTCCGTGGGCAGTGAATTCAAAATCACATCAATGGATTTCTATACTTTATCATCTGGTACAAAGACCAGTTCTGTACCGATGTTCCAAAAGAACAAATTTGATGGTGATCTACAGATAAGATATGGCTTTTTATCGGGAAAAGCTGCGGATTACACGGGCATGGCAAGTCATTACCGTTCTTATTTGGCAAAAAAGCATAACCTGCAACCTCTGGACAAAACGAAGAATGCTCCGTTTATTCTAGAAGTCGAAGGGGCGTTTCGAAAAAGCAAGTCATTCTTAGGGATTCCTTATAATTCAACAGAGACATTAACAACGTTTAATGAAACGGTATCCTTACTGGATGAGTTGAAGCAGGCGGGTGTTCCCAATATCGATCTGAGATTCGTCGGTTGGTTTAATGATGGAATCCGTCATTCATCTCCGGATGACATTAAGGTCGTAGGGGCACTTGGAGGCAAGAAAGACTTGCAGGAGCTGTTGGATTATACGAAACAGAATGACATTGGTCTGTATCCTGATGCTGCGTTTCTTCAAAAATATAAAGGAGATTCCGGGTCAGCCATCTTCTTGGATCGTGCAAAAGCAAAAGTATACAACTACAATCCGGTTACTTATGGTAAAGACCTTACGAGTTTTTCACATTATATTTTGTCACCTGCCAAGTTATCCAAGCAAATCGATGGTTTTATGAAAGACTATTCAAAATTAGAGCTGTCAGGCTTGTCTTTAAGGGATATGGGAGACGAGGTCAATTCTGATTTCAATCCAGATCGTCCGGTGACTCGTCAAGAATCGCTTGGTGTGATTCAGCAAGAAATGGAGAAGCTGAAAAAGGGTGCGGGATCACTGATGGTAAACGGGGGTAACGCTTATAGCTTGCCTTATGCAAATGTTATCGTCAATTCCCCGACGCGAAGCAGCCGAATGAATTTGACTGACGAGGATGTACCATTTTACCAGATCGCACTTCATGGATACTTTGATTTGGCAGGCGCTCCATTTAATATGGATGAGGTTCATAATCCTCGCTTGTCGCTGCTCAAAGCACTTGAAACGGGTTCGAATATTTATTATCAGTGGTTCCATAGCCCTTCCTCGACTGTGAAGGATACGGAGTTCGACCACTTATATGCACTTCATTACAAAGATTGGTTCGAAGAGGCCGTTTCACAGTATAACGAAGTGAGTGAGATCTTGAATAATGTACGCACAGAAACCATCGCCTCGCATGAACGTCCATCGCCTGGTGTGGTTCAGACTACATTTGAGAATGGAACAACAATAACGATCAATTACAACGATGTGGCTGTATCCGTCAATGGTGTAAATATGGAGCCGCAGAGCTATCAGGTAGGTGAAGGCGGTGAATAAATTGCTCAAAAAACCACTTACGCTCGCACAGAAAAAAGCATGGATGGGCGTGTTGTTCGTCACACCGCTCATCATTGGTTTGATTCTTCTGTTCATCTTGCCTCTGATTCAGTCGTTTCGATTCAGTTTAAGTTCGATTCGTTTAGTCGAAGGTGGGTTTTCAGTTGATTATCTGGGAACGGTGAATTATACGGAGTTGTTCACAACAAACCCTGAATTCCCCCGGAGATTAACCGAGTCGGTAACGAACATGTTAGTGAATGTGCCAATCATCATCATTTTTAGTCTGTTTGCTGCGGTGCTGCTTAACCAGAAATTTAAAGGTCGGGCTCTAGCAAGAGCGATATTCTTCTTGCCGGTTATCCTGGCATCTGCAGCTATTGCTAATATGGATATTAGCAGCTTTGTCGGCAGCTCGACTCCCGCTGGAGGCGGTGAAGGCGGCGGTGGCCTAATGCAAAGCTTCGAGTTGGAGAAATTACTGGTGGAATCCGGACTGGCTCCTGTGTTGGTTGATTATATTACAGGTGCTGTCGATCGAATTTATGAAATTATCAGTTCGTCAGGTGTGCAGATCTTAATATTCTTAGCAGGCTTGCAGTCCGTCTCGCCAACGCTGTATGAGTCATCGCGGATTGAGGGGGCTACAGGATATGAAATCTTTTGGAAAGTGACATTTCCGATGATGACACCTTTGATTTTGACGAATGTGGTTTATTCCATTATTGATTCCTTCGGCTCTAATACAATTAACACACTTATTTCGCAAACGGCGTTTAGTTCGTTTGAATTCGGTCAAAGCGCTGCGATGTCCTGGGTCTATTTCTTAGTGGTCGCACTAATTCTAGGCATTTCAACAGCCATTATATCCAGAAAGGTATTCTACTACGACTAATGAGGAGGAAGAGACCATGAAATCGCCAACTGAATATGCGAATTTCATCTCGTACAAATTCAATCCTCAGGAGAAGGCAAAATATTGGCTGTGGATTGTGGTGCGAACCGTACTAATCACTGGATTTTGTTTCATTATTTTGTTCCCGTTGTTTCTTAGATTATCTGTAGCTTTCCGTAGTAAAACAGATATTTACGACCCGACGGTTCTCTGGATTCCGAAAACTTTTACACTTGATAATCTAAAAATTGCGATCGGTGCGACGGATTATTGGTCATCTTTATTAAATACGTTTCTTATTTCTACAGGAACGACGTTGATCCAATTGGCTTCATGTGCTTTGGCGGCCTATGCGTTTGCACGATTGAAGTTTAGAGGGAGTGGACTGTTATTCGGGCTCGTCATCTTTACGATTGTTGTTCCACCGCAGACGATTATGATTCCTCTTTATCTGACTTATCGTTACTTCGATCTGTTCGGTATTGTTGGGGTATTAACAGGTAAGAGCAGCCTGAATCTGATCGATACGTTCTGGCCGTTCCTGCTCTCATCAGCAACTGCAATGGGACTCAAAAATGGTCTGTATATCTATATTTTCAGACAGTTTTTTAGAGGGATACCGAAGGAGATTGAAGAGGCTTCACTGGTGGATGGAGCAGGGGTATTTAAAACCTTCTATCGGATCATGCTTCCGAATGCTGTTCCAGCGATTGTTACCGTTGTATTGTTCTCGTTCGTATGGCAGTGGAATGACAGTTACTATGTTTCGTTGTTCTTAAGCAAGGTAAAAGTTCTGTCTACACAGCTTATGGATATGGGGATGGCACTTGGATCGGAACCTGACTTGGTGTACCAATCTATGCTGCTAAACACAGGGGTACTGCTGCTTATGGGACCTTTGATCATTTTGTACTTGTTCGTTCAGAGATATTTCGTTGAAAGTGTGGAGCGTACAGGTATTGTAGGTTAATCATTGAAGGGGCTGTCCCAAAAGATCTTAGATCTTGCGGGACTGCTCCTTTTTCGCGTTCTTAAAATCATATGTTAAGATGGGAGCTACAGATTTTACATACTACATAATTCAGGAGAGAATGTCATGGACATAAAAAAGATGTATGAATATTCTGGATATAAAGAAAAACTCATGAAGTATATTTCAATGGTAGATCCCAGTGCACAGGTTACTTACCATTTAAACAATGGAGTATTAGAAGTGATGATTCTCTCTCCTTCCAAAGACGAATTACGAGTTGAGTTTGAAAATTTTAATACTAATTATGAAAGTAGTACAGAAAGTTTTGTTATGAGTGAATCATTTTTCATTGTTATTCGACAACTTAAAACGATGAATGCCGGAGAGATATTTATAAAACCTTTACTGATATATCTGAGTGAAATTCTGGCGCTTATGCTTTTTATACCACAGGAAAGCTATCATGCAATGGATCCAAAACTAATAGATTTAATTACTCAAGACTATTACCCAGAGGGAACAGTTCAGTATGATGATGTTACCTATGAGGCATTTCAAGAAGCACAAGTGAATCTCTAATATATGTAAAAAAACAGGTCTGGAGAATGAAGTGACCCCCAAAAGTTAGACACGGTTATTTCATTAGGCAGCTTTCTCTAAATGAGTTCGGTACTGTACCGGACTCATTTTTAATTTTGCCTTCAACCGTTTGGTATTGTAGTATTCAATATATTTTTTCAGTTCTTCCTTGAAATGTTCCACATTTTCAAACTCTTTGTAATACAGAAACTCTGACTTGAGAATGCCAAAGAAATTCTCCATGACGGCGTTGTCGTAACAATTTCCTTTTCGCGACATGCTTTGGAGAATGCCTCTCGACTTAAGCGCATGGCAATACGGCTTCATTTGGTAATGCCATCCTTGATCTGAATGAAGAAGAAGATGGTGCTCTTCCGGCAGACGCTTCAGTCCTGCATCCAGCATCTCAGATACCAGAGAATAGGTTGGTCGTGAGCCAATGGTATAGGTGATAATCTCCCCGTTAAATAAGTCTAAAATGGGCGAAAGATACAGTTTTTCTCCAAATAACTTAAATTCGGTGATGTCCGTTACCCACTTCTCGTTTGGCGCCTTCGCCGTGAACTGACGATCCAGATGATTCGGTGCAGTCTTGCCGATCGTCCCTTTATATGACTTATACTTTTTCATGCGAACCAGGCATTTAAGGCCCATCTTCTTCATGAG
>NZ_JBHTFO010000019.1:0-62222 GCF_042666275.1 Paenibacillus sp. GCM10028914
AAATTCTCATTTTTGATCTTACCGAAGTAAGATCGGTTTAACTCACTCGTTGTTCAGTTTTCAAAGGTCAATGTTTCTTTTCGTCGTCCGCATCTCATTGTCAGCGGCGACTTTTATAATATATCATACTGTGTCGTTTTTAGTCAAGAACTTTTTTTAATCTTTTTTTCGATCAATTTTTCTTGACCTCAACTTTCTCAATCACCCAATCAAACGGGCGAAAATTAATATACCATAGATTTATAGATGACGTCAACTATTATATTAAAGTTATTTTTAAACCAAGTAAAAGAGCTACTCCTGGTAAACCAAGAACCATTACTGTCCCTACTGTCATTGGGTTAAGTGGAATATACACTTCAGCTAATAACCCCGAGAAATTGATTACATAAATAGCGATTGCTGAAAGAGCGAGGTGGGACCCAAATATAGTTAGCCATCCGAGTCCCAGCCTCTTTTTAAATACAACAAAGATTAGAAGCACAAGTGAAATGCACAAAATACCTGCAACGATTAATTTCATTTTGTTATCCCTCCTGGTTCAAAATAATGGAGATATAGAACATTTAACTTATCCATTCTCGCGCTTAAGACTCTCCCCATGCATATGTACACTATTTAGATTCAATTGTTTGGCCTGCTTTAAATTCATTTGATATTTACGTTCTGCTGCCTCGAGCATATATATAGCGTAATCAATCTGGTCTTGACCTGTAGCCTCTTGAAACATCATATGCGCTCTCTCCCACTCCATTTGTGATTTACGCACATCCATAAATACACTCCACATTCTTTCTTGTTCATCAGCTGTAATCACTTTTTCCTGGTTAGCTTTCGAAGATCTATTCCACCACATCACATTCATCAACCTCCCTAACATGCTTTTATTACAAGCAAATTACTGCCTGTACCATACATATCAAGAGAAGGACAAACTTAGAACAACAAAAAAAGGAGCCCCTTCGGACTCCCTCATGCTTACTTATTAATAAAAAATATTCCATTAGAGCTCTCTGCGACCTTCAAGCGCTTTGGACAGCGTCACTTCATCCGCATATTCCAAATCTCCACCTACCGGCAGACCATGCGCTATACGTGTCACCTTGATTTCGAAAGGGCGAACGAGACGCGAAATATACATCGCCGTTGCTTCCCCCTCGATATTCGGATTCGTAGCCAAAATAAGCTCTTTTACCCGTTCATCACTGAGTCGTGTAAGCAGCTCCTTCAGCCTAATCTCCTCCGGTCCAATCCCCTCCATAGGAGATATTGCCCCATGCAGCACATGATAGTACCCGTCAAACTCCTTGGTACGCTCCATAGCTACCAAATCCTTAGCGTCTTGAACAACACAAATGACGGAAGGGTCACGGGTTTTATCTTGGCAAACACGGCAAGGATCGGTGTCAGTAATATTACAGCAGATGGAACAAAAGTGTATATTCCGTTTGACACTGACTAGGGCCTTGGCAAAATCAATAACGTCATCTTCTTTCATGTTCAGGACATGAAAAGCCAGGCGGGCGGCCGTCTTTGGCCCCACACCCGGCAGCCTTGTAAATGCATCGATCAGCTTCGCGATCGGTTCGGGATAGTACAAATGTAAACTACTCCTTCTGCCTATATATTAGAACAAGCCCGGAATTTTCATACCGCCCGTAAATTTACCCATATCGGAGTTAGCCAGTTCTTCCGCTTTGGCAAGCGCATCATTCACTGCTGTCAAAACAAGATCTTGCAGCATTTCTACATCATCTGGGTCAACTGCTTCTGGTTTGATGTTAATGGACATAACTTGCTTATGACCGCTAACCGTTACAGTAACTACTCCACCACCGGAAGTACCTTCTACTGTTTTTGTAGCAAGCTCTTCCTGTGCTTTCAGCATTTGCTCCTGCATTTTTTTAACTTGTTTCATCATTTGGTTCATATTATTCATGGGTTTATCTCTCCTTTGTGGAATGCACGAAATACGTGCTAATCTTTTATGACAACAAGGTCTTCACCAAATAGTTGGATCGCCTCATCAATCCATGGCTTCTCTCCGCCAGGGGCGGCTTCCTCATGCTCCAGTTTCAATTCCTCTGCCGGAGGTTTGCCGACACCTTCTACAGCGTCACTCCAATCGCGCAGCATCATCGTCACCAGTCGATGCGGACTGCCGAGCTCTGACTCTAGCACGCCCTCGATCACCTGCTTATTGGCAGGCTTCTCGGTCGTTTCCCGGTGAATATTATTTTTGAACGCAACAAGGACATTGTCTTCCCAGACGGATACAGGTTCACCATCCATAAACCAAGCATGAACAGTAACCTTCTCTTCCTTAACACCCTGAAGAATTTGAGCCCACTTACGCTGTACATTCAAAAATGGCTCCGCTGTTCTTGCAGCTACGTATTGTTCCATATTCTGCGGTTTTTTAGCGGTTGATGCCATTTTTGGAGCTGGAGTTCGGGTTGCTGGTTTGGAAGCGTCTCGGCCTTCAGTTGCCGGCACACCCTTTTGCATGATCCGCTCGAGCTTTTTCTCAAGTGTTGCTACCTGCTGCTTCAAGCGAGACAGTTCTCCGGCATCCGCCGCACTCCCTGCCCCAGCATCGCTACCACCTTGGGGTATTCCGCACAATTTTAGCAGCGCCACTTCAAATAGCGTCTGTGGTTGCGAAGCGTATTTCATCTCACTCTGATAACGATTGAGCGTGTCAATCATCTTAAACAAATCTTCACGAGAGAAGGCTTCCGCCATCTCCTTGAAATCAGCTGAGTTTAACACGCGTTCCGTCAGCTTGTCTGCATCAGGTACCATTTTGATCATAAGCAGGTCTCGGAAATAATACAGAAGGTTCTCCATACATTTGTCGGCGCTTTTACCTTCCTGCATAAACTGTTCCACCATCTGCAGTACAAGTCCTGCATCACCTTGCTTTATGGCGACAGCCAAACGGCTAAACTGTTCAGAAGGTATGCCTCCCGTCATGTCCATAACCTGTTCGTAGGACACCTTACCTCCAGTAAAGGAAGAAATCTGATCTAAGATGCTAAGCGCATCACGCATTCCGCCGTCCGATAACCGCGCGATATACTGCAGGGCTTCCTGCTCAGCGCTAATTCCCTCTTCCGAACATATACGCTCTAGGCGTTCGGTCTGCTCTTCCAAGGAAACTCTGCGGAAATCGAAACGTTGACAGCGTGATATGATAGTTGCCGGTAACTTATGCGGCTCGGTAGTTGCCAATATAAACATGACATGCGCCGGCGGTTCCTCAAGCGTCTTCAGCAGTGCATTGAAGGCCTCCGTTGTCAGCATGTGTACTTCATCAATAATGTAAACCTTACGTCGAACCTCAGTAGGTGCGTACTTCACTTTCTCCCGCAGATCCCGAATTTCCTCAACGCCGCGGTTGGATGCCGCATCGATCTCCTGAACGTCCATGACAGCACCGGATGTAATCCGCCGGCACGCTTCACATTCGTTGCAGGGTTCCTCTGTCGGTCCATTTTCACAGTTCACAGCTTTGGCCAAAATTTTAGCGGCACTGGTCTTACCTGTACCCCGCGGACCGTTGAACAGGTAGGCATGTGAGACCCGCTGCTCGCGGATCGCGTTCTGCAGGGTCTGGATAATATGCTGCTGGCCCACCATGTCTCGGAACGACTGGGGCCTCCAGGCACGATATAACGCAATATGTTCCACTCTGCTTTACCCTCTTTCAACTTCCACTTCCACGGCTTGATGCCGTATTTTTTAAGATATTACAAACGGTTTGTATCTCTGCTTACTCGTAACAAGGGACACAACTACATCAATTAAAGACTTACTCATTATACTACATTCTATACTAATTTCCCCAGCCCAGCAAAACGTTTACCGGGAAAAAATCTGATGTATATTTTCGAGAACCACTCACTACATCTTTCTCTATAAAATACTATTTACTTCTGTAAGAATTCTACACCGATCTCACATTTATCCTTTACTCACCTGAAATTTCAAAAGAAAAAAGCACCCCTGTCAATACGACAGAGATGCTTGTGTGTTCGGTATATGTTACCGTGCACCTGTTATTGATAATTGCGATCCGAGCGGCAATCCTGAGCAACAACTCGGGCTAGGCTACCTTCCGGCACAAAAGCGAACTTGCTTATGGCTGCTTCCTTCCGGACCTGACCAGGTTCACAAGTGCTCATTGCGGAAGACCCAACCGTCAACATCGAGCGCAGGGACCAGCCTCACATCGACAATACCTCTAACAGGAATTCAACCTCGCTACAGCGGATTGCGAGTTACAGGGCACCGCTACCTCCCCATCTAGCACGGCGAACTTAAGTATATCGTATGCATACCTAAAATGCAACCTAAGGGAAGAAGTTGGCGAGCATACCAACAGCCTATTGCAGACGTCAGAATAATCAAAAACCCTCCGCACAAGGCGAAGGGTCTGATTATTAGATACCGTATTTCTTCTTAAATCTATCGACACGACCACCAGCATCCAAGAACTTCTGCTTACCAGTGAAGAACGGATGGCAGTTGGAGCAGATCTCCACGCGAAGGTCTGGCTTTACAGAACCAGTTTCAAACGTGTTACCGCAAGCGCAAGTTACCGTAGTAACGTGATATTTCGGTTGAATATCTTGTCTCATTAGACTTTCACCTCTTTCCGCCCTGAGCCTCATGCGGACTCAGAGTAATTGGACACATAAAAAAAGTATATCACGAGCATTTTATTTGTGCAATAGCCCATCTCAAAACAACGACTGAAGTGCAATGATCTGTCAGAAATTGTAACTATCCCCTAATAGATATGTCGATAACGAAACAACGATCATACCGTTATTCCTGATTATCTTTTACAAGATAGGGATCTTCTTCTTCGGACGTGCCATTCCTGGCGGGGGTACATGCGTATAAGAACCAATAACCACATCAGGTAACTCTTCCTGCATAATTTCGATGGCTTGCTTCATACCAAGGATTTCTCCTCGTGCTGGAGGTATAAGTTCAAAATAACTTTCCGGATCAATATTCAGATTACGTAGCTGAATCAGGCGAAGACCCGTACGGCGCGCAAACTCAATCATAGCCTCAAGTTCTTCTTCACGGTCAGTTACCCCTGGGAAGATCAGATAGTTAATGGAGGTGTATACCCCTTGATCCGTTGCATACCGAAGAGACTTCTCTACATTAGATAGATTGTATCCTCGAGGCTTATAATATGCATTATAGTGATCATCCAGCGCACTAATTGTACTTACACGCATCAAATCAAGACCGGCATCTACAATTCCGCGGATATGATCTGTTAGACCGGCGTTGGTATTGATATTGATGTAACCCATATCTGTAATCGATCGAACCTCACGTATGGCCTCAATAATGATCTTCGCTTGAGTAGAAGGCTCACCTTCACAACCCTGTCCGAAACTAATGATGGACTCCGGTGTCTTCAAATGTTCGAGCATAATCTGTACCAACTCATCCGTACGCGGGCGAAAGTTCATCCGAGTCTGTGGCGCTACAAAGCCACTATCATCCGGCTGTTCAGAAATACATCCGAAACAACCAGCATTACAAGAATAGGATACAGGTACCGCACCTTCCCATCGATTCAAAAACGTATTGGATGCAGTCAGGCACTCATATCCAAGAGCACAGTTAGAAAGGTGTTCATAAAGCCGGTTCTCCGGGTATTTCTCGGTTAATTTCTTAACGCCCAATTCCAGTTCGCTTAAATCACAATTCACAGGATTCCACTTCTCTGGATCATCAGTCAAACGTGCAGCTGTATAAAAGACACCATCTTTCCATACAACAGCAGAATAACCGAACAGCGGAAGCTTGTATTCCTTATCTGTTTTTACGTATCCAGGAAGACATAGACGTGTATATCCTTGGGGCAAAAGAGCACCGACAGCCGTCTCGTTCCCAGGCAGTGCCTTCATCTCACCGGTTTCGGGATCCATTCCGATTGCCCTAGTATTCGGCAATCCTACAAGAGTAGCTCCTTCTGGCAGCGGAATCAACTCATCTTCCAATATTTCTACAATCATATCACCACTGCGGGCAAGCCCGAACAATTCCGGATGATCATATACATTTCCTTGCTCATCTGCGTAAACCAAATACATGTCGTTCTCCTATTCTAAGCTTGATTCGGGTCCTTATGTTCAGGCTTGTGTAGCCGAGGCTGAAGGACGGGATGTGCGTCTGGTCGGTTGACTCGGTGCTGATGAAGCAGTGTTTCCATTGACATCAAAAGATGCGAGGAATTCGGCATTGGTCTTGCTCTCCCGCATTTTTTTGAGGAAACCTTCGACAAAGTCAGCAGAATCATTCATATTTTTACGGATTGCCCAAATGGTATCCAGTTCTTCCTTGCTAAGCAGTACCTCTTCACGCCGTGTACCCGAACGACGAATGTCGATCGCCGGGAAAATACGACGCTCTGCAAATCTGCGGTCCAGATGCAGTTCCATGTTACCCGTTCCCTTAAACTCTTCATAGATGATATCATCCATCCGCGAACCCGTGTCAACCAATGCAGTCGCTAAAATCGTCAAGCTACCGCCTTCTTCCACGTTACGCGCCGCACCAAAGAACCGTTTTGGACGGTGGAATGCCGCTGGGTCGATACCGCCGCTGAGCGTTCTACCAGATGGAGGAATAACAAGGTTATATGCCCGCGCCAACCGCGTAATGCTATCCAGCAAAATAACGACATCCTTCTTGTGCTCCACCAATCGCAGTGCGCGTTCCAGAACCAGTTCCGCAACCTTAATGTGATTCTCAGGCAGCTCATCGAATGTCGAGGCAACTACTTCGCCCTTCACAGACCGCTGCATGTCGGTTACTTCTTCTGGTCGTTCGTCAATAAGTAGAACAAACAGTTCGATTTCGGGATGGTTTGTTGAGATACTGTTGGCAATTTCTTTTAAGAGGAGCGTCTTGCCCGCTTTTGGCGGAGCTACGATCAAACCGCGTTGTCCTAAACCTACAGGAGCCAAAAGGTCCATAATACGAGTAGACAACTGATTAGGGGATGTTTCTAACACTAGTTTATCTTGCGGATAAAGAGGAGTTAGGGCCGGAAAGTGTAAGCGTTCCGCTGCGACAGCAGGATTCTCACCGTTAACGGCATTTACCTGCAATAGTCCAAAATAGCGCTCATTTTCTTTAGGTGTTCTACATTTACCGGAAACTAAATCTCCTGTTCTCAAATCAAACTTACGAATTTGAGACGCAGAAATGTAAATATCTTCTGTACTCGGAAGGTAATTGATTGGCCTCAAGAAACCATATCCCTCGGATAAAACTTCAAGCACACCTTCCATAAACATCAAGCCGCTCTGTTCAGCTTGAGCCCTGAGTATAGCAAAAATCAGTTCCTTCTTCTTCAGCTGACCATAGTAAGGTATCTGATACTTTTTAGCCAATTTATACAGGTCTGTCAGTTTCATACCTTCTAAATCGGAAATTTGTAAATCCATTCAATAACCACCTATTCAATTTTTAATTCGGAGTAAATCTTTTCAGTCATTAAAGTCTATAAGTCTATGATTACGTCACTAAGGATTACCCAATTCAGAGGGAGATATGCAGGGTAAGGAACCTTTTTTTTAACCGAATTCGAAAAAAGGCTCCTTCACTACGTAAAATCCTGCATTATTCTTCTACCGTCTCCCGCCAAACATCAGCACCGAGCAGGCGCAAATTAGTCACTAGATGATCATAACCACGGTCAATGAACTCTACACCGCTAACTTCGGTAACACCATCTGCAACTGTCAACCCGGCTATAACCAGAGCTGCACCAGCACGGAGATCTGTCGCCTTTACTTTGGCAGCATTAAGCTTGCCACCTTCGATAATGGCCGATCTTCCTTCGACACGGATTTTAGCACCCATCCGTACCAATTCTGGCACATGCTTGAATCGGTTACTGTATACGAAGTCGCTAAGAACACTAACACCTTCTGCCTGTGTAAGCAGACTCGTCATCGGTGACTGGAGATCCGTTGCAAATCCAGGATACACGAGCGCTTTCACATCAACATGTTCGTATCGTTCTTTACCGATAACACGGATGCTTTCATCCAACTCCTCAATACCAACACCCATTTCAATCAGTTTGGCTGTGAGAGCTTCCAGGTGCTTTGGAATGACATTATCGATGACAACATCACCGCGAGTAGCCGCAGCGGCGATCATATATGTCCCCGCCTGAATCCGGTCGGGAATAATTGAATGACGACAGCCATGCATTTGGGTGACACCTTCAATACGAATGGTTTCCGTACCAGCACCCTTAATGACTGCGCCCATGGAGTTTAACAAAGTAGCAACATCTATGATTTCAGGCTCTTTCGCCGCATTTTCAATAATTGTGGAGCCTTTGGCTTTGGCAGCCGCAAGCATAATGTTAATCGTCGCCCCTACACTGCTTACATCAAGATAGATCTTCGCGCCACGCAGCTCTTTCGCATGAAGATGGATAGCACCATGCTCATTCGTTACAGTCGCTCCTAGCGCTTCGAAACCCTTAATATGTTGGTCGATAGGACGAGGTTCAAAGTTACAGCCGCCCGGCAGGCCGATCACGGCTTCTTTAAATCTCCCGAGCATAGCACCCATCATATAATACGAAGCACGCAGCTTCTTGACAGGTCCGTTCGGCATCGGAATAGGTTTGATATTGGAAGGGTTTATTCTCATCTGAGAATCTTCCCATGAAACTTCTCCGCCCAGCTCTTCCAGTATTTCTGCATATACAGCCACATCACTCAAAAGCGGCAAGTTGTCTAATACGACTTCCGTTTCCGCAAGTATTGCGGCAGGTATTAATGCGATCGCACTGTTTTTGGCACCACTGATCGTCACGGTACCCTGCAGTGGGCGTCCACCGCTGATCATTAATTTTTCCATAAGCCTAAGGGTCCCCCTACATCATTCGCAAGCCAAAAACAATTCTCTCCTTGGCAGCGTACTGGGTGTTAAACAAGTGATAAACGGTTGATGCCGTCCTTTCGGATCGGCTCCGTCTATGCAAGAATTCATAAGAAAAGCGGAACTGTACTTCCTTTCATTTAAAAATGGAAAAACACCGGCTTAGCGGTGTGTGCTTTCCATTCCAAACTTATGGAAGTGGACAGCCCTTAGGGCTGTCCTTATTTAGGATTAATCAACGTTCATGCCAAAGAAGGCACATAACAAGCAATATTAAGCTTGGTTGTTGGATCCGAACTCGCGGATTTTACCGATAACTGTTTGTTTGATAGCTTCACGGCCTGGTTTCAAGAATACACGCGGATCGTAAGCTTCTGTCTTCTCAGCCAGAACTTCACGAACTGCTTTAGTGAATTCAATTTGGTTCTCTGTGTTTACATTGATCTTGGAAGTACCAAGGGAGATAGCTTTCTTAATATCATGAGTTGGGATACCTGTACCACCATGAAGAACGAGCGGAAGGCTAACTGCATTGCAGATCTCTTCCATTTCTTTGAAACCAAGGTTTGGTTCACCTTTGTATGGTCCATGAACGGAACCAAGTGCAGGAGCCAATGTATCGATGCCAGTCTCGTTAACGATACGTACGCAGTCATCAAGCTTCGCATACATAACATCGCCTACTACGTCATCTTCTTGACCGCCAACCATTCCAACTTCTGCTTCAACGGAAACGCCTCTAGCATGTGCATACTCAACAACTTGCTTAGTCGTTTCAATGTTCTTGTCGATTGGGCTGTGGGAATCATCGATCATAACAGAAGTAAATCCTGCATCGATAGCTTCCTTACATTTCTCAACGCTTGAACCATGGTCGAGGTGAATAGCTACAGGTACTGTAATTTTCAGGTCTTCAATCAGGCCTTGTACCATTTTTACAACCGTATTAAAACCGCCCATGTAACGTGCTGCACCCTCAGATACACCAAGAATTACTGGCGACTTTTCTTGTTCTGCCGCTTCAAGAATCGCATGCGTCCACTCAAGGTTGTTGATGTTGTATTGACCTACTGCATACTTTCCTTCAAGAGCTTTGTTCAACATGTCCTTCATAGATACTAATGGCATGGTCCATCCTCCTATTGTCGTTTATGTCTAAGTATATAGCCGACGTTCTAATACGTTAGTATTATACCACATCGCCTTATAAATACTAAACAAGCATTTAACAAAAATCTACGGCCTTTCTCACACCTTCAAAAAAAAGAACTCTGCCTTTACGCAGAATTCTATGCTTAGCTGCATGTATTGATTTTATTTTTGAGTTGCATGTTTACGGCTAGGCGCATTTCATCAATATCAAAAGGTTTCGTAAAATGCATAAGCGCCCCGAGGTCCGTCGCCTCCTTGATCATGTCCAGCTCACCATATGCAGTCATCATGATCACTTTTATATTGGGGTTCATCTGTTTAATATGCTTCAAGATCTCAAGCCCGTCCATCCCCGGTATCTTCATATCAAGCAGCACCAAATCAGGCTCATTCTTCTTCACAATGTCGAGTGCAATCTTGCCGTTAGCTGCCTGATATGTCTCATAACCTTCACTACTAAAAACTTCCATTAACAGGATACGAATTCCATTCTGATCGTCTACAATTAATACTTTGTGTTTGTCCATTTAACAACCTCCCATCGTTGATCAGTTTTATATATCAAACGAAGCCGTAATTCCTAACTTTCCCTTGACTGACCATTATTTGTATTCGCCTGTCACTAGCAAATTCCTCCCTTAAATCTGTAAAGTACTTAAAAAATAAAGATCTTCTTCTTCGCACTTCGTTATAAACCGTACCAGATGCATTGTTACAAGAAATCAAAAGAATGGGAGAACAAACAAAAAAACCCTCCCCTTTTAGGGGAGGATTTAACAAGTATTAAACAAAAAGCTACAACTTAAGATTGATGTTGAATTGAAGCTTTTACAAATTCACGGAACAACGGCTGCGGACGATTTGGACGAGATGTAAATTCCGGGTGGAATTGAACTGCCAAGAACCACGGGTGTCCAGGAAGTTCGACGATTTCAACCAATCTTCCATCCGGTGACGTACCGGAAATGCGCAGACCTGCTTTTTCAATATCTTCACGGTATTGGTTATTGAACTCATACCGGTGACGATGTCTCTCATATACCAATTCATCATCGTAGCAAGCCATAGCCAGAGAGCCCGGTTGAAGCTTACATGGATACAGACCAAGACGCATGGTACCACCCAGATCTTCGATATCCTTCTGTTCAGGCAGAAGGTCGATGACCGGATATTCTGTAGCTGGGTTGATCTCGGAGCTGTTAGCACCTTCCAAACCAACCATAGCGCGAGCATACTCAATAACTGAAACCTGCATGCCGAGGCAGATACCGAAGAACGGAATATTGTTTTCACGAGCATAACGAATAGCTGTGATTTTACCTTCAATACCACGGTCACCGAAACCACCAGGCACAAGAATACCACCGAGATTTCCGAGCATTTCTTCTACATTACTCTCTGTGATTTCTTCAGCATCAACCCAGCGAATTTTCACTTCTGCGTTAGCATCAAATCCAGCATGAGATAAAGATTCAACTACACTGAGATAAGCATCATGAAGCGCAACATATTTACCTACAATTGCAATCTCAACAGTCTTCTCTAGTTTGGATACACGATTAACCAGCGCTTCCCATTCGGACATATCCGGTTCTGGCGTGTCCAGTTTCAAGTGATTGACAACAATCTCATCAAGTCCTTCTTCACGCAAGTTCAAAGGAACTTCATACAAGGAGGATGCGTCACGGCATTCCACAACGGCATTCGGGTCGATATCGCAGAACAAAGCAATTTTAGCTTTCATTTCAGTAGAAAGCTCATACTCTGTACGGCACACGATAACGTTAGGTTGAATTCCGATACTACGCAGTTCTTTTACACTGTGCTGTGTCGGTTTCGTCTTCACTTCACCAGCAGCCTTAATGTAAGGGATAAGCGTTACGTGAATATACATTACGTTATCACGTCCAACCTCACTCTTGATCTGACGAATCGCTTCAAGGAAAGGAAGACTCTCGATGTCACCAACGGTTCCGCCAATTTCCGTAATTACAACATCAGAACCTGCCTCGCGTCCAGCACGGAACACACGCTCTTTGATTTCATTAGTAATATGCGGGATAACTTGAACTGTACCGCCCAAATACTCACCACGGCGCTCCTTGCTGATAACGGAGGAGTATATTTTACCAGTCGTGACGTTGCTGTTCTTCGACAGATTGATATCAATAAAACGTTCATAGTGTCCAAGGTCCAGGTCCGTCTCCGCACCATCATCTGTTACAAACACTTCACCATGTTGGTAAGGACTCATTGTACCCGGGTCTATATTAATGTAAGGATCGAATTTCTGGATCGTTACCTTTAGCCCTCTGTTCTTCAGCAATCTGCCGAGCGAAGCCGCAGTAATCCCTTTTCCCAAGGAAGACACAACCCCACCTGTTACGAAAATATACTTTGTCACAGTAAAAACCCTCCTAAATAAATTCGAAAAAATCAGGCGACATATGATGATTATGGTAACCCTTTTACTTCTAATTCATCATCAAACAGCGATAAAAATGAACGGTGCCCGCTTCATAAATTAAAGCGAGCCAACCTGTTAACATATGACAAGCTTTTCCGGTGTAACAAGTCAGCCTGTCAGTTAACAGCGCAAATCACAATCCAAGCGCCATAAACCCACGGGGATCCTTGACAATCCGGAAATAATGCTGTGTAAATTTATTACAACTATTCCCTAAAAACAAAAAAAGTGACCCCGAAAGAAAACGGGGCACTTTTATAATTAATCATATTTGTCTTCAAATCATAAGCCCAAGCAATAGTTTACTCTGAGCCTCGTCCCCTTGTCAAGAGAAGAACGAGCCCCAAATCACCCCAATGACTGGGTAAAAATCTACAACATGAAAAACCTAATATTTATCGATCTAGATCATCATCGTCGAGGTCTTCTTCCCCGATGTCTTCTTCCTCATCATCGGAATCCTCGTCGTCCAAGTCATCATCATCGAGGACAACTTCTTCGTCTACCTCTTCATCTGCATCATCGCTATCGGCAAAGATATCATCGTCTGTATCTTCATCGACGCTATCGTAATCTTCATCCGCATCGTCAACGCTGTACGTCTCTTCCTCATCTACGAAATCATCATCATCGTCGTCCTCATCATTAATGATCCGCGGACGCTTCGCATTCGCAACAGGATCATCGGAACGCTCAAGAGGATACCAACGCTTCAAGCCCCACAAATTTGTGCCCACGCACGCAAAACGTCCGTCTATGTTGATCTCTGTATATAACTGGGCAATCGTTTCGTTAATTTCTTGTTCTGAAAAACCACGAAGCTTAGCTACCTCATTCATCAGGTCACGGTAGTAATACGGCGTATTAGCCGCTTTGAGTACCATAAAAGCCAGGTCCACCATTGGGATTTCCTGAATCTTCTCTGGATCGATTTTTAAATTGAGCGGATTACTCACTAACGTACACTTCCTCTCACGCAATCTTCACCTTGCATATCATCATTATCTCAACATATCCATTATCAAAACTAAGTAAAACCTATTTAGAAGTAAAAATCAAGTTTTTATATCTTCCCTCAATCATAAGAAAAAGACGGAGAGTCACTCTCCGTCTTCTGACTGTATCCGCCCCAAGGATCGACTCCTCACGGGATAGATGAAAGAACCCCTATGTTCTCTCTGTTTATATTATGTTCAACGCAACACTTTGACACGCCGAACAAGGCCTATTTCCTTGAAAAAAGGGCAACATCCCATTCGGGCAACCACCTTCGTTCATACAATACTGCAGCAACGGTTCATCGAAGGGGGATTGCCAGGCATGAACTATACCCGGATCATGCAATCACTGCTAATAGAGACGGGCCCTCAGCAATGCTCACAAGAAAAAGACCGAAGGATCCTTACGTTTCATGATCCCAAGCTCTATCTCGAATGTGTGCATCAGTGGAATGAGCTTTCCGGTTCGGCCCCCGGTTCGCAACACGTACATTATTCTCCTCTCACACAATCCATTATCGCACCATCCTCCCTCACAGCTCCTATAGAAGCTGAATTCAGGCAAGACATCACGGTAGAGGAAGACAGTCAAGTTTGCATTCATGCCGTTCAGGGCACCATGGATACAGGCCCTGGAGTCCCTTGGGGAATTAAGCAGATTAAGGCACCCCAAGCCTGGTCTCTCTCCACTGGCCACCGTGTCAAAATCGGGGTTATCGATACCGGGGTGGATTTTCACCATCCTGATCTTCAGTATTCCGTGACTAGAGGAATCAATCTGATCAACCGCAACATGCTGCCTTATGATGACAACGGCCACGGTACACATATATCAGGTACCATTGCAGCAGCCAATAGTACTCAGGGGATGATCGGTGTTGCGCCTAGATCAACGGTTTATCCAGTAAAAGCATTCGACCATAACGGTTCCGCATATGTGTCAGATATTGTCATGGGAATTGACTGGTGTGTACGTACGGGCGTTGACATTATCAATATGAGTTTCGGCATGCAGACCCGCAGCCGTACGCTGCTTGAAGTCGTCATTAAGGCCTATCAATCTGGAGTCATCATTGTAGCTTCCTCAGGCAATGACGGTAAACGTCGCTCCGTAGATTATCCTGCTAAATATTCGCAAACTATCTCCGTAGGTGCAACAGATCGATATCGTAAGATCCCTTCTTTCAGCAATCGGGGACAATATGTTGATATTTATGCTCCTGGCGACCGTATTGTGTCTGCCTGGATACATGGCAAGTATCATGAGATGAGTGGCACCTCCATGGCTACCTCCCACGTTAGTGGAACGATCGCCCTCCTGCTGGCCCAAAAGCCGGGCATCAAACCCGCCACGATTAAATCATTATTGAAACGAACCTCGGTTCCAGTACGTCTTCGTAAAGGACGAACACTGTCCGATAGTGGCGAAGTGCACACGTTAAAGTTTCTACGAGAAGGGTTAAAACTTTGAGACCTCATTCAACGAAGAGATTCGCCAAGTAAGATCCACGGCTCAAGAATGTAAATTCATAACGTTTATTGTCATAAAAAAACAGCCGCTCCTCTTAAGGATGAGCGGCTGTTCGTGTCGTTGAAAGGGAATTTGAATAATGATATCAAAATCAAAATTCCCGCATTATCTATGAAACAGTTTATTGTTACATGCGTTCAGGAGCAGATACACCCACAAGACCAAGCACGTTCGCGATTACAGTGCGAATAGCTCCAAGAAGAGCAAATCTAGCTTGGGTCTGCTCAGCATCTTCCGTAATGACACGTTCAGCTCGGTAGTAGCTATGGAACATCGAAGCTAGTTCATATACATAACGGATCAGACGATGCGGTGCATAGTTCTCGGCAGCAAGCGACACTTCCTGAGGAAGCTCGCCGATTTTGCGCAAAATGTCGTATTCATGCTCAGCAGTAAGAAGACCAAGATTCACCTTGTCTAGCGGAAGCAGCTCAATGCCTTGTTCTTCAGCTTGACGGAATACGCTGCAGATCCGTGCATGAGCGTACTGTACATAGAACACTGGATTTTCATTGGACGTGGAAACAGCCAGGTCCATATCAAAATCAAGATGTGAATCCATACTGCGCATTGTGAAGAAGTAACGGATCGCATCTACACCGACTTCATCCATCAGATCTTCCATCGTTACAGCTTTACCAGTACGCTTGGACATTTTCACTTTTTCGCCGTTCTGGAACAGACTTACCATCTGGGCGATCAATACCGTCAGTTTAGCTGGGTCGTTACCCAGAGCTTCCATAGCTGCCTTCATCCGCGGGATATAACCATGATGGTCAGCTCCCCAAATGTTGATCATACGATCGTAACCACGCTCGTATTTATTGCGGTGGTAGGCAATATCCGGTGTCAGGTATGTGTATGTGCCATCATTTTTCACAAGTACACGGTCCTTGTCGTCACCATAATCAGTTGTACGAAGCCAAGTCGCGCCGTCCTGATCGTAAGCTTCGCCTTTTGCCTTCAACTCTTCAAGTGACTTAACAACAAGACCGTTCTCATACAGAGAAGTTTCGCTAAACCATTCATCAAAACGAACCCGGAAACGGCTTAAATCACGCTTGATTTTGCCAAGTTCTTTCTCCAGGCCGTATTCACGGAAAAATGCAGTCCGCTCTTCTGGGGATAGGGACAGCAAGGAATCGCCTTTCTCAGCAACCAATTCCTTCGCGAACCCTTTAATGTCTTCTCCGTGATAACCGTCTTCCGGCATCTCAACATCTTGACCCAGTTCTTGAAGATAACGTGCTTCTATCGATTTGCACAGATTCACAACCTGATTACCAGCATCATTGATATAGTATTCGCGTGTAACTTCATACCCTGCGAAATCAAGAACGTTGCAAAGTGCATCACCGACAGCAGCGCCGCGAGCATGTCCAAGATGCAAGCTTCCCGTAGGGTTCGCGCTGACGAACTCCATCTGGATCTGCTGTCCTTGTCCTACGTTTACACGGCCGTAGTCTGCTCCCTCCTGCTGAATCATGCTAACGATTGGATAAAGATAATTTTTGTTCAGCGTAAAGTTGATAAAACCAGGGCCTGCAATTTCCGCTTTTTCAATGGAAGCTTTAGCGGTGTCCAAATGTTCCAGAATGGATTCCGCGATTTGACGCGGGTTCTTCTTCGCAATTCGGGTCAGCTGCATTGCTGCGTTCGTGGCCAAATCTCCATGCGATTTGTCTTTAGGAACTTCCAGCGTAATTGCAGGCAGCTCTTCGCGGGACACTAGCCCTGCCGCTACAGCTGCATCTGCCACCGCTTCGGCAACAAGTTGATTAATCTGATCGAGTGGATTCAAAGTCATGATTCATGGGCCTCCTGAATAGTCAAACTAATGGAAAAGTGTCCCGAAAACTCATCGAACACATATAAATCATACGCCCACGAAGCGGTGCCAGTCATGCCGCTTAGATCAATGCTCAGGCGCTGGGTGTGCGTAGAAAGATTAAATGAGGTGAACGGGGACCGGTAATAGCCCGGCAGCTTGTGTCCAAGCTTGAAAGCCTGCTCCGACTGCACTTCACCGTGACGGATAATCTTCAGCTCGTCCTTGGTCAGCTTCACGGTCGTGCGGGTCTCTCCTTGATACGGCCCCATCTTTGGTTCTTCATAGCGAACATATAAAGCACTTCCCTTGGCAATAATCTCGGCCGGAAGCTGCTGTACCGTATTCTCTCCTTCATGGAGGCTTTGAAGACGGATGGTCGCTTGTTTTCGGTCTGACATGATACGCTCCTCTTTTCCTTACCTATTGTATTACTATATCCAGTATGGCACGGCAATTCAAATGAGGATTTTTGCAAATTTCATAGAATTACTTCGTATTCACCATATATGGATCAAAAAATGACATGAATATCTACATACATCAAGAAATAGTGGTTGTCGTTGTACAATCATTTAGTCATTATACTTCCGAGCCCACTCCACGCTCCATTCAGCATAAGATAACCCGGTTATTTCTTCGAGTGTTCGGCCATCTAGGCCATATGGCCAACCGGTCAGCAGCAATCCTTCTTCCTTAGCTTCGGGAAATGATGTGCCTCCAACAACTTCACCATCTACCATCATAATCGTTACTCTTGTATGGGTGTTATACTGTTTATCCAAAGGGTGGCCGGAAACCGTAAAAGCATACGTAGATATCTCTTTACCAAAATAATTCTCAGGATCGTTCTCCTGCAAACCCCATATTTGAATATACGGCAAATTACCAGAAGCGGAAGCGGCTTCGGAATTCAGACGTGACTTATCTAATATATAAGTAAAAGCCTTACCCTCACGCCCTTCAATCTTATAACCGTGTGACTCGACATAAGCTGCAGCTGTTTTCTCATCCTCTGACATCGGCGGCTTTGGAAAAACATCAAATCGGCTTAACAGTAATAATAGCAGAATGATAAAACACACGATCGGCAAGAATTTCTTCCACATCACTTCTCCTCCTCGCACCGTCTTCCCCCTACTACACACCATCTTACATACAATTGAGAATAATGTTGCGCTTGTACATAGCAACTCCTCCTGCATGGGTTACAGAAGTTTAAAAAAGCCTGATCCGAGGCAGGACCAAGCTTTTGATCAGGTTATAACGGCAGAAGCGCCACCATTTCTTGCTGCTCAAGTTTAGCGACCATATCGTTCCAAGCCTGAGGCTTCTCCGGCAGCACCGAATAGTAACGTTTCAAGAAGCTCACGATCAGTTCTGCTGAAAGCTCATGAACCTCATCATCGCCAGGCATAAAGCACAAATCTAACCCGCTTACTGCTTCGCCATCATTGTTCCATGACGGATGTACATAGTTAATCTCGGTACGCTTATAACCCAAATGGGATAGTACCTCACGGCGTACGAATGGATCCATCGGCTTCACACCGCCGAATTCATACTCTTGTACCCGATACGGATCGTATATTTCAGCGAACATGCCAAATAGCTCTGTTCCATTAGCTGCAGCCAAAGCATTCAAATCCTTCAGCCGATGCTGTGCCAAAAAGCGGCCGATGCCTAGTCCCTCACGTCCGATGATCGTAAAATCGGTCATCGCCACGTTCCAGTCCTCATAATAGCGATATTCCGTCGTACCGACTACTTCATCCTCATGGATGGCAACAAACACTCGGATACCTGGATCCTCTAACGGCTCTTTCCACAAACTGAACTCCAGCACCTCTTCCGGTGGAAATACTTCTTTCATCAGATTGTGCATTTTACGGAACAATGGGTCTTCAATATTTGTAATACGAATATATTCCATTGTAAATAACCTCCTCATTAGTTAAGAGTGGTAAGATGTCACCCTTTAAACGGGTTTCTCCATTCCATTAAAGCCGCATAGTTGCAGGATTCCTCGTCCTCCAGATAATCCGAAGCAACACCAATCGGTGTACGCCCGCTTCGAAGCAAGAATGTGATAACCGGGTCCTTCAACTCCCCGTGAATAACGGCATTCAGGTACTCCAACGCCGTCATATCAGCGGAAACTTTATGATATCCGGGCATACGGCCGCCTCCTAATAATCGTTCCAGCCCTAGCTGCACCGTGACGTGATACAGCGCTTGGATGAGCCATTTACCGAGCCCCAGCTTACGGAATTGAGGACGAACGCAAATATCAGCAATATAGAGTGTGTCTCCTTGCGGATTATGGCTTCGGATATAACCATTGTCCGTCGCCTTTGCCCAAGAGTGGGCAGGTTCGTCTGGATCGTAATTGATAATAAGGGAGGTGATCGAACCGGCGAGAACACCGTCCACTTCAACACAGAGCGCTCCTTCAGGGAACAAGCTCACATGATTGCCGAGCTGTTCGTGATTCCACCACTGTTCTGGCGGATACGGTGGCGGGAAGGTCTCCGACTGAATGATGATTAATTCTTCAAAATCAGCTGGTGTGTAGTTTCGGATGATAGCTGATACCGGTCGATTCCCATCAAATACAAAAAATTGTTGTTGAAACGTCGCCACTCCTTCGATCGCCTCCCTGTACTTCTTTAATTTAGGACCAGCTTGTTTTAACTCCAATCGGGGTAAAGATCGGTCCGGCGGTCGCGCCAGGTGGTGACAGATCCTTTGTCTCGGACTTGATACAACAAATCAAGATCCAGATCAGCAGTGATGATCATATCGTTGTTAAGCTCCCCTTCGGCAAGCAGGCCTTGAGGCGGGAATGGGATATCATTCGGTGTAATGATCGCCGCTTGCCCAAAATTCGCACGCATCAGATCCACTGTCGGCAATGAACCAACCGTTCCCGTAAGAACGACGTACACCTGGTTCTCAATCGCGCGCGCATGGCTGGTGTAGCGCACCCGGTGGAAGCCATGACGATCATCGGTACAAGAAGGACAGAAGATGACGTCAGCTCCTTTGGCTTTCGCCATTCGAACAATTTCAGGGAATTCAATATCGTAGCAGGTCAGCATCGCAATGGTCCCTTTTTCCGTTTCAAAAACCTGTAGGCCTTCACCAGCGCCCATATTCCAACCTGTAATCTCCGAGGGTGTGATATGGATTTTCGCCTGCTCTGCGATCCGGCCATCTGGATAAAAGAGATGTGCTACGTTATACAATTTTCCTTCCCGGCGGATCACATGCGTTCCACCAATGATATGTATGTTATATTGCTTCGCAAACCCCTGAAACAGCTCTTGGTAGCGATCCGTAAAGTCTGGAAGATCATTAATGGTCAGCGCTTTTCCCTGATCGTCTCCAATAGACATCAACTGAGTTGTAAAAAACTCCGGAAACAACACGAAATCAGTTTCAAACTCATCGGCAGTTCGAATGTAATGCTCGCACTGACGTGCAAACTCGTCAAAGGATTCAATCGTGTGCAGATGGTACTGCACGGCGGAAACGCGAAATTTCATGCTTAGCCTCCTTGGTTTGTAAGAATGAGATGCTCTCATTATATAAGATCATGACCTTGAAAACATAGATAAAATATACATCTCTTTCCACCCGTTTCATCCTACCGATGGGTAAAAAGGAACATATTTACAACCTTCTAGCGACTACTTATACTATATTCGAGCTCATGACCCCGATCTCCTGATAGTTGTTAATTCATTGTTATGGGAATTCATAAGCATGATTTTACGCATTCAATAATTGTAGAGGGGGATTTTTGTGCACAGAAGAAAGAGGAATACCTTTGCTTTTACAGCCTTAGCCTGGTTATCCTTCGTCCTTGCGCTCAGCTTTGTGTTGGTCGCTCTTTTCAATGCAAAGTGGGAACTCGTGGAGAAAGGGTATTACGCAGCGTGCACCCTGTGGGTTATTTCAGCAGCGATCGTGCTGCAAAAGGTCGTACGCGATAATGAGGAGGATAAGGATATGTATGGCGAGGGAGGATCGAGAAAAAGAAACACCTTCGCCTTCACGGGCTTGGCCTGGGCATCATTCCTCCTTGCACTCGGCTTCATCCTAGTGGCACTCTGGAACGCCGATTGGCCCTTAGTTGAAAAAGGCTACTACGCCGGCTGCACGTTGTGGGCGATCTCTGCCTCCATTGTGTTACAAAAAGTCGTGCGGGATAACGAGGAGGATAAAGATTTCTTCCCTCCAACTCACTCCGAAGATACTAAATTTGATCTGAAGTCATAAAAAACAAGCATCCCCCGATAGCCAAAGTGAAGTGACCCCCAAAAGTTAGACACACTCTAACAGTTGGAGGTGCAGTTCAAAGGCTTAGGAAGGGGATGCTTGTTTTTGTTAGTGTTATTTGTTTTGACTGGTGGTTTTAAGGTTCACGCTCTGCGCCCAGGAGAAGCAGGGCGCTGAGTCGTGTACGATCCTAAGTTTGCCGAACCCAGCGATAGCTGGTAAAGCGGCAGATTCGCACGAAAGGCCACCGATGGCGAACCCAAAGGGGAGCCGAGGCGTGTGGCCGTTCACACGCCTAGCCCCGCTTCCCTCCACCCCGCAACTCTCACGCCAGTTCCGAGAGTCCAGAGGGCAGAGCCCTCTGGGGTCCTCCTAAAAGTTTTCCGAAGGAAAACTCTCATCGGAAGCATAGGCGTAGGGAGGATTTAGGAGGGTGCCCACCCCAGTAACATCTCGCGGATCAGCTTCGCTGCCACGATCTGTGTCTGCTCCGTTGGATCATACACTGGAGCCACTTCCACCAGATCACACCCGACAACATTAACATCAGAGTTTGCGATCAAATGAACGGCTTCCAACAATTCCTTTGAAGTAATACCACCCGCTTCTGCCGTACCGGTACCCGGTGCAGCAGAAGGGTCCAGCACATCAATATCAATCGTTACGTAAACTGGACGTTTGCCCATTTTCGGAAGTGCTTCTTTAAGCGGAGCAGCTACCTCGAATGGATAGAAGTTAATGTTCTGCTTACCGAACTGAAACTCCTCGCGAGAACCAGAACGGATACCGAACTGATAGATGTTCTTCCCGCCCATGATTTCAGCAGCTTTGCGAACCGGCGTAGAGTGGGACAACGGCTCTCCCTCGTAGTGCTCACGCAAGTCAGCATGCGCATCAATATGAATCAACAAGAGGTCAGGGTATTTTTCATGCATCTTTTGAATGATCGGCCAAGTAACTAAATGCTCGCCGCCAAGTCCGATCGGAAACTTGCCATCATCCAGCAGTTTGCCTACATAATCCCCAATAACCTCCAGGCTGCGCCCTGCGTTGCCGAAAGGCAACATCAGATCGCCAGCGTCGAAGTAAGTTATATCGTCAATGCTCTTATCCAGGTACGGACTATACTCTTCCAACCCCACCGATGCCTGGCGGATGCGGGAAGGGCCAAAACGTGATCCCGGACGGAAACTAACTGTAAAATCCATCGGCATTCCGTAAATGACTGCTTTGGAGTTTTCATAATCGTCGGAGCTGCAAATAAACACGTTGCCAGAATAGGCTTGATCCAGTTTCATAGATTATTCGCCCTCCTTATTTCACTAGGTCTTCTACGAATTTAGGAAGCACAAAGGCTGCTTTATGCAAACGAGGTGAATAATATTTCGTATCCATCTCATCAATCGCAGACTCGTCCACTTCAAGCGGATCATACTTCTTGCTACCCATCGTGAACGTCCACAGTCCGCTTGGATATGTTGGAATATTCGCCCCATACACACGTACAATCGGGAAGATTTCCTTCACATCTTTATTTACCTGCTGAATGAGATCTGCTTTGAACCAAGGATTATCGGTCTGTGCTACGAAGATACCGTCCTCTTTCAAAGCTTCATAAATACCTTGATAGAAGCCGCGCTCGAACAAAGGAGCAGCCGGGCCCACAGGCTCGGTGGAATCTACCATAATAACATCGTATTCATTCTTATGTTCAAGAATATGCATATATCCATCGTTAACCAGCACTTCTACCTTTGGATCGTCCAATTTACCGGCAATCTCAGGCAGGTACTGCTTCGAGTATTCAATGACTTTCCCATCGATTTCAACGAGAACTGCTTTTTCTACTCCTGGATGCTTGATGACTTCACGTATCACGCCACCGTCTCCACCGCCCACTACGAGCACTTTCTTTGGATTCGGATGCGTGTTCAGTGCGGGGTGAGCGACCATCTCATGATAGACGAATTCGTCTTTAATCGTTGTCATGACCATTCCATCAAGGACGAGCATGCGTCCAAATTCTTCGGTATCGATCATATCCAGTTGCTGAAACTCCGTCTTCTCATGCACAAACGTTTCCCGTATTTTCGCCGTGATGCCGAAAGTCGGCGTTTGTTTCTCAGTAAACCATAATTCCATCGCCACTACCTTCTTTCCGCTAGAATAATGTTCAGCCGTCCAGATCCAAGCCGTAAAACTTTATTCGGGCAGATGCCGAGTTTCACATCTTTTTCTATTGTACTAAACAAATTGTATTATATTAAATCAAGCCCAAATTGCAACCAAATTATATAGCAACTGTTCATAATGGTTAAATGCTTTGCCCAATCTATGAATATCCTTTCACATCCAGCACCATAATGTATAACAAAAGGATCGAGAGGAGTATTAAAATGGCGAGACACGACCATAAACCGTATAAGCGAAAAAAAACACTGTTTCGACTCGCCCTTTTCTTATTTGGACTTCTTGGGCTTTCACTCATAGCAGGGGGCGTCCTGTTAGCCTATTTGTACATTACACCTCTGCCTGTAGCAGAAACGCAGCGTTATTCCAGGCTTCTGGATAACGATGGCGAAGTCATCGCCACCTTCTCCTCATCAGGGCGTGCACCAGAAAGAGTATCTTTAGGAGATATCTCTCCGCTGCTCGTAAAGGCCACTTTAGCTGTGGAAGACCGTAAATTTTACGACCATCCTGGATTTGATCTGAAAGGAATGGCCAGAGCAGTGCTTGTCAATCTGGAACACATGAATAGTAAACAGGGAGCAAGCACGTTAACCCAGCAACTTGCACGAAATTTATACTTATCACACGAAAAGACATTAACAAGAAAACTCAAAGAGGCCAAATTCACAGCTCAAATTGAGATGAAATATAACAAAGATGAGATTCTGGAAATGTATTTAAATGAAATTTATTACGGACACGGAGCCTACGGCATTGAATCGGCATCGCGAATGTATTTTGGTAAACCAGCAAAAGATCTGAACCTGGCTGAGAGTGCCATACTGGCCGGCGTGCCGAAAGGACCTACATACTACTCCCCTTACAACAATCTTGAAAATGCACAGAATCGGCAAAAAATTGTGCTGAATTCTATGGTGGAAACGGGAGCTATTACACAAGCAGAAGCGGATAAGGCAGCTTCCTTCAAGTTGGCGTTATTGCCTCAGGATCGGCAGCAGAACACGGTGGTTGCTTCTTTTTTTCGGGATTATATACGCGGGCTTGTCATTAACAAGCTTGATATTACAGAAGAGCAGCTGGAGCAAGGCGGATTAAACATCTATACCACGCTTGACCCTCAAAACCAAAAAGCTGCGGAAGAAGCGGTGGCTAAAGAAATGAACAGTAGCAGCGAACTAGAGACTGCACTCGTATCCATTGATCCGAGAAACGGTCACATTAAAGCTATGGTCGGGGGAAAGAACTACCGCGAGAATCAGTACAATCACGCTCTTGCCAAGACACGACAGCCAGGCTCAACATTCAAGCCGATCATGTATCTAACAGCGATCGCCTCTCGCCAAATGACAGGAATCTCGATGTTCGACAGTAAACCGACGTTATTCCATTACGATAACAATCGTAAAACGTATCAACCAAGCAACTTTGGGGATAAATACCTCGGTGAAATCAATATGCGGCAAGCGATTGCTGCTTCTGACAATGTTTATGCAGTAAACACCATCATGCAGATCGGACCAGAGCAAGTCGCAGATATGGCTAAGAAAATGGGGGTTGCCAGTCCCCTTGACCCGGTCCCATCCCTTGCTCTGGGTACTTCACCTATCAGTCCACTTGAAATGGCATCTGCATTCGCGGTTCTCGCAAGCAACGGCCAGCGCATCCCCCCTGTAGCTGTGCTTCGTATTACCGATGCTACCGGACGAAATCTTTATACTGCACCGGAGGAGAAAGGTGAACAGGTCGTGGAGCCTGCGGCAGCTTATGTCATAACCCGAATGATGGAGGGCGTGTTCGAGACAGGAGGCACCGGAAGACGGGTCTCCACCCTACTGAAACGTCCGGTAGCTGGTAAGACAGGTACAACCGATACCGATGCTTGGTTAGTCGGTTATACACCAGAGTTGTCAACAGCCGTCTGGGTTGGATATGACAAAGGAAGAGAGATTAGCCTGCTAGATGGACGGCGAGCAGCACCTATTTTCGCGCAATATACGGAAAAGGCATTGGAGAATGTACCTCCAAAAATTTTCCCTATTCCCGAAAATATCGCTAGCGCTTATATCGATCCCAAGACTGGCAAACTGGCCGACGCGGACTGCCCAGACAAATCACTCGAAGTATTCATTAAAGGGACAGAACCAACCGAATACTGTGATGCCCACGGTGGTGAACAAATAACAGCTCCGCCTGCGGATGCTGTACAGCAAGGTGAACGCTCTTGGTGGTCTGACTTCAAGCGTTGGTGGATCGAATAATTCTGCAGTATACAAACAAGCCCTGCACCTGGACTCAACATCCATGCAGGGCTTTCCTATCCAAAACTCATTAGCTATTCACTACTTCGTAGTTGATATTTCTGCTTCCGCACTTTCTTGTGCAGTCTCTTGCCAAGCAGACTCGAAAGTTATCGGCTTCTCTTCCTTAAATTGCTCAAGTTCATCCGTCTTAAATCCCCAGGTGTTCGAGATGAAGTCCACTTTCCAGATGCCCTGTTCGTCATCATAGATAAGTCCTGTTTTACTGTATGCCTCCTGCATTTCTAAAGACGGCGTTTCTCCTTCAGTATAAGTGGCCGCTTCAATCAGAGGTTGTGTGATCAGTGTCATCTGCCAAACGTCGTTACGATAATCGAGATCGATTGACCCCATATCAAAGACAGTGCCTATGTAATTCGACTTGTATGCATAACCACTCTCTTTAAACTGAGTGACAACATTTTGAAGCACATCTTTGTACTTATCTGTTGATAAGGTGAGCTTGTCTGTATCTCCGGATGCAAAAGCTTCTAGATTTTCTTTTGCATGCCTAACGATAGTGTCCTTAATCGATTTCTGAAAACTGTCCTGCCGTGTAAAATCAAGAAATATTTCATGATCTTCGATTTTTACCTCAGCACTTTTTACCGTCCCCCATGGTAAATCGGCTTCAACCACCAGCGTCATGGAGCCATCTGTAGTAACTGGACCGAATTCGTGATTATCAAAAGGGTTAATCTCTAGCTTCTTGCCGTTAATATACAACCGCCCTTGGAGATCTGCTTGTTCTGAAAAGCGTGTGTCCCATCTTATAACCTCACCCGCAAGTTTCAGATCAGTGTTATATAACCTTTCAGGTTCTAAAAGCTGCAGCTCCTCAGAACGATGAAGATTAACAAACTCATTCTTATACTTAGCTTCCACTCGGTATAATCCAGGTACGTACGGACCGAGCTCCATCTTAAAGTCTGGGACATCAGCCACCGCGGCCTGTTGGCCGTTCACCGACAAGACCGTACCAGCATAATTCGTTTCTACGCGGACATAAACAGGAGCCATCGTAAGTTTGTATTTATCATATAAAAGCATCTTGCCGTTTTTCTCAAGATTAACAATCCCGCTCAAGCCATAACCACGAAGCAGTTCCTTGCCCGCTTGCCCTCCGGCTCTAGCCTGTTCCCTCAGCATATCGATAATCTCTTTCTTCGCTGCCTGATTCTGATCCAAATAATTCATAAAACCTGTAATCGTCTTCTCATCGATGACCAATCTCTCATCCTTAGAAGACAACAGTTGAGCAGCAGCCTTGTAATCACTCGATTCCAATGCGTTCTCGAACTGTCCGATCAGTCGATCCTCTGACGTGAAATATTCTCCTACTTTATAACCTGCAAAAAGAGCAGCAAGTAAGACCATCCCCAACAGGATGAATAGCTTCTGTCTGCGACTCATTGCTACAGAGGTAGTCATGGAACTGCCAACCTGATTCGAACCCTGATTCGTTAGGGCTGTAGCAGTTGCCGCAATCTCTGACTGAGCATCAGACAAAGAGGAATCGACTGACGGCGAAACAGACTCATGTTCCAATTCAAGATTAGCATGAATAACAGCGGGATCATCTTCTGTATGCCCATCTCTGGTGTCTACTTCTCTATCAGCCCGCTTCAGCGACATTCCGCACTTTTTACAGAATTCCGCTTGCTCAGATCCTCGCGTACCACACTCCATACAAAATTTCATGTGATATGTTCCCCTTTGTTTTGAGCATTTGGCTAAATGCTATATTTAAAAATCAAAAATATTAGTAGGTCTTAAAATAGACCCTAGCGAGTCACCTAAGATGAGCGTAGTCAGGAATATAGCTACATATATCAGCAGAATGGCATACAGCGTATCGAGACCTCCGATTCCCTCACGCTTGTAACTCATCGTAACGAGCACAGGAATCGTAAAAATCCCACCGACTAATGAGATGATCAGGAACACACCACCAATTCTGCTTTCCATAAACAACATGAGAAAAGCGACGAGAGCAATGACGATGAACGGAATGAGCAACGTTCCGAACCGAGCGATAACCTCTTTCAAATCAGCCTTTGGATTGGTTGACAGCTTCACTGCTCCAAACGTATAGACAGCGACCAAAAACATAAACAACGCTAACCAGAATACAGGTTTCAAGACGAGGTCAACAAAGGGACTCTCGAACATATAATTTCGAACAGAACCTAAAGACAGATAGAACATTAATGGAATCAAAATTACGAAAATAGCCATGGATATGATCCCGTTCAATAGTTGCTCTTTACCTGTTCTTTGAGTCACCGCAAGCGGACTTTTCAGCCCCTTTAAAAAATAATCGAAATAAATCTTGGAGTTCTGCTTTGCACTTTCCAAATACGGATTAGGCTGAATAGCTTCACCCGAGGCTCCCTCTGTAGATGATGCTTGAGGACCTTGAGACTGTTGTGGTGGCCCGGAAAATACATACTTGGAATGACCTGCTGCAGGTTCCTGATGAAAAGTCTGCGCTTGCTCTGCAAATGAGGGACTGGGTTTCAGCCCTGCATCCTCTTGAGGAGTATTAATGGGCTGGTTTGAAGTGCTCTCCTCTACCTCTGGGCCAATCTTAGCCCCACATCTCTCGCAAAAATTCCCATCCCCATTTTCATGTCCACAAATCTTGCAATTCATCAATACTTTACCTCCTTGTTAGTGACACAAATATTCTTGGAACTCTGTACAAATGAAGATATACAGTGTTACCCAAATCATGGTTTATGTATCAGATCTAATTCATTGCCACTTGTTGTGATTCTGGCACTATTTTAAATAATAGTATAAATGTGGGGTCATTCTATTGGAAGCATTTTCTTGTTCTTGTATTCATACCTCGCGAAGAGGACTGTCCAAATTGGTTTATACTATATGTGTAGACATTACATAAAGAATACTCATGATTAAAAGAAGGTGCTTTCCATGATTCGTAAGAGTAATGATATTTCATATCACTATGGCCAGCCCCTCCCCGCTTCGATATATACGGGCACTGCACTGGAATCCGCACCTAGGCTTCTCGGACAAACCCTGGTACGATGCACTGAAGACGGAGAAATCCGTTGCAAAATCGTGGAGACAGAAAGTTATGGTGGTATAGAGGATAAAGGTTCACACGCCTATGGAGCCAGACGAACAGCCCGAACGGAAATGATGTTTCAGGCAGGCGGTACATGCTATGTATATCTCATCTACGGCATGTATCACTGCGTCAATGTTGTCACGGCGAGGGAAGACGATCCACAGGCTATATTAATTCGCGCCGTTGAGCCTTTGACGAGCAGGGATGCAGAACTGATGCAGCTTTATCGTGGCAAGCTTCCTTCTGGAAGAATAGCCAACCTCAGTAACGGCCCCGGTAAGCTGTGTCGTGCTCTCCGTATTGATAAAAGCTTTAACGGTTGCAAGCTTAATCAGCTGGACGGACCACTTTATCTTGAACGAGGTGAAGATGTTTCGTCTCTTCCCATCGTACAAGCACCACGAATTAATATTCCTTATGCGGAAGAATATGCGGCTAAACCTTGGCGTTTTTATATCAAGGAAAATCCGTATGTATCCATAGTGGATAAAGAAGCCGTTGCTTACTTAAGCTAACTCCATCTTGGATGCGAAATGGACGGGGCTGTTCTATGGAGCCCTATTTTTGCACATAACAATCAAATGAACGTTTGAATATTATATCGTGTTGTCGTATATTGGAATTAACAATCAAACTATCGTTTGAATATAGTGTTCTGTGGGTCTCATCGAGCGATTGTTCCATGGAACGAGTGAGGAGGTTATACATTATGAAAATAAACAAAGAACCCGTATCCTCTACTAACAACTTGGATATATGTGAAGCCTTCTGCCCAACAACAGAGAAGGTATCAAGGCTGAAACAGACCATATCCGAAGATGACATGATCGGAATGAGTGAAATCTTCAAAGCTCTCGCCGACCCTACCCGCGTTAAAGTTGCCTACATGCTCGATCAAGGTGGTGAGTTATGCGTATGTGATGTAGCTGAAGTGCTCGGGAGCTCCACAGCAACGGCCTCCCACCATCTTAGGACATTGAAGAATAAATCTATCGCTATTTCACGTAAGGAAGGCAAAAATGTGTTTTATTCCTTGAAGGACGATCATATCCGTACCCTGCTTCATATGACACTGGAACATCAGAAAGAGAAGGTGGAAGCATGAGCACTCATAACGAATCTGTACCTGAAGGTAGAAATAACAATAAGAACTTAGACATTACGGAGTACCGGGTACAAGGTCTTTCCTGTCCCAATTGCACCCGTGAAATGCAAGAAGAAATTCAAAAACTAGAGCACGGCCAGAATGCAAAGCTTAGCTATAACAGCGGTAAACTGACCCTATCTCCAAAAGTGGACCTAAAGCGTGTGGAAGGAATTTTAAAAAGCGACGGAGCCCGCATTGTTCAACCGGCTGACTATACTGCTGCAACCTCTGCAGGTACCATGCATTCCCATGAACATCCACACGATCACGGCTCGCACGGTCATAGTCATGATCATAGTGACAGTCATGGACATGATCACAGTCACAGCGAAGGACAGAAGATGAAATGGCTGCTCTCTATATCAGCTATCTTCTATTTGCTTACGTTTGTTCTTGAAGATCAGGTAGCAACACCTGTCATTATTACGCTATATGCTGCAGCTATGATTCTAAGCGGCTATACGACGTTCTGGCGGGGACTTAATAATCTGGCCAAGTTCAAATTCAATATGGACACACTCATGACGGTTGCATTAATTGGTGCCGTGATCATTGGCGAATGGCGGGAAGCGACGCTCGTAGCTATATTATTCGGTTTGAACGAAATGCTTGAGGGGTACGGTATGAACCGCGCCCGTCAGTCCATGGAAGCATTGCTTGCCGCTGCTCCTAAAGAGGCGGAATTGCTCCGTGATGGGGAAACCATACGGGTGCCGATTACGAGTCTTTCCCCAGGAGACATTGTTCGTGTTCGTCCAGGAGAGAAGATCCCCTCAGACGGAATCATCTCGCAGGGTACCGGAGCGGTCAATGAAGCGGCCATCACAGGTGAATCGGTTCCTGTGACAAAACGGGAAGGCGATACCGTGTTTGGAGGTAGTGTCAGTACTGACGGTCTATTGAATGTAGAAGTAACCAAAGCCTATGAAGATTCATCCTTGGCCAAAATCATGCACCTTGTCCAAGAAGCGCAAGACAGCAAGACGCCAACAGAGCTATTTATCGATAAATTTGCTAAGTATTATACACCTGCAATTATGATTATCGCTCTATTCGTCGCCATCATCCCGCCGCTGCTGTTCGGACAGCCGTGGATGACATGGGTGTATCAAGGCCTCTCCATTCTTATTGTCGGTTGTCCCTGCTCACTCGTTCTGTCCTCCCCGATTGCGCTGGTCAGTGGTATGACAAGGGCCGCCCGAAACGGAATTTTGGTCAAAGGCGGCATTCACATGGAGCAGCTTGGACGACTTCAGGCTATCGCATTCGATAAAACCGGTACACTTACACGCGGCGAGCCCGCTGTATATGCTGAAACTGTTTATGATGAAGACAAATTTTATGCCATTGCCGGCGCTGTAGAACAGTCCTCCTTGCACCCGCTCGCTAAAGCAGTCATGAAACACTTGGCTGCCAAACAGCCAAATAAGACCTTTTCGGAACCGCTACAGCCTACCGTATTACCAGGCGAAGGCGTTCGTGCTGAGGTTGACGGCAAGCTGTATTGGGTTGGCAGCGAAGAAGTTCTTCGTCACGTCCA
Organism: Paenibacillus sp. GCM10028914; assembly: GCF_042666275.1. NCBI lineage: Bacteria > Bacillati > Bacillota > Bacilli > Caryophanales > Paenibacillaceae > Paenibacillus > Paenibacillus sp. GCM10028914. The sequence goes on from NZ_JBHTFO010000019.1 coordinate 31,481, forward strand.
AGGTGAACAGGAAGCCGCAATGAATGCGGTCCGTCATGATATTAATCGCTTTAAAGAACAAGGATACACCATTATTGTGGCAGCGGATCAACACTCCGTGCTCGGACTGTTCGGTTTAGCTGATGAAATTCGACCGGAAACATCGGATGTCATCCGTCAATTGCATCAAGCAGGCATTACGAACACCGTCATGCTAACGGGTGACCACGAACAGTCTGCACAGTCCATTGCCAAGCAGTCGGGAGTAACCAGCTTTTTCGCAAGTCTGCTGCCTGAGGAGAAAGTATCCAAGATTAAAGAACTGGCTCGCAAGCAGAAGACCGGTATGGTGGGAGATGGTATCAATGATGCTCCTGCGCTAGTGGCAGCAGATCTCGGTATTGCTATGGGGAAAGGAACGGATAGTGCCATTGAAACTGCAGATGTCGTGCTCATGCAGGATCACCTTGGTAAGCTTCCGAGTGCAATTCGTACAGCCAGAAAGGTAAACCGCATCATTCGTTGGAATATTGCCATCTCATTATCACTGAAAGCTGTTGCTCTTCTACTGACAATTCCAGGTCTACTGACCTTATGGATCGCCATCATCTCCGATATGGGTGCCACCATTCTCGTGACGCTTCTGGGATTAACGATATTGTTAGGTAAGGATAAGACTTCGTCTCCGTCCTCAACCTGAGCTGTAACTAATAAATCCCCTTCACCTCGGCTTACCGAGAGAAGGGGATTTTTTGTCTACGATTTAACCATCACATCCACCACGATGGGAAGATGATCGGAAGCCTGCGTATGTATCACTCGCTGGTTATCATGCTGCACAACAGGCGATGTAAATATATAATCGATTATTTCTGTTGGAGCGTTAGCCGGCCACGTGTTGATATTTTGGATGTTGTGAAAGCTGTTTATGAGTAAACCGCTGTCTAACAGAAACTGAATTTCAGCACTGGTAGGCTCCGTATTAAAATCTCCCATCAAAATACTCGGTGCTTTGGAGCGAGAAATAAGATCTAGGAGCTCTTCGATCTGTGTCATTCTGCTTGCTGCATCCAATCCAAGATGGGTATTATATACATTCAGTTGAATATCTTCTAAATCTATAACCACATGCAGCACACCCCGCTGCTCATCCCCAAAGCTACTAAGCAAAGTATTCTTCGACCTGAGAATCGGGTGCTTACTTATAATAGCGTTGCCGTACTGACTGATATCAGCCTGTCCCTCTACCGGGATTAGCTCCAGATTAGGACCGTAAGCATAATGATAGCCTAGCATCCGAGCCAACTCCTTAGCCTGGTCTTTGAAGTCGCTCCGCTCCCCAAAGAATCGATCGACTTCCTGGAGACAGGCAATCTCGGCACCGGAGTCAAATATGACCTTAGCAATTCTCTGCAGACTCAGCTGACCATCCATGCCGGCGCCATGCTGAATGTTGTACGACATGACCGTCGTATGCATCATTTGTTTACTCATGAACACTTTGCCTCCTGCTGATAACAGTTCAACGATACCGTTATTGAACCGTCATATTTATTCCTAGAAGGGCATTCCCTGTCTAGCCGCTAGTCTAAACTAATATTGTTTGCAACAACTTTGACTGTACCGTCTGAAAGAGACTTTTCAAACAACTGCTGTTTAAATTCTTTTAGATTTAACACGACATCTTTGTCATCAACTGAAGTATCTTTTTGAGAAGAGGCCTCTCCCTTCAAGATCTTATCAGCTATATTTTGCTTGGATAACATATCTTGATACATTGGCGGAGCAATCTTCTCCCAGTGCTCTTCTTCAGTAACGCCTGATGCATCCATAAATTTTTTATGGGTATCCTGCACATCCTTAGGCTGATCTCTTAAAATTTCCCTGTTTTTTTGTGCTTCCTGTCTTCCTTCTTCTAATGTTGCTGATACACCTTCTTTTTCAGCTAATTGCAGAAATAACTCTTCCTTAATCATGTGTTCAAGAATTTCTGAATCAGTTAATTTTGAAGGGGAGACACTGTTGTATTCTTTATAGTTTAAAAATTCAATATTTGTAATTTTATTTGACCCAACCTTAACTAATACTTCTTCTTCCTCACCTTGATTATTGATTTCTGTATTCACTTTAATCTTATTAAGCTGGGATGTTAATGAGTCATTTGCAAAGGATGATATTACGCCTACTGTAAGGGCTCCCGTCAGCACAATGCCTAAAACGACCATCATTTTTTTGTTTTTTTTCATCAGATAATTCCTCCTTATATGCCTCCAAAACGAGTAAAAAAAGATAATATCCATCGTTACTGTTAAATGTTGTGCATCTATAAGTAAATAACGCATTTCCACCCCAAAAGTTGCATTAATGCGAAATTAAACGAAGGTTCATCCAACAAAATGATAGGCAACTTATACACTAAGGATCATTTATTTTTGCAACAATCATGAAACTTTTTCCATTTTATAAACGTCTAATAAATATCCCTTATGGAGGTGGAGAAGTTGAAATCACTGAAATCATATAAAATCGCCGGAGCTGCGGCACTCGCTCTAACGCTTGGTCTAACACCTATATCTGGTCTTTTTCCTGGATCGACTCCATCAGCTTTTGCGGCTGAATCCCAGAAAGATAACACAAAAACATCCTGGGATCTGGAATTGCAAAACGCCCCTTTCAAGAAAAACGGAGTCCTATTCGTTCCAGTCAAAGAGTTATCGGAGTATCTGGATCTTCACATCACACTAACATCTAACAAGAAATATGTTTATATTAACAGTCCCCTGGAGTCTGTCCGTATTGCCCCTGGTCAGTCCAAAGCAGTCAATGCCCAAGGAACAACCATTTCTTTAGGAGCAGCCCCAGTTGTGAAAAAGGGGGTCACATATGTCCCGGCCTCACTGCTCACTAAGAGCTTTGGAATCCCAATAAAGTGGAATGGAAAGAAGACGATTTCTCTCCAAGGAAGCAAACAATACGTTTCCAGCTCTATTAATGGCATGGTTTTCTGGTTAAACCGTGATAACGCCACATTACTTACAGGGCAAGCAGGTAGTGTACCGAGAAGTACCGGGAAGGTTGAGATCGAGAATATCGACTGGATTGGCATGAAACCTCGTAAAATTAATGCATCAAGCTATGTCGTAGATATCTGGAATTCGCATGGTGAGCCGCATATCCATGAAACGGATGTCCGCGTACTTCTGAACAAAGGTAAAATCGTAAAACAGGGAACTACTCATTTCTCGAATTTTTCCGGCATACGTACCAATTCAAATGTAAACGGCTTTAAAGGAAACGTTGCGATTATGGATGGCAGCACTCTGCAGCTTGTTCACCCGACTGGTAAAGTTGTTAAGACCTATGATCTTGAAGCTATTACTGGCGTGGAAGACGATTTCGTTGTGGAAGCCATCGAAAATGACTTTCTGTTGGTCCGTCCTTATATAAAATCCACATTATTCATCGTTCATCCGACAGCTAAGAAGTCCGTTCTGATCTACCCAGAGCTGCTGGATGAGAACGCCAAGAAGTTAATTGAGGAATATCCTCCTAACGAGATGGGATATGTTGGCGACGCCTTGTCCTACGCAGGATATAAAAATCAAGAGCTGACTTTTACATTCAATCACCCTATCCTTAGCAGCAATTCGACGTTCACGTACAAACTTCCCTTTTAACCAGTGGATGATCTCATATTGTCATCCCCTGTTTTCGCCCTTCAAATGTGCACAATACAAAAAGCCCGGTCGGATCTTATCCGCACCGGGCTTTCTCCATCTATATTATTCCGTTGCCAAAGCCTGCTTAAACTCCTCTGGGGAGTCATTCCACCATTCCTCGTTCTTGGAGATTAGTAGATCTTTCAGTGCCTTTTTCTCCACATCTCCCAAACCATCAAGAATGATTTTACGCTTAAGTGCTGCATCGAGCTTGTTTACATGGTCCGCAAGGATCTTCCAGCCCCGCTTCGCTTCCTCATCAATCCACATTTCGCAAGCAGTCATACCGCCGTAGTGTTGACCTTCAGCTGTACGGTCTACTGCAACCCACACGATCCATACTTGGCGGCCATTAGGCACATCCTCGCGGTTGGTCGAGAATTTAATACCACGTTCAACTTTGCTCTTCGCGTGCATTGCTCCAATTTCAATCTTGGCTTCCCCACGATCAATAATGACCGGAGATACACTATTCAGATCAATAGAGCCCGCTCCGAACCCTTTATGCTTGCTTTTGCTGTTTATAATGTTAAGGGCAATTTGCTTCTTCCCGTTCTGTTCCTGATTCTCCATTAAGGCACGCCTCCTAATATATGAACGGAAGAGACCCTCCGTTTCGCTGATTTAGATAACCAGTCCAATATATTTTATTTTAACTAATAATCCTCCAAAAGCAAACATATACATGCTGTAGATGCTTGTCAACGGGAGGTTGTTCGATATGGTCCCACCACGTGCTAAAGTCTTTCTTTCATCCCTGCTCGCCCTCGGTCTCCTAGGCGGATCCATGATTTTATTCCTGCAGGGTACTCGTGTTTCTGCACCTATTTTCGCCCCGGAATCGGGCAAGCCTGTAGCAACGGAGAAGGCCCCCCTCTCTCCACCTAAAGCTCAGTACGATATGCCTGCTCCAGCATTAAGCAACAGACTGGTTGAATACCACATGGATGTCAGGTTAGAACCAGACGAGAACAAATTAAAGGGCAAACAAACCCTTACCTGGACTCACCCCGGAAAAAAAGCCGTAACCGAGCTGTACTTTCATCTTTATCCCAACGCTTTTGCCTCCAAAGAGACAACCTTTATGAAAGAATCGGGTGGCAGACTCCGAACAGACCCCATGCCTGAGGATGGATTTGGCTCGATGAAGATTTCTGGAATCAAGACGGCGGAGGGATTGTCATTGCTTCACCGGCTTCAATATGTGCAGCCTGACGATGGTAACACCAAAGACCGAAGTTTAGTGAAACTGCGTCTGCCCAAGCCAGTTAAAGGTGGCGAAAAAATTACGCTGACCATGGAGTTTGAAGTAGAAATGCCTAAAATCTTCGCTCGTATGGGTACGGCGGGTGACTTTGTGATGGCGGGACAATGGTTTCCCAAGATCAGTGTATACGAGCCTGCAGGGGTACGAGGACGTCAGGATGAAGGCTGGAACCTTCACCAATACCACGGAAACTCAGAATTTTATTCGGATTTCGGCATTTACAGTGTCCGCATTCGAGTACCGGACAATTATATTGTTGCCGCGACTGGTTTTCCAACGAAGCCAGCTGTTAAAGCAAATGGTGAAAAGATGTATCAATTCTACGCAGATGATGTACATGACTTCGCCTGGTCAGCCTCACCAGATTTTGTCGTAGCTGAGGAAGCTTTCTCTGCTCCAGGTGTACCTGGCGTCCGAATCAAGCTTTATCTAGACCCGGTACATAAGGATTTGAAGGATCGGTATTTTGACGCCGCGAAGGCAGCCTTATCCTCCTATAGTAAATGGTATGGATCTTATCCGTATTCGACATTATCCATCGTCGTGCCCCCTCATGCCGGGAACGGCGCCGGCGGTATGGAGTATCCTACGCTTGTAACGGCTTTTGGGGCCAAAGACGATTCACCAGGGTATGAACTGGAGCGCACCGTTATCCATGAAATCGGTCATCAATATTTTTACGGCATGATTGCGAGTAATGAGTTTGAGGAGGCCTGGCTTGACGAAGCATTTACCTCCTATGCAGAGGAACGGGTTATGGAGCAGGAGTATGGAGTAACCTCCAACACCGCGGCCCAAGCAGCAGCCATTACTTCGCCGGAATCACTTCAACTAGAATCTTGGAAATATGGTTCTCACGAGAAATATGCTTTAAATGTCTACACCCGCGGCAAGCTCGTGCTACAGGATATTGAACGTCTTGTCGGCTCGCAGACCATGGACAAAATCATGATGACCTATGCAAAAAAATACCATTTCAAACACCCAACCACCCAAGATTTTCAACAAGTTGTGGAGCAATTGACTAAACAATCATGGAAGCCATACTTTGACGAATACGTATACGGAAACAAAATGGCTGATGTCGCAATAGAGCAAATCAAGACCAAAAATACAGGCACACAAGACGATCCTGCATATGAAACCATAGTAACGATCGTGAGCAAGGGTGGTTTCGTCACTAACATTCCGATCTCCTTCGCATTTGAGGACGGTAAAACCGTAGATAAGGTTTGGGATGGCAAGAACGGTAAAACGGAGTATAAAATCGAGCACCGCTCCCCGCTACTCTGGGCCATGGTAGATCCGAAATACACGATCGTGCTGGAGAACAAACATATCAATAACTATATGAAGGCGGGAATGGAACCGAAAGCTGTCACGCGCTGGAACCTGAGCATCACCAAGCTGGTAGAGACACTGTTCGGCAGCCTGTCATGGTAAGGGGGGAGAACATGAAAAGCTATACAGGCAAAGGCTGGGTCAGTGTTAAAGATCAATTCTATGTTATTATTCTTCTATTTCTGTACAGACTGCTGTGGGGATATTGCCTTTACCGGATTGTGAAATCAGCCGTTGTCCCACTTCTAATGCGATATCCGGACCCTGCTCCCAGTGAGCTTAGTAAACTGCTTTATTTTTATGAAGGGGAAATGGCATTATCACAGAGCAATGACGTTCATACCTATGCCTGGATTCTCATCGGCATGCTTCTTATTCGGATGATACTGACTCCCCTCATTCATGCAGGTATATTTTATAATCTCCATCAAGAGGCAAGAGGTGAGCGCGGACTTTTCTTCTTCCAGGGCATGCGTCAGTTATGGAAACCTGTAACCTTATTTTATGTCATAGAGACCTTTCTAACCTTTGCACCGGCGTACTGGCTGGTACCCAAAATGCTTCCAGCTCTGCCGGCCGTCATTCGGGACCCTTCTACCTTGCTTAAGCTAGCTCCCTACATCGTTGGCTGGCTCATATACGCGTATCTAATTCATCTATTCCTTCTCTATATACAGTTTGGCAAAACATCTGGCACAGGTATGGTACCTGCTATAATGGTCTGTCTGCGTCATATCCGCAAAGCTGTACTAATCTCGATAACAATTGGTGGAATAGCAATGGCACTGCTTCTACTGTTCAGTGGTTTATCTTTCTTCTGGTCTGGTCTGGCTGGACTAGTCATACAGCAAGCAAGCTATTTCGTAAACAGTTTGTTCCAGCTATGGTCTGTTACCTCTCAATTTCACGTATGGCATACACATAGAGAGAACCGTTGAAAAATGTTCACATATCGATGAAATCGGCATATATAGTGTGCTTTCCCCATTCTTCCCACAAAAAATCCCGCTCCTTAACTAGGAATGGGATTTTTTGTTCATAAATTTTATTTCCTCGTTTGCCAAATTGTTAATACTCTGCTAAAATAACGAATGTGATAGTAACAACTTTGTCATCTTTACTGTAACTTTTTCATATGGATTAACAATCGAACATTATTATTTATAATTTGTAACACCAAAAGAAGCCGAATTCCCGGTTAACGGGAAGCGGGGGATCCGTCTTGGGTGCATTGATCTCGCAACAGAGTGGTCATAGGCTAACCTTCAGCTGAACCCTTAAGCTAACCTCGCAGGCATTGGAAGGAGCTCATCTCTTGAAAAAAAAGTTAACTGCCATTTCAATCGGCCTAACTCTCGCTCTTACATTAAGTGCCGGAAGCGCTTTCGCGGATTCCAAGCTTAATAACGCAATCAAACCAGTCATTGGTGTCTCTTATAAAATGGGTGGAACCACGACCAAAGGATTCGATTGCTCTGGATTCACAAGCTATGTGTTTAAGAAGATCGGGCTTACTTTGCCTCGTACATCAACTTCCCAGTATAAAGTAGGAACCGCTGTAGCCAAGAGTAAATTAAAGGCAGGCGATCTTGTATTCTTTAATACGTCCGGTAGAGGCGTCTCTCATGTAGGAATTTATATAGGCGGAGGTAAGTTTGCACACTCTTCGACATCCCGTGGTGTTACCATCACTGCGCTTAATTCCAGCTACTTCGCCAAGCGTTATGTAGGTGCTAAGCGAGTCATGAGCTCTAGCAAATACAAAGCTGTCGCTGTGAACTATAACTAATCATATTATTACGTCTATATAAAGCCCGATTGAGATCACCACATCTCCATCGCGGCTTTTTCTTTATACTTCTATAACGTATGAAGCGTTGAAAAAGTTCTTAAGTTTATAAAAAAAATTTTATTTATTTAATTTAAAACCACTCCTACTGGTAAATTACCCCTTTTTTTGAACGGTTAAACACCTATATGAATTTTATTTAAGTTACCGACACCACATCGACAAAGATAACCACCAAAGTTGTACAAAAGACAGCAAGAAACAATTGCCAACGGGACAAGCCCTCTGATAGAATAATCAGTGTAATCACTTTGTCATTTTTGTAAGGGCTTTTATACATAGAATATGTGCCGAATTCCGATCAATAGGAAGCGGGGGAACCAATTTTATGGGTGAATTGATCTTGCACTTAAGGATCATAGGGAGCCTTCAACCGAACCCTAAAGCTAACCTCGCAGGCAATGGAAGGAGTTATTAATGCTAAAGAAGTTAAGTACATCCTTTTTAGGACTTACAATCTTCCTAACAGCAGGTCTGGGCAGTGTTTTTGCTGACAGTAAACTGGATCAGGAGATTGATCAGGTTCTCGGGACGAAGTACAGCTATGGTGGAACAACAACGAGCGGCTTCGATTGCTCTGGATTTACCATGTATGTATTCTCCGCTTTAGGAATTAAGCTCCCCCATCAATCAGGATCTCAATTTGAGATGGGAACTGTCGTAACCCGCGATAACCTTCGTTCGGGGGATCTCGTCTTTTTTAATACTTCTGGTCGTGGTGTATCTCATGTAGGCATCTACATTGGTGATGGAAAATTTGCTCACTCTTCCACTTCCCGAGGTGTCGTTACTAATCGCCTGAGTGACAGCTATTATGCCGAACGTTATGTTGGTGCCAAACGAATTATGAGCGACTCCGCTTACGAAACACATGCGGCAGATGAATAATAGCCTATAATATATCTGTAAAATATAAGCGCCCCATAGAATAAACACTGGATGAGCTCAGGGCAAATCCAGTGTCATTCTATGGGGCGCTTTTTGAATTAAACCAGCTTTTTACGTATTGTACTTGAAATGAGATCTATAATGGTAATCATAACAATGATGCCAAGTAATATAATGCCTACGCGATCCCAGTTCCGTGATGTTAAGGCAAAGATGAGTGGTGTACCAATACCTCCCGCACCGATAACCCCCAAGATCGTTGCCGACCGGACATTTATTTCGAACCTGTACAAGGTGTAAGATAGAAAGCCTGGCAACACTTGAGGCAATACAGCAAACCATAATACCTGCATCCGGCTAGCCCCTGAAGAAACAAGAGCTTCAAGTGGGCCCTTGTCGATACTCTCAATCTCATCAGCAAACAATTTACCGAGCATACCCACAGAATGCAGTCCAAGCGCTAACACTCCTGCAAAAGAGCCTGGTCCCACAGCTTTGATGAATAGTAGCGCCATAATGATTTCAGGAAAAGTCCGAATAAAACTGAGTATCAGCTTGCCTGAACCAGAGGTGATTGTTCCCTTGCTCATGTTAACCGCAGCCCAGAAAGCAAAGGGAATACAGAGAAAGGTCGAGATAAACGTACCCAAGATCGAAATCGCTAATGTTTCTAGCAGCCCCCGCAGTAAATCTTCCCCCTCCGGTAAATATACAAAGTCCCAATCAGGAGAGAAAATTCCGGCAAAGATCGCTTTCGTAATAATTCCTGCAGTTTCTTTGAATCCGTTGAATGGTACTCCTGAGAATGCCCAAATGTAGAGCACTACGAGCGCCGCATAAATCAGCCATCTAAAAGGGTTTTTCCTTGGCTTAGGAACAATCGTACTCCATGATGATCTAATCATATTAATTTCTCCCGAAGCTTAGTGCTCACATAATCAATAATCAACACCACAACTAATGTGAACAAAATAATCGTACAAGTCTTATCATATTCCAGAAAACCAAGCGTCACTTCATAATAATGGCCTATCCCGCCCGCACCTACGAGCCCCAGCACTGCCGCTGCACGAACATTAATTTCAAACGCATACAGCACATATGACATGAAGTGAGATTGCACCTGCGGAACCACTCCAAAAAAAATCCTCTGAACTTTACTCGCACCAACCGAGGTCATTGCTTCGAGCGGCCCCTTCTCTATAGTCTCCACCGACTCATAGGTAAGCTTGGCTATGAGCCCAAGTGAAAATACAGTTAACGCAAAAATACCAGGAAGCGCCCCGAGACCAAAGATTGCTACAAATATTGAAGCAAGCAACAGATCAGGAATCGTTCGAATCAAGTTTAAGACCATCCGGACAGGATAGTGCAGCCATCGGCTTTGCGTAATATTATTGGCACACAGTAGCGCAACCGGCACTGCAAGAATCGCCCCTAAAGTTGTACCAACAAGGGCCATCCGGATCGTCTCCAGCATGGCATCCATAATATTGTCTACATAGCTCCAGTTCGGAGGAACCATTTCTTTAAGCAAGTCCACCATATTGGGCATACCTGAGAACAATTCTCCTAAGGACGAATCCGTTATTACAGCACTTCGCCACAATAGTACGCCTACAATCAACACTGTAAAATAGTGCTTTATCTTCTTCGGTGGTTTCGGATAGGCCTTCTCTGCATTCACATTCACATTGATATTCATACGGATAGCTCTCCGGAAACAGGATCACCGAGCAGCTCATCTTGATGAATGGGCCTCCCGTAAATTTCTGCGAATTTCTCATCCGTTGCTTCTGATACAGGGCCATCAAATACAACTTCACCAGCCCGAAGCCCAATAATTCGTGTTGCATACTCCCGAGCCAGATCGATAAAATGCAAATTTACAATAGTTGTTATGCCGAGATCCACATTGATCTTCTTCAAATCATCCATCACCTGCTTAGTCGTTAACGGATCGAGTGAAGCAACAGGTTCATCTGCAAGAATGACCCGTGCCTCCTGTGCAAGTACACGGGCAATAGCCACCCGCTGCTGCTGTCCTCCTGATAATTGATCCGCACGCGTGTATGCTTTCTCGACAATATTAACCCGGTCTAGTGATTCGAAAGCTAACTCGATGTCCCTTTGAGGGAATCGTCCCATCATCGTCCGCAGTGTAGAATGATAACCAACCCTCCCAGCAAGGACATTCCGAAGCACCGTTGTTCGCTTGACCAGATTAAAGCTCTGAAAGATCATCCCGATATCCCTTCGGATCATCCGCAGATTCCTTCCCTTAGCTTTTGTAATCGACTGCCCACCAATAAGGATATCTCCCTCTGAAATATCATGAAGACGGTTGATCGAACGGAGCAAAGTCGATTTCCCAGCTCCGGATAGTCCAACGATAGCTACAAATTCTCCAGCAGGAATCGTTAGATTGATACCATTCAACCCTTTTGTCCCATTCGCATACATTTTGGATACACCATGAATCTCTATCATGAAATCATTCCTTTATGTGTTTTCGTATAAAAGAGAAAGCCAGTCCGGGGCGGGCCCGAAGCTGGCTATCCTCAAACCTTCTTTACATCATTAAAGGCTGCATCCTGAAGGCGGCCCAAACTACTCCGTTTTTACAGTCTCGTTATATTCACGAACAACATCAAAGTTACTATCCTGCGATTTCACATAACCTTCATGGGAGTAAATATCTTTAATAATTTCATGTCCTTCTGCATCCGCAGCAATATCAATGAACGCTTGTTGAATTTTCTCTGTCCACTCCTTATTCATGTCAGAGCGGGCTGCGATCGTATCGTTAGGAATTTTATCTGTGAATGCCAGCACACGAGTCTCCTCAAATACCTTCGGATAATCCTTGATTACCGTATTACGTGCATCTTGGAAAATTGCTGCTGCATCGACATCCCCATTCAATACTGCGAGCACGCCTTGATCATGCCCTTTAACTGTGATGGCCTGAACATCCTTCAGTGGATCAAGCCCCTCAGCCATCAGTGTTGCCGCCGGCCATACAAAGCCTGCAGAGGACGTTACGTTCTGATAAGCAATTCTTTTCCCTTTCAAATCTGCAACGGTTTTGATGTCCGCGTCTTTCTTGACAATGATCAAAGATTTATAAAAATCAGCTAGTTCATCTGTCGGTGCACCCGTTTCATCATCCACTCCAAAACGCTGAGCTTGGAGAATAACTTCGGCCGCTCCCTTTTCTTTTGCTAGCACATAAGCAGTTGGAGGAAGAAAGCCTATATCTACTTTTTTGGATGCCATAGCCTCAATCACGGTATTGTAATCAGTGGAGACACTTACTTCTACAGGGATGCCTAATTTATCACCTAGCAATTTTTCAAGCGGCTTTGCTTTGGCTTCGAGCGTATCTGCATTTTGGGAAGGTACAAATTGAACAGTCAACTTCTCTGGCACATAACCCTCTGCTACGGGAGCAGATGTTTCCTTCGGTTCCTTTGGAGTATCCGTCGATCCCGGATCTGCACTGTTAGCGTTACTCGAACCACAGCCACTCAGCAATGTAATTGTCATCAATAACGGAAATATAAATCTACTCATTTTCCCCACCCTAAAGACCTCCACTTTGATTATCTATTTTTGATACTTCTAAACTATAATTTTCTTTTATTAATGGAATGTTATGGAATCGTCAACCATGTGTAAAATTTTTACTTTCGTCTAATATATTCCAATTTATTTGATAGAATGAAATCCGAGCGTATCTTTCAGGAGGGGTTTAACTATGAATCATAACGATATAATCACCTGCAGCATTTTAACGACAAGTGATCTGCATGGTCATCTCAACCCGGTTGATTACCGTACGGGTGAAGCCAAGCACGAAAGTTTAGCTGCAATTGCCAGCCTTATTAAACAGGAAAGACAGCATTCTCCTGATCTGCTTCTTATCGATAATGGTGATTTAATTCAAGGCACACCTCTGGCCTATTACGCTGCTGCCCATCATCGTCATCATATCAATCCGGGTATTGCTGCACTGAATGAATTGAAATACGACGCTGCAGTAATCGGGAATCATGAGTTTAACTTCGGTCGGGAATTCCTAATGAATGCTATCAAGGATTCAAATTTTCCCTGGCTATCTGCTGGGATCATGGATAGTACGTTAAAAAAACCTGCCTTTGGTAAGCCCTATATTATAAAATGGATTCAAAATGAGATTAAAATTGCTATTCTAGGTGTGACAACACACTATATTCCCCACTGGGAAAATCCCGCCCATATTCAAGGGCTTGAATTTATTGATGCACTGGAGTCTGTGAAGAATTGGTGCAGCTATATACAGGCTGAAGAGCAGCCCGATCTGCTTGTTGTTAGTTATCACGGCGGGTTCGAGCGCGATCTGATAAGCGGTGAAGCTGTAGAGAGATTAACGGGGGAAAATCAGGCCTATGCCATGTGCACTGAGGTGGAGGGTCTAGATGTGCTGATTACCGGACACCAGCATCGCTCCATAACTGGCGAGTTAAACGGCGTTACAATTATTCAACCCGGTTGTAATGGCCAAGCACTTGGCAAACTAACCATTACATTCAAAAAAGAAAATGAACGTTGGAGGATTCATAGAAAGGAAGCCGAGCTAATTTCAACTCACAAAGAAATAGCTAATGATGCAAAAATAATCGAGTTAAGCAGCACCATCGAATCAGAGACACAGGCTTGGCTGGACGAACCCGTAGGAACGACAAACGGAGACTTATCGATCGCAAGCGCGGCTGAATGCCGCAAGGCTGATCACCCCTTTATAGAATTCATGAATAAAGTGCAGATGGCAGCAGCTGGGGTAGATATCTCAACAGCAGCATTGCTTAGCAATGAATGTACAGGTTTCGGATCTGTGATCACACGCAGAGATATTCTTTCGAGCTTCATTTATCCTAATACATTAACGGTCCTAAGGCTGACAGGACAAGATATTCGACAAGCGCTAGAACAAACTTCCAACTACTTTCAATATGATACAGATGGGGAGTTAGTCGTAAATCCAGCCTACATTAAGCCCAAACCACAGCATTATAATTACGATATGTGGGAGGGCATACAATACGAGCTTCATATCGCTAGACCCGCAGGTGACAGAGTCCGCCATCTTTCTTATCACGGCCAGCCTATAGAGGATAATCAGGAATATGATGTTGTGATGAATAATTACCGTGCCAGTGGTGGAGGCGATTATGAGATGTACAAGGGTAAGCCTGTTGTGAAGCAGATTAATATCGACATGGCTGACATCGTAACCGAGTATATTGATCAGCGCAGCGTAATTGAAGCTACTTGTGATCATAATTGGAGAGTTGTATAATCCCGCTTTATCCGAATTAAGAAGGAGATTAAATATGAATCAACCAGAACGTTTATACGCTGCTCCCCTGACAGTAGATCAGGCAGCAGACATTTGTACCTGGAACTACCCAGCCCCATATAATATTTATGGCTGGCTGCCTTGGGAGCAGATGAAGGGCCTAGGTATCGAATTTGGCGATCCAGAGATTCGCGAGCAGCAATATATATCTATATTAGATGAAGAGCAGCGAATGTGGGGCTTTGCCCAGCTGTTTCCGATCGAGGGCGTTACGAGGATTGGTCTTGGCATGCGTCCGGATTGGTGCGGACTTGGAATGGGTAAACGGTTCGTAAAATGTATAGTTGATGAGGCAAGGCTTAGACGGCCAATGGATGAGATCGACCTAGAGGTCTTAACCTGGAATGAACGGGCTATCCGCACCTATCAACGAGCCGGATTCCACATTACAGATACGTATGAACGGATGACGCCGGAGGGGATGGCTTTATTTCACTGTATGGTCTATACACCTGCAACGGATCAAATAATCATCTAACAACAAGAATTCGACTATGAAAAATAGCACAATTTTGTGTAATTTTCCATATTAAATCGGTAGTTTTGTTGCTTTTTTTGTCACAACTGCTATGATGTGCTTATATGTTCGTTTATAATAGTAGCAATAGCAGTATACATAAGAAGGGACGATATGACGATGCAAAAATGGATTATGAGCGGATTGTTCTTCGTCGCATGTACGTTGGCCCTCGTGCTAATGTTTACGCTTCCAGGCAAAGAACAAGTAGCAGAAGAAGCTAAACCAACGATGCCTGAAGTTACATTAGACGCTGCGGCGGCTGAAGCTACTTTGAAAGCCAGCTGTATTACTTGTCACGGTGACCAGCTCCAAGGCGGAGCAGGGCCAGCTCTCAATCAAGTAGGCGACCATATGGACGCAGAAGGATTATTTAGCGTAATCACGAAGGGTCGTAGCGGCGGTATGCCTGCTTTTAAAGATCAATTAAAGCCCGAAGAAATTGCAAACCTTGCTCTTTACTTAGCTGAGAAGAAATAATAATCTTTATAACCCTCAACCAAAAGACGCTTGAACAGGCCGATCCTGTCCAAGCGTCTTTTTTATACAATTATTACTCTTGGTTGTCCTTGGAACGACTCTTCTCGTATACCTCGTTAAACTGCTGGGCTTCTTTAATATCAACAGCCGTAATCCCGCCATCATCCCAAGAAGTCAGGCGCAGTGTCACGGTTTTGTAATCAATCGTGATATAAGGATGGTGTCCAAACGCTTCCGATATTGCCGCTACTTCATCAACGAAAGCAATACCTTTCATAAATGCAGGAAAAGTATACTTCCGTATAATCCAGCGTCCTTGTTCCAGTTCCCAACCCTCAAGCTGTTCAAGATGTGTTTCAACTTCCTGCTGCGTATACAGCATCTTATCTTCCTCCCCAGCAAACTGCCCACACTAATGCGGGTCTTATTATTCATCTATTCTTAACTCGGGCTCATAACAGACCTAAACGAGAGCTACAAATGCCAGCTCTTCTTCTCCAATAAGAATATGTATTCGATAATTGGCATGATCATGCATGACAACGCCACTACCTACCGAAATGACAGGTTCGGTCCCCAGCGCGTAGAATAAATCTTCTGCCAAAGCCTCGTGAACCTCATTTTTATCCTTGTCGTTAAGGTTAATCCAATCTTCAGAATCCATCTCAAAAAAAACATAACTGTCCGGAATTCGTCCGACCGCCTTCGTTAAATCATTCAAAATATCCCCGTAATCACGCCCGTGCTTCACACCCATCGATCTCACTCCTTTCTGTTACTTCATACCTTCTTGATTCGCTTACTCTTATTATACCGGAAATTACAGCTAAAAAAAAAAGGTTAACCTGACGATAAATAGGTTAATGCGCTCATTTGCACAATGCTTACCTTCCAAAGGGGCGGCAAAACGAATGGATTCGTTATTATTTCTCATGGATGAGGTGTATTATGGAAATTTCAACGATTATAGGTTTAGTGCTCGGTCTTGTGTCAGTACTGGTCGGAATGGTTTTAAAGGGTGCGTCCATTACTGCTTTAGTTAATCCCGCTGCTTATCTTATTATACTCGGCGGCACCACAGCTACACTGTTTATTGGGTTTCCAATGGCGGAACTTAAAAAGATTCCCAAACTCGTCAAGATGATCTTCGTGAAGCAAAAGTTATTGGATAAAACCGATCTGATCACCCTCTTCATGGAGTATGCTTCCATAACCCGCCGTGAAGGATTGTTAGCACTCGAGTCAAAAGTCGAGGAAATCGATGATGCCTTTCTACGCAACGGAATGCGTATGATCATTGACGGTAATGAGCAGGAATTTGTGAGCGATGTGCTAATGGAAGACATTAATGCTACAGAAGAACGTCATCGCGGCGGTGCCCTTATCTTTGCCCAAGCCGGTATGTATGCACCTTCTCTAGGGGTATTAGGCGCGGTTATCGGTTTGATTGCAGCCTTGGCTGATATGTCGGACATGACAGTACTTGCTCATGCCATAGGTGCAGCCTTTATTGCAACGCTGCTTGGTATTTTTACTGGTTATGTTATCTGTCACCCGATTGCTAATAAGCTTAAACGTTTGTCTAAACGTGAAATGGAGATTCGTCTGATGATGGTTGAAGGGCTTCTGTCCATTCAATCCGGTGTTTCAACGATCGCCATCAGCCAGAAGTTATCCGTTTTCCTAACTCCATCTGAGCGTCTCAAAATGAACGAGAGGGAGGCTGGTTCTAGTGAGCAAAAAGACTAGACACGAGCCCCATGAGGAGCATGCTGACGAATCTTGGCTCCTTCCATACGCAGATCTACTTACGCTTTTGCTAGCATTATTCCTGGTTCTCTACGCGATGAGCGCCACGGATGCTAAGAAATTTCAAGAGATGAGCGAAGCTTTTAACGTTGTCTTAAACGGCGGAGTCGGAGTTCTTGATTACAGCAAGACTGAACCGAGTGATGATCCGGCTGATAAAGGGGATAACAAAGCCCCCAACAGCATTCCTGCTCCGAAAGCCGATAAGAAGCGCGAACAGCTTATGAAACAGGAACAAGAAGATTTAGAAAAACTAAAAAAACAGCTGGACACTTATATTAAAAAGAACGGCTTAACCACGGAATTAAGCACCAAACTCAATCATTCCCAGCTCATGATTACAATTCGAGATAACGCCTTGTTTGCACCAGGTGAGGCTGTTGTGAAGCCAGAAGCACGCATGCTGGCCAAAGAAATATCGAATCTGCTTCATCAATTTCCAGACTACGATGTTATTGTATCCGGTCATACAGATGATGTTCCGATGAACAGCACTAAGTACCCTTCCAACTGGGATCTAAGCTCAGATCGAGCGCTCCAGTTCATGAAAATTCTTCTGCTTAATGAATCGCTTGATCCCAAACGGTTTATGTCAACCGGCTATGGAGAGTATCGCCCGATTGCAACCAACGATACAACAGCCGGTAAAGCCAAGAACAGACGTGTTGAAGTATCTATTATTCGCAAATATCAGGATAGTAATACGTATACTAGTGTAACCAATAGTAAAAATGATGAATAATGCTCACTCAAAAACAACCGGCCCTCAGGCAAACATCCTGAGATCCGGTTGTTTATCATTTTAGGTCAATGTGTAATTTAATAGCTTGCCTAATTCCTGCTTCTCCTGATCTGTAAGGTCTCGCCAGGCTCCAATTTTCTGGCTCCCTAAGCGTATGTTCATAATTCTAATGCGCTGCAGTTTACGCACCTCATAGCCAAAGGCACTGCACATACGCCGGATCTGGCGATTTTTCCCCTCTGTTAGTATAATACGGAACACCCGCTCCGACATCCGTGTGATTGTACACGGAAGTGTCATTTCACCAAGTATCTTCACTCCACTAGACATGCCTCTAATAAAAGCTTCTGTAATCGGTCGATCTACTGTAACAATATACTCTTTTTCATGTCTGCCCTCAGAACGGAGTATTTTATTGACAATATCCCCATCATTCGTGAGCAAAATCAATCCTTCGGAGTCTTTATCCAATCGCCCAATGGGGAAAATACGCTCTTGATGACCAACAAAATCTACAATGTTTCCCTTGATATGGCTTTCGGTTGTGCTAGTGATCCCGACTGGTTTGTTCAGAGCGATATATACATGCTTGCTCTTCTTCTCGCCGAGCTGACGTCCATTTACACGAACGTCATCACCTTCTTCTGCTTGACTTCCCAGAACAGCTTTTACCCCATTAATCGTTACTTGGCCGCTCTCTACAAGCTTGTCAGCCTCCCTACGGGAACAAAAGCCTGTCTCACTGATGAACTTATTAATTCTCAAGATGACATCCTCTCCATTTATACTCATATTTAGGTTTTATACTCGACTACTTTTCAGCTGATGGCAGCAAAATAGTCACTGTCGTGCCTTTGCCCTCTTCACTTTCAATCTCAAATATGCCTTGATGACCTTGTATAATACGCTGACTGACCATTAATCCTAACCCTGTTCCTGCTTCTTTATTCGTAATAAAAGGTTCTCCAACATGCGCCATTAACTCTTCAGGAATTCCTTTTCCCTTATCAATAATTTTTACAGCAATCTGATCCGGTTGCGGCCTACTAATCTCAATCGTAACATATCCGCCATCCGGCATCGCCTCCACCGCATTTTTAAGTACATTGATAAATACCTGTTTCAGCTGGTTTTCTTCACAATGAACCCATGCCTTATTCTCTGTTTTATCATACAACCTGAACTCGATACCATATAAATGCGCCTGGCTATCCAGCAGTGAGATGACATCATTCATAATGAGTCGCAGATCCCTATTCAGAAATTGTACAGCCTGTGGCTTGGCTAAGATGAGAAATTCACTCACAATAAGGTTAATCCGATCCAGTTCCGACAGCATCAAGCTGATATGGTCCGGTTTCACTTTGTGAGTCTGTTGCTGTAGCTGCAGAAAACCTCTAAGTGTGGTTAAGGGATTACGAATCTCATGAGCTACTCCAGCAGCGAGCTGCCCAACCGTCGTTAGCTTCTCCGATCGCCGCAGCAGTTCTTCCATCCGATTTCGTTCCGTCACATCACGGGAAACACTCACCATTGAGGTAATGTTACCCTCCTCATCTAGAATCGGAGAGGTGCTAATACTAACCTCAATCAAATTGCCATCTTTACATAGCCGGATCGTCTCAACAGATGCAAGCCGCTCTCCTGCCAATAGGCGTTTACGTCTTTCATTCTCTTCTTGCTGAATCTCAAGAGGGATCATATCAAGCTTTCGCCCCAATACCTCGTGACTTTTCCATCCGTATAACTGTTCAAACGCCTTGTTCACACTAGTAACGGTACCATCCATATCCGTTGTATGAATAGCATCTGCTGTCTGATTAATAATAGATTCCAGATACTCTTTGACGGACTGATTTTCATCCACCATTTGTTTCAGTTGACTTGTATAATGCCCCAAGTTCCGAGTCATTGCATTAATCCTGCCAGACAATTGTCCCAGTTCATCACGGCTCGTTATTTCCAACCGGGGTTGGAAGTTTCCATCAGCTACATCATTTACCGTTCTCAGTATAGCCTGAATTGGCCTAGTAAAATAGCCTGCAACAATATAACTACCTAATATGACAATTTCCAACAATACAAGTGAAATAGCCACTAAGCTAATCATCTGCTCGCGCAATACAGAAGATACACCCTCATAATCCATAACAACACTGATGGCATAAGGAGGCTTATTTTCAATGACAATAGGTATAAAACTTTTCATTACTTTTTTTCCATTGATCGTACTAACAAAAACTACATTCTCACCTGTAGAAATCGACTTTTGGACTGCCTGCTTATCTTCTTTCAAGCTTCCATAGTTATAAGAACCGAATCTAATGGGTCGATTCCCCAATTTACTATGAATGAGATCCGATCCATCCTGTCTCATATAAATGTTGCCGAATGTGACGGGATTAATGCCTGTAACTTCTAAAATGTGAGGATTCGATTGAATGGTCTTTTCGACAACGACATCGGGACTCGTAATTTTAACAAAATCCTTGATGCTAGTACTACGAATATAGGGATCAATAATATAATTTCGTTTACCGTCATAATAATATCCCCATTTATCAATAAACTCCGGCCTAGCCGTAGAGGAATCGAAGGGTCCTGACCAAAAATTCTCCTCTCTCTGCCCTTCACGAACCGAACGAACCTCTTTATATTTGAACAGTTCCTGAAAAGCCGTATACCAATATCCCCAAGTTCGTGTAGATAAACCAATTTCCTCAGCCTCTGTAGAGCGAGCAACAACAATATCATCATCCAACTCAATTAACAAAGATATATGGTCAACGCCAAGCTCTTGGCTGAGCCCCACAAGTTCTTCATTGGTGATATTTCTATAATCTGAATCAAGGGATTTAGCGGCATTTACCGCAGCAACCCACAATAAATCACTGAAAATCGTATCCACATATTTAAAACTGTATTCCGTTTGCTCTACGGTAATTGCAATCTGAGTTGCAGCCACGGTCATCTTGGTCTCACTATCCTGCCTTAAGTTTTCCTGCGTTGTATAAAAGTTAAGTGCAATATTCAGAAGTAAGATAAAGAGTACCGATATGGACATGATCAATGATAATTTTGTTTTTATAGACAAAGGCATCTACACCTTTCGACACTTCAGGCAACAATTTGGCATAGCCTGTCATATTTTATGATAACGTGCGGCAGATGAATTGAAAAGGTACTTGACTCTTTCTTTTAACCAGGACACTTATACGAGTACGATCGTTGATATTGATCCGTTCTTTCTCTACAATAAAAGAAAAAGTAGTCCGTTTTTCACAGAAATGTCCACAGCTTGCTAACAAATACACATGTTTTCTGTGGATTATGTGCATAAGTCTGTGTATAACTTTTTATTTATCCACATAAATGTACACATCATGTTAACAAACGAATGGACGTTCGTTGTATAACCGCTACTTTAGTCCCATTTGAAAGGAGATTATGGTTTGAGTTTGGATATGAACGAACCGCAAGTTGTGGATAATCATAATCGCGAACATGAATATTGGATGCGCGAAGCTATTGCTGAGGCACAAAAAGCTGAGGAGCTCGGAGAAGTTCCCATTGGTGCTGTCGTTGTCCACAATAATGAAATTATCGGCAGAGGCCATAATCTACGTGAAACAACCTTTGATGCTACCGCACATGCTGAGATGGTCGCGATCCGTGAGGCTAGTCGTCACCTTGGTGCATGGCGCCTATTGGACTGCCGTCTGTATGTGACCCTGGAGCCGTGCCCTATGTGTGCAGGAGCCATTGTCCAATCGAGAGTGCCTCAGCTCATTTACGGCACGTTAGACCCCAAGGCAGGCTGCGCAGGGACACTCATGAATCTCCTACAGGAATCCCGTTTTAACCATCGCACGGATGTCGTCGAAGGTATTCTCCAGGAAGAGTGCGCAGCTCTACTAACTCAGTTCTTTCGGCGGCTACGTGGAAAATAATGATTCCGACGCAACTTCATAGCAAACGAATGTTAACTTCACTGCAATAACAATAAACCCAGCCAAGAAATATGGCTGGGTTTATTGTTATTACCTATTAAATTGGATTACTCAATGCCCATTTGACCGAAAGCTTCGCCAGCTTCCTCCAATGTAATCACGTCAGCATCGCTAGGAATTCCAATTTTAAATGTTTGCTTCTCATTAATTTTGCTGTACTGAGTGCTTCCTTTTACAGCAAGTTTTACGGATTCCTGTGTCTCTGGATAGTTAAAGTCAAGATTCATAACGACATCCTGGTAAACCGGGAAATCATTTTTATTGATTGCAGTGTTAATGTTGAATGTGTTAATCTTCAGGTTCTTCTGAACTTCATCCAGATCTGCCTTAAATTCTTCTTGATCTTGGCTGCTCATCATACTCTTAGCTTCTTCAATATCTTCTTTCGTCAGACCGAGCATATCACGGTATTCATCCTTACCTGCGATATCGACGATTTTCGGAGCTACTTTATTTACCAAAATCTCTAATGCTTCTTTAAGAGTATCATTAGTTACATAAAATTGTACCACTTGTTTCGCATCTACACCTTCAGGAAGCTTAGCATCCTTGGTTTCAACTTGCTTGAAGTATTTCGCTTGATCATACTCAGCAAGCAAAGCATCCGTTACTTCAGTTACGAACTTTTGAGATTTCTCAGTATCAAGGCTTTCTGGATTGAATGTTTCGCCAGCTTGTTCAGCCAGTTCTTTCATATCCAACACCAGATACTTACCTACAATGTTGTCAGGCAATGGGAACATTGGGATACTTGGAATCTTCACATAAATTTTCTCTTTAGTCATGACCATATCAATATTGAGGGTCATTGCCATGTCGCCCTTCAGATTGATACCCATTTGCATTTCTGTTTGCTGCTCTGGCTCTGCTTGGTGGATACCAGTCACGGTAAACTCAGCGTTTTTTAACATCGTGAGCGCTTGATCAACGGTAGGATCGCCCTCAGCAGCTGCCATTTTAACCTGGAGATCTTCAATTACGATGCTGCTCTTCATTTCATAAGATGACATAGTCATAGCGTTCTTAGCAGCAGTGCTCATAGCCTCTTTAGGTTCTTGCTTCTTTGCGCATCCTGATAATACTACTGTCAACACCAACATCAGTGAAAGCATGACAGCCGCAAACTTCTTGTTCATTACAATTTCTCTCCCCTCAATTACCATAAAAAATAACAAGACCTCCTAATCATATACCATTTCCACCAAATGAGAAACACTTTTTGGAATATTTTCAATATTTTTTTCTTTATTTTCCTTTTCTTTTCAAAGCTCGTATATGATTAGTTATTGAACATAAAACGCTAGGGCCCTTTAAGCGTTTTATGGTTCTTTAATACGCCAATCATGAAGCTTATGTTTCATTTATTTGCAAACAGTCTATAAACCCTCTCAAAAAACAGCAAAAAGGCTCCCGAGCATAAAGTCGGGAAGCCTATCATCAAAATAAACCTCTGTACAAATAAGACCACTATCCCTCAGGGTTATAATTCCCCGATTGCTTATGAATCTTCGCACGGTGCGAGCCGGTCATTGGCTCTTGCACTCCGCCGTTTCCGTTATTTTTTCGCCTTCTTTGCGGTTCTTGAGCCTCTGGGACCGGAATCGATTTTGGCTTACTCATAACTTCCACCCCTCCATTTCATCATCCAATCATCACCCTACGCTCAGTACTAGAAGTACTTGGGTCAATCCACAGGATAGACTAAGGATTCGTTATTTGCTGAAGCGCCTGAGCACATTCATGAATATGGCGGGTATAGTCCCCAGCCATACCTTGTATATTCTCATTGCGTTCATCAATAACAACACCTGCTCGTTCCACGTCTACAAGCTTTACCTCAACTTCCCTTGAATCCACGTAACGACATTGAAAGTCGAAGGAATATTCCTGTCTTCCTGCAGCATCGATGTGGATTCGAACCGCTTGAGGATTTGCCATATCAGCAGCTACTTCGGCATGATCACCAGGTTTAAGCACTTCCGGTAAACGCTCCTGCCACGCGTTAACCAGCGTTTCCTGGTCAATATTTAGCTCTGAGTTCATGTATCACACCTCCCCTTGTCTTTAAAATGTGGAGATGTGTTTCTTTTTATTCTTTACAATAAATGCATTGAAATCGCATAAAAAAACGAGCATTACTACAACAAAAAAACCGTCTTCCTTATCGGAAAACGGTTTGTGTGTTTATGTATGGCGGAGAGGATGGGATTCGAACCCATGTGGAGTTGCCCCCTAACGGTTTTCAAGACCGCCCCGTTATGACCGCTTCGGTACCTCTCCAGGTGGTAAAACAATAACAATCATCGCGTGCATTAGTTATTGTACCACAAGACAAACTGTATTAGCAAGTTATTTTTTAGGTTCGATTACACTTACATTTCTCATGTAAGGGCGGAGTACTTCAGGAATGATAACACTGCCATCAGCCTGCTGATAGTTCTCCAGAATCGCTGCTACAGTTCTGCCTACAGCAAGCCCAGAACCATTCAAGGTGTGAACAAACTCTGGCTTCGCTTTCGGTTCAGGACGATAGCGGATATTAGCGCGGCGAGCTTGGAAATCACCTATATTTGAACATGAGGATATTTCACGATATACACCGCTCTCAGGAAGCCAAACTTCCAGATCGTATGTTTTCGTGGAACCAAAGCCCATATCACCTGTGCACAGCACAAGAACACGATAAGGGAGATTTAAGAGCTGAAGTACGCGCTCAGCATCAGCAGTCATTTTCTCCAATTCATCAAACGAGGAGTCTGGGTGAACAATCTTCACCATTTCTACCTTATTGAACTGATGCTGACGAATAAGACCACGTGTGTCGCGTCCTGCAGCACCAGCCTCTGAACGGAAGCATGAGCTGTAAGCTACATAGTTCTTCGGAAGATCCTCTGAATTCAAAATTTCCTCCCGGTGATAGTTCGTCACTGGAACCTCTGCTGTAGGGATCAGATAATAATCAGAATCGCTCAGTTTAAAGAGGTCCTCTTCAAACTTAGGAAGCTGACCTGTACCATACAGGCTGTCCCGGTTAACGATGTAAGGAGGCAGCATTTCCTCATAACCGTGCTCACTGTGAAGATCCATCATAAAGTTAATCAGCGCACGCTCAAGACGAGCACCAAGCCCTTTATAGAAAGTAAACCGTGATCCCGTTACTTTAGCACCAGCTTCAAAATCTAGAATATCGAGAGATTGTGCAATATCCCAGTGTGCTTTTGGCTCGAAATCAAACTTTCTTGGTTCTGACCAGCGGCGAAGCTCCACGTTTTCTTCTTCTGAAGCCCCAACGGGTACACTCTCGTGAGGAATATTCGGAATCGCCAAAGTGAGCTCGGAAATCTGACTCTCCAGCTCTCTCACTTCTTCATCCATACCTTTAATCTTGTCTGAAACTTCTCTCATTTCCAAGATCAGATCATCGGCATTCTCACGATTTTTTTTCAGCTTAGCCACTTCGGCCGACACTGTATTGCGTCGGTTCTTTAGGCTTTCGCTCTCCTGCAGCAGCTCACGCCGACGTGCATCAAGCTTGGGAAAGTCCGCAATTAAATCAAGCGATTTTCCACGGTTTTTCAATGCTTCTTCAACACGACCGTACTCACTGCGCAATATTTTTACGTCTAACACAGGAAACCCTCCTAAGTAAAACATCCATCGGTGTGACTAGATCCATCTTCATTCTTTATATTTTATTGAAAAATCGAGAAAAAAACAAACTTGACCCTTAAAAAAGAGTCAAGATGCTTTTTCTCAAACTGAATTTACAGTTTTCTCGCCAAAGCTGCTTCTTTCACCATCTCAACAAAATACTGATGAAGCTGGTAATCATCGGTCAGCTCTGGATGATATGATGCAGCAAGCAAGTTCCCCTGCCGTGCAGTTACGATCTCTTCATTATAAGTCGATAGAACGTCTACACCTTCACCGACTTCCAAGATCAGCGGAGCCCGGATAAATACTGCTCTAATCGGCTCCTCAATGCCCTTAACCCTAAGCTCGGTCTCGAAGCTCTCACGCTGACGTCCAAAGGCGTTACGTGCAACCCTGATATCCATCAGCCCCAAGTGTGCTTCTTCCCCGGTATTTATTTCTTTCGCCATAACGATGAGACCGGCGCATGTACCGAATAAAGGTTTGCCGCTCGCTGCGAATTCACGAATAGCATCAATAAAGCCATACTTGCGCATCAGCTTACCGATTGTCGTGCTCTCACCGCCCGGAATGATCAATCCATCAATCGTCTCCAGTTGCTCTACCCGTTTAATCGAGACACCTTCCGCGCCAGCCGAGTTGATGCTGCGAATGTGTTCCGCAACCGCACCTTGAAGTGCCAGTACTCCAATTCTCATGCTGATCCTTCTCTCTTACCAGCCGCGGTCCGACATGCGCTCGGATGGGGATAGCTTGGAAATTTCGATGCCTTTCATTGGAGCACCCAAGTTCTTAGATACTTCAGCAATCAATTTATAATCATCAAAATGAGTGGTAGCTTCCACAATTGCGCGAGCGAATTTCTCAGGATTGTCCGATTTAAAAATACCGGATCCCACAAACACACCGTCTGCACCTAAATGCATCATGAGTGCTGCATCCGCAGGGGTTGCTACGCCGCCTGCCGCGAAGTTAACGACCGGAAGCTTACCATCTACTTGTACACCTTTCAGGAGCTCATAGGATACACCAAGGTTCTTAGCTTCTGCAAACAGCTCATCCTTGGACATGTTCTGTACTTTACGGATTTGACTGTTAATAAGACGCATATGACGAACAGCTTCAACAATATTTCCTGTTCCTGGCTCGCCTTTCGTACGGATCATAGATGCACCTTCGCCAATACGACGGAGTGCTTCACCCAGATCCTTGGCACCACAGACGAAAGGTACAGTGAAACCCCACTTGTCGATATGGAATACTTCATCAGCTGGTGTGAGAACTTCACTCTCATCCAGATAGTCTACACCAAGCGATTCCAAGACTTTAGCTTCTACATAGTGACCGATACGAGCTTTAGCCATAACTGGAATAGATACGACCTTCATTACTTCTTCAACGATAGTTGGATCTGCCATACGGGCAACTCCACCTGCCGCACGGATATCAGAAGGTACTCTTTCAAGCGCCATAACTGCTGTAGCCCCAGCTGCCTCAGCAATTTTTGCCTGTTCTGCGTTCATGACGTCCATAATGACGCCACCCTTTTGCATTTCTGCCATACCTCTTTTTACAGTAGCTGTTCCCGTTTCCATGTCCCCTAGCCTCCCGAAATTGTCTGAATTAACTTGTTTATACATACAAACTATCAATCTAACTTGTAATTCTACCCCACGGGAAACAAATAGACAACCCGTTTACTCGGAATTTAAACTGGATTAGAAAAGATTCTTAATTGATTCGAATAAATCTACGAAAAATTGCTGAATCGCACGTAGAAATAGCTTAAACCAGCCAGCTTTCTCTGTATCCTCATAGGTTACGAGGTCCACGGTAGCCTTTTGAACATTCTTCATTCCTTCTACTTCATATGAATAAGTTACAGTCCCTACCTTTGTTCCTTTTTTTACAGGAGCTGTTAGGGTCGTATTATCAAGGTTAACCTCAAACTTCACATTGCTGCCATCCGATCCCTTTGGCAACATAAAGCTAACGTCCTTATTCGTAACCAGCTTAACTTTTGTTTCTTTCCCTTTTTTCACTTCAACGGTCTCAAAGCCTTCAACTAAGGTGTTAGCTTCCACAACCTTCTTGATCTCAAAGTTATTAAAACCATAGTCTAAGAGTTTACGAGTCTCTGTAAAACGCGAAGCTTTCGTTTCAGCACCCATAACAACGCTGATCAGGCGCATGCCGTCACGCTCTGCTGTACCTGCGAAAGTATTCTTCGCTTCCTCAGTAAAGCCTGTTTTCATACCATCCAGGCCTTCATATGCAAAAGACTTGAAGTTAGTCACGTCCTTATTCGCTTCAAGCATCCAGTTTAAGTTAACAATCGGATCTTTATCACGCTCACGGAATTTATAGGATTGAATTGTCGTGTATTTAGAAAACTCCGGATGTTCCTCTACAATGAATTTGACCAGTTTTGCTGTATCCATTGCAGACATAACTGTTTCTTCCTCAGACTCCGGTCTGTATTTCTCTGGCATTAAAGAACGAGGCAATCCGGTAGAGTTAATAAAGTGAGCTGTTTTCATACCCATTCGCTTCGCATTCTCATTCATGATCTTTACGAATTCTTCTTCAGAGCCTGCAATATGTTCCGCTAAAGCTACCGTAGCGTCATTCGCTGATCCTACGGCCATAGCTATGTACAACTCCTCTACTGTATGCTGATCACCTTCAGCAAGGAAAATCCTAGATCCACCGCTGCTAGCTGCATTTTCTCGTACTGTTACTACGGTATCCCAGCTCAAATTCCCTTGCTTAATTTCATGCTGTACGATGTACTCTGTCATCATTTTTGTCATACTAGCAGGTGGAAGTGCGTTATCAGCATTAAGAGCAAGTAAGACTTGCCCAGTTGTAGGCTCCATCAGAACAGCGGAATTCACTTGCAAACCAAGTGTATCCATTGTTGGGACCTTATCTGCTTTAGTAGTCGTCTTAGACTTTGCATCTGTAGTTGTTGTTGTTTGCTGATCGGCAGTAGCTACCTGAACTGGTTCAGCAAGTGCCATCGCTGCAGGAACTGCAGAAAGACATAATATATTCATAAGCATGACCGATGCTATAGTTCTTTGTACAATAGGACGTTTTTTATTCTTAACTAACTTGAATTTCAAATGAAATAACTCCCCTCTAAACTCATAAGTCGTTTGCTTGTTCTATTCTATCACAGGGGTGTTATCAAAAAAAGACAAGCCGGTTACATTTCAACCGCTTGTCTTTTTTAAAAGATGTTTTATAGGGAATAGTTTGGTGCTTCTTTCGTGATTTGAATGTCATGTGGATGACTTTCACGAAGACCTGCACCAGAAATTCGGATAAAATGAGTATCTGTTGCAAGTTCCTTCAGGTTTGCCGTACCACAATAGCCCATACCTGAGCGCAATCCGCCAATCAGCTGGTGGATGGTATCAGCCAAAGGACCCTTATAAGCAACGCGGCCTTCAATACCTTCCGGTACGAGCTTCTTGTCATCATCCTGGAAGTAGCGGTCCTTGCTGCCTTGTTTCATTGCAGCGAGGGAACCCATACCACGGTATGCCTTAAAGCGACGACCTTGGTAAATTTCAGCTTCGCCAGGGCTTTCCTCGGTTCCTGCAAACATGCTGCCAAGCATAACAGCACTTGCGCCTGCTGCAATCGCCTTGGTGATTTCACCGGAGTGTTTAATACCACCGTCAGCGATAATTGGAATGTTATATTCCCGTGCTACGTTAGCACAATCATAGATAGCTGTAACTTGTGGTACACCGATACCAGCAATAACACGAGTGGTACAGATCGATCCTGGACCGATACCAACCTTAACAGCAGATGCTCCTGCTTCAATAAGATCTCTTGTAGCATCGCCTGTAGCAACGTTACCAGCTACAATAGTTAAGTCTGGATATTGTTCACGCAATTTGCGTACAGCATCGATAATATTGATATGGTGGCCGTGTGCGGAATCGACTACGATGAGGTCAACGCCAGCCTTCACCAACGCTGCAGCACGATCAAATGTATCTTTTGAGATGCCGATAGCTGCACCTACGAGTAGACGACCTTGAGCGTCTTTTGCCGCATTCGGGAACTTAATTGCCTTTTCGATATCTTTAATGGTAATAAGTCCTTTAAGAACATTGTTTTCATCCACAAGCGGAAGCTTTTCAATTTTGTGTTTTTGCAAAATCGTCTCAGCCTCTTCAAGTGTCGTTCCTACAGGTGCAGTTACCAAGTTTTCACTAGTCATAACTTCACTGATCGCAATGCTGTAATCATGTACAAAACGCAAATCACGGTTCGTCAGAATACCGATCAGTTTATTCTGCTCGTCCACAATCGGAACACCTGAGATCCGGAATTTGGACATTACACTCTCTGCATCGGATACTAAATTATCAGCCTTTAAGAAGAATGGATTCGTAATTACACCACTTTCAGAACGTTTAACACGATCCACTTCCTCAGCTTGCTGCTCTAAACTCATATTTTTATGAATAATGCCGATTCCACCTTCTCTAGCAATAGCAATTGCTAAAGGAGCTTCTGTAACTGTATCCATACCCGCACTCATCAATGGAATATTCAGTTTCACATGCTCGCTTAATCTCGTTGATACATCCACTTCTTTTGGAAGAACCACCGATTTTCTAGGAACCAACAAAACATCGTCAAAAGTAAAGCCTTCCTTACTAAACTTATCTTCCCACACGTGGGTTATTCCTCCTTTTTGTCGCCTTCCTGCGGACTACAGAATATTGTCAAAGCTGGATTTGACGGCATTTTCATAATTGTTTTCAAAAATATATTATTGCCATCTTAGC
The DNA here is from genome assembly GCF_042666275.1 of Paenibacillus sp. GCM10028914. Classification (NCBI taxonomy): domain Bacteria; kingdom Bacillati; phylum Bacillota; class Bacilli; order Caryophanales; family Paenibacillaceae; genus Paenibacillus; species Paenibacillus sp. GCM10028914. The sequence goes on from NZ_JBHTFO010000019.1 coordinate 61,954, forward strand.
AAAGCCCCTATAGGCTGTCAAGGAAAGAATAGTTGCTTTATTATGGTTCGTAAAATGGCTCTGTACAAGGGAATTCGTCTACTCTGGATGGACATTCTTTATATATTCCCCACAAAAAATGAAAACATCCATTTAAAATTAGTGATATTTTTTCTATCGATGAACAAAAAAACCACTATCGATTGCTCGATAGTGGTCTTTCCGGTTGTTCGCTTGGCGACGTCCTACTCTCCCGGGACCCTTCGGTCCAAGTACCATCGGCGCTGGAA
>NZ_JBHTFO010000020.1:0-640 GCF_042666275.1 Paenibacillus sp. GCM10028914
CCACGTCCTTCATCGGCTCCTAGCGCCTAGGCATCCTCCGTGTGCTCTTAGTAGCTTAACCTAATGCTTCGGTTTTGCGCTCATCGCTCTGTTGTCCGCTTGTTTCTCAATTGAACTTAATCAAGGTTGAAACAAGCTTCCAAAGGATCGATGATCTCAAAACCTTCGCGTGCTACCCTTATTAAAACTTGTTGACACAAGTTTCAGCTAAAAGGATATTTCTAATTCGCAAATTCGTTTCGTTATCTAGTTTTCAAGGATCAAAAAAGAGATGAAATTATTTGGTGGAGCCAAGGGGGATCGAACCCCTGACCTCCTGCGTGCAAGGCAGGCGCTCTCCCAGCTGAGCTATAGCCCCTCAAATTCCATCAAAACTGAGCAAATGAAATCACGTCATTGGTTACTTTGCTATTGCAAAGTGATTCGGCGACCTTGCGGTCAACCTACATATTTGAATGTCTTCGTTGCAGAAGACGATTCTCCATAGAAAGGAGGTGATCCAGCCGCACCTTCCGATACGGCTACCTTGTTACGACTTCACCCCAATCATCTACCCCACCTTCGGCGGCTGGCCCCCTTGCGGGTTACCCCACCGACTTCGGGTGTTGTAAACTCTCGTGGTGTGACGGGCGGTGTGTAC
>NZ_JBHTFO010000021.1:0-61863 GCF_042666275.1 Paenibacillus sp. GCM10028914
TAAGCCTTCCAGCGCCGATGGTACTTGGACCGAAGGGTCCCGGGAGAGTAGGACGTCGCCAAGCGAAAAACCACTGTCGATGTAATCGATGGTGGTTTTTATTTTTTTGTCATTTTAATATAGATATATGCAAAAATGAGGATAAGTAATGAAGATTTTGTTACCGATGGATTGATAAAAATCAGTATAATAGAATTATTCGGGAAGCAGGGAACTATTACCTATATTTTTCCTATTTATGCAGGCCGTAGGATTAAAGACCTGAATGGAAGTTTCTCCATTAACCCAATCAACTATGTTCATTCAACAGGAGCCAGGTTACGGTGGAGAAAGGAGGATAATGTATGTTTCTTAATAGTAGACTGCGTTTTGTAGTAATATTATGCGCTTGTACTATATTGATATTGGTATCAGGATGTGGAGCATCATCAGAGCCAACATGGGAGTCATTTGACGGAGCCGCCAATGTTAAATCTTTTCCGATACCTAAGGAAGCGAATAAGACGGAGCAGACGAAAGGGAACAGCGATCTGGATTATGTTCGCTACGCGCTTCCAGGACTTAAAGAGTCAGAGAGTCTCCCTGAGGAATATATTAAAGAAATTGAATCATGGGGCTGGAAAGAGAAGAAAGAAGAGCAGAAGGGTTCATCTTTGGTTTTTGAGAAGGGAAAAAGTATCGTTCATCTTACGGTGCATGATGACTTTTTGATCATAACGGTGCCTAGTCCTCTGAAGAAGCAAGCGATTCAGGGCTTGGAAAGTAAAAAATAAAAGATCTCAATCCTTTTTGGATGAGGTCTTTTATTTTTGTGTATGTATTATTACTGCTTATAATATGAAATATCCTGATCGTTGAATTTAAGCATACCATCCTTGCGTTGGTTTGAAAATCGAATGAGTGCATAATAACGAGGGATGAGCATCCATATATGCCAGAATAGTATAGATATAATAAATGATAAAGGCGACCAGAACGCCATTATACCGATTAAGCAGATACTAATCCAAGAGGTATGTAATTGGACTTTACTAAATACGCGTGAGCTCACATGCTGATCAGGCATATATCCTAACCAGGGTGTTCTAAGAGAGAAGCGCCATTTTTTTTGATAAATCGAACCAAGGAGAAACAATACGGAACGACCGATCACAAAATGAATCCATAAGATAAGGGCAAACGCCAGCAAGAAATAAATAAAACTGTCCCAAGATAGAATGAACATTTCAGTTGCGACTACAGCACACGGCAGGAAAAGATAAATCCCGAGAATATGCTTGGAGAGTGATATTTTTTTGAGAAGCCGGTATTGATAAAAGGTAGCTTGGCCATGAGGTTGTTCTGCCATCGAGATTGCTGGCCTCCTTTATTGGGCGGTGGAAGTGTAATGACGAATGATCTTTATGTTTTTATCGGTAAGAATCTTATTTTTGTGAAGCGCTTTAAGTACAGACACCATAGAGAAATTAATACATATACATATAAAACAACAGGAGATACTATGAAAATGTTTAAAATAGTAGAAACTGTGTCATACTAATAGTAAAAGGATCAAGGTGGGATGGCTCATGGAAGAGATGAATGAACGCGTCTGTATTATATGCAGCCAGAATAAAACAGAGGGCATCACTATAGTATCACAGTTTGTCTGTGAAGATTGCGAATCGGAGATTGTGCATACGAATGCGGAAGATTCAAAATATCATTTTTTTATCCATCAATTGAAGAAGATTGTGATGCCGAGTAAAGTTTAGTAGGACATAATAATGGAGGCCTGATACTACAGAGGCCTTTTTTTGTTGTATACTCGATTAAAGTGGGAAGGCATAGGCGTAAGTTACATTTTACGATAAAATAGGGTATAGGATTTAATCGGAAGGAATTTCGTCAATGTATATAGATAAAGATAAGGCACCGCTGGTAGAAGCTTTAATGGATTACAAGCGTCGTGCCGCTAAATCATTTCATGTGCCTGGTCACAAGAATGGAAAAGCCTATGATAGATTCGGTGGAGCTGGCCTACTGAGCGAAGTTTTGAAAATTGATGTTACTGAAATTACTGGAACGGATGATCTTCATCATCCGGAAGGTGCTATTCAAGAAGCACAAGAGCTTGCTGCAGACTGTTTCGGGGCAGAGGAAAGCTTTTTTCTGGTTGGCGGTAGTACTGCCGGTAATTTAGCAATGATTCTTTCCGTATGTAAGCAGCCGGGGGATGTGCTTCTTCTTCAGCGGAATGTCCATAAGTCTGTTTTACATGGGTTGATGCTTGCCGGGGCCAAAGCAGTTTTTCTGGAACCGGAGATGGATGAGGCGAGCGGCCTTGCGGTTATTCCATCGCTAGAGACGCTAAGAGCAGCTTTAGAAAAATATCCGGAGTCGAAGGGCGTCTTAATAACATCACCTAACTATCACGGGATGAGCAGCAATTTGAAAGAGATAGCTGAACTCTGTCATGCACAAGGCATACCGCTGCTTGTAGATGAGGCACATGGGGCGCATTTTGGAATGCATCCCGATTTGCCAGAGAGTGCTCTTGCTAGCGGAGCAGATGTGGTGGTGCAATCAACACATAAAATGTTAGCTGCGATGACCATGGGGGCAATGCTGCATGTACAGGGGCCTCTGCTCGATCGCCGGTTGCTTCGCCAGCGGCTTGCCATGGTGCAGAGCTCGAGCCCATCATACCCCGTGATGGCCTCGCTCGATCTAGCCCGGCGCCTGCTCCACGCGCAGGGCCCAAGCGCCTTCACGGCTGGCTTCGCCGCCGTGGACGCGCTAAAGCGCGGCCTCGCTACGCTGCCGCGCTTCGGGCTGCTGCAGCCACCGCAGCCCGGGAACCCCGCCGCGCAGGGCCCCTGCGGCGGACAGGCCTTGCCGCCGGCGCAAGCGCATGCGGCGGCATATACGCGCCAGGACCCGTTCAAGGCGGTCATTTATGATCGCACCGGGTCCCTGAGCGGCTATGGACTCCAGCACGCGCTTGAAGCGCGCGGCTGTGTCCCAGAGATGAGCGACGAACGCTACGTCGTTCTGCTCTTTACATTGGGATCTACGGAAGAGGATGCGAATCACCTCTTATGGGCACTCCAGCATATTGTAGAGGAAGAGGAGGATTTAAGGCCTCCAGACATCCTTAATCAACTTTCAACCGAACTGACCAATGTTTCCACGTGGAACATTCCTGCACGCACAATGTCTTTTTCTGAGCCGGTACAGTTTAGCCTGACACCTATGGACCCGGAGCATATGGAGTCCGTACCCGTAGAAAACTGTGGTGGGAGGATTGCAGCTGAAATGGTGATCCCCTATCCGCCTGGCATTCCGATTTTGTATCCAGGTGAACGCATTACCGAGGATACGGCAGAGAGACTTGCTGCACTAAGAGATGCAGGTGCAAAATGCCAGGGTGCCGCAGATCACTCGATTAGAACAATACTCGTAAACAAGAATCCAGGAAAGCAGGGAACGATATGAACCGTAAGCCATTATTCATTACTATCGAGGGAGGGGAAGGTTCCGGTAAAACAACGATGATCGGTAGATTGGCAGCTTACATGCAGAATCATTCGATCCCATACCTCATCACTCGTGAACCTGGTGGTAGTGATATTGCGGAGAAGATTCGTTCTATCATTCTAGAACCTAAGCATACGAGTATGGATGCCAGAACAGAAGCTTTGTTGTATGCAGCTGCTCGCAGACAGCATTTGGTGGAGATTGTTGAACCCGCGTTAGCTGAGGGATTAACCGTCATATGTGACCGTTTTGTCGACAGTAGCCTTGTATACCAAGGCATGGCACGAAAGATCGGAGTCGAGGAAGTATGGGCGATTAATCAATTTGCCACGGAGAACCGCATGCCAGATCTTACGCTCTTGATGGATATTGACCCTGAGGAAGGTCTTTCTCGTATTATGGCGAATGGAGACAGGGAATTTAATCGGCTGGATATGGAAAGTCTGTCGTTTCATCAAATGGTGCGAGAGGGTTATAAACAATTAGCGGATCGGGACCCTGATAGAATTAAGGTTATCGATGCCTCTAAATCACTGCCTCAAGTTGAACGAGAGATGATTCGTGTGCTGGAAAGCGCGGTTTTAAAGGATTTTTGAGGATGATTGTCAAATCATATATACAAGACACTTTAGGTGTCATACTATGAAAACGGAGGGATTGCACATGAAATTAATCGTTGCGATTGTACAGGATAAGGACAGCAACCGTCTTTCGGCAGGACTCGTTAAGGCAAATTTCCGGGCAACGAAACTGGCAAGTACCGGAGGGTTTCTAAAGGCCGGTAATACCACGTTTATGATCGGGGTAGACGACAGTCAGGTAGAGAGTGTCATGAATGTTATCCGCACTAGTTGTAAAGTTCGTGAACAACTCGTTACTCCGGTTACGCCTATGAGTGGAACAACAGATTCCTACTTACCACTCCCAGTTGAAGTGCAAGTGGGTGGAGCAACCGTATTTGTACTTCCAGTTGAACGCTTTGAACACTTTTAATAAATCTTTTCGATAGACTGAACATTAGTGCTCTGAAGCTTGAAGGATAAAAACAGTAGCAGGATGAAAAGCATGGATGTTTTTATTGCGGTATCCGAAACTTGGTTCTTGAGAAAAATGAGATTCTGATATCATAATAAAGGCATCTACTCAATAGTAGGAGAACAACTATGTTTGAAAGTAACATGAATAACCGATATATCTTTTAGAGGGGGACAGGAGCGAAGAATCCATTTTCTTGGCAGAAAGTCTGTCCTCCGGTATTTAATTACGCAGTATATAAAGGCGGTAGATTTCGGTGAAGATCAATCCGGGCTTCAGGCCCATGAAAAGTGAATTGTCGGTCCCGGATAACAATGCTAAGCCGATTCAGCATAAGACGTTTTCCGACATGATGTATCAACAGGGCGAGAAAGCCTCCAAGGAGGAATTAAACCGTCAAATGCGAGAAATCGCCATGCAGGGTGACCGATTGGCACGGGCGATGACGATTCGGGAATTGAAGGCATATCGTTTGATGGTAAAAAAGTTTCTCGAAGAGACCGTTCGTCGTGGTGTATCCATGAAGGAAACGCGTGGCTGGGATCGAAGAGGCCGTGGCAAGCGGTACAATGTTATTGATGAGATCGATTCCATGCTGCTTTCCTTAGCGGATGAACTGCTTGAAAGTGAACAAGGAAAAATTGAGTTGCTCAGCAAGATTGGTGAAATTCGAGGAATGCTGATCAATATGGTTTTTTAAAAAATTGTTCTGATCTTTATATGCTTGTTTGAAGCAACCTAAGGTATTATGAATTGATTCAAGCATATTGCATAATTGTATTCCAATCTTTCTACGGTGCAGTTTATTGACGATTTAGTTCTTATCGAGCAATATATTGATTGGAATGAGTTTGTTTGATTATGCAAAATGCTAATATAGAAACGGAATGCTTCTTTGTTATACTCTATCTCCCTGATCAAAAGCCCAGTAAAATGGGTATCAGTGAAAATGCCGTTTCTACTAGAAGCAGAAAGAGAGAGGACTTATGTCTTTTAATAATATATTAGGCCAAGAGGCTGCTAAACAGTTGCTGCAGAATGCGATTCGGCGTGAAGCTGTTAGCCATGCTTATCTGTTCAGTGGGCCTGTCGGTGCCGGACAGCTGGAGACGGCAATGACTTTTGCCAAGGCATTGTTCTGTACAGAAAGTCAGGATGATGCTTGCGGCCAGTGTCTGGAATGCCGGAAGGTGGAACATGGTAACCATCCGGATCTAACCTTGATTGAACCGGATGGAGCCAGTATCAAAATCGATCAGATCCGTGAGTTGCAGCGGATTTTTTCATATCGTTCTGAGAAGAACAATCCCAAGGTGTATATAATAGACCATGCGGATAAGATGACGGTTCAGGCTGCAAACAGTCTATTGAAATTTCTTGAGGAGCCTCAAGTTCCGGCTGTGGCTATACTCATTGCTGAGAATGGACAAGCTCTACTTCCGACGATTCAGTCCAGGTCACAGACCGTCCCGTTTCGGGCACTAAATCCGGAAATGATGGAGCAGGCTCTCGTAAGCGAAGGTTATCCGTCATCCTTAGTACGATGTGCGGTTCAACTGGCTTCAGGACTTGAAGGTTGCAAGAAAATTTTGAATGAGAATTGGTTTGCAGAAATTAGAAACGTAATGTTACAATTAGGGAAGGAGTCTTTGAGCCGCTCTGGAGTAGCGATGATCACGGCTAACCAGAAAGTGTTCAAATCCGGACTCTCTGAACACCTGGACATACTGTTCAGTTTGTTCCATTTATGGTTTAAGGATATGATACATGTCCAATACGGAAGGCAAGATCGTCTCGTTTTCATAGATCAGGCGGAGTTTATCTCCGGTCACGCATCAGCCCGCAGCACGGCACAGTGGGTCTCCTACATGGATTTGGCCTCAGAGTGTCAGAAGAAGTTACGTTACAATGTCAACGGACAGCTCTGTCTCGAGCAGTTATTAATGGGTTTGGGCGGAACTCAGGCGTGAGACAACCCCCAATACCCGAGAATGGCCACAATGTACGGGCTAACAAGGGGGTTAATTTTTGTACAGTGTAGTGGGTGTCCGTTTTAAAAAAGCGGGCAAAATATATTACTTCGATCCGCTGGATCTTCCTGTGGAGAAGGAGCAATCCGTTATCGTGGAAACAGCTCGCGGTATCGAATATGGCCAAGTTGTAATTGGTAAAAAAGAAGTACAGGAATCTGATGTGGTTCTACCGCTGAAGAAAGTGATCCGCATTGCTGGTGACTCAGACGCCCGTGTGGTGGAGGAGAATAAGCTGGCGGCGAAGGATGCATTTACAACCTGTTTAAATAAAATCCGGGATCATGCATTAAAAATGAAGCTGGTCGATGTAGAATTCACATTTGACCGCAACAAGATCATTTTTTATTTCACAGCGGAAGGCCGCGTGGATTTCCGTGAATTAGTTAAGGATCTTGCCGGCATATTTCGGACAAGAATTGAACTACGTCAGATTGGCGTACGTGATGAGGCCAAAATGCTCGGGGGTTTAGGACCGTGTGGACGCGTACTGTGCTGTTCTTCATGGCTGGGTGATTTTGAGCCGGTATCAATCAAGATGGCGAAGGACCAAAGTCTATCGCTAAATCCGACCAAAATCTCCGGACTTTGTGGAAGATTGATGTGTTGTTTGAAGTTTGAGCATGACAACTATGAGAGTGTTAAGGAAGAACTTCCGTCCGTTGGCAAATTCGTTGTCACTTCGCTCGGAGATGGCAAAGTCGTTGGCCTGAATGCGGACAAACGGACTGTACATGTACAGCTGTTTGAAATCGGTAAAGTCAAAGAACTTCCTTTAGATGATGTTGTCGTCAAGTAGACCAATATTACGGTTACTTTCGGGGTGTAATCTTGGAAAAGAAAAACATTTTTGTGCGCATTCAAGAGATAGAATCACAGATGGGACATATGCACAGTGAACTGGGTGAACTAAAGCTGGTCATCAAGGAATTGCTGGAAGACAACCATCGTCTCAGCCTTGAAAATGAACAGCTCCGGAAAGTTTTTAAGAGGGAAGTTCAGTCGGCAGATTCGGAAACAACATTTCCACTCCAGCCAACTCTCGTTAAAAATGAGGAAAGCGGAGAAGATGTTGTCGGGGAAGGGTATGATAACCTGGCTAGGCTGTATCACGAGGGCTTCCATATCTGTAATGTATATTATGGGCACTTGCGAACAGAAGGGGATTGCCTGTTCTGTCTGTCCTTTTTGAACAAATAAGAAACCGTAGGAGAAAACCGCCTACGGTTTTTTTCTGAAGAGATAAGGAACTATGATGGTTGCAGTCATGAATAGAGGACGCAGATGTTTCTGTAATTTAAATAATTTAGTCAATAAAGGGTTGGGATGATGAAACGGGAAATACAACTACACAGTTCAGAGCGAATTGATGATCTGTTAACTAAGGATTTAGGAATTATTCAAAGTGAGGAGGTATTCAGCTTCTCCATGGATGCTGTGCTACTCGCTCGGTTTGCGAGTATTCCACGTCGCGGTCGCATCCTCGATATGTGTACCGGCAATGGTGTCATTCCACTATTACTTACAACTAAGAGCGAGGCAGTCATTGAAGGAATTGAAATTCAGCCAAGACTGGCTGATATGGCTAGACGAAGTGTCACCATGAATGGATTGGAAGAGCGGATCGTGATTCGGGAAGGTGATTTGAGGGAGCTTTATCTGGAGACAGGTCATGGGGTATACGATGCAATTACAGTAAATCCACCTTATATGCCTCTTAACGGCAGTGATATTAAGCTGAATCAACACCAAGCCATCGCAAGGCATGAAATTCATTGTACGCTAGAAGAAGTGATTCAGTCAGGATCCAGGTTGCTCCGTCCTGGCGGAAAACTAAGTATGGTCCATAAGCCGCTGCGTCTGGCAGAAATTATTAGCTTGATGCAAAAATACCGACTGGAGCCTAAAATCATCCGCTTTGTGCATCCTCGTCTTCATATGGAAGCGAATATGGTGCTCATCGAATGTATTAAAGACGGTAAACCGGAAGTACGTCTACAGCCGCCACTTATTGTCTATGATGATCAAGGAAAGTACTGCCCAGAAATGATGGATATTTATTATGGATCAAGTGAGGGAAAATCATGAACCTGTCCTGTCAAAATAGCTTTGCTGTTCGTAAAGAAGGAGAACCCGGGTCGCTGTATTTAGTGGCGACACCGATCGGTAATTTGGAGGATATGACTTACCGTGCTGTACGCACACTTCAGGAGTGTGATATTATCGCCGCGGAAGATACTCGTCAGACCCGTAAGCTCCTTACGCATTTCGAAATTCAGCCGAAGCAGCTGTTTAGTTATCATGAGCATAATAAGGCAGCAAGTGGACCTGAAATTATACGCTATATAATAGAAGGAAAAAATGTAGCGATCGTCAGCGATGCCGGTTTACCGGCCATTTCGGACCCTGGATCAGACTTGGTAAAGCTGGCTATTGCAGAAGGAATTTCAGTCATTCCAATACCCGGAGCGAATGCCGCACTGTCAGGATTGATTGCTTCGGGCCTGCCGACCGAACGTTTCACATTTATCGGATTTTTACCCAGAGATCGAAAAGATATTGTAGCGCAGTTGTCCTCTTTTCAAGCGGCGCAAGGCACGCTGTTGTTCTATGAATCTCCGCATAGGGTAAAGAAGACATTAGAGATTATGCGTGAAACGCTAGGAGAACGCCATGTAGTCTTAGCGCGAGAGCTGACGAAGCGTTACGAAGAATTTGTGAGGGGTCCTATAACAGAGTGTCTGGACTGGTTGGAAGAGCATCCGCCTTTAGGCGAGTACTGTATTGTCGTTGAGGGAGCGAGTAGAGAAGAGGAACAGCGGGAGAAAGATGCTTGGTGGCAGGAACTATCACTGGAAGCACATGTGGAGCATTATGAAAGTAGCGGAATGAGCCGCAAGGATGCTATGAAAAAAACCGCCTCAGATCGTGGTGTCTCTAAACGTGATATTTACAATTCCTTATTGAACCAATAGGTAACTACTATTTCTATATAATAGGAAGTATTAGTGAGTGGTGAAGATTAATAGGCTGTGGGGAGTCATAAACAAAAAAATACCTCCCTGCGGCTGGGTTATAGCCGAGGAAGGTGTAAGGAGATATGAAAAAGGTTAGAATTAACAAATTAATTATAACTATTATATACTATGTTTCTTAATTTGTCACAGGTGTTGGAATTTCAGAAACACATTCGTTGCAAACAATTTTGCCTTTGAAGTAAGTTACATTTTCCGCGTTACCACAGAAGATGCAAGCAGGCTCGTATTTTTTGAGCATAATGCGCTCACCGTCAACGTAGATTTCCAAAGCGTCTTTCTCACCGATTCCGAGTGTACGGCGGAGTTCAATTGGAATAACGACCCGTCCTAGTTCGTCTACCTTTCTTACAATACCTGTTGATTTCATCATAACTGATTGTTGCCCCTCTCGCCATAATTTAAAAAAGTCATAATTCGACATTGTTCTATGTTTTATGTTATTTATAGTACCAACGATTCCCAAATCAGTCAACCTATAATTTTGAAAATAAGAAACTTATTTACGAATATATAGTGAACAAAACCCTCTATATTCCTAGTAAAATGTCAAAAGTCGTAGGTATTTAAGCTTGTTTTTAGTCTTGTCGATTTGGAAAACGGGACATTACTTAATTCGACAATGTTCGACATTAAGTGTCAAAACTAGTGATAAAGCGATGATTTCAATGTTTAGGATAAGGAGATGAAAGGTATGCATTTGCCGATTAGCGAGGAAAAAGTGTTTAAGGATCCGGTTCATAACTATATTCATGTGCAGGATGATATAATATGGCGCTTAATCAATACACCTGAATTTCAGCGGCTTCGCCGGGTAAGGCAACTTGGTACTTCCTTCCTGACTTTTCATGGTGCAGAGCACAGCCGTTTCTCTCATTCGCTGGGGGTTTACGAAATTACGAGAAAGATAATCTCTCAGTTTGAACGTAGCGGTTACCCCGATTGGCCGAAAGAGGAGCGTTTACTTGCCTTATGTGCCGCACTTCTCCATGATATTGGTCATGGACCTTTCTCCCATTCTATAGAAGAAGCATTTCATATGAACCATGAAGATTGGACCTGTCGTATCTTGCTGGGAGATACATGCGTGAATGATGTTCTGAGAAAAGTAGATGCTGAATTTCCGCAGAGGGTTGCTTCTGTTATTAACAAAACGTATGAGAAACCAATTGTCATTAATCTGGTTACGAGCCCGCTTGATGCTGATCGGATGGATTACTTGCTGCGTGATGCATACTATACGGGCGTAAATTATGGAACGATTGATATTGACCGGATTCTGAGGATGCTCCGTCCATATCGGGATCGGGTTGTCGTTAAAGAGTCAGGAATGCATGCAGTAGAAGATTATTTAATGTCTAGGTATCAGATGTATTGGCAAGTGTATTTTCATCCGGTAACACGCAGTTCAGAAATCATCTTAAGGCAAATTTTCAAAAGAGCGAAAGAGCTGTACAAGGATGGATATGCGTTTGATTTTATGGTTGAACCACTGCCTGCGCTTTTTGAGGGGAATCCGACTGTGAGCCAATATTTACGCTTGGATGAGGCATTAATTCAGACGAGCTTTTTACAGTGGACTGCGGAAAAGGATGAACTTTTGAGCGATTTATGCGGTCGTTTCATGCATCGTCGCCTCTATAAATATGTAGAAATCGACAACATCGATGTAGAAATGATCGACGGAATCCGCCAAGCCTTTTCTGAAGCGGGATTAAACCCTAAGTATGATTTTGAGATTGATTATCCGACCGATCTTCCTTATGATGAGTTTCATTCCGGTTCGCCTGAGAGCGATAAGCAGATTCTGTTACTGGATCGACATGACCATGTACAGGAGATATCCGAAGTATCCGATATTGTGCGTTCTATCAGCGGCATTCACCGTGGGCGGTATCGTTTATATTTTCCTGAAGAAAAGGTAAGAGCTGTACTGAACAGTCTGCCTAAAGAGATTGCCTCTGTGTTTTTACAAAAATAAATAGTTTCATTAGAAGAGAATTTCAGCAGCAGATATCGGCATTTTTTGCGGCTGCTCTACAACAAGAAAGGAGTTTATTTCATTATGTTATTCGACACACACACACATCTCGATGCTCCCGAGTTCGACGAAGATCGCGAGGAGGTCATAGACCGTGCACTAGAAGCAGGCGTAACCCGTATGATCAACATCGGTTTTAACCGGGAGACAATTCCTACTACCATGAAATTGGCTGAGACCTATGATTTTATATATGCTGCTGTAGGCTGGCATCCTGTAGATGCGATTACGATGAAAGATGGGGATTTAGAATGGATTGCCTCTCTGTGCAAACATGAGAAAGTGGTGGCTATCGGCGAGATCGGCCTGGATTATCACTGGGATACCTCACCTAAGGAGATTCAGCATACAGTGCTGCGTCGCCAGATTGGATTAGCACGGGAACTGAATATGCCCATCGTGATTCATAACCGGGATGCGCATGAAGATATCGTGAAGATTTTGAAAGAAGAGAAGGCTTCCGAGGTCGGCGGTGTTATGCACTCTTTTTCAGGTAGTTGGGAAACGGCCAAGTTATGCCTCAATATGGGCTTTCACATTTCTTTTGGTGGACCGATCACATTCAAAAATGCGAAACAGCCTAAAGAGGTTTTGGCACAGGTTCCAATGGACCGATTACTCATTGAAACGGACTCCCCATATTTAACACCACATCCTTTCCGAGGGAAACGAAATGAGTCCGCTCATGTGCGTTTAGTAGCTGAGACCGCAGCTGCCATAAAAGGGTTGTCTCTGGAAGAATTAGGTTTAATTACAACCCAAAATGCGATGGAACGATTTGGAATTAAATGAAATCAAGAGTAAAACAGATGAAAAACAGAGCTTTAGCGACCAATTAAAGTTTTTTAATCAAAAAAGGCGACTATATTACAATATTTTAACCTTTTTTCTGAAAAAATGTGGTTGATTGTTGCTTTACAACCTGTATCGAAACAGGATATCATCTTGTCAGTGATAAGAAGCTGATCGAAATCATCAGCCGAATATTTTATGAACCGTCACGCTTAGTCTCCAATGATTTGGGGAACGGGGGAACCGATACAGTAATAGCTGGCTGAGTGCAAGCTTTCCTGTATTTGATTTCTTTTTTGGGTCTTAGGGGTGAATTTGAGGGCATCCGCCATGAGCGGTTGACTTGAGATAGGGCGTCTCTCTTACGTCCGAACCCGACAGCTAACTCCGTAAGCGTAATTAAGAGAGGCAAACTCGTGCATACCATTTTCCAGATCGTAGACATCAGGAAGCCACGAAAGAGTCTCTATCACTCTTTCTTTGGCTTTCTTTTATTTTAGAATATTGGAGAGTGTATCGTCATACTGTTGGTAAACAGGGGGTGACGGTTGTGTGTACGAATCGACGGGGAGTAACGCAGAGTGAAGAAAGATAGCAGAACACTCTGTGAGACAATTTGCTATAGTCGCGTCAAATGCAATCATGCGTTACCTAGACGGCGGGACTATGAAGGAGGATGAAATAGTGGGCATTTTTCAACACGAAGAGACCCATGAATCACAATCATCCAGCATGTCTTACGCATTACGATGGAAGCATGAGAATCTGCGTCAACTAATGCTGGCCGCCATTGGCGCCATCGCAATTACATTACTCGTTATGCTGATTGTTCACACTCGGCCGGGTAAAGAGGTTCAATTGGTGATTGATGGACGAATCACCACAGTAGAAACCCATAGGGCTTTGCTGCATGAAGTGCTGGATGAGCAAGCCATTTCCCTGAAACCACAGGATGAGGTTTCTATGCCGTTAAACGGTGTTCTCCAAGATGGAGATCGCATTATTATTAAACGAGCGGTACCTGTTCGTATAACCGCAGACGGCAAACAAAACACAATATTTACTACCCAAGATACGGTTGCAAATGTACTCAAAGAATCGGGCATTTCAATCAAGGGCGAAGATACAGTAAAACCTTCCCTGGAAACAAAAATTTTCGGGCAAGAAGAAATCCGTGTAGTTCGCGTCACGAAACAAACTGTTAAACAGACTGAAACTCGTGCGTTCCGAGTCATCAAAACGGCTGACCCTTCCTTGGAAAAGGGGGATAACCGCGTCTTGCAAAGCGGTAAACCAGGCGTGGTGGTGAACTATATTGAGAAAGTGTACGAGGATGGAAAGTTTGTCTCAAAGAAAATTATTAAAAAAGAAGTTCAGAGTAAGACCAAAGATAAAATCATTGCAGTCGGAACGAAAAAAGTAGCTGTGCCTGTTCAGACGGCTTCTGCTGAATCGTCGCAATCTAATAAGGCTGTTACAACAAAAACAGTAGCTACTCAAGAGAAGTCAGCGGTTAAGACGGCATCCTCAACTGAGAAAGCTAATAACGTTATATCTAGAGCCGGTGTTGACTTTGAATACAAAAAAGTAATAAACAATGTATCTATGACAGCATATTCCGCCGAACAGAAAGGCATTGGTACCCGTACTGCTTCCGGTACACGTGTTACCGAAGGACGTACGATTGCAGTGGATCCGAATGTCATTCCGATCGGCTGGTGGGTATATATTGAAGGCGTCGGCTTCCGTCGTGCTGAAGATACGGGGGGTGCCATTAAAGGCAACAAAATCGATGTGTATTACGATTCCCTAAAATCAGCACTTAGTTTCGGGCGTAAAAGCGGTCATACTGTTTATGTTATCGGTCCGGTGAAACCAGAGCTTAACTAACGTATGATTTCTGTTTTACAATGCCATGCTAATGCTATACTATTTAATTAATAGGAATGTAATGTTAAGAAGAGGATGGATCATCCTCTTCTTTTGTTTTGGGAAGGAAGAAGGTACGAATGATCAAAGAAGTTATTGTCGTGGAAGGCCGGGACGATACAGTGGCTGTGAAGCGGGCGGTTGAGGCAGACACGATCGAAACTGGGGGATCTGCTATAAACAACCGCACGCTGAAACAGATTGCGTTAGCACAGGAGCGACGCGGCATTATAATTTTAACGGACCCGGATCATGCCGGAGAACGAATTCGCAAGATCATCGATGCTAAAGTTCCTGGCTGCAAGCACGCCTTTATTCCGGAAGCAGACGCTACTCGTAAAGGAGATATAGGGGTAGAGAACGCCTCACCGGAGGCGATTCGCCATGCGCTGGGACGCGTGCACACTTCGTTTGAAGGATCGGAAAGTTTGATTGGTCTGGATGACCTGATTGAAGCAGGGCTGATCGTGCATCCTCAGGCTGCTGCGAGACGTATGACGATGGGTAATCTGCTTGGTATCGGATACTGTAACGGAAAGCAGTTTCATAAACGTCTGGCTATGTTTCAAATATCACGCGAAGAATTTGCATCAGCGCTTGCCCAGCTGGAAGAGGGAGGTACGGAGCTATGACACGAATTGAAGATATATCAACCCCGAGAAGAACGAAGGAGATCATTCAGCGCCACGGCTTCTCATTTAAGAAGAGCCTTGGGCAAAATTTTCTCATCGATCAAAATATACTGTACAAAATTGTAGAGGCAGCAGGACTGGACAAGGATAAGGGGGCGCTGGAGATTGGCCCTGGTATCGGAGCTTTGACGGAAAAGCTGGCACAGACGGCTGGATCGGTTACAGCTGTAGAAATCGACCAAAGGCTTATTCCAATCCTTCAGGAAGTATTAGAACCGTATCCTAACGTAAGCGTCCATCACGGAGATGTGCTTAAGGTGGATTTACATGAGCTGTTCCGCAAACATTTTAGCGGTGTGTCTAAGGTTAGTGTCGTAGCCAATTTGCCGTACTATGTCACTACTCCGATTTTAATGAAGCTGCTTGAAGAGAAGCTGCCGCTTGAGAATATCGTGGTTATGATTCAGAAGGAAGTTGCAGTACGTATGGCTGCTTCACCAGGAACCAAGGATTATGGCAGTTTGAGTATTGCTGTTCAATATTATAGTGAGCCGAAGCTTGTGTGTACGGTTCCTCATACTGTCTTTATTCCTCAGCCCAATGTAGAATCAGCTGTTATTCGACTTAAGGTACGGGACAAGCCTCCGGTTGAGGTTGAAGATGAAAGTCACTTCTTCGAGGTTGTACAGGCATCATTCACTCAGCGTCGTAAAACGATTGCGAATAACCTGAAAAGCCGCTTTTTCCCCGGAGAGGGACGAGAACGCCTGGAGCAATTGCTGCAGGAGGCGGAAATTGAGCCATCCCGGCGCGGTGAGACACTGAGCATTGAAGAGTATGCCCGTCTTAGCAAGGTACTCCTTGCAGCGGGTATAAGATAAGGTTTCAAACAAATCCATCAAGTAATGGCAAGGGGCTGTCCCAAAAGTAGATTTATTCTACTAAGGGACAGCTTCTTTATGATCAATTGGAGGAATGATTCGTATCCGTAGCGTCTGCTAGCACTCTATTGTGAAGAGATAGATATTTTGATCTATATAAGAACCAATCCTGATAAAGGCCCATACGATGGATGTAGGGGTGATGTTGTGATGAATTTTGGAGATTTGGTCGTTCGTAGATCGTACGGCGGCGATGTGACGTTCCGAGTGGAAGGTGTACAGCAGAACACGGCCATCATTAAAGGAACGGACTTTCGGCTGCTGGCCGACTCGCCCCTTGGGGATCTGGTAAGAGTACCACATCCTACGACGAGCGAACGGACGAAGCAGGCGCAGATTAAAGCGAATGAATCGTTAACCCGCCTGCAACAATACCACCAGGAGCAAAGTGAGCGGCGCCTGGCAGATTTGAGAACAGAATGGGGGACCGGTGAAAAAGGTTATTTTGACGTGCCGGGAAAAGTACTACATCTGGATGGAGACCCCCTTTACCTGAAAAAAAGCCTCAGCTTATACAATCAGCTTCGGGTTCCGGCTGAAGGACATCATATTCATGAATCATCGATGGCGGAGGCCTTATATCGCATGCTGCCACGTGTTCGTCCGGATATTGTCGTTATAACCGGCCATGATGGTGTGCTTAAAAGACCTCAAACCCGTGATTTGTACAGCCTGGAAAGTTATAAAAATTCACAGAACTTTGTGCAGGCGATACAGGTTGCAAGACAGTATGAACGTAATCGGGACACACTTGTTATTGTTGCAGGCGCTTGTCAGTCGCATTTTGAGGCATTGCTGCAGGCTGGGGCCAATTTTGCAAGTTCTCCGGGACGTGTGCTTATTCATGCTTTGGACCCGGTGTACGTGGCTGCCAAGACGGCATATACGTCTGTTCGCGAAACGGTTAACATGAATGACGTGCTACACAATACGATAAGTGGCAGTCAGGGTGTAGGAGGTATAGAGACCCGTGGAACTTATCGAATTGGGTTGCCGCGTCTAAATGATTTATCTACGTTGAAGGTAACTCCATCCGTCAGCTAAGATTTCCTTCTTGTGACCGCATTTCAGGTAAAGAAATAAGTGAATTCTAAAAAGCCCCTAATCGCAGGGGTTTTTTTAGGTTCACAATGTACACACTACAAACAATCGAATCTTATGTTTCGCTTCAATGGGATAAGGTATATTAATTGAAGGAAAATGTACATATTTGTTGTCGGTTTTGCGCATAATAACGGTTCTCCGCTCGACTCAACAATGTTCAAAAAAAATTCGTTGACAATATATTTTTGATGCTGATATAATTAATGGTTTTGATTTGACATTGCCTTGGTAAATTGATATAATGGACAAGGAAAGAGGTGGTCGTCGACAATGGCTAAAAATGCGCTGTTGGAAATCAAACGCAGTTTGGATGCTCATCTTGGGCAAAAAATTACGCTGCGGGCAAACGGTGGTCGCCGTAAGACCGTTGAGCGTACTGGTGTTTTGGAAGAAACGTACCCTTCTGTTTTCATTGTAAAACTGGATCAAGACCAAGAAACCTTTAAACGAGTGTCTTACAGTTATGCAGATGTGTTAACCGAAACGGTAGAAATCATGGTTTTGGATGAGGACTGCCAGTTGCGTATAACCTATATCAAGTCATAACTTTATGTAATGCAGAACAGCACCCTCTCGGGTGCTGTTTTTTGTTGCCATGAGATTTGAGAATGAGGTCCTGGCTTCAAGGTACATAATAAAGATGTATCAAGCCATCATTACCACATTCACAAGGAGGCAAACTACTGATGAGCCGAAGAAGAAGGACCATGATGTCGGAAGAACTGAAGACCGAGCTGGCTAAAGAACTTGGATTTTACGATACGGTTCAAAAGGAAGGCTGGGGCGGTATTAAAGCCAGTGATGCGGGGAATATGGTGAAAAAGGCGATTGAGCTCGCAGAGCGAGCAGCCCGCCAGTCAGACCGTTAATTCAAAGCGTTATAAGGGGCTTCCGTAGTTCGGAAGTCCCTTTCTTTCTTTTTTGGATTTGGTCTGTATTGAAAATGACTTCACGGTGTCTGTTTGATAATATATAGTCAATTAGAAGTTTTTTCTGTAATGTGTTAAGTTGTGCTTATGGGAAAAGCTAAGGATAGGTGAACTTTCTTGAAAATATACGAAAAAGCGCCTGCAAAGATAAATCTGATGCTGGACGTACTTCATAAAAGACCCGACGGTTTCCACGAAGTGGAGATGGTCATGACGATGATTGATCTGGCAGATCGGCTAGAGATGTCTGAACAACCGAGAGATACAATTATGATTACGAGTCAAGCAGGTTATATTCCTTTGGATGAGAAGAACCTGGCTTTTCAGGCGGCTAGGTTAATTAAGGAGAGGTATGATGTCCGTAAAGGGGTACATATTCATCTGGATAAAAAAATTCCGGTGGCCGCAGGGCTAGCAGGTGGAAGCAGTGATGCAGCCGCTACGCTGCGTGGCTTAAATCGGCTATGGAATTTGAATATTCCGATGGAACAGCTGCTTTCTTTGGGGGCAGAACTAGGTTCTGACGTGCCTTTCTGTGTCACAGGCGGATCTGCGCTTGCGACAGGTAGAGGCGAAATACTGACGCCTGTTCCGAATCCACCCCAATGCTGGGCGATTGTAGCTAAACCACCGATTAACGTTTCCACAGCCGAAGTGTATGGTCGCTTACGGAGTGACAATATACAACATCATCCATCGGCTAAAGATATGGTGGCAGCTCTTGAGAAGGGGAGCTTTAATGAAATGTGTGGCTCTCTTGGGAATGTGCTTGAAGAAGTGACGCTGAAATTGCATCCTGAGGTGCAGCAGCTGAAAGAAGCCATGATGAAGCTTGGGGCAGACGGGGTACTTATGTCTGGAAGCGGGCCAACCGTGTTCGGTTTAGTTGCTAAAGAGTCCAAAGTCGCGCGGATTTACAATGGACTGAGAGGCTTTTGTAAAGAGGTCTATGCCGTTAGACTACTAACATAATGTACGTAAGTCAGAGAGGTAGTTCCTTATAACCTTGTAAGAATACGTACAAAAGTGTTATATTTGCAATATAATATTCGGATTTAGCGAGGAAAAACAGTGAAGAAACTTAAACGAAGCGAACGATTGGTTGACATGACACAGTATTTATTGTCTGAACCACATACCTTGATTCCGCTAACTACGTTTGCAGAGCGATATGGGGCGGCTAAATCCTCAATTAGTGAGGACTTAGCTATTATCAAGGAAGTTTTTGAAGATGAAGGTACGGGCGAATTACAGACGCTTGCAGGGGCAGCCGGAGGCGTGAAATATATTCCGAAGCTGCGCAAAGACCATGCTCTTACCTTTGCACAGGAGCTTTGCCATAAGCTACAACAGTCTGACCGAATTCTACCTGGCGGATATCTGTATATGTCTGATCTCCTAGGAGAGCCCTCCTTGATGAATGAAGCGGGTAAGATTTTTGCTACCGCTTTTGCAGACCGAGAGATTGATGTCGTCATGACCGTAGAAACCAAAGGTATTCCACTTGCTTACGCAACGGCCGCTCAGCTTAACCTGCCGGTCGTTCTTGTGCGTCGAGACCACCAAGTGACGGAAGGGTCAGCAGTTAGCATTAACTATGTTTCAGGATCGCATAAGAGCATACATACGATGTCACTTTCACGCAGAGCGCTCAAAGAACGTTCACGCGTGCTGATTGTTGATGACTTCATGAAAGCCGGGGGCACGATCCAAGGGATGATGGATCTACTGGTTGAATTTAACGCAGATGTTGCCGGAGTCGGCGTCTTATTGGAGTCAGGAGCCGTTGAGTCGGAGGAACGGTTACTACAGAACTATATTTCATTGGCTAGACTTTCGGATGTAGATTCCAAGAGCAAGATGATAACCGTAAGTCCCGGGAATTATTTCGAAAAATAGGTCTGACGGTATTTGTCGATAAAAATAGCGTTTTCAAACGAATGAGCCCGAAGTCTGTCGAAAAGCTCACTTTTTAAAAAAAATTCCTGATTTTAGGACATTTTCTAAATAAAAAAAGAAGGAATTCGGTTTGCTGTGTGGAATTATACACCAAGTCTCTGATGGAAAAAGGTGGTGAACACATATGCAAATTACGGATGTCAGACTCCGCCGTGTTAACTCTGAGGGGAGAATGAAGGCAATCGCATCCATTACCATCGATAACGAATTTGTCGTTCACGACATTCGCGTTATTGACGGCAACAATGGAATGTTTGTTGCAATGCCGAGCAAACGCACTCCAGATGGAGAGTTTCGCGACATTGCCCATCCGATTTCTTCCGGTACTCGCGAGAAGATTCAGTCGGCTGTATTGGCTGAATACGAACGCGCTGCTGAAGAGGAAGTCATTGAAGAAGGCGCTTAAGATTCAAAATTGGGGTTCAAAGAAAAGAGAGCCGGACTTGAGGCTCTCTTTTCTTTTTTTCTAGAATGAGATATATTCAGTAGTGAGTTCAAGAGGAGGAGGCAGGGCCCTTGAAAAGATTGGCTATTGTGCTCGCCGCTGGGCAGGGCAAACGAATGAAATCGAAACTATATAAAGTTCTTCACCCCGTCTGCGGGAAACCAATGGTGGGTCATGTATTACAGACAGTTGGTCAGGTTCGATGCGAACGCAGTGTGGTAGTCGTTGGTCATGGGGCTGAAACGGTCCGTTCATACCTGGGCGATGCTGCGGAGTATGTGCTGCAGGAAGAGCAGCTTGGAACCGGTCATGCTGTGAAACAAGCGAAAGAGCTTCTTGGGGATGAACAAGGCTCGACGATCGTCATTTGTGGCGATACACCGCTTGTCACATCCGAGACTCTTGAAGGTTTGCTGGCACTGCACGAGAATAACAAAGCTGCTGCAACCGTGCTGACTGCTCATATGGACAACCCTAAAGGCTATGGCCGGGTGATTCGTGATGAGGAAGGCAAAGTATTGCGGATTGTAGAGCAGAAGGACTGCAGCCCAGAGGAAGACGCTGTAGGAGAGATCAATACAGGTACTTACTGTTTTGATAATGCTAAGCTGTTTGATGCGCTTGAGAAAGTAACGAATAACAATGCGCAGCAAGAATATTATTTGACCGATGTTATCGGTATCATGAAGCAAGCTGGTGAGACGGTACTCGCTTACCAGACCGACGATCACGCGGAGTCTATTGGGGTTAACGACCGACTGGCTTTATCGCAAGCCGAGGGCTTTATGCGTGAGCGTATAACAAGACGCCATATGTTGAACGGGGTAACCATTATTGATCCTGCTTCCACATATATTGGCGCCGATGTGACGATAGGCGCAGACACGGTGCTCCAACCAGGTACAATATTAAAAGGGAATACCGTTATTGGCAGTGAGTGCGAGATTGGACCAAACAGTGAGATTGAAGATTCGGTCATTGCCGACGGAGTGTCTATTAAATACTCTGTTCTGAATCAAGCCGAAGTCGGAGAAGGCTCAAGTATTGGGCCGTTCGCTTATTTGCGTCCTGGCGCCAAATTGGGTGAGAAAGTTAAGATTGGCGATTTCGTTGAGGTCAAGAACTCGACGATTGACAATGGCTCGAAGGTATCTCACCTGAGCTATATTGGCGACGCAAAAGTCGGAAAAAATGTTAATGTCGGTTGCGGTGCGATAACGGTGAACTATGATGGGTATAATAAATCTGTTACCGAAATTGAGGATGAGGCTTTTATCGGAAGTAACGTTAACTTGGTTGCACCGGTTAAAGTGGGTAGAGGCGCATTTATTGTTGCTGGTACTACCGTCACTCATTCTGTGCCCGAAAACGACTTGGCAATAGGAAGACAACGGCAAGAGAATAAACCTGGATACGCCGAGAAAATCCGGGCGCGCGCTATAGCGAAGAAGAACAGTCAGACACAATCCTAGTTGCTGTCCTCTTAAGCGAAAAAAAGCGGTGATCGGACAGCCTAATTCAATGAACCAGCACGGAGGGTTTCTATTCTATGACTTATCTAGATTCTAAATTGAAAATTTTCACATGTAATTCCAACCCAAGGTTAGCCCATCAAATTGCCGATTATATCGGAATTCCAATGGGTGAATCCCATACAACCAGCTTTAGCGACGGTGAGATTCAAGTAAAACTCTCTGAAAGCGTTCGTGGTTGTCACGTTTATATCGTGCAGTCTACATGTGGACCGGTTAATGACAACCTGATGGAGCTTCTGGTTATGGTTGATGCGCTTAAGCGGGCTTCCGCAAAGAGTATCAATGTGGTTATTCCGTATTACGGTTATGCTCGACAAGACCGTAAAGCTCGTTCCCGGGATCCAATCACGGCGAAGCTGGTTGCTAATCTCATTGAGAAGGCTGGTGCACATCGTGTAATCACGATGGATTTACATGCGATGCAAATTCAGGGATTCTTTGATATTCCTGTAGACCATTTGCTAGGCGTTCCTATCATAGCCCAGTATTTCCGTTCCAAGCAGATCGAGAATCCGGTCGTTGTTTCACCGGATCACGGCGGTGTGGTTCGTGCGAGAAAGCTGGCTGATTTCTTGAACGCTCCGCTTGCGATCATTGATAAACGGCGTCCAGAGCCAAACGTTAGTGAAGTTATGAACATTATCGGGAATATCGAGGGTAAGACAGCTATCCTGATCGATGATATCATCGATACAGCTGGTACAATTGTTCTTGGTGCTAACGCACTTATGGAAGGCGGCGTAAAAGAAGTATACGCTTGTTGTACGCATCCGGTCTTGTCCGGTCCGGCTCACGAGCGTCTGGAGAATTCACCGCTTAAGGAAGTTATTGTGACGGACACGATTCCAATTACGCACGAGAATCCGACCAGCAAGCTGACGGTCTTGTCCGTTGCTCCACTCATGGGTGAGGCAATTATCCGTGTCCACGAAGAATTGTCCATCAGTAAGCTGTTCGAAATCGAATAAATACTTGCTATATCTTACAGGGTTACGTTTCCTCAAGTGGGGAAATGTAACCCTTGTCGGCTATAGCGGCATTTTCTGTGAACATGTTTAGAATCAACTTGGGAAACCGGTTACAATTATATGTACGGGCAATCAATACCCTGGACGCGAGATGAAAGTATAAGAGCTTCGGTTATATAGTGTTCCTTCTACTTCTACAAAATGAGCGTCTAATGCGGTGATTAGCCCCACATCTAGATGGCAATTTTGCTCGTATACCTGCACGGGGATTGCGTGCTTCATGTGGTATTGAAAATGGCTATGATGCGTCAATCTCTGTTCATAATTATTCAATGCCGTCCACCTTCTTATGTGAGGGTATGGATCAAATGTATGGATTAAATTGGTCTGAAAGACACAGTTATGTAAGATGAGATCGAATTGATCCGACTACTGATGTATTGTTCATATTGTACTCAGAAAATTGCAAAGAAGAAAGTACAAATAAAGAAAGGAATCTCAACCAAATGAAATGGATTGTCGGATTGGGCAACCCTGGTCCAGCTTATGAAAAGACGCGCCACAATGTCGGGTTTATGGCACTCGATGTCTTGGCAGAACGTCATGGGATGAAATTTACGAATCATAAATCGAAATCGATGATCGCTGAAGGATTTATTGGGGGCAAGAAGACGGTATTGATTAAACCGATGACATTTATGAATCTATCGGGTGAAGCTGTACGTGCCTTCATGGATTACTATAAAGCGGATTTAGAAGATATGATTGTTGTTTATGATGATCTGGATACGACAGTTGGGAGAATACGACTAAGATATCAAGGCAGTGCTGGCGGACATAATGGGATTAAGTCGATTATCCAGCATACAGGCACTCAAACGTTTAATCGGGTAAGAATGGGCATTTCACGTCCTGAACCGGGTCATGCTGTGGTGGATTATGTGCTGGGAACTTTCCCGAAAAAAGAACATGAGCTGTTAAAAAGTATGATCGAAGCTACCTGTGATTCTCTTGAATATAGTCTGGACCATACATTTGAGCAGACCATGCAAAAATTTAATGGTTAATAGCTAGTCCATCGATATTCTGTCCTTTTGAATAAGGTGAGAAAGTGTGACGGGAAAGTCTGAAAGGATGGCAATTCGGGCATACTGAAGGTATAAACGACCTTCAGGAGGCATATGATGGCGATAAACTATATTTGTAGACACTGTCGTACTTTTCAGGGACGTATTGAGTCGAAAGATGTCTCAGAAACGCAGCTTGGATTCGATTCCTTGACCACCGAAGAGCGCAGGGATATAATAGCGTATGATTTTAATGGGGAAGTTACCGTACGGGTAACCTGCGATCACTGTAGGGAAGCGCTGGAAGCGCATCCTGAACTCAGTCTATTGACTAGTCCCCTCCAGTAGCACGACATGGAATTAGTCTTGCGATTAATGTAAGATGGACAATAACGCGGTTAGCGAAAAAGGCCGCGGGTGTAGCCTTGGCAGTTTGCTGAGGCTTCTTTTCGATTACACATTTTCAATAAATTTATATGTTCGCATAAGAGAGGTGCCCCCTTTTGTTACAAGCACTTATTGATGTCTTTTCAGAAGATACGGATTTTAAATCCATTGCGGCAGGTACTTCAGCCGGAATGAGAGAACAGCTTATTTCAGGCCTGTCCGGTTCATCCAGACAAGTCTTGATGGCTGCATTGTTTCAGAACCAGCAGCGTCCATTGCTCGTGGTTACTCATAATATGTTCTCTGCACAAAAAATTGCAGATGACCTGCAGGAAGTATTATCTGCGGATCAAGTATTGCTCTACCCCGCTAATGAGCTCGTGGCAGCTGAATCAGCGGTATCGAGCCCGGAGACCCTAGCTCAGCGGATTGATGTACTGCATCGCTGTGCACGTGGTTTCCGGGGTATTGTTGTGGCTCCATTTTCGGGTGTGCGTCGTTTGCTTCCTGCACCGGAAGTCATGGCTGACGCGAGAATCACTCTAAACGATGGAGGTACTCTTGAACTAGAATCATTTTTGAGTCGAATGATTGAGCTTGGATATGAGCGTGTGGAAAGAGTAGAAAGCCGCGGAGAGATGAGTGTTCGGGGTGGAATTATCGATTTCTATCCGATGACAACGGCTTATGCTTATCGGGTGGAGCTGTTTGATGAGGACATTGATTCCATTCGTACCTTCGATCCGTCAGACCAGCGCTCGATCGATAAAGTGAAAGAAGTGGTTATCACTCCATGCAAAGAAATTATTGCGGATTCAGAGCGGCTTACCAGAGCTGCAGATCGTGTTTCCAAACTTCTGGAATCACAGCTGGAGAGAATGACAGACAGACAGGCAAAACTTCGTCTTCGCGAGGAAATTAATCGTGAGATGGAAATGATGCGTGAACGCGTGTATTTTCCAGAAATCTATAAATATATTTCTTTGCTATACCCAGAAAAAACACATTTATTTGATTATATGCCGGAAGACACATTGCTTGTTTTGGATGAACCGACTCGTCTTCTTGAAACAGGAAAACAGTTAGAGCGTGATGAAGCAGAATGGAATATTCATTTGATGCAAAATGGTAAATCCCTACCAGATCTGCCGTTATCAATTGATAGTGATGAAGTGGTATACCAACATCGATTCCAGACCCTTCTTATCTCGATATTTTTGCGTCAAGTTCCTAGAATTCAGCCTCAAAACATCGTTAACTTTATCACCCGTGGGATGCAGGATTTCCATGGGCAGATGAATGTTCTTAAGTCTGAAATGGAGCGTTGGCACAAAACCGGCGTCAAAGTAATTATGCTCGCAGGTGGCCCAGATCGTATGGACCGGATGAGACGTGTTTTGCAGGATTATGATATCGATGAGCCGATCATGCTCGATGGCAGCCTGCAGAACGGATTTGAAATGCCTTCTGTTCATGTGGCCGTCATTACCGAGGCGGAAATGTTCTCCCAGAAGCAACGGAAAGTACGCAAAACGAACAAAAATATGGATAACGCCGAGCGAATTAAAAGCTATACAGAGCTTAAAGTCGGAGATTATGTTGTTCATCAAAACCATGGTATCGGTAAATATATGGGAATCGGCACACTTGAAATTAACGGTATCCATAAGGATTATATGCACATCCTCTATGCCGGTAGTGACAAGCTTTCTGTACCGATCGAACAGATCGATCTCATCCAGAAATATGTCGGTTCAGAGGATAAGGAACCTAAGATTTATAAGCTCGGAGGTAACGAATGGACACGGGTTAAGAATAAGGTCCGTTCCTCCGTACAAGATATTGCCGATGACTTGATTAAGCTGTATGCAGACCGTCAGTCGGCACCAGGTTATGGCTTTGAAAAAGATACGCCAGAGCAGCAGGAATTTGAGGATTTATTCCCTTATGACGAAACGCATGATCAGCTGCGGGCAATCGAGGAAATTAAGAAAGACATGGAACAGAACCGTCCGATGGACAGATTGCTCTGTGGTGATGTCGGTTATGGTAAAACAGAGGTTGCGGTTCGTGCTGCTTTTAAAGCAGCTATTGAGGGTAAGCAGGTAGCTGTTCTAGTACCTACGACGATACTCGCTCAGCAACATTATGAGACGTTCCGTGAGCGTTTTTCCAATTACCCGATTAATATTCAGGTGCTTAGCCGATTCCGCAGCCGTAAGGAGCAGAATGAGACAATTAAGAAGGTTAAACAAGGTACGGTTGATATTTTGATCGGTACGCATCGTCTTTTGTCACAGGACCTTGTATTTAAGGATCTGGGTCTTCTTATCGTCGATGAGGAGCAGCGTTTTGGCGTAACCCATAAGGAGAAATTAAAGCGTCTTAAGACGAATGTGGATGTGTTGACGCTGACAGCAACCCCGATTCCACGTACTCTTCACATGTCCATGCTCGGTGTCCGCGATTTGTCTGTTATTGAGACACCACCAGAAAACCGTTTCCCGGTGCAGACTTATGTTGTTGAGCATAGTCAAACTCTCGTTAGAGAGGCTATTGAGCGGGAACTCGCTCGTGGTGGACAGGTTTATTATCTATACAACCGAGTACAGGGTATCCAGGAGATGGCTGCTCAAATTTCAATGCTTGTTCCCGAGGCAAAAGTAGGGGTTGGGCACGGGCAAATGTCCGAAACGGAATTGGAGAAGACGATTCTTGATTTCTTAGATGGTGAATACGACGTTCTTGTAAGTACAAGCATCATTGAGACAGGTGTAGACATTCCTAACGTGAACACGCTCATTGTTCATGATGCTGATAAGATGGGGCTTTCCCAGCTGTATCAACTGCGCGGCCGGGTGGGACGTTCCAACCGGATAGCCTATGCTTACTTTACGTATCAGCGCGATAAGGTGCTGACCGAGGTAGCAGAGAAACGTCTTCAGTCGATTAAAGAGTTCACAGAGCTAGGCTCTGGTTTCAAAATCGCGATGCGAGACTTGTCCATTCGTGGAGCGGGGAATCTGCTTGGTGCTGAACAGCACGGATTCATTGCATCTGTCGGTTTTGATCTATACTCACAAATGCTGGCGGAAGAAATTCAGAAACGTAAAGTAAGTATGCTTGGTGAACCTGTGGTTGCATCTCAGCACTGGAACACCTCCATCGATCTGGGGATTGATGCATATTTACCGTCGGATTATATTTATGACAGCATTCAAAAAATTGAAATATATAAAAAAGTGGCGGTCGTTTCCTCCTTCGACGAAGCGGCAGAACTTGAAGATGAGCTGCTTGATCGGTTCGGAGAATTGCCGCTTGCCGTGCAAAACTTACTGGCCGTTTCCCGTTTAAAAGTATATGGACGAATGTACGGAATTGACTCCATTTCTCAACGTGGAGATGATGTCCTTTTGCAGTTCTATGAAGGACAGGATAAAATTGTTAATACGGTTCGGCTTGCCGAAATTGGAAATCTGTTCGAAAGACGTGTACAATTTGATCAGGGTCCTAATATGCTGATCCGTCTCAAGGGTAAGGGTCTATCGGATCAACAGTTGCTCGAACTGCTGGAGCAGTTTCTAGAGGCCGCCAAGGAGCCATTCAACCTGAAGGGAGATTTACAAAATGCCGTCAAGAAATAAAAAGGCGTGGAAGATGTTTATCGTATCGCTTACTGCGGTAATGTCCATGTCGGTACTCGCTGCATGCGGTGACGACAGTAAAGATAACGCACAACCGAAGGATGATAGCAAAGTTGTAGTGAAATACAAGGGCGGGGAAATTACGGAGAAAGAGTTCGAGCTTGAACAGCGTATGATGCAGTTCATGTCTCCGGAATATGCTCAATTCTTGCAAATGGACCAGTTCAAGGAATACTTGGCCAAGCAGGGAGTAGCCTATGAGTATCTCTATTCCAAAGCAGGTGAAGAGGCAAAGAAAACAGCACAAACTCAGGCGGAAGATCTGGTGAAACAGAATAAAACCGCGATGGGTGAGGAGCAGTTTAAAAAATCCTTGGAGGCGCAAAATCTGACTGAGCAAGATCTTGAGAATTACATGGTTCGTGTTCTAACGGTGATGGAAGACCAGAAGAACAAAGTGACGGAAGATGATATCAAGAAGGAGTTCGAGAGCAATAAACAGGACTTCACTATGATCAGTGTTCGTCATGTTCTGATTGGATTTACAGACGCCGAAGGAAATGAGCGTACCAAAGAAGATGCTTTAAAACTTGCCAAAGAGGTTAAATCTAAATTGGACAAGGGTGAAGATTTTGCAAAAGTTGCGAAAGAGTATTCCGAAGATCCAGGATCTAAGGATAACGGTGGCCTGTATGAGAACAAGGCAGCCGGCAATTGGCTGGCCGAGTTTAAAGAAAAGGCACTGACTCTTCCTCTGAACAAGATCAGTGATCCAGTTGAGACGGAAGCTGGTTACCATATTATGAAAGTTGAAAGCCGCAAGGAAGTTACCTTTGACACGCTGAGCGATACTCAGAAGGAAAGCATTCATAACGAACTGGCTTCCCTTAAAGTCGATGACTTCATGAAGAACGAGTTAAATGGTCTGATTGAGGAAATGGATCTTCCAAAAAGCGAAACTGAAACCGCACCTGCTGAAGGTGAGGACAAAGGTACCGATAGCACGGACAAGGAACCTGCAACAGGTGAAGGAACGAAAGACAGCGAGAAGAACGAAGGAACTGGGAAATAACAAATCGGATAATCTAGGCAAGGACAGCAGTCTCAGACCCGCATTTTTCACAGTCTATCCATCACATCATGTCACAGTCATCAGTTGAAAAACAAAATCGCGCAGATGAGAATCAGCTTCCTGCCAACCACGAATGGATGGGGCTTGGTCTATTATGACTAAGTAACGTTTATCCAGTGTGTTGATTAGGAAATTGGGAATCCATAGCGCGAAATCTGCGCTATGGATTTTTCTGCTCGTAACGCCTTGCTGGTTCAAATAGGAATTATATTTTGTAACCAATATCGGGCCAACCATGTATAAGGATATGGGAAAGGATGAATACTATGGTCAGACATTACACTTATATACCTGGGGACATCCTCTTCCCGTATCGAACAGTAGTTGAAAAATCTTCTTAAGAAAGTGGGGCAACATGTGAAATGAAAGCTACTGGAATCGTCCGCCGTATAGATGACCTCGGGCGCGTGGTCATCCCTAAAGAAATTAGACGCACTCTGCGAATCCGTGAAGGAGATCCGCTTGAAATTTTTGTAGATCGGGATGGGGAAGTTATTTTAAAGAAATACTCTCCGATCGGTGAATTGGGTGACTTCGCAAAAGAATATGCTGAATCCCTGTATGAAGGTACTGGTCACATTACCATTATTTCCGACCGCGACACGTTTATCGCTGTAGCTGGTGGATCCAAGAAAGAATACTTGGACAAGCAGATCGGCAACTTGCTCGAGAACTGCATGGAAAATCGTAAAACGGTTTTGGAAACAAACAAAGGCACATATGAGATCAGTAAAGATAACCCTGAAGAATTTGCAAGCTTCGTAGCGGCTCCAATCGTTACAGGTGGAGACCCTATCGGCTGCGTTCTATTGCTGAACAAAGACGATTCGGTAACGATGGGTGAATTGGAAGTGAAGATGGCTGAAACAGCCGCAGCATTCCTTGGTAAGCAAATGGAGCAGTAAGATCAGGAGGCTCCTTCCTGAATAAAGGTAACTTACTCCCTCTGATCTACGGACCATGTTGGTCCGAAGACGGGCGGGAGTTTTTTTGTATTCTGAGAAAGATTCAAGTTTTGAGTCTGTGATCCTGTTCCGGTTATAATGGGTTATCAAAGGTCCTGTTATATGGGCGAGGTAAGGGAATGGGCAGACAATGAAACCGAATGAAACTGGATCAAGGTTACTTCAGGGAGCATTTATCCTTAGTGCAGCCGCGATCGGCTCCAAACTGATCGGAACGCTGCAAAAAATACCGCTGCAGAACCTGGGCGGCGACGCCGTCTTTGGCATCTATAATACGGTTTATCCGTTATATATGATGATTATTACTATAGCAGCGGCTGGTTTCCCGGCGGCTCTGTCAAAATATGTTGCCGAGTATGAGGCTGCTGGACGGTGGGAAGAGAGCCGCAGGATGCTTCGTGTATCGACGGTAACCCTTGTTCTGTTTGGGCTCTTGCTGGGTATGGTCATGTACTTTGGTGCACCGGTAATAGGCACATGGATCGGTGATGAACACGTCGTGCCAGCTCTGCAAAGCGGGGCGTTTGCCTTGGCATTCGTACCATGGATGGCTCTCTTGCGAGGGTATTTTCAAGGATTGCATAATATGGTGCCGACGGCCGTTTCACAAATTGTGGAGCAATGCATAAGGGTAGCTGTCATGATTGTCCTGCTCATGTACATGATTCATTCTGGAGCTGGGGTGGATCAAATCGCTGCGGGGGCACTTTTTGGATCAGCCGCAGGCGGAGCAGCAGGTCTGCTTGTCATGGCTTACTACTGGCGTAGAGAATCCTCATCACGGAGTAGCATGAAATCTGTACAAAGAGGCCTGGACGCGAGTGTGATCAATAAGGAGCAGCATAAACCTATAGGGGATT
Organism: Paenibacillus sp. GCM10028914; assembly: GCF_042666275.1. Classification (NCBI taxonomy): domain Bacteria; kingdom Bacillati; phylum Bacillota; class Bacilli; order Caryophanales; family Paenibacillaceae; genus Paenibacillus; species Paenibacillus sp. GCM10028914. Next base: position 30,950 of record NZ_JBHTFO010000021.1, read on the forward strand.
TACCAGAGGAGCGGGAAGGGTATTGGCGCATCCTTCAGCGGTTGGCTGTTTATGCAGTGCCAATATGTTTGAGCGCACTAGCTGTGCCGCTAATCGGTCTGGTGGATACATTTACGGTGCCTAGGCTGTTGAAAGACACCGGGTTACCAGGTGAGGCTGTTATGGCGCAGTTTGGGGTGTACAACCGCGGGTTACCGCTTGTGCAGTTGGTGACTATGATGGCCACCTCGCTATCTGTGTTGTTCATTCCAGCCTTGGCGGAGGCTAAGTTTAAAGGGGAGAACAGCTTAGTGGTAAGCCAGTGCCGTCTAGCACTGCGCTGGTTTTGGTTGTTGGGCCTTGCAGCATCTGTAGGCCTTGCTTCACTTGCCACCCCGATTAACATTATGCTGTACCAAGATGCGGTAGGCAGTGATGTGCTAAGATGGATTGCTTTTACGGCTGTCGGCGGCACAGTAAGTATAATATCTGCGGCGTTGCTGCAAGGTATAGGCATCGTTCGGGCACCAGCGATCCATCTGCTTGCAGGCGCTGCGCTGAAGTTAGGGCTTAACCTTTTGCTTGTACCCAAAATGGGTATTACCGGAGCAGCGATAGCCGGCGTAGCGGCACACTTCACTGCTGCTGCGTTAAACGTGGCTGTTCTAGCAAGGTCCACCGGTTTTCGGGTGAGTGTTAAAGATTTGCTCGTTAAGCCAGCGCTTATCCTTGCGGGGCTAATACTGGCGGCGTGGGGTGCAGCTAGTGGAGCCAGCTTTATTATTACAGCGGCTGGTATCGCTTCAGTTCGCTTAAATGCTGCGGCTGCAAGCTTAGCCGGTGTTGCAGCTGGCGGCGTTGCCTTTCTGGCTGGGGCGGTAATCACGAAGCTCCTCACCGAGGAGGAGCTTCGCATGCTGCCGAAAGTAGGGAATTCACTGGCAACTATGCTTAAAAAGCTGCGTATACTACGTTGACTATGTGCGAGGCGTGAGATGTTTTTCCGTCTGTGGTATAGTAGTGTACGAAAAACACCGCCCATCAGGGGCGTTCGAGGAGCGGAGGAAGCTTTATGAGTGCAGCCATTACGGTTGTTGGTCTCGGTTCGGGCAATCCGGACAGGCTGACATTAGGCATTATGAAAACACTACAAGGTGCTGCCAAGGTTTACGTGCGCACCTTATCTCATCCTGTGATATCGGCACTGGAAGAGTTGGGTGTGGTTATGGAATCGTTTGATCACGTGTATGAGAGTCACGACACGTTTCCAGAGGTATATAATTTTATTGCATCTACATTAATTCAGGCATCACTGGCTGAAGATAGCGGTAGTGAGATTGTCTACGCCGTTCCGGGCCACCCAATGGTGGCAGAGGCGACCGTAAAGCTGCTTCGGGAGCGATGCCCGGAGCAGCAAATACCACTGACTGTACTCGGCGGAGAAAGCTTCCTTGACGAAGCCTTCGTACGCCTCGGATTTGATCCGATTGAAGGCTTTCAGCTGCTGGATGCTGCCGAGCTTCGTAGCAGTCTCATTCAGCCTCAGCTACATACGCTAATCGGCCAAGTTTACGATATGTTCACCGCATCAGAGGTTAAGCTTGCACTGATGGACATTTATCCGGATGAGTATGAGGTAATTGTTGGACATGCACTCGGGGTGGAAGGCGAAGAGTCCATTGTCCGCGTACCGCTGTATGAGCTGGACCGGATTGAGGGTTATGGTAACCTATCTCTGGTCTATGTACCTCGTAGCGATGATGAAAGGCTGCGAAAGCGGACTTTTGCACGCCTTCACGAAATTGTTGGCATTCTCCGAAGCCCTGAGGGTTGCCCTTGGGATCGGGAGCAGACTCATGAATCCATTCGTAAGAATCTCATTGAAGAGACATACGAGGTTCTCGAAACGATTGATGAGGATGATCCTGAACATATGCAGGAGGAGCTTGGCGATTTGCTGCTTCAAATTCTGCTTCACTCTCAAATGGAAGAAGAGCTTGGTACATTTACGGTCTATGATGTAATTCAAGGATTGAATGATAAGTTGATTTTCCGCCATCCACACGTCTTTGGTGAGAACTCCGCCAACAATGCGGAGGACGCTCTTCAAAACTGGGAACAGATGAAGGCAGAAGAGAAGCGGCGGAAGGGACTTGATCCGGAGAAGTCATCTGTACTTGATGGCATTCCACGTGATCTCCCGGCTTTGATGAAGGCATATAAGCTGCAGAAAAAAGCATCCAAAGTCGGCTTCGACTGGGATGATATTGATGGTGTGTTCCAGAAGATTGAAGAGGAACTCGCCGAGCTGCGTGAGGCTGTTGCCGAAGGGCAATCGCTGGATGACCAGGCACTTGAGCTAGGTGATTTACTTTTTGCCGTAAGTAATGCTGCCCGGTTCATAAAAGCTGATCCAGAGGAAGCATTGTCGAGAACAAACCGGAAGTTTGTTACAAGATTTCGGTATATCGAAGAGCAGCTGAAAGCACAGGGCAAGTCAGTGCATGAGAGCTCACTAGAAGAGATGGAATCGTTATGGCAGTCAGCCAAACAAATTTCGTCATCTGATGGTGACGGCAAACCATGAAAAAAGACAGTTTTTCGCGTAAAAAATAAAAAAATAGCGTAATGCGGCAGGAATTCAGAAAGCAATCCAGAATATCCAAGTAAGGTATTTCGCGGCTTATGCTGCTGACATACTGTCTGCAATACCGCAATCTTTTACTTTTTTGATAATTGGGAGGATTTTAAAACATGAACAAAACAGATCTTATCAACAACATTTCCAGCAAAAGCGGATTGACTAAAAAAGACGTAGAAAACGTATTGAACGGTTTCCTTGGTGAAATCACAGACGCCCTTGCTAGCGGCGACAAAGTACAATTGATCGGCTTCGGTACATTCGAAACTCGTAAACGTGCAGGACGCACGGGCCGTAACCCTCAAACAGGTAACACAATTGAAATTCCTGAGTCTAATGTTCCTGCATTCAAAGCTGGTAACAAACTTAAAGAAGCTGTAAAGTAATGCGTGTCGATAAATTCCTTAAAGTATCGAGGTTAATCAAGCGGCGTACCGTAGCGAAGGATGTATCAGACCAAGGACGGGTGCTGATCAACGGCCGTGAGGCTAAACCGAGCGGCACAGTCAAGGTAGGCGACGAGATTACGATTCAATTCGGCCAGAAACTGGTCACAGTTCGCGTCGAACGTCTTGCAGAGACAACCCGTAAGGATGAGGCAACAAGCCTTTACACCTTGGTTAAGGAAGAACCGATCGTTAAAGACAATGGATTGAACTGGTAGGTACAATCCATTCAAAAGCACTCTTTCACTAAATGTGAGAGAGTGCTTTTTTTGTATATAGCGGCGGTTCTAAAGACAGGCTCTACCCCATAAGCTATTTCTAAAAGGAGGGGTACATGCCATGATCGACCAAGGGAAAGGTAAGCAACATGACCTGCGGATGCATAACCGTAAGCAGCTTGACATCACGGGCGTCCAAAATGTGGAGAGCTTCGACAGTGAAGAATTCCTGCTTCAGACGGAACTTGGACATCTGACCATCCGGGGGCAGAATTTACATATTAAAAATCTGAGTCTGGAAGAGGGGCTCCTGACTATTGATGGATTAGTACATTCCCTTATCTATTTGAATCCCGGGTCTCAGGCTAAAAATAAGAGCCTCCTCGGCAAACTGTTTAAATGAACCCGCAAATCCAATGGATCACGCTGCTCTGGATGCTCTTCTCCGGAGTAGCAATGGGACTGGCCTATGACAGCTACCGGGTGCTGGCAGGCCAGCTTCGTTTTCCCAGATGGTCGCAGCATACGCTAGATTTAGCGTATTGGGTCGCAGCGGCTTTATTTGTATTCCGAATGCTGTATGTTACGAACTACGGTCAACTACGTTTTTATGTGTTTCTAGGGCTCTTTCTAGGGGTTTGGATCTATTTTTTATTATGGAGTGTTATAACTAGGCGTTTTGTGGTAATGTTAATTCAGGTGGCAAAACGCTTGCTATCGGTTTTAATGACGATGTTTCGCGCGTTGATCTGGAATCCGATCAAAGGTATTCTGAACCTACTGAAAGGACTGCTAAAGCTTCTATGGAGATTGGTCATGTTCCTTTTACGTGTGGTACTGAAATGTTTGTTACCTTTTTGGAGACTTCTGAAATGGATGCTAAGGCCGATCACATCACGTATAAGGATGCCGGTTTGGTCCAAACGTGTGGCGGACAAGGTTATAAAGGCGTGGAAGCGCTGGTTTTAGGAGGAATGAGTCATGGGAAGATTTGCTGAACAACCGAAGCAGGCTCCCCACAAGACAACAAAGAACAAAGGCGCACTTCGGCGCAAAAGAATGTATATGGCCGTCATGGCGCTGTTTTTGATCTGGGCAGGTTCAACGCTTTGGTCTCAACATGTTCAAATCCAGAACCGGAGTGAAACGCTAGCACAGAAACGAACAGAACAGAAGGCCGTACAGGATTCGTGGAACAATCTGAGTCTTGAGGTCGAAAGGCTGCAAGATCCCGAATATATCGGGCAAATTGCTAGGAAGAAGTTCGGGTTATATCCACCGACAGAAGTTCCTATTATTCAACCACAAAATGAGGGTGAATAAAGCCGGTAAAGCCATGACATACGTCTGTTGACCTCTTTTCGGTCATTGGGTATAATCAAATCACCGCAGTGAGATTCAAGAAATCGGACTGTATATTTTTAAGGGAGGATCATTTTATTCTATGGCAATTGAAGTGGGCACCAAGTTAGAGGGCAAGGTGACAGGCATAACGCATTTTGGAGCATTTGTGGATCTGTCAGGAGGTGTCACGGGCCTCGTTCACATCTCGGAGATCGCCGACAACTACGTTAAGGATGTCAACGATCACTTGAAGATCAACGATGTCGTTACCGTGAAGGTGATTAATGTCGACAAGGATGGTAAGATCGGTCTTTCGATTAAGCAAGCTGTCGACAAGCCGGCTTCCGAAAGTCGTCCACCCCGCGCACCTAGACCGGAGCGTAGTGGAGGCGGCGGAGAAAGATTCGGAGGTGGCGGCGGAGGAGGATATAACCGTGATCGCGGCGGACGCCCGTTTAAGCCTGCGGCCAATAAGCCTTCTTTTGAGGATAAAATGTCACGTTTCCTAAAAGATAGTGAAGAACGAATTTCTTCGCTTAAGAAGAATACGGAAGGCAAACGCGGTGGACGCGGAGCCAAACGAGTATAATTCGATAAAATATAATTTACCGCAGAAGGAAATAACCTTCTGCGGTTTTTTTGTCGTGTAATACAAGGGTACGACATGTTCCTACGTGATTTACGGCCCTAAACGTTGAAACGAAAAAATCCAGTCGCCCCAATTCGGGAAATGAATTACCCAATATATGGTTACTTGAATCACCTGAATAGCTACTATACCAAGGGATTGACCTGTCTTCCACGAGTTTTCGCGAGGGCAGGCTTTTTTGTCGGAAATTTCTTTTGGGCTCGTCCGGTGTTCTGACAAACTTTCTCGTTAGGAGGGTTTTATAATGAGACCAAACAAATTCGTGAAAGAATGGGGTGCCAGGGTGATGGAAAAAAGAAACGTGGTATTGTTTCCGGGGACAGAAACGGCAAAAGGAAGAGCGGGAGCTATTCGTGCCCGCTTAGCGGATCGTATTGGGCAAATGTCTTTTCTGCAGCGCCCTCTTGAGCTACTGGCCGCGAAAAAGTGGATGATATTGCTGACATTTATGGGGTTTCTGCTCGGAAGAGCGATGATTCTAGATGAGCTATCACCGTTTGCAGTCGCTTATTTTGCAGTCATAGCCTTTATGCGAAGAGATTATATGGTTCCGGTAGGGGTAGCGGTAATTGCAGGCAGCTTTTTCGCTTCAAGCCTATCAGCATTGATGATTCCAGCCGAGCTTATTCTTTTCTACTTTATGCTTAGGGGACTTGAATCTTATGAACGTGCGGAGTTGTCATATGCACCGCTGATGGTGTTCGTATCGACTTTCGTTGTGAACTTGTTCGCGCTATTAATTGGTCCATCCATGACCTGGTACTCGATCATGATGATGACACTGGATGCGGTACTCGGATTCGTACTGACGCTCGTATTTATCCAGGCGATTCCGGTACTGACGCTGCGCAAAAAAAATTATGTTCTTAAAAACGAGGAAATTCTTTGCCTTATCATACTCCTTGCTTCGGTTATGACGGGTGCTGTGGGCTGGGTCATTCAGGGAATGTCCCTAGAGCATGTGCTATCACGCTATCTGATACTGCTGTTTGCCTTAGTTGGTGGAGCGCCGCTCGGTGCTTCCGTCGGTGTGGTCACGGGATTGATCTTAAGTTTGGCTGATATATCAGCCTTTGCCCAGATGAGTTTGCTTGCATTCTCAGGAATGCTCGCGGGTATGCTCCGAGAAGGCAAAAAGGGTGGTGTCTCACTCGGAATGCTGCTTGGAGCGACGATATTGTCCATTTATTTTAATAAACCGAATGAGGTCATGGTTTCTACATGGGAAACTTGTATAGCGATTGGGCTATTCCTAATTACGCCTAAAAGCGTGACGCGTGCCATAAGCAAGTATGTACCGGGCACTCAGGATCATACCAAGTCCCAGCATGAGTATGCGAAAAGGGTGCGGGATTTGACTGCAGACCGGGTGACCCAATTCTCTAAGGTGTTCCGCCAGCTTTCACAGAGCTTTGGGCAGACAACGGAGACGATGCAGCCGCCTGGTAAACAGACGGAGGAAATGAATCATTTTATGGATGCAGTTGCAGAAGGGGCTTGCTCCTCCTGCTTTAAGCGGAATCACTGCTGGGATGCGAAGTTTTATCAGACCTATAAATATATGAGCGATATGATGACCACCATCGAGGAAAATCCGGAAGTGGAGACCAAGGATCTTCCAAAGGCTTGGGATAAAATTTGCGGAAAGAAGGATGAGGTACTTGGTCTTCTCAAGCAGCAATATCACCTCTACCAACATGATATGCAGTGGAAACGCCAAATATTCGATAGTCGCCATCTAGTAGCCGAGCAACTATCTGGTGTATCCCAGGTTATGGAGGACCTGGCGCGTGAGATTAAGCGGGAAAGCGAGACTATGCATATCCAGGAAGAGCAGATTCGAGAAGCATTGCAGCATCTTGGCCTGTCGATACAAGGCATTGATATTATAAGTTTGGATTCGGGTCATGTGGAAATTGAGATTATTCATGCCTATACGAGAGGATACGATGAGTGCCGGAAGATCATCGCACCACTTCTTTCGGATATCATCGGGGAACATATTGCCGTCGTGGACGAAACGATGACTCATCCGCGAGATGGTCTTGTTACAGTACGATTTGGATCAGCGAAGTCATTCGAAATTACGACAGGTGTGGCCGCAGCAGCCAAAGGAGGAGATTTATTATCAGGAGACAGCTTCAGTACGGTAGAACTCGGAAATGGAACGTTTGCGGTTGCGTTAAGTGACGGAATGGGTAATGGAGAGCGAGCAAGAATGGAGAGCAGCTCTGCACTTAATATATTAGAACAGCTGCTTCAGTCAGGTATGGATGAGAAGCTGGCGATCAAATCCGTGAATTCAATATTAATGCTACGTTCGCCAGAAGAGATATATGCAACGGTGGATATGGCGTTGATTGATCAATACTCTGCTCAGACTATTTTTATGAAAATCGGGTCCACACCAAGTTTTATCAAAAGAGGGAATGAGGTCATCCCTGTTACTGCGAGCAATTTACCAATTGGTATCATCCAGGATATCGAGGTGGATTTGGTATCTGTACAGCTTCAGGCAGGTGATGTGCTTATTATGATGACAGATGGTATTTATGATGCACCAGGGTATGCGGTAAACAAGGAACTTTGGATGAAACGAATTATCCAAGAAGTAAACAGCTCTGATCCTCAGGAAATAGCTGATTGTTTATTGGAAAAGGTCATTCGTTACCAGCAGAATCAGATCCATGATGATATGACAGTTGTGGTAGGACGTGTGGATCACTTCCACCCTGAATGGGCTAATGTTCACGTGCCAGGCTTTGCAAGGATGGAGCGGCCGCGCACTGTAAGTTGATAAGGAGAATATTTGATCGAAATTATATATCCTTTTAGGAGGAAAGGAATGAGTTGTTAAATTACCCGGGAAATCCCTGTCTAATCTTCTAATATATCGTTTGAACTCTCTAAAAATGGGAATGCTAGAGACAGACGATAGTTTTAAGAAGATGACGGGAGGGTACAAAGATGAAACAGATATTGCTTATCACGGACGGTTGCTCCAATGTCGGGCCGAGTCCAGTTATGGCAGCTGCACATGCGCTGCAGGAAGGGATCACGGTTAATGTTGTCGGTGTACTCGATTATGGAACGATAGGCGAGTTAGGTGCCTTTGAAATTCAAGAGATTGCAAAAGCCGGAGGAGGAATCCATAGGATTGTTGGAACCACTCAACTCGCAAGAACGATGCAAATGATGACCCGTAAAACGGTTGTTCAAACGATACAGCAAGCAGTCAATAAAGAGATACAGCAAATATTAGGAGGAGGTACGCTTGAAGATCTCCCACCCGAGAAACGGTCGCAGGTTGTGGAGGTTGTAGATGAGCTTGCCGAGACTTCTCCGCTTCAGGTTGCGCTATTAATTGATGCGAGTGCAAGTATGAAGCCCAAGCTCGGTGCAGTGGAAGAAGCGATAAGAGATTTGATGCTCAGCTTAAAGGCACGGGCTGGTTCAAGTAGACTTGCGGTATTTCATTTTCCAGGACGCGGAAGCGGAGAGGATATCGTTAAAGATGTCGACTGGACACCTAATCTGGATGGGGTAAAAGCTATATTCCAAAGACTCCAGATGAAAGGTGCTACCCCAACGGGACCAGCCTTGCTGAAGGTGATTGATTATTACCGTTATGGTACACTAGAAGGTAATCAATTATGGCGGGCTGATTCCGGCCAAGAGGAAGGGATGCTCGGTGACTACGTTGTCTAATTCCGGTTATCCGCCAGGGACCGTAATTACAGGCAAATGGCGGAAGAGTCGGTACATCGTGGAGCGGATGTTAGGCAAAGGGGCAAACGGCAGAGTCTATTTAGTACAGCGTCTTGGGCGTACGGAGCGATATGCATTAAAAATCGGATTCGATACGTTAGATCTGCAATCAGAAATCAATGTACTAAATACATTAAAAGAGCAGATGCCCAATCCATATCTGGTGGAAGCTGATGATCATCAGGATAGCAGTGGAGAAGTACCTTTTTATGTCATGCGATATATTGAGGGAAGTCAGCTGCAGCGTTTTATTCGTTCTCGGGGGAGAGAATGGCTTGGTCTCGTAGGCCTAAAACTACTACAAAAACTCACTGCACTGCATAGGTCTGGGTATATTTTTGGTGATTTAAAGCCTGCAAACGTAATGGTGACAACATACGGTCAAGTGGAATTGATAGATTATGGTGGTGTCAGTGCGGTAGGTCGAAGTGTGAAGCAGTTTACGGAATGGTATGACCGTGGGTATTGGAATGCTGGTAGCCGGACTGGGGATGAAGCATATGATCTGTTCTCGTTTGCCGTGATGTGTATTCAGTTACTGGATGAGGAGGCACTTAAATCGGCCTCTGCACAGCTGCCACAGGTCCGCACTGCTGCGGATCTTCAAGTTGCGCTGCGAAAAAGCCCACAGCTCAGGCCATACGCCAGCTGGTTGAGCAAAGCCCTTGCAGGCGAATTCGCAGATTCACGGGAAGCGGTGAACCACTGGAGAAGCAGTGTGTATTCTCCCTCTCAGTTAGACGGAGGGCTAGAAAAGACACCACAGTGGCTTAAAAATTCATTTGTTATGTCGCTCATTGTTTTAGGATGCGCTGTTTATTTGTTCCTCCGAACATAAGACAGTCACATGGAACATTGCCTTCTGATCTTACCCGCACTAAAAAAAGGGGACAAACAAAATTGGAACATGATTATTTGAGATCATTAGTTGAACGTGTTGAGGATGTGGCACGCGAGAAAAAACTATGGTCGGCTGGTGATGTCATCATTGTTGCTGTTTCCGGTGGTCCGGATTCTGTAGCTTTATTACACGTTCTTCATGAGATTTCAAGCCGAAGAACACCGCTTAAACTCGTGTGTGCTCATGTACATCACGGGTTCCGTCAGGAATCGGATGATGAGGCTATCATGGTACAAAATCTTGCCGAATCTTTAGGTATTCCAGTAGAAACGGCTTATATTGACGTGCCTGCATATATGGAGCAAAGCGGGAAAGGTCTTCAGGAGGCAGCTCGGGATAAGCGATACGAGTTCCTTTTTGAAACTGCGGCCAAATATGGTGCAAAATCCATTGCCCTAGCTCATCATGCAGATGATCAGGCGGAAACCGTACTGATGCGTTTGCTACGTGGTACAGGTCCTTCGGGCCTTGCTGGCATGAAAATAAAAAGAACCCAAAAAAATGTGAAACTGATCCGTCCGTTACTTCGTATTAACAAGACGGACTTGTTAGATTTATGCGATCAAAGTGGTTATTCCTACGCAGTGGATTGTAGCAATCTGACGACAAAATACCGTCGTAACGCTGTTCGTCTGGAAGTACTTCCGTTTCTGGAACGGTATAATGGTCAAATCTCGTCCTCCCTTAATCAGCTTGCTGAGGTGATCGGGGAGGAGGATGACTTCATGGATCTCGCTGCTGAGAATGCTTATCGTTCCTACGTACGGGAGATCGATGGAAGGCTCGCATTTGACGCGCCTTCCTTTTTGGGCCTACATGTCGCTTTACAACGGCGTTTGATTAAACTAATATTAAATTATCTGTCGGCAGACCAGGAAAATTCTGATTTCGTAAAGATTGAAACGGTTCGCCAAGGGGTTTTACAGGATCGCCGGACGAATTGGCGTCTGGATTTAGGAGGCGGTTTGACCTGTATCCGTGAATACGGTGAGGTGAGTTTTATGCCTAAACCACTTGAAAGACAGGGGAATTACATATATCAATTGAAATCCCCCGATGGACCGGATCTGGCTCTGCCGGAAATCGGAAAGATTTTAAGGCTTGAGCGTATGAACAAAGAGGAAATGAGAGATAGCATTAACATGTCATCAGGTGAGGCATCCTTTGATGCAGATCAACTTGTTTTCCCTTTGACTGTGCGCTGCAGGCAGCCCGGAGACAAGATGAAGATCATGGGATTAAACGGCAGTAAAAAGGTAAAAGATATTCTCATTGATGAGAAAGTGCCTCCGTCTGTTCGTTCCATGATCCCTATAGTATGCGATGGCTCGGGTAGCATCGTATGGATTCCGGGTGTAAGACGCTCTGTTCACGCTGCTGTTGGGCGGCATACATCATGTATTCTCCGCATGGAACTCGTGGATGCGGAGAAAGTGTAAAATGGGAATGGCCCGTTTTTCACTTTCATAGTATAAACACGTAGGAGGTTCTATCAGTTGCAGAATGACATTCAGGAAGTACTTTTCAGCGAAGAGGAAATACAGGCTAAGGTTAAGGAATTAGGGGAGAAACTCAGCGCAGAATATGAGGGACGCGATCCTTTGGTGATTTGTGTTCTCAAAGGTGCGTTTATTTTTATGGCGGATTTGGTTAAGAACATAACGGTACCTATGGAACTGGATTTCATGGCAGTGTCGAGTTATGGTGCTTCAACGAAATCATCCGGAGTCGTAAAAATTATTAAAGATTTGGATGTATCTGTTGAAGGTAGAGACGTATTGATTGTTGAAGATATTATCGACAGCGGTCTGACACTCAGCTATTTGATCGAACTGCTTGAGAACCGTAGTGCCAAATCAGTTGCCGTGGTGACACTGTTTGATAAACCGGCACGCCGGACTGTAGACTTACAGGCAGACTATACTGGGTTTGTTATCCCTGATGCGTTTGTTGTAGGATATGGTCTGGATTATGCTGAGCATTACCGGAACCTCCCTTACATCGGGGTTTTGAAACCGGAGATTTACAGCAACTAAATACCAAGCTGGATCAGGAATCAATGATTGCTGATCCCTGCGCCATTTCGTCTTGTTGAGATGGTCAGACAGGCTGTGGTAAAATATCTTATGTGTCTTTGAGAGGAGGTAGGGGATGAATCGGTTCATCCGGAATTCTGGTTTTTATTTGATTCTATTTTTAGTCGTGGTGGGAATCGTGCAATTCGTTACCAACGGCAACGAAGTAGCCGATAACCCTAGGTATGATCAGCTGCGGCAGGAAATCAAGGCCAACAACGTAAAAGAAATTACAGCTCAATTTGACGGTTATGCATACCTTGTGACCGGTAAATATAAGAATCCCAAGGGTGAAGATCAGTCAGAGAATTTCTCGACCTACATTCCTGCTACTGATGACGCGATGAATGAACTTGTTCAGGCAAGCGAACAGAACGAGATTGAATTCAACGTCAAGAAGATGGAAGGCCAGAGCATTTGGCTGACCTTGTTATCATCATTTATTCCGCTTGTAATCATGTTCATTCTGTTCTTCTTCCTGTTCAATCAGGCTCAAGGCGGCGGCGGCAAAGTGATGAACTTTGGTAAGAGTAAAGCCCGTCTTTATAATGAAGAGAAGAAAAAGATTACATTTGAGGATGTAGCGGGAGCAGATGAGGAGAAGCAGGAACTTGTTGAAGTTGTTGACTTCTTGAAAGATCCGCGCAAGTTTAACACAGTTGGCGCTCGTATTCCAAAAGGTGTTCTTCTTGTGGGCCCTCCGGGTACCGGTAAAACCCTCCTAGCTCGTGCAGTTGCGGGTGAAGCAGGTGTGCCATTCTTCAGTATCTCCGGTTCCGACTTTGTTGAAATGTTTGTCGGTGTCGGTGCATCGCGTGTTCGTGACTTGTTCGAGAACGCGAAGAAGAATGCTCCTTGTATTATCTTTATTGACGAGATCGATGCAGTTGGTCGTCAGCGTGGCGCTGGACTTGGCGGCGGACATGACGAACGTGAGCAGACGCTCAACCAATTGCTCGTAGAGATGGATGGATTCGGAGCTAACGAAGGTATCATTATCGTGGCTGCGACGAACCGTCCGGATATTCTTGACCCAGCCTTGCTCCGTCCAGGCCGTTTTGACCGTCAGATTACGGTTGATCGTCCAGACGTGAAGGGGCGTGAAGCGGTACTTAAAGTACACGCGCGTAACAAACCACTTACGAAAGACGTTAGACTCGATATTATTGCGAAACGGACAACAGGTTTCACTGGTGCTGATCTGGAGAACCTCTTGAATGAAGCGGCTCTACTTGCAGCACGTCGTAATCGTAAAGATATTTCCATGCGTGAAGTGGATGAAGCTATTGACCGCGTTATTGTCGGTACTGAGAAACGCAGCCGCGTGATCAGTGATCGCGAGAAACGAATTGTGGCTTACCACGAAGCAGGCCATACCATTGTTGGTTATTTCCTTGAGCATGCTGATATGGTGCATAAAGTAACGATCATTCCGCGCGGACGCGCTGGTGGATATGTTATTATGATGCCGAAGGAAGACCGTATGCTCGTAACGAAACAAGAACTTCTCGACCGCGTTACTGGTTTGCTTGGCGGCCGTGTAGCTGAAGAGTTGTTCATTGGTGAAATCGGAACTGGTGCATATAGCGACTTCCAGCAGGCTACAGGCATTATCCGTAGCATGATTGTAGAATATGGTATGAGTGAGAAACTCGGACCTATGCAGTTCGGTACTTCACAAGGTCAAGTATTCTTGGGCCGCGATATCGGACATGAGCAGAACTACAGTGATCAAATCGCTTACGAAATCGATCAGGAAATGCAACGCTTCATCAATGAATGTTATGAGAAGTGTAAGCAGGTGCTCACAGAGCACTCCAAGGAAGTTCATCTGATCGCGAATACACTCCTTGAAGAAGAGACACTGGAGCTTGAACAGATTAAGCAATTGATCGAGACAGGCGCACTCAGTGACAAAGAGGATTCAGGAGATGGCGGTCAAGGATCATCCGAGAATGGAGAGCCTGTTATCGATAACATCGGTGACGTGCGCGTTCGGATTCAAGGTAAAGATGAAGCTGAACAGCCTAAATCAAGCGATGATATCCCGAACAATCCATTAGACGGTAACGATCCAGAACGCAAAGATCCGGACGGAGAAACTCCTCCGGGCGGTTCGGACAACGGTAATAATAGATTGACGTAAGAAATGCGATAAAAACGTCGCATTCCGAATAAAAACAAAGAACCGGAGAACGATCATTCGTTTTCCGGTTCTTTTTGTGCTTCTTGTCACATTGACAGTCATTCGAACGTTGTGTACATTAGGTGATAAACGAAAGGTGCATCCTTTCACAAAGAAAATACCAGCATCTTGGACATTGTCACCAGCGGTCATCGTGGACCGCAATACATAAGGGGAGAGGGTCACTCGTGGAAGCTTTGGCACTGGAGCGTAAAGCGGAACAAAACCGTGAACTGCGCGAACGATTAATGCAGTTGAAAAAGGAACGCAATGCCATTATTTTGGCTCATTACTACCAGAGAGATGAAATTCAGGAAGTAGCTGATTTCCGGGGAGATTCTTTCCTGCTTGCACAGAAGGCTGCTCAGACCGATGCAGATACAATCGTATTTTGCGGTGTACATTTCATGGGTGAGAGTGCAAAAATTCTTGCACCAAATAAAACGGTGATTATTCCCGACGAACGTGCTGGATGTCCTATGGCAGACATGGTTAATGTCGATGGGCTTCGTAAGTTAAAAGCGCAGCATCCAAATGCAAAGGTCGTAACATATATTAACTCCTCAGCAGAGATTAAAGCGGAGACCGACATCTGCTGCACATCTTCTAACGCTGTTAAGGTTATTCAATCTGTTGATTCGGATGAGATTATTTGGGTCCCTGATAAAAATCTAGGTCATTATGTTCAGCAGCATACCGACAAGAAGCTTATTATTTGGGAAGGTTATTGTAATACACATGATATGCTAACCGTTAAAGATGTCGTGGAGATGAAGGCTAAGTACCCGAATGCAGAGTTTGTTGTTCATCCAGAATGTCGGCCGGAAGTCGTAGCAATGGGCGATTTTGTGGGTAGCACAACGGCAATTTTAGAATATTGCAGGGATTCCTCTTGCAAAGAATTCATTGTAGGCACAGAAGATGGAACAGGGTATCAGCTTCGTTTAGATAGTCCGGATAAATCCTTCCATTTTGCTACGAAATTTCTGGTTTGTCCGAATATGAAAGTAAATAATCTTAAAAAACTCGTTAAATGTCTTGAGACCATGAAGCCACAAATCTATGTTCCACCCGTGGTTGCCGAGAAGGCCCGAACCTCATTAGAGCGCATGTTACAAGTAAAGTAGCATGCGCTACTCTTTGCTAAAAGACAGGTGAATTACGTGATACCGCAGTATTTAATTGATTTTGATCTGCAGGATTTGCCGGTAGTTGAGACAGATGTAATCGTGATTGGTTCGGGGATAGCTGGATTATATACGGCGATTGAAGCCAGTGCTGACCATAGCGTATTGCTAATCACTAAAAAATCGCTAATGGAGAGCAATACGCGTTATGCTCAGGGCGGAATTGCGGCTGTGACGGCAGAGGATGATTCTCCGGCATATCATCGGCACGATACGCTTTTAGCAGGAGCTGGACTCTGCTCTTCTACAGCTGTTGATGTTCTGGTTCATGAAGGTCCAGCGGGTGTACAGGATTTAATTCGGTTAGGAACCACCTTTGATATTGAGAACGGTGAGCTCGCATTGACGAAAGAGGGAGCGCACAGTCATCGAAGAATTCTCCATGCGAATGGAGATGCGACGGGATACGAAATTGTACGTGCTCTTTCCATTCAGGTAGAGCAGCATCATAATGTGACTGTATGGGATGACCATTTTGTAATTGACCTTGTTACAGAGGAAAATGTATGTTTAGGTGCCCTGGTGCAAATGCCAGATGGCAGTCGTGTATTTGTGCGAGGGCAGGCAACAGTGTTATGCTCCGGTGGAGCTGGTCAGCTATACCGTTATACAACCAATCCAGAGGTGGCTACGGCAGATGGCGTTGCTATGGCTTACCGTGCAGGCGCCGAGATTAGAGATATGGAATTTATTCAGTTCCACCCAACCGCTCTTAGCTACCCAGGTGCACCAAGATTTTTAATATCGGAAGCAGTTCGAGGTGAAGGAGCTTATCTTCGGAATATTAAAGGTGAGCGTTTCATGGAACGATATCATGAACTGCAAGAGCTTGCCCCACGAGACATTGTGGCTAGAGCGATCGTAAGTGAAATGGAAGAGACCAGGGCAACGTTTGTTTATCTCGATATTACTCATGAATCGCCTGAAATGGTGAAGCGCCGTTTCCCGACCATCTACGAAACTTGTATGAGATACGGACTTGATTTGACAACCGATTGGATTCCCGTATCCCCTGCAGCGCATTATATGATGGGGGGCGTTAAAACCGATTTGTATGGAAAGAGCAGTATTTCCAGACTATTCGCATGTGGGGAAGTTTCATCTACTGGAGTTCATGGTGCCAATCGCTTGGCGAGTAACTCCTTATCCGAGGCATTAGTATATGGGCGGAGAATTGTGGAGCAAATCAGAAATCTGCCCGGAAATGGTTCCGACGAGTTACAACTATCCTTCAGTTGGGAACGCAAAGAATCGCCCTCACAAGCTATTGTGGAACGCAGACTGAAGCTACAGAAAGTGATGGTTCGGTATGCGGGTTTACGTCGAAGTAAGGATACACTGCTTCGTGCGATCGATGACTTGAACCGCCAACTTCCGATATTTCACTCCGTGCTCACGAAACGGGAGGAATATGAGTTCGCAAATATGCTCACAAGTTCCCTCTTGGTTGTTCAAGGTGCGCTGCGCCGTGAAGAGAGCCGGGGAGCCCATTACCGTGAAGATTTTCCGCTGCGAGATAATGAAGGATGGCGTAAACATATTGTTCATGTCCTGGATCAAGGAATGACGGAGGAATTCAGCGATGATGTTTAACGGATATAATAAAAGCTTGGTTGAGAATATCGAGGCTTGGCTTCGTGAGGACGTTGGATCGGGTGATATAACAACGATAACAACAATTCCGGAGGGGCATGAATCTAAAGCGATTATTCATGCTAAAGAAGGTGGAATTGTAGCTGGTATGCCGGTTGCGGAACTTGTGTTTCAGATCGTGGATAAGGATCTAGTGTTCAAAGCCCATGTCCAGGATGGACAACGGGTGGAGAAGGGAGATATTTTAGCAGAGATCGAGGGCAGCACTCACCGCATATTGACCGCTGAGCGGCTTGCGCTTAATTTGCTTCAACGCTTATCAGGCATTGCTACGAAGACGCGAGCTTTTGTGGATGCTCTGGAGGGACTTCCTACCAGACTTGTGGATACACGTAAAACAACACCGGGTCACCGTATGCTTGAGAAATATGCTGTACGCGTGGGTGGAGGAGCTAACCATCGATTCGGGTTGTATGATGCGGTTATGATTAAGGATAATCATATTAAGGGTGCAGGTGGCATCACTCAGGCTGTTAGTAGAGCGCGAAGCAATATCCCGCACACAATGAAAATCGAGGTTGAAACCGAGTCTATGGAGCAGGTGGAGGAAGCATTAACAGCTTGCGCTGATATTATCATGCTTGATAATATGGATCCTGTGACGATGGCAGATGCTGTTCGCCGCATCAAGGCAGTTTCACCGCATGTTATAACGGAAGCTTCCGGAAATGTTACACTTGATACGGTTCGGACGATCGCCATGTCAGGCGTTGAGGTTATTTCCGTTGGACGTTTGACTTACTCTTTTAACAGTTTGGATATCAGCTTAGACTTAAACGCCAAGAAAGGAGGCGGAACATCATGATTCTTGTTGTGGATGTAGGCAATACAAACATCGTATTAGGTATTTATCAAGACAAAGAGCTTCTTCATCATTTTCGAATTAGTACCTCACGTCAATCTACAGTGGATGAGTATGGGGTATTAATTCATAACCTGTTTCAAATGTCTAATATATTGGTAAGCGAAATAGAAGGGGTTATTGTTTCTTCTGTTGTTCCCCCGCTGGTGGGCGTGGTGGAGGAAATGTGCCTTAAATATATAAAGAAGACTCCGCTTATTGTAGGCCCGGGAATCAAAACAGGTCTGAATCTTCGTTATGAAAATCCGAGAGAAGTCGGTGCAGACCGAATTGTAAACGCAGTGGCAGCTGTCGAGAAGTATGGTGGTCCTCTAATCGTTGTAGATTTCGGTACGGCGACGACTTTTGACTGCATAGATAATAAGGGCAACTATCTCGGGGGCGCTATTGTTCCGGGAATCGGTATAGCAACTGAAGCGCTTGTTCAGCGTGCATCTAAACTCCCACGGGTGGAGCTTGAGAAGCCGAAGAAGGTTATTGGGCGCAATACAGTTCATGCGATGCAGGCTGGAATTATTTTTGGCTACGCGGGCCAGGTTGATGGTCTTGTAAAACGGATCAAGGCAGAGATGGAATCAGACAGTGTGAAGGTTATCGCGACCGGTGGATTAGCAGAGCTTATCGCAAGTGAAACCGACTCTATAGATAAGATCGACTCCATGCTTACATTGGAAGGATTACGGATCATTTACGAACGCAATTAAATTAAGAACATTAAAATTTATCTATTCATCAAACAAACCGATAAATTGTAGAGTTATATATAATGAGTATTTACCAAATAATCTAACATCAAGAAGTACAAGGAGGCTGTAAGATGGACAAACATAAAGACCGTATACTCCGCGGAACGGCAATGTCAGGAAAAATAAGAGCTTTTGCCGTGCGCACGACGAACCTTGTAGAGGAACTGCGGCGTAGACATGACACATTCCCCGTCGTAACAGCCGCTTTGGGACGTACCGTTTCGGCTGCTGCAATGATGGGCGCGATGCTAAAGGGAGATGAGCGTCTCAGTATTCAGGTTCGCGGAGACGGCCCGATTGGTTTAATCGCTGCCGAGGCAAATGCCAATGGAGAAGTTCGTGGGTATGTGAATAATCCTCATGTGGAACTGACGAACATCCGTCCAGGGAAGATGAACGTGGCAGCAGCGGTAGGAACGACTGGGCAAATCCATGTCATTAAAGATTTAGGATTAAAAGAGCCTTACCGTGGTAGTATTCCAATCATATCCGGCGAACTGGCTGAGGATTTCACGTATTATTTTGCGGTATCGGAGCAGACGAATTCGGCAGTAAGTCTTGGTGTTCTTGTAGCACCCGACTATACAGTTGCGAATGCAGGCGGATTTATTATTCAACTGTTGCCTGGTGTGACAGATGATGAAATAACTGAGCTGGAGAAAGCTCTGAGTGAGATTCCACCAGTGACAACATTGCTTGAGGAAGGACTCGAGCTGGAGGATATTTTGCGCCGAATCCTGCCGGATGTATCGATTTTAGAAGAATCCGAAGTTCATTTTTACTGCGATTGTTCCCATGAACGTGTAGAGCGTGCGTTGATCAGTATGGGAGCGGATGAGCTCGAAAAGATGATTGATGAGGATCAAAAAGCTGAAGTTACTTGTCACTTTTGTAATGAAGTATACACGTATAATGAAGACCAGCTAAAATCCGTTTTAGAGCGGGCCAAATCTTAAGGTATTGGGATGAGCAGCCGAAATGACGAGACAAGAGAAGGGATTATGGGTAACCGTCATTGTCTTGACTGCAGGTGTGTTATTTATGGGGAGCTGGATACTGTTTTCAGGGGTATTAAGTCAGGATAACAATAAATCTGATCTAGCCCCCCATGTAGTCGCATCGGTACATGACAGGGCGATTACAGAGGAAGAATGGACTAGCGAGCTAAAGAAGAGGTATGGTAGCGAAGTGCTGATGACGATGATGAACCGTCAGGTAGTCGAACTGGAGGCTGCGGCTGCTAATATCAAGGTTACTCCTCAAGAGGTTGATCAGGAACTGGAACGCATGGGGCATGGATATGGCTCGAAGGAGCGGTTCTTGCAAGAAATGGAGCAGCAGCTTGGTCTGACAGAAGAACTATTAAAGGCAGAAACCAGTTACCGTCTAACCTTGGAAAAAATAGCGACAGCTGACGTTGAAATTGATGATGCGGAAATTGATCAATATCTTCAGCAGTATCCAGATCAATTTCGTCCCAAGAAACAGCTGGAATTATCCATCATTAAGGTGGAACAGGAGACAGAAGCAGAAGAGGTACTAGACCGGCTGGAGAACGGTGAGGTTTTCGCCGATCTCGCCGAAGAAGTATCTATTGATGAATATACACGGGATCAGGGAGGTAGATTGGGATTGGTCGAAGAAGATGATCCCTTTCAACCCGAGACATTGATGGAGACCGCTTTATCCTTAAGTAAGGGCGATATAGCGGGACCGATTCCACTGGATGAAGGTTACGGAGTTGTCTATGTTCAGGACATTTTGATTCCTGAGGAGTCAGATGAGAATCTGATTCGAGAGACAGTGCGTAAACAGCTCGCGCTGGAGCAATCCGTTTCTCTCTCTGAGCTTGAGGGCCAGCTTCGTGATAAGTATGGCGCTCGTATCATTGCCGAACCTAATAATCAATAAAGCAGGTCTTTGCAGCGGAGTGATTCCCTTGTTGCAAAGGCTTGTTTTTTTATGACGTAAATAATCGAACTTGAAAAGATATCATACCTGTTCTTTTTATTGACAAGGCGATGTAAGGTTGATAATATGAATATATAAAACCTAGCGAATTACTCGGATATCAAAAAATCGCGATTCGGATATGCTTTTCCGATTCGTATAGTCATTGTTCAATCATACAACTAGAGATCATCGGGATATATAACACAGTTAAACGAATTAAGGGAGGGCTTCATTTATGGCTAAAGTAGTAAACAGTGTAACAGATTTAATCGGCAGTACACCACTTGTCCGTTTGAACCGAATCGTACCGGAGGACAGTGCAGAAATTTACTTGAAGCTAGAATATCAGAACCCAGGTTCGAGCGTTAAGGATCGGATTGCTATCAGTATCGTGGAAGAAGCAGAGAAAGACGGGCGCTTGAAGCCGGGAGATACGATCATTGAAGCGACAAGCGGTAACACAGGTATTGGACTTGCGATGGTTGCTGCGGCAAAAGGATACAAGGCGGTTATCGTAATGCCTGAAACGATGAGCCTCGAGCGGCGCAACTTGCTTCGTGCTTACGGAGCGGAACTGGTTCTTACGCCGGGAGCGGAAGGTATGAACGGAGCCGTTAAGAAAGCTGAAGAGATTTTACAAGAAAACTCCGGATTTTTTATGGCAGAGCAGTTTAAGAACTTGGCTAATGTGAAGATTCACCGTGAAACAACAGGTCCTGAAATCGTAGAAGCTGTGAATTCCATTGGCGGCACACTTGATGCTTTCGTAGCTGGAATCGGTACGGGTGGAACGATTACGGGTGCTGGTGAAGTGCTTAAGGAAGCATTCTCGGACATTAAGATTTATGCAGTAGAACCCGCAGCTTCCCCGATCTTGGCAGGTGGAAAGCCTGGACCGCACAAAATCCAGGGGATCGGTGCTAACTTCGTACCAGAAATTCTGAATCAAGAAATTTATGATGAAATTATTCATGTAGAGAATGATGATGCTTTTGAAATGGCACGTCGTGTAGCAAAAGAGGAAGGTATTCTTGCAGGAATCTCCTCCGGTGCGGCAGTTCATGCAGCCTTGAAGGTTGCGAAAGAGCTTGGTAAAGGCAAACGGGTTGTTGCTATTATTCCTAGTAACGGGGAACGTTACCTGAGCACTCCGCTGTACAACTTTGAATCCTAATCCGTTTTTTATTGTATGAAAGCTTACGGCCTTCAATGTGATATGCATTGGAGGTCTTTTCTGTTGAAATGAGCGGGATGTCATAACAGATACTTCAAAATAATTATAATGTACAGTGGTTTCGGGGTTTTCAAGTGGGGCAGGATAAAGTATACTGACAGGCAACAGAACAGGCTTATGCGGATTAAGGAGGACAAGCATGGATAGAAAGATAGAGCTAGCTCAATGGCTTGAGTGGGTGGAAGAGGGCTGGTCCGTGCTGCCTTATATGGTTCAATTTCAGGGCTGGAAGGAAGGATTGCCTTCAACCTGGGAAAAAGCATGGAAGGCTGCTTCCCCTTATGCCTTCGTGCTGGAAAGTGGGAAAAGCGGAAGATACACTTATTTGGGTTTAAATCCCGTATCTGTGCTAACAGGAAAAGGGATGCGTGGTGAGATTACAGATCTTCGAACAGGGGAGACAAGTTTCAAGGAGGGCAAACCACTTCAGCTATTAGAGAGTTGGATGGGGGAGCTGCGCTCCCCTCGGGTCCCGGGTTGGCCTGATTTCCGAGGTGGTTGTGCCGGATTTTTAGGTTATGATGTGATTCGATCTCTTGAGGACTTACCTACACTTGCCCAGGATGACGCGGGTTTTCCAGATTACATGTGGATGCGGATGGAAGAAGTCTGGATCTATGATCATGAACAGAAGCTGGTATATTGTGCAGTACATGTACCATGGAAAGAAGGCAAGGGTAGTCATAATGATCCGGAAGACCTTATGTCCTTATATAAGGAAGCTGCTGCAAGAGCGGAGCGTATGATGGAACGTTGGAATGCTTTACTCGGTGCTAATACATGTGAGGAAGAACAATCCGAAGAGAAACGCCGGATGACAATCAGGCAGGAGAGAGCAGCTTCACTGTCAGGTCCTCATGTCGAAGGATGGGATCGGTTGGAAAGTGATTTCTCACAAGAGGATTTTCAGCAGGCTGTACTTTCGATTCAGGAGTATATTCGTCAGGGCGATGTATTCCAAGTGAATCTGTCTCTGCGGCGTCATTTGAAGCTAGAATCTAAACCGGCAGATCTTTATGAGTGGCTGCGCCTTTTGAATCCTTCGCCGTACATGGGTTTTATTACATCGCCCCGATTTGCACTGGCCAGCGGTTCGCCAGAGTTGCTAATCAAGCTGGATGGGGATACCGTTTCGGCGAGACCGATAGCAGGCACACGCAGAAGGGGAGCGGGACCTGAAGAAGATGCTGCCATGGAGGCTGAACTAACTGGTAGCGAAAAAGAACGGGCCGAGCATATTATGCTTGTTGACCTTGAACGTAATGATATCGGGCGAATTGCAGCCTATGGTACGGTACACGTACCTGAGCTGATGACCGTGGAGCGTTATTCTCATGTCATGCATCTCGTTTCTCAGGTAGAAGGGCAGATCGCTGAGGATAAGGACGCCTACGATGTTATTGCTGCTACTTTTCCAGGGGGGACGATCACGGGTGCGCCAAAGATTCGAACCATGGAAATTATTGAGGAACTAGAGCCGGTTACGAGAGGACCTTATACGGGTTCTATGGGATGGATTGATTATAACGGGGATATGGAATTGAATATTATTATCCGTACACTCGCTATTCAGGATGGTGTAGGTTATATTCAGGCAGGTGCAGGTATTGTCATTGATTCCGATCCGTACAGGGAGTACCGAGAATGTCATAATAAAGCGAAGGCGTTAATTGCAGCGGTGATGTGCAGTGAAGAGGAAGCCGGTTTAGCGGCTGTAAAATAGGGGGAGTATATCATGATTCTCGTGATCGATAACTACGATTCATTTACTTATAATCTCGTGCAATATTTAGGAGAGCTTGGCGAAGAAGTAAAAGTGTTCAGAAATGATGAAATCGATCTTGAGGGAATTAAAGAATTGGCGCCGGATCATATTCTGATCTCTCCGGGTCCTTGTACTCCGAATGAGGCTGGTATCAGCCTTGAGGTTATTGACCGATTTAAAGGGATTATCCCAATCTTCGGTGTGTGCTTAGGCCACCAGGCAATTGGACAAGCTTTTGGAGGAAAGGTTATTCGAGCAGAGCGCCTCATGCATGGTAAAACTTCACCCATTCACCACTTGGGTACATCTGTATTCGAAGGCCTTCCCGTTCCGTTTACCGCAACCCGATATCATTCCTTACTTGTGGAAAAAGAAACGTTGCCAGAATGCCTTGAAATTACGGCTTGGACTGAAGAGGGCGAAATTATGGGTCTTCGGCATAAGGAATATCCTGTCGAAGGTGTGCAGTTCCATCCGGAATCGATTATTACTGACCATGGGCACCAAATGCTGCGCAACTTTTTGAAACGTAATGCGGGGGCTAAGGCATGAGATTTATGGGAGTGGACGGCCGTGTAGTAGACACGGCCGAGGCCGTGGTATCCGTAATGGATCACGGCCTTTTATATGGTATGGGTTTATTTGAGACGTTTCGGACCTATCGTGGGGAACCATTTTTACTGGAACGCCATCTAACCCGGCTTGCAGAAAGCTGCAGTCTGCTCGGAATTACCTACAAACCAGATCCCGAGTATATACAGGGGTGGATTACCCGGCTTTTACTGGCTAATGATCTTGAGGATGCCTATGTCCGCTATACAGTAACAGCAGGCGTGGAGGCGCTTGGACTTCCTGCTGGTGATTATATGAATCCATCGGAACTGCTGTATGTTAAGTCTTTGCCAGTACTGTCACCCGCATTATATAAACAAGGGAAAGCTTTGCAGCTGCTGCTAACTCCGCGGAATACACCGGAGACATCTGTGCGATTGAAGTCGCTGCATTATATGAACAACATAATGGCTAAACGTGAGCTTCAGCGTTATCCGGAAGCGGTTCGGCTTCAGGCTGAAGGGTGCATGCTGACTGAAAATGGCGAGCTGGCTGAAGGCATTGTAAGCAACATATTTTTCATTAAAGATGGAAAGTTATATACACCAGATATAGGAACCGGTATCTTACCTGGTATTACCCGTGCGAAAGTGCTCGAACTGGCCCAACAACTCAGCATTCCTACGGAAGAGGGCCGCTATACATGGGATACCTTCACGGATGCGGATGAGATATTTACGACAGGTTCTGTGCAAGAGATTATGCCAATCACAAGATTGCTGAAAGCAGAAGAAGAACCCGTTGTGGTGGGTAATGGATTGGCAGGCCCTATTACTGAACGTTTAATGAAAGCTTACCAGGCAGAAAGCAGGGGATGTAATGAAGACAACAATTTATGAACAAACCTATCCATGCGGGGAGACGAAGCTTGAACTGGGAAAATCCACGCTGATTATGGGGATTTTGAACGTCACGCCGGATTCTTTTTCTGATGGAGGTCGATATAACGAAACGGAACGAGCTGTGAAGCATGCACTTCAACTGGTTGCGGAAGGTGCCGACATTATAGATATCGGTGGAGAGTCGACCAGACCGGGTCACGAAAAAGTAGGTTTGGACGAAGAGCTTAGCCGTGTGATTCCTGTCATTGAAGCGATACACCGAGAAGCGCCTCATATACCACTTTCAATTGATACCTATAAAGCAGAGGTCGCGCGTCAGTCTATTGAAGCGGGTGCACATATCATTAACGATATTTGGGGGTTCAAGGAAGATCCGAAGATGGCGAGTGTAGCTGCGGCTTTAGATTGCCCCGTGATACTTATGCATAACCGTAAGAATCGGGATTACACCAATTTAATTGAAGATGTGAAGTCTGATTTGATGGAGAGTGTGAATATTGCACTTCATGCTGGAGTGAAGCATAATCGCATTATTTTGGACCCAGGCATCGGTTTTGCGAAGGATTATGATGAGAACATGAAGGTCATGATGTCATTAGATGAGCTCGTGGATCTCGGTTATCCAGTCCTTTTGGCGACTTCTCGTAAAAAATTCATCCGTACCGCACTCGACTTACCGGTTGATGATGTGGTGGAAGGGACAGCGGCTACGGTTGCCTATGGCATTGCACAGGGATGTCAGATCGTTAGAGTTCATGATGTAGCGCAGATCAAGCGAACAGCACGTATGTGTGATGCAATGTTATATGCCTCAACAGGGCTGAAGCGGGTAAAATAGAACAAGATAATCGATGAAGGGCGGAAATAAGAGATGGACAAGATGATTTTACGTGGAATGGAATACTACGGTTATCATGGTGTTTTTGAAGAGGAGAGAAAGCTCGGACAGCGCTTTTATGTAGACCTCGAGCTCGAGCTTGATTTGAGCAAAGCAGGACAGACCGATGATCTAACCCAAACGGTAAATTATGCCGAGGTACATGAACTGCTCCAAGGTATCATGCGAAGCGAGTCTTTTAAGCTTATTGAAGCTTTAGCGGAGCATATTGCATCCAAGGTGCTCGACACTTATACTAGTATCGAAGCTTTAACGGTTAGGTTGACCAAACCACATCCGCCGTTTGATATTCATTTTGAAGGTGTTACCATTGAGCTGCACCGGACCAGAAAGTGAGAATAACCATGAATTCACTTGTTCCCTCTGAGATGTCAGAGGCTTATATTGCTTTAGGGGCCAATTTGGGAGACCGGGAAGCGACCCTTATGGAAGCATTGGAGTTGTTGGATTTACAACCTGAGATTACCGTGCTGCGCTGCTCGAACTTATATGAGACCGAACCTGTCGGTTATCTAGACCAGCCCATGTTTTTAAATATGACTGCTGCTGTAGCTACGACGCTTGAACCGCATTCTTTTTTAGCAATTATGCAGCAGATTGAGGGGCGGCTCGGCCGGGTGCGTCATATTCTTAACGGACCTCGCACTGTTGATCTCGATCTTTTGTGGATGGAAGGAATAAAGCTGGATACACCAGACTTGATTCTTCCCCATCCTCGTATGCTGGAAAGGGCGTTCGTATTGATGCCGCTATCGGACATCGTTCCTGAGCATGAGCCTTCCGGTTTATACACTACTGTTAAGACAGCGATTGAAAGACTGGATGGAAAGGAAGGAATACAGCTTTGGAGAACATGCAATTGGCGCAGCGTATCCGCGCTTTCCGAAAGTTAAAGGGCCTTACCCAACAAGAGCTCGCAGCTCAAACGGGTATTTCGTTGGCAGTGCTTGGAGCAATCGAGCGGGGCAATCGTCATGCAGAGGAACAAATTTTAATTAAAATTGCGGATACTTTGGATATTACTATACAGGAGCTAAAGGAACGTAATTGAGCTTAATATATAAATAATGAGTAAGGGAGGGAGAGAAGAATTTGTTGAAAATCGGAGATATCGAGATGAAAAACCAGGTCGTGCTTGCTCCGATGGCGGGTGTGTGTAATCCGGCTTTTCGCTTGATTGCCAAAGAATTTGGCACCGGTCTTGTATGTGCGGAGATGGTAAGTGGTAAAGCGATCGTTCATGGCAATAAACGAACCCAGGAAATGCTGTTTGTCGACGAACGGGAGAAGCCGCTGAGTTTGCAGATTTTCGGTGGAGACCGTGAATCTCTCGTAGAAGCAGCAAAAGTCGTTGACCAACAAACCAATGCAGATATTATCGATATCAATATGGGTTGCCCTGCACCTAAGGTAACGAAGATGGATGCAGGAGCGCGCTGGCTGCTGGATTCCAATAAAATTTATGAAATGGTGTCTGCAGTTGTCGACGTCGTAAATAAGCCCGTAACGGTTAAAATGCGTACAGGCTGGGACAGCGATCATATCTATGCTGTTGAGAATGCAATGGCTGTAGAACGTGCAGGTGGCAAGGCTGTTAGTGTTCATGGACGGACACGTGAACAGCTGTATACTGGACACGCTGATTGGGACATTATAAGACAGGTTAAGGAAGCTGTATCCATTCCGGTTATTGGTAATGGGGATGTAGTGACTCCTGAAGATGCTCGCCGTATGCTCACTGAAACAGGATGCGATGGTGTCATGATCGGACGTGGAGCACTTGGAAACCCTTGGATGCTGTATCGTACAGTTGAATATTTGAAGACAGGTAAGCTTCTTTCTGACCCGTCTCCGCAGGAAAAAATCCGGATTGCGATCTTGCATATGGACCGTCTCATTGCACTCCGGGGAGAAGATGTTGCTGTCCGGGAAATGAGAAAACATCTGTCCTGGTATTTGAAAGGAATTAAAGGTTCTGCACGCATCAAGGATGTAATTATGGAAGAGACAAAACGGGACGAGATGGTAAATCTTTTGACAAACTTCGTTGAGCAATTAGAGAATACAGGAAATACGTCGAATAGTGCTTATCCGCAGGCTATTTCGGCGATGTAATAAACAGAACGCCTTTAAGCACCAATGAACTGAGATAGCGTTTTCATTCGTGCGTGGGCGTTCATTGACTTTTTGAAATGGTTACCATATAATTTTTCAGTATAAATTCGCCTTGATATACAGCAAGCATCAGGGGAGGGTTCTGTTCCCCGAAGATTCGCATATAGTATGGTGGTATGGTGATTAAATTATCTACATGACAGGAGAATCGGTTAAGATGAGCGATAAAGAAGTCATTCTTACACAGGACGGTCTGAAGAAACTGGAGGACGAACTCGAGAATCTAAAGTCCGTTAAACGGCGTGAAGTCGCGGAGCGTATCAAAATTGCTATCGGATATGGTGATATCAGTGAGAACTCCGAGTATGAGGACGCCAAGAACGAACAAGCCTTTATCGAAGGCCGGATCATTACTCTGGAGAAAATGCTCCGCAACGCTCGTATCATCAATAACGACGATATTAATACCGATGTTGTAGGCGTCGGAAATACGGTCATTGTTGAGGATATGGAATTTGGCGATACGATGGAATATACAATTGTCGGTACAGCGGAATCTGATCCGCTCAACAATAAGATTTCCAACGAGAGCCCTGTCGGTAAAGCGATTATTGGCAAGCAAAAAGGTTCTGTGGTCGATGTTAACGTACCGGCCGGCGTCATTAAATATAAAATCGTAGATATTAAGAAGTAAGTTGGAACGAGCGTGGAAGCTTCCTTCGGGGGGCTTTTTTCGCTATTTGCATAGAGGCTAGTTGTTAGTGTTGTATTGGTTGTTGGCCAGGACCATGGGCCGAGCGAGAATGAAGGAGATGAATCGACAATGACGGAAGAAATGAACAATCAGGAACAAGAACAAGAACTAAGTGAATTGCTGCAGATTCGACGCAACAAACTGGACGAGCTGCGCAAGCTGGGAATAGACCCTTTTGGCGGTAAATATGAAAGAACGGATCATGCTGGTGACATTTTAGAGCAGTATGATGCTCTGACAAAAGAGGAACTGGAAGAGAAGCAGGTTGAGGTGAACTTGGCTGGCCGCATCATGGCGAAGCGGGGTATGGGTAAAGCATCCTTTGCTCACATTCAGGATCTTAGCGGTCGGATCCAGATTTACGTGCGCCAGGACTCCATTGCTGAAGAGAAATATCAGGCATTCAGTATTCTTGATCTGGGAGACATCATTGGGGTAAGTGGTATCCTCTTTAAGACTAAGACAGGGGAGACTACCATTAAGGTCAAAAACCTGGAGGTTCTCTCGAAGTCACTGTACCCTCTTCCTGAAAAATTCCACGGTCTGAAGGATGTTGAGCTTCGTTACCGTCAACGTTACGTCGATCTCATCATTAATCCAGATGTTCAGAAGACGTTTATTACACGTTCTAAAATCATTCAGTCGATGCGCCGTTACCTGGATTCGCTCGGCTTCTTGGAAGTGGAGACTCCAACCCTTCATGCTATAGCTGGGGGTGCTGCAGCAAAACCGTTTATCACTCATCATAATGCGCTGGACATGGAACTATACATGCGTATTGCGATTGAGCTTCACCTGAAGCGACTAATCGTTGGTGGTTTGGAGAAAGTATATGAAATCGGACGCGTTTACCGGAATGAAGGTGTTTCTACACGTCATAATCCAGAGTTCACGTTGATCGAGCTGTATGAAGCATATGCAGACTATAAAGATATTATGGCTCTGACAGAAAATCTTATTTCTCACATCGCTCAAGAGGTTCTAGGAACTCAAGTGATCACATATCAAGGTCAGGAGATCGATTTGACACCTCAGTGGCGCCGTGTATCTATGGTGGATGCTGTTAAAGAAGTAACAGGGGTAGACTTCGGCGTTCAAATGACTAATGAAGAAGCCCATGCTCTGGCCAAAGAACATAAAGTTCCAGTTGAAAAGCATATGACTTTTGGTCATATTCTGAATGCATTCTTTGAACAGTTTGTTGAAGAAACGCTTATTCAACCGACGTTTGTAACAGGGCATCCAGTTGAAATTTCACCGCTTGCGAAAAAGAATGATGAAGATCCGCGCTTTACCGATCGTTTCGAATTATTCATCGTAGCGCGTGAGCATGCTAACGCGTTCTCCGAACTTAATGACCCAATTGATCAGCGTCAGCGTTTTGAGGGGCAAATGAAGGAGAAAGAGCAAGGCAACGATGAAGCGCATGATATGGATGAAGATTTCCTGCGTGCACTCGAGTATGGTATGCCACCTACAGGCGGACTTGGTATTGGTATTGACCGTTTGATTATGTTGCTTACGAATGCCCCATCTATTCGTGACGTATTGCTGTTCCCTCACATGCGGAACCGTACGCTGGACTAAGTTAGAATGTAAACACGAGAAAGAACAGCCTATGCGATCAGCGAAGGCTGTTCTTTTTCTATTTCTATATTAGAAGACAACTTATACCTGAGCCATGTAATCATGTAAGTCCTTGTTGATCAATGTACTATTAATAATAGCAATGACACACGATGAGTTGGGCCTAATAGCTGATAGGAATAAGGGCGGTTTGCAAGTGATTAACAACTGTCTAATTTTACCTGTAATAAAATATAGATTTAGGGTTGCATTAATCTATAAACCCATGGTATATTATAAATCCGGCCGAGAGATACGGACGGCACACGAAATGCTAAGTAACAAGCCAAATTGAATCGAAAAAATAAATTCAAAAAAAGCTTGCTAACTTCGAAAGAGTGTGATATGATATAAAAGTTGCTGAAGCGAACTAGACTCGCCGGTAACACTGAAGTTGATCTTTGAAAACTGAACAACGAGTGAGTTAAACCGATCTTACTTCGGTAAGATCAAAAATGAGA